>NZ_JBIBUW010000001.1:0-1002853 GCF_043079785.1 Streptomyces sp. NPDC015139 | reverse complement strand
CGTGCAGCCGCAAGGCGGAGGAGGGCGGCGACGCGGAGCGTCGACAACCGACGACAACGCCGCGGATGTGCGTGCCACGCCCCGCGACGCGGGCACGATCCAAACGACAGGCCCTAGGCCGTCGCGCCGGCCGGCCGCTCCCGGTCCAGGCCGGTACACGGTCCGGCGTCCGGCAGATGGACCTTCGCCCACTCGGCGAGCTCCTTGAGCGCGGGTCCCAGGGCGGCCCCGGCGCCGGTCAGCCGGTAGGAGACGCGCAGCGGCGGGCCCTCGTCGACCTCGCGCAGGACGAGACCGGCGGCACCGAGCTCCGCCAGGCGGTCGGACAGCATGCGTTCGCTGATGCCGGGGACGGCCCGGCGCAGGTCGGCGAAGTGCGCGGGCTGTTCGACCAGGACCGCCACGATCGGGCCGCTCCATCGTTTTCCGAGCAGCTGGAAGACGCGGGTGATGCCCTCGTCCACCCGCTTGCACGCCGCGCTGTCGTGGTTCTGGTCCGTCGCCATGGGGTCAGGGTACTACCCCGAGGTAGGGGGATGAAAAAAAGTAAGTCCCTGTGCTAGACATAGTCGAGTACGAAACTTCAGCCCATTGTCGTCGAGGCGCCGGGCTGCCCCTTCCCGCTTTCTGGAGATCCCCATGGCCACCCTGCTGCACATCGACTCCTCCGTGTCCTCCGGCGAGGCCTCCTCCTCGCGCGCCGTCACGGCGGCCTTCCGCGCGCACTGGCAGGAGCAGCACCCGGAAGGCACGGTCGTCTACCACGACCTGGCCGCGCAGCCCGTCGCACACATCACCGCGGACGCGCACTTCGCCGGGTTCGCCGACCCGGCCGCCCACACCCCCGGACAGGCCGCCGCCTTCGCCGAGCGCGTCAAGCTGATCGAGGAACTGGAGCGGGCGGACGCCGTGCTGATCGGCGCCCCGATGTACAACTTCTCGATCCCCTCGACCCTCAAGGCCTGGCTGGACAACGTGATCCTGATGGGCCGTACGGCGGGCGAGGCGCAGTCCGCCAAGGGCACCCCGGTGACGGTCGTCGCCAGCCGGGGCGGCTCCTACGCGCCGGGCACCCCGCGTGAGCCGTTCGAGTACGTGCAGAACTACCTGTCCGCCGTCCTCGGCACCGCTCTCGGTCTCGACGTCGACTTCATCGTCCCGGAGCTGACCATGGCCCCGCTCAACCCGGCGATGGCCGAGCTGGTCCCGCTGTTCGAGGCCTCCCGCGACCGCGCCTTCGAGGAGGCTGCCGCGAAGGCGAAGGCGCTCGCCGGGCGCACCGCGGCCTGACCGCCGGCCGGCCCGGGCACCGCGGCGGTCGCGGTGCCCGGGCCGGTGGCGTGTCCGCGGCGCGGGGCTCGCGGCTAGGCCGCGTCCGGGTTCCCGCCTACGGGTATTCGCAGGAGACGGGGCTGCTGTCGGTCTCGGTCGGAACACCCGGGACCGGACCGTCGTTGGAGCCTCCGCTGACGTAGACGGCGCTCACCCAGCCGAGCCAGCCCTGCGGAGTGACGATCTCCACCCAGTAGTGGTTGTAGTAGGGCCCGTCGGTCACCCGGTCGCCCCAGCGCTGGCAGTAGGCGTACACCTGGACGTTCGTCAGCCGCTCACTGCTCGCCAGACCGCAGGTGGTGCTCGCGCACTGGCGCACCCTCACCTGACTTCCCCAGATGTGCACCGTGCCGCCCGAGGCCGCGGCCCGGGCCGGGCCCGGCGCGACGCCCAGCAGGGCGGCCATGCCGAGCAGGGCGGCGAGCAGGGCGCGCACGGGGAGCCGTGACACGAACGAGCGGGTCGTGATCTTCGAGGTCACCGCGGATGTCCTTTCCTTCACACACATGGCCGGCGGTCGACACGGTCAGCGACAGTCACTGTCCGTCGGCAGCCCGGGAACCGGTTCGTCGTTGCCGCCGCCGCGCACGTAGACCGCGCTGATCCAGCCGATGGGTCCGCCCGCGTCGACCTGGACCCACCAGTTGTTGCGGTACGGGCCGTCCGTCACCTCACTGCCGGTGCGCTGGCAGAAGGCCGTGACCCACCGCTTCCCGATCTGCGCGTGGCTGATCGGCGGGCACGCGGAGGACACCTGCGGGCAGGCCCGGACGTTCACGCCCGTCGCCCACACGTACACGCTGGTGTCGCTCGTGGCCGCCTGCGCCGGTGCCGCACACAGCAGGGGCACCACAGCGGCGGCGGCGACGGCACCGGCCGACAGCGTGCCGCGCAGGGCGCGTCCGGTCGTACGAAGGCTGGTCGTCATGGCTCTCCTGTTCCGGGGCGCTCCTCGGCGGGACGCGGGGACCCGGGGGCGCGGCGGGGCACTGTCGCCGGAAGGACCCCCCGGGCGGCCCTGCCGTATGACTGCGGCGTCCACGACTTCTCCCGGGCGTGCCGACGGCGGGCGGGAACGGGCCGGGGCCCTTCTCAGGGGGCGGGGAACCGGCGCCTCACGCCAGGACGAGCACCAGGGGGATGCCGCGGCACGGCACCAGGCGCATGCCGTCGTGCGTGCCGGGCCGCCCCTCGGCGAGGAGTTCGCCGAAGTCGGGACCCTTGGTGAGGGAGCCGGCCAGCTGGGCGGGGTCGGTGGAGGCGGCGACTCGGCCGCGGGCGTTGACCAGGCGGGCCGGCCGGCCCAGGCGCCGCAGCAGGGGCAGGACGGCGGCCTCGAAGTGCCGCAGGTAGACGTCGGCCGCGGCCACTCCGGCGAACCGTCCCTGGACACACACCGGTTCGGACAGGGTGAGGCTGTACTCGTCGGAGCAGAGGTAGTCGACGTACGGTCCGGCCACGGCCCGGCGGCCGGTGTCGCGGGGCAGCGCGAACCAGTCCCAGTGGGTGTAGTCGGAGTACGCGGAGTGGCCCGGGTCGAGGTCCAGGACGAGCGGGCGCACCTCGCCGTCGGCGTTCGACTGCCACCACTCGAGCCAGGCGGGCACGTCGGCCAACAGGCCCGGCGCGACGACGAATCCGGTGCCGGAGACGAGTTCCTCGCGGGTCAGGCGCAGGTGCAGTCCCGGGCGGAGGGCGGCGAGGTCGGCGCTGGTGGGGCGGCGGCCGTCGGTGGTCGCCCGGCCGAGCAGGGCCGCCGTGTCCGCGCGGGTCGCCGCGACGGCGTCGAAGACCGCCTCCAGCGCACCGCCCACCTGTGCGGCCACCCACGTCTCGGTGTCCGCGCCGAGGGTGGCCGGCCCGGAGCTGACGCCCATGGTGTCCTCCAGCGCACGGGAACCGGACGCGGCGCGGTCAGAGGGACAGGCGTACGGCGACGAGTCGCGCCGTGGCGTCCCTGACGCACCGCTCGGCCAGCGTGCCGGCCGATTCGTGGGCCCCATCCTGCACGGCGGAGATCACGGTGCGGTGACGTTCCGCAACTTCTTCACGATATGCGTCGTCGGCGAGGACGAGGCAGAGCAGCGCCCCCACCTCGCTCTGCAGCGCGACCTGTTCACGGGTGAGCCGGGCGGACTGGGCCGCCGCGGCGAGTTCGACGTGGAAGCGGCCGTACAGCCGGCTGCGCGCGCCCGCGTCCCCGGCGTGTGCCAGGTCCTCGGCGGTACGGCGCAGGGGGTCCAGTTCCTCGGGTTCGGTGCGCTGGGCGGCGAGGCGGGCCGCGGCACCGGACAGGGCGGCCCAGTGGTCGCCCAGGTCGCGCAGTTCCTCGGTGCTCCAGCCGCGCAGCCGCGCCTTGAGGCGGTCGTCGGCAGGGACTTCGGGCAGGGAGACGAAGCTGCCGCCGCCCCGGCCCCGGCGGGTGGTGACGAGGCCCTGCTGCCGCAGGGCCATGAGCGCCTCGCGCAGGGTCACGGTGGAGACCCCGAGCTGTCCGGCGAGTTCGGTCTCGCCCGGGAGCTGCTCGCCGTCGGCCAGGAGGCCCAGCTCGATGGCGTCGCCGATGCGGCGGACGACGGCGTCCACGCGGGCCCGGTTGTCCACCGGGCTGAAGACGGCCTTGCGGGCGCCGCCGTCGATCTCGTGCTGCCTCACGGTCACCACCTCGTGCGTTGACTCAAGCTTTACCCTAAGGGGCCCTTGAGCTTTGAACTATGACTTCATATGTTTACTGTCAACGTACAGCGCGCCAGAAAGGTTCCCCCATGGAGGGAATTGCGATCCGGCTGCGGGACCTGCGGAAGTCCTTCGGCGGGACGACCGCGGTGGCCGGGGTCGACCTGGAGATCCGGGACGGGGAGTTCTTCTCGATGCTCGGCCCGTCCGGCTCCGGGAAGACGACGGTCCTGCGGCTCGTCGCCGGGTTCGAGTCGCCCGACCAGGGCCGGATAGAACTCGCCGGACAGGAGGTCACCGGCCTCGCCCCGTTCGAACGGGACGTGCACACCGTCTTCCAGGACTACGCCCTCTTCCCGCACATGACGGTCGAGCAGAACGTCGCCTACGGACTCAGGATCCGCAAGGTGCCGAAGGCCGAACGCCTCGTCCGAGCCCGCAAGGCGCTCGCGGAGGTCCGCCTCGAGGGCTACGGCCAGCGGCGGCCCGCCCAGCTCTCCGGCGGGCAGCGTCAGCGCGTCGCGCTCGCCCGCGCCCTGGTCGGCCGGCCCCGCGTGCTGCTGCTGGACGAGCCGCTCGGCGCCCTCGACCTCAAGCTGCGCGAGCAGATGCAGGTCGAACTCAAGGCCATCCAGCGGGAGGTGGGGATCACCTTCGTCTTCGTCACCCACGACCAGGAGGAGGCCCTGACGATGAGCGACCGCATCGCCGTCTTCGACCAGGGCCGCATCGCCCAGGTCGGCACCCCCGCGGAGATCTACGAACGCCCGGCGACCCCGTTCGTCGCCTCCTTCGTCGGCACCTCCAACCTGCTGGACGGCGAGAGCGCCCACCGGATCGTCGGCAGCCCCGGCACCTACAACATCCGGCCGGAGAAGATCCGCGTGCTGAAGGAGTCCGCCGAGGCGGACGAGCCCGAGCACACGACCGCCACCGGCACCGTCGCCGAGGTCGTCTACCTCGGCGACGCCACCCGCTTCCTGGTCGACCTCGACGGCGGCGGGCGGATCACCGCGCTGCAGCAGAACCTGGAGACCTCCTCCGAGGACGTCGCCGCCTATCGCGGCACCCGGGTCCGCCTGCAGTGGCACCGCCGGCACGCCGTCCCCCTGCCCTCCTGAACCCTCCCCACCTCTACGTCCCCCTGGAGAACGTCGTGCGTCTCACCCGCGTCCCGCGTGCCGCCGCCGCGGCCGCCGCGCTGCTGCTCGCCGCCGCCTGCGGCTCCTCCTCCGGCTCCGGCGGGTCCTCCGCCACCGGGCTCAACCCTCCCGACCTCAAGGCCCCGACGAAGCTCGGGAAGACGGAGGGCCAGGTCAATCTGATCGCCTGGGCCGGCTACGTCGAGGACGGCTCGAACGACCCGAAGGTCGACTGGGTCGGCGACTTCGAGAAGCAGACAGGGTGTCAGGTTCACTCCAAGGTCGCCGCCAGCTCGGACGAGATGGTCAAGCTGATGAAGACCGGCCAGTACGACGCCGTCTCCGCCTCCGGCGACGCCTCCCTGCGGCTGATCGCCTCCGGGGACGCGGCCCCGGTCAACACCGCCCTCGTCCCCCACTACAAGGACGTCTTCAGCGGGTTGAAGAACGGCGCCTGGAACTCCGTGAAGGGCCGCATGTACGGCATCCCGCACGGCCGGGGAGCCAACCTGCTGATGTACAACACCGAGAAGGTGAAGCCCGCCCCCACCTCCTGGTCCGCCGTGTTCGACGACGCCGGGCAGCACAAGGGACACGTCACCGCGTACGACTCGCCCATCTACATCGCCGACGCGGCCCTGTACCTGAAGGCCACCAAGCCCGAGTTGAGGATCGAGAACCCCTACGCCCTCGACCAGAAGCAGTTCGACGCGGCCGTGGCCCTGCTCAAACAGCAGAACGCGGACGTCGGCGAGTACTGGAGCGACTACCTCAAGGAGGTCTCCGCCTTCAAGAGCGGCGACTCGGTCGTCGGCACCACCTGGCAGGTCATCGCCGGCCTCGCGGCCTCCGAGGGCGCGAAGGTCAAGGCGCTGGTGCCGAAGGAGGGTTCGACCGGCTGGTCCGACACCTGGATGGTCTCGGCGAAGGCCGCCCACCCCAACTGCGCCTACAAATGGCTCGACTGGATCGTCTCGCCCGAGGTCAACGCCCAGGTAGCCGAGTACTTCGGCGAGGCCCCGGCCAACTCCAAGGCCTGCGCGCGGACCAGCGACAAGAACTTCTGCACGGTCTACCACGCGGCCGACGAGAACTACTGGAAGCGGATCGCCTTCTGGAACACGCCCATCGAGCAGTGCCTCGACGGCCGCAAGGACGTCCGTTGCGTGCCGTACGCCAAGTGGGTGCAGGCCTGGACCGAGATCAAGGGCTGAGCCGTGACGACCGAAGTGACGACCGCCGCCGGCCGGGGAACCGTCCGGCGGCTCGCCGGAACGCTCCACCGCAGGCCCCGGCTGCGGCTGACCCTCCTGCTCACCGCGCCACTGCTGTGGCTGGCCGTGCTCTACCTCGGCTCCCTGGCGGTCCTGTTCGTATCGGCGTTCTGGACGACCGACTCCTTCACCTCGCAGGTGGTCAAGGTCTGGTCGACGGACAACTTCCACGAGCTGTTCACCACCCCGGTCTTCCGTCAGGTGATCCTGCGCAGTGTGGGCGTCGCGCTCGCGGTGACCGCGTTGTGCGCCCTCATCGCCTTCCCGGTCGCCTTCTACACGGCCCGCGTGGCCCGGCCGCGCCTGCGCCCCCTGCTCGTGGTGGCCATCCTCACCCCGCTGTGGGCGAGTTACCTGGTCAAGGTGTACGCGTGGCGGCTGATCCTGTCCGAGGGCGGGCTCGCCGACTGGATGCTGGCCCCGTTCGGACTGGGCGGTCCCGGCTTCGGACTGCCGGCGACGGTCCTCACACTGACCTACCTGTGGCTGCCGTACATGATCCTGCCGATCCACACCGCCCTGGAGCAGCTTCCGGCCAATCTGCTCGACGCGTCGGCCGACCTCGGGGCGCGGGCCGGGCGGACCTTCCGGTCGGTGGTCCTGCCGATGGTGCTGCCCTCGGTGGCGGCCGGCTCGGTCTTCACCTTCTCGCTCAGCCTCGGTGACTACATCACCGTGCAGATCGTCGGCGGCAAGACGCAGCTGATCGGCAACCTCGTGTACTCCAACATCGAGCTGAACCTGCCCATGGCCGCCGCGCTGGGCACCGTACCCGTGGTCGTGATCGTCGTGTACCTGCTCGCGATCCGCCGCACGGGCGCCCTGAACAGCCTGTAGCCCGCCCCGAACGCCTGGAGAAGAAGAGCGCCATGCATCTCAGCCGTACCGCGCGCGTCGCCCTGCGCATCGGCGCCGGGCTCGGTTTCGCGGTGATCTACGTCCCGCTCCTGCTCGTCCTCGTCAACTCCCTGAACCCGGACCGCAGCGCGAGCTGGCCGCCGCCGGGGCTCACCGTGCGCTGGTGGTCGGTGGCCCTGCACAACTCCGGTGCCCGCGACGCCCTGTGGGTCTCGGTGAAGGCGGGGCTGGGTGCCACCGCGATCGCGCTGGTCCTGGGCACGCTCGTGGCCTTCGCCGTCGCCCGCCACCGCTTCTTCGGCCGGGGCACCGTCTCCTTCGTCGTCGTGCTGCCGATCGCGCTGCCCGGCATCGTCACGGGCATCGCCCTCAACTCGGCCTTCAGCACGGTGCTGGAACCCCTCGGAGTGGGTCTCGGGCTGTTCACGGTGATCGTCGGGCACGCCACGTTCTGCATCGTCGTGGTGTTCAACAACGTGGTGGCACGGCTGCGGCGCACGGCGGCCTCCTACGAGGAGGCGGCCATGGACCTCGGCGCGACCACGTTCCGCGCGTTCGCCGACGTGACCTTCCCCCTGGTCCGCTCCGCCCTGCTGGCGGGCGGCCTGCTCGCCTTCGCCCTGTCCTTCGACGAGATCGTCGTCACGACCTTCACCGCGGGACCCGGCATCGAGACCCTCCCCATCTGGATCTTCGGCAACATGACCCGCCCGCAGCAGGCGCCGGTGGTGAACGTCGTGGCCGCCGTCCTGGTCCTGCTGTCGGTGATCCCGATCTACGTCGCCCAGCGTCTGTCCGCCGACACGGCGACGGCGAGCCGGGTATGAGGGGAACCATGACCGGCCGACGACGGATCGTCCGCCACGACGGGAGGACCCCATGAGCACAGCGCACCCCACACCTCCGGCGCGGACGCTGCGGGCGGCCTACGAGGCCTCCGCCGCCGTGGTCGCGGGGCTCGGGGACGAGGAGTCGTGGCTGCCGACCGGCTGTAGGGGATGGGCCGTTCGGGATCTCGTCTTCCACTGCCTGCAGGACGCCCAGCGCGGGCTGGTGGCGCTGCACACGCCGGCGGACGGCGACACCGACCGTGACGCGGTGACGTACTGGCGGGACTGGCGGCCGAACACCACCGGGGCGGCGAACGGGCGGCGGTGGGTGCGGGTAAACGCGAGCATGTTCCTGGACTTCGGCCAGTTGCGGAGGCTGTTTCTGGACACGCTGGCGGCGGCCGTGCACGCGGCGGACGCGGCCGATCCCGCGCGGCACGTGGCCACCCAGGGGCACGTGCTGACCGCCGCGGACCTGATCGACACGCTCGCGGTGGAGGCGACCGTCCACCACCTCGACATGACCGTGCGGCTTCCCTCCGCCCCCGGACCCTCCGCCGAGGGACTGGCCGCGGTGCGTGCCGTCCTGGACGGCCTGCTCGGCCGGCCCGCCCCGCCGGAATGGGGCGACGCGCACTACGCCCGCGCCGGTACCGGGCGGGCCGCCCTCACTGACGCCGAGCGCGCCGCCCTCGGTCCGGCGGCGGACCGGTTCCCGCTGTTCGGCTGAGGCCCGCCGGCGGCACACACCCAACACGGGGACACCCGCGGGCGACATCTGCGCGGTGCGGGGCATGCCGGGCGGACAGATGGAAACCTGCGCCCCATGAACAACCCTCCCAGCATCAACAATTACGTCGACCGGGTCACCGCGGGTCCCGGCGGGGCGATGACCGAAGAGGTCGGCGTCATCACCGGCGATCTCACCGTCGCGACGATCCTGCTGTCGGACGGCCGCAGTGCGCGCGTCGCCGTCCAGCACTCCGACGGCGACACCTGGTACACCCTCAGCGGCAGCCCCGCCCCGGTGCCGCAGGGCCAACTCGCGGCCTACCACCGGGACCTGCTCGGCCGTATCCGCCGGGGCGGCGGAACACGCGCCACCTGAGTCCCGCGGGTCCGGAGCGGGAGTCGGCCGGATCCGCTGCGTGAGAAGGCTTCCCACGGGTAACCGGCGATGTCATGAACACGTTGACACAGTGCCCGCAGAGGGCGCCGCGCCGTCCGGGCTCGCGACCGCCGACCGTGGCCACGGCCACCGGCCCGGGGAGGTAGCCGTGCTCTTCCTTGTCGTCGCCCTGCTCCTGCTGGGCATCGTCGTGGGGGCCGCCGCCTATCTCCCCTGGCCCGTCGCCCTGGTACTCGGCTGCTTCATCGCCGGCTGGCTCGTCGTCTTCGCGGGACGCGAGCGGCGGCGCCGCGACCGGACGAGGAGGGCCTGACCATGCGGCTGACCGCGCCACCCTCGCGCCGGACGGGCCGGCAGGACACCGAAGGCATGGCCGTGGCCTCCTTCGTCCTCGGCCTCGTCGGGCTGCTCGTCCTCAACATCGTTCTCGGCCCCATCGCCATCGTGCTGGCCGTCATCGCCCTGCGCCGGGACACCCCGCGCCGCTTCCGCGCCTGGCTGGGGCTGGGGCTGGGCGTCGCCGACCTGGTCGTCCTCGCCCTCCTGGCGGCCGGACAGGGCACGGCGAGCTGGTCGGTGTGGGGCGGCTGAGCACCCGGTCACCCGCGCGCCGGGTTTCGGCGGCCGCCCCCGGGGGAGTCGGTGCCCGTGGTCTCGTACGGGCCTGAACAACGCGTGTACGTTCCCGAGCTGCGGGCCGACTGGCTGACCCAGACGTCCGTGCACTGGGCCTACTCCCCCGATCAGGTCCAGCGCCTGCTGCCGGACGGACTCGCCGTGGACACGTTCGGCGGCTCGGCGTGGGTGAGCCTCACGCCGTTCGTCATGGCCGGTGTGCGGCCACCGGGCTTCCGCGCCGCACTGCGCCCGTTCGCCGAGACCAACCTGCGCACCTATGTGCGCGGGCCCGACGGCCGGGACGGGCTGTGGTTCCTGTCCCTCGAGGTCGCCTCCCCGGTGATGCTGGCCGCCCGCGCGGTCGGGATGCCGTACCACCTGGGCCGCCTGCGGCTGAACCGGCACGCGGGGGCCCTGGAGTACACCGGTGCCCGGCGCGGCGGCCATCCGCGCTATCGCCTGGCCGTCCGCCCGGGCGAGCCGATCCGGCCCACCCGCCGGGACGTGTGGCTGACCTCGCGGTGGCGGGCGTACACCCGCAGGTGCGGTGTGCTGTGGGAGACGCCCGTCGAACACGCGCCCTGGCCTCTGCGCGAAGCGCACGTCGACGTCGTCGAGGAGTCCCTCGTCCGGGCGGCCGGGCTGCCCGCGCCCACGGCCGCACCGCTCGCGCACTTCTCCGACGGGGTGCGCGATGTGCGCCTGGGTGTCTCGCATCCGATCCGGCCGGCCCGGGCGCACCCGGCCGGACCGAGGACACCCGTGGCGCACCCCGCGGCAGGAAGGGAACGGCCGTGAACCCGCCCAGGGCCGTGGCACGGAGCGTGGGACCGGTGGCGGGCAAGCACCCCGGCCCGGGCGGATGAACCCCCACGGGCCCGGCGGTGCCCGGGCCGCCCGGCTGCGGTTCGACGGCTGGATCGCCGGTGTCGGCACGGCGTCGGGCACCCGTCTGGTGCTCGGCCACTGGCCCCGCTCCCCCTTCGGCCCGTTCAGCGACGTGATGGTCGAGACGCCCGACGGCCACCGCACCCTGCTGGCGCCCACCCGGCGGATCGCGGACTTCGTCGCCGGCACCTACGCCTTCGACGAGGTCCGGGTCGTACCGGTGCTGGTGCACGTCACCGGTGACCACTGGTCGGTCGACGCGGGCCCGCTGTTCCGGCTGCGTCTGACCGTCGGCCGCAGAGGACTGCCCGGGCTGCTTCTCAGAGCGGTGCCCGGAGCGCTCGCGGCCCGGCCCTCCTGGACGGCGGTGACCGATCCGCTCGCCCGCGTGCTGCTCGGCACCCGCACCCGCGGCACCGCCGGCGGCGGACGGCGCGAATGGTACGGCGCCCGCGACCTGCGACTGATCACCGGGGCGACCGCCGTCCACGAAGGGCGCGACCTCGGCCGCCTCTCCCCCGTCGAGCCCGCCGTGCGCTTCGGATTCGGCTCGACGCCCCGTACGCCCAGCCTGGTACGCGTCACGACGACGGTGGCCTCGGCCGCGCCGGTCGCGCCCCGTCGCCTGACCCGTCCCTCCACCGGCACACGGCGTGGGCTCCCCCGCCCCTCCCCACGAAGGAGACCCGTCATGAACGGCCCGTCGCCACACCGCACGCTCGCGTCCGAGTCGGCCCGCGGCACCGCCATGAAGCTGCTCGCCATCTATCTCAACGACCATCTGGCCGGGGCCACCGCGGGCGTCGAGCGGGCCGCCCATCTCGCGCGCGCCACCCGAGGCTCCGCACTGGGCCGCGCCGTCGCTCCCGTCGCCGCCGAGATCAGGGAGGACCGGGCCGCGCTGCTCGGCATCATGCGTGATCTGGACGTCTCCGTACGCCGCTACAAGGTCTGGGCGGGCTGGGCGGCCGAACGCGCGGGCCGGCTCAAGGGCAACGGCCGCCTGGTACGGCGCTCGCCGCTCAGCACCTTGCTGGAGCTGGAGGCGCTGCGCATGGCCGTGGAGGGCAAGGCGGCCGGCTGGCAGACCCTGCGCCGGCTGACCGCGACGGACGACCGCCTGGACCCCGGGCTTCTCGACGACCTCCTCGAACGGGCCCGGCGCCAGCAGGACACGGTGGAGGAGTGGCGGGTGCGTCAGGCGGACACGGCCCTGCGCACGGCGGACCGCGTGACACCGTGACCGGAAGCCGTCCCGGCGCCCACCGCGGCCCTGGGCGTCCTGCGGGCGGGCCCGCCGCTCCCGGGTCCGGCTGGTACCGGCGGGGTGTCAGCGCGTGGGTACGGCCGCGCTGATGTGGCCCAGCGTGGACTCGGGGTCGTACTCCAGGGCGACGTCGCCCAGGGCGACGATGCCGACCACCCTCCCGTCCTCGACCACCGGCAGCCGGCGCAGCGCCTTGCCGCGCATGAGCTGCACGGCACGGTCGACGTCGTCGTCCGGCGCGACGGTGACCAGCTCGCTGCTGCACGCCTCGGCCACCGTTCGTCCGGTGACGTCCCCGCAGTCGGCGAGGATGCGCACGGTCAGGTCGCGGTCGGTGACCAGGCCGCGCAGCCGGTCGCCCGCGCAGACGAGGACCGCGCCGATGTCCTCGTCGCGCATGCGGACGGCGACCTCGCAGACCGGGGTCTCCGGCGTCACCGTGATCGGATTGCAGGTCATGATCTCGCGGACCGCCTGCGTCATGCGCTCCTCCTCGTCCCTCGCCCGGGCGCCCTCGTCGGGCAGGTACCCCGGATTCGGCCGGACCGCTCGTCGCGACGCGGCCGCGCGGCCCTCCCGGCTCGGCCGGACCCGGCGCGGCGGCGCCGCCTTTCGTAGGCTGGAGAGGCCCGAGCCCTCCCCGGGAGATCCGCCGGCAGGCAGGAGACCGTCGTGATCGAACTGGCCGCGGCGTTCGCCGTCGCGGGAGCGGCGAGCAACGCCGTGGGCACCGCGTTCCAGCGGAAGGCGGCCTCGGCCAGCAGCCGCGGTGGTCTGCGGCTGCTGGTGGAGCTGGTCCACCGGCCCTTCTGGGTGATCGGCATGGCCGGGGTCGTCTGCGCCGCGCTCTTCCAGAGCCTGGCCCTGGTCAACGGCCCGCTCGCGCTGGTGCAGCCGCTGTTCATCCTGGAGCTGCCGTTCGCCCTGCTCGTCGCCGCCCCGCTGATGCACCGGCGCCTCCCCCGTTCGGGCTGGTGGGGTGTCGGCGGCTGCGTGGCGGGCCTCGCCGTCCTGCTCGTCGCGGCCGCGCCGCACGGCGCGACCGACCACGCGCCGCTCGTCCGCTGGATCCCGGCCCTGAGCCTGTGTGTGGGCGCGATGGCGGCGGCCGTGCTCCTCGCCGGACGGGGGCGCCCGCCCGCTCGGCGTGCGGCACTGCTGGCGGCCGCCTCCGCCATCGGCAACGCGATGACCGCCGCTCTCCTGAAATCGGCCAGCGGCACCTTCGCCGACCAGGGCTTCACGGCGTTCCTGCGGTCCTGGCAGACGTACGGCTTCGCGCTGGCCGGTGTCGCCTCCGTGCTCCTGCTGGAGAACGCCCTCCAGGCCGGTCCGCTCGCGGCCGCCCAGCCGGCGCTGACCATCGGCGACGCGGTGGTCAGCCTGACCCTGGGCATCTTCCTGTTCGCCGAGCGGATCCGCACCGGCTGGTGGCTGGTGCCGGAGGCCTGCGGCGCGCTGCTGATCGTCGCGGGCGTCCTGGTGCTGAGCAAGGCCGTCCAGCGCATCGTGGTGCTGCCGGCCCCGGCGGAGGAGCGGCACCTGGCCACGTGAGTGACGTGCGGCGCTCAGGCGGGAGCGCGGCAGGCCCGTCTGCCCCGTCCCGGCCCGGCGGCCCTTCCTACCCGCCCGCGATCTCGTCGATCCAGGACTGGAGCCGGTCCCCCTGGGCCGCCATCAAGCCGGGGTCGCGCAGGGTGTTGGTGAGGACCGACATGCCCTGGTAGGCCGCGACGAGTTCGACGGCGAGCGCGGCGGCGTCCGCGCGGCCGAGCCGGGCGAACTGGGACTCCACCCAGTCGATCAGTGCCCGCATGACCTCGGCGGCGGCCAGGTCCAGCCCGTCGTCCCGCTTGTCGAGTTCGGTGGCGAGGGTGCCGAGGGGACAGCCGAACCGCGCCGCCGTCTCACGCTGGTCGACCCAGCCGGCCACCAGGGCCTTGAGCCTGGCGGCCGGATCGGGAAGCTCGTCCAGACGGGCCGTGAGCGCGTGGAGCTGCTCGCGGTGGGCGTCCACGGCGGCCTCGACCAGCTGGTCCTTGGTCTTGAAGTAGTAGTAGACGTTGCCGAGCGGGACCTCGGCCGTGCGGGCGACGTCGCCGAGAGTGGTCTTCTCCACGCCCTGCTCGTGGAAGACCCGGACGGCCGCCCGCACCAGAGCCTCGCGCTTGCCGCCGCGGCCGGACCGGCCCGATCGCGCCTCGGCCCCCGCCGGAGATTTTGAGTCAGTCACCTGACTAACAATAGACACCGATCACCGGCGGGCACTACCCTCTCGACTTAGTTAGTCAACTGACTCATACGGGAGGACTCTCATGATCACTGTCACGGGTGCCACGGGAAACGTCGGCCGGGCTCTGGTCGCCGAGCTGATCGCCGCGGGCGGGACGGTGACCGCAGGCGCCCGCAGGATCGCGCCCGAGGACGTTCCGCCGGGCGTGCGGGCCGTCGCGGTCGATCTCGGGCGGCCGGAAAGTCTCGCCCCCGCCCTGGAGGGCGCGGACGCGCTGTTCCTGCTGGTGGCGGGCGGCGACCCGGACGGGCTCCTGCGCGAGGCCGCCGCGGCCGGGGTCCAGAAGGTGGTGCTGCTGTCCTCGCAGGGAGTCGGCACCCGGCCGCGGGCGTACGCGCACGCCGCGCGCTTCGAGGCGGCCGTGGCCCGTTCGGGGCTGTCCTTCACGATCCTGCGCTCGGGCGGGATGGCCTCCAACGCGCTCGCCTGGGCCGAGCCGGTCCGCCGGGAGCGCGTCGCGCCCGCGCCCTTCGCCGACGTGGCGCTGCCGTTCGTCGACCCGGCCGACGTGGCCTCGGTCGCCGCGACCGTACTCCGCGAGGACGGGCACGACACGGCCACCTACACCCTGACCGGCCCCGAGGCCCTCACCCCGCGCCGGCGTGCCGCCGCGGTGGCCGACGCGCTCGGGGAACCGGTGACGTTCGTCGAGCAGAGCCGCGAGGAGGCGTACGCACAGTTGCTCCGCTTCATGCCACCCGCCGTCGCCGAGGGCACGCTGGCCATCCTGGGCGAGCCCACGCCGCAGGAGCAGGCCGTGAGCGAGGACGTGGAGCGCCTGCTGGGCCGCGCCGCCACCCCCTTCGCCGCCTGGGCGGCCCGCAACGTCGCCGCATTCCGCTGACCCGGCGCTCGCCCCCCGGTCCCGCCCTGCCCCGGCCAGCTGACCCCCGACCGGCACCTGCCCGGGCCTCGCCACGCCACGCCGGACCCAATCATCCGATTCATACGCTTATCGGCCTTATTGTTCCCGATGAGAGGGCCACCGGCCGGGGTGCACAACGCGTCCGCAGCGGACGCGGGTTGGGATGGCGATGAGTGGAATCAGCCGCCGGGGCCTGGCACGCCTCGGCCTCGGTGCCGGTATCGGCGTGGCCGCCGCGGCCTGGGCCGGCTGCGGAGGACCGGGCGACTCCCCCGCGGGAGCGGGCGGCCCGGGTGCGGCGACCCGGCTGATCGGGGACGGCTCGACCTCCTACACCGGGCCCCAGCCGCACCAGCCGGACCCGCCCGTGGCCCTCGAACCCGGCGAGACCCCACCGCAGTTCGTGGTGTTCTCCTGGGACGGCGCCGGCGAGATCGGCACGGGCCTGTTCCCCCGCTTCCTGGAACTCGCCCGGACCCACCGGGCGCACATGACCTTCTTCCTGTCCGGGCTCTATCTGCTGCCGGAGGAGAAGAAGCGGCTGTACCGGCCGCCGAACAACCCGGCCGGCGCCTCGGACATCGGGTACCTGACCGGCGCCCACCTCAAGGACACGCTCAGGTACGTGCGCGAGGCCTGGCTCGACGGCCACGAGATCGGCACGCACTTCAACGGGCACTTCTGCGAGGGTCCGGGATCGGTGGCGAACTGGGGCCCGGGACAGTGGCGTTCGGAGATCGAGCAGGCCCGGTCCTTCGTCAAGTCCTGGCGCACGCACACCGGCTGGCACGAGCTGCCGCCGCTGCCCTTCGACTACGACAGGGAACTGATCGGCGGCCGCACCCCGTGCCTGCTCGGCCAGGAGAACCTGCTGCCCGCCGCGCGGGAGCTGGGCTGGCGCTACGACGCCTCGTCGCCGGGCGGGATGCAGCTGTGGCCGAGGAAGCGGGGAGGCGTCTGGGACCTCCCCCTGCAGAGCATCCCGTTCCCCGGGCACTCCTTCGAGGTGCTCTCCATGGACTACAACGTCCTGGCCAACCAGTCCAGGAGCACGACGCGCGCACCCTCGTACAACTACCCGTACTGGCGCGCCCAGGCGACCCAGTCCTACATGGCGGGGTTCGACCGGGCCTACGAGACCAACCGGGCGCCGCTGTTCATCGGCAGCCACTTCGAGCAGTGGAACGGCGGCATCTACATGGACGCGGCCGAGGAGGCGCTCCGGCAGATCGCCCTCCGCCCGGACGTGCGCCTGGTGTCGTTCCGCCAGTTGGTCGACTGGCTCGACGCCCAGAACCCGCGCGTCCTCGCACGACTGCGCACCCTGGAGGTCGGCCAGAAACCGGAGGGCGGCTGGGCGGAGTTCCTGCGCGCCTGAGGCAGGCGAAGTGCGCCTGGTCATCCGGGAGATGACGGCGCCATCGGCCCGGAACGACGGCCTGTCACCCCTCCGGGCGGACCGGATGCCGGCTCATGATCGAGACCCGGTTGAACGCGTTGATGGTGACCGCCACCCAGATCACCGCCGCCGTCTGGTCGTCGGTGAGCACGTCGCGCGCGGCCGCGTACGCGGCGTCCTGCGCGGTTGCGTCCGCGGCGGCGGTCGTCGCCTCGGCCAGGGCGAGGGCGGCCCGCTCGGCGGGGGTGAACACCTCGGTGTCCCGCCAGGCGGCGAGCACCCCGAGACGCTGCGGGGTCTCGCCCGCCCGCAGCGCGGCGCGGGTGTGCACGTGCAGACAGTAGGCGCACCCGTTGATCTGGGAGACGCGGAGGTTCACCAGCTCCACCAGGGCGCGGTCCAGTCCCGCCTCGGCGGCGGTCGTGCGAACCGCCTCGGACGTCTGGACCAGCGCGTGGTACGCCTTGGGGCTCTGCTTGTCGATGTAGATCCGCCGGGTGGCGCCGGCCGGGACGGGACTGGTCAACCTGGACTCCTCCGGGTGTCGTGGCCGGCCCCCCGCGCAAGCGGATGCGCGGAGCCGGGGCAAGGGTTATGCTCGCGGATAATTGTTGAAACTAAAACTATCATGGATGGGAGGTGGGCTCGAATGAGCAACACCGAGACGAGGCCCGCCGAGATGCTGTGCGGCTCCCCCGCCGAGCGCGAGCGGACGGGCGCCGACGCCCCGGTCGAGGTGCTCACGCCGCGCGACGTGCCGCTCGGCGGCCCCCGCGCGATGACGGTACGCCGTACGCTGCCGCAGCGGGCCCGCACCCTGATCGGCGCCTGGTGCTTCGCCGACCACTACGGCCCCGACGACGTCGCCCACAGCGGCGGCATGGACGTCGCCCCGCACCCGCACACCGGACTGCAGACGGTGAGCTGGCTGTTCGGCGGAGAGATCGAGCACCGGGACAGTCTGGGCAGCCACGCCCTCGTACGGCCCGGCGAGCTGAACCTGATGACCGGCGGCCACGGCATCGCCCACACGGAGGTGTCCACGCCTCGCACGACCGTGCTGCACGGCGTGCAGCTGTGGGTGGCGCTGCCCGAGGAGCACCGGCACACCGCCCGGGACTTCCAGCACCATGTGCCCGAGCCGGTACATCTCGACGGCGCCGTACTGCGGGTGTTCCTGGGCTCCCTGGCCGGCGCGGTCTCGCCGGTGCGCACCTTCACCCCGCTGCTCGGTGCCGAGATCGTCCTGGAGCCGCACGCCACGCTCACGCTGGCGGTCGACCCCGGCTTCGAGCACGGCGTGCTCGTGGACGAGGGCGACGTCCGCGTCGGCGGCACCCCGCTGCGGCCCGCCGAGCTCGGCTACGTCCCCGACGGCTGCGGCACCCTCGACCTCGCCAACGCATCGGACGGCCCGGCCCGCGTCGTTCTGCTCGGCGGCCCGCCGTTCGGCGAGGAGATCGTGATGTGGTGGAACTTCATCGGCCGCACGCACGAGGACATCGTCGAGGCGCGGGAGGACTGGGAGAAGGCCACCGAGCGCTTCGGCGCCGTGCACGGCTACCCGGGTGAGCGGCTGCCCGCGCCCGTGCTGCCGAACGCCACGCTGAGCCCGCGCGGCAACCCGCCCCGTCACTGACCGGCCCGTACGGGTACCCCTGAGCCCCCCCCCGGCGCGCCGAGCCCGGCCGACTCCCGGGCCGGCCGCCGTTCCCGAGGCGTCCGGTGCGCCGCCGGTCTCACTCCTCGCCGTACCCGCCCCCCTCGCCCGGCAGCGGGTGAGCCTCGACGAAGCGCCGGATCTCCGCCGTGAGGGCGCCGGGGTTGTCCAGCTGGACCAGTGTGCGCGCGTCCGGGATCTCCACGTAGCGGGAGTCGGGCAGGAGCCCGGCCAGCCGGCGTCCGGTGGCAGGCGGCATCATGCGGTCCTCCGCGCCCCAGGCGACCAGGGTGGGCCGGGTGAACGCCCGTAGGTTGCCGGCCGCCTCCAGATAGCAGTCCTTCCGGGTGGAGCGGAGGAACTTGGCCAGGTCGCGCCGGATATGACGGCTGGTCAGCAGGGGGCGGTACCAGCGAGCGATCAGCTCCTTCGGCAGCGGCCGCTTCGCCATGCCGCCGAGCGAGGTCTCCATTCGCGCCAGGAACGGGAACCGGAAGGTCTGGACGAGGAGGAAGAGCCCGCCGGGGACCCGGCCGGCCGCGCACAGGAGCCGTCCCTGGAGACCCGGCGGATAGTTGTCCAGCGCCTCACAGGAGGTGAGGACGAGCCGCGCGATGCGCTCGTCCCGTACTCCGACCAGGAGTTGGGCGGTTCCCGCGTCGTTCTGGACGAGGGTGACGTCGTTCAGTTCCAGCCGGTCCATGAACTCGGCCAGCAGCCGGGCGACGCCGTGCGCGGAGAGGTCGGCATCGGGGCGCATCGGGCGCCGATGACTGCCGATCGGCAGGACGGGCACCAACACGCGGAAACCGGCGCCCAGTTCGGCTACGACGTCGGCCCACACCGACTCGTCGAAGCCGAGGCCGTGGGCCAGGACCACCACCGGGCCGTCACCTCCGGTGTCCTCGTAGTCGATCGTTCCCGCGCTCAGCTCGATCTCCGGCATGCCCGCCTCCGACCCCGTCCCGCTGCCCGACTCCCACTGGATAGATCGTTCTAGTGACAGAATAGGCACCGACCGCCTTACGGCGACAGTGGCTCCGCGGAGGTGTCCCCCTTGAGCGACGGCAAAGCCGCCGGCACCCATGAGACCCGGCAGCGCATCGTGACCGCCGGTACCGAGCTGTTCCGGCGCACGGGGTACACCGGCACGGGCATGAAGCAGATCGCCGGGGCGGCCGGTGCGCCCTTCGGGTCGATCTACCACTTCTTCCCCGGCGGGAAGGCCCAGCTGGGCGAGGAGGTGATCCGTACCTCGGGCGCCGTCTACCTGGAGCTGATCGCCGAGCTGACGGCGCCGTACGCGGACCGGGTCGCGGCCACCGCGGCGGCGTTCACCGCGGCGGCCGGCACCCTCGCCGAGCTGGACTTCGCCGATCCGTGCCCCATCGCGACCGTCGCCCTGGAGGTGGCGAGCACCAGTGAGCCGCTGCGACAGGCCACCGCCGACGTCTTCGGCAGCTGGATCGACCACCTCGCCGACTACTACGCCGGAGGGGGCGTCCCCGAGCCGGCCGCCCGGGACACGGCGAGCTCGGTCATCGCCCTGCTGGAGGGCGCCTTCATGCTCGGGCGCGCCACGCGCAGCACCGCACCGGTACTCGCGGCGGGCGGGGCGGCAGCCGCCGTGGTGCGGGCGGCACTGGACGGGGTGTGACACCGAGCCGAGTCCGCCAGCCCTGCCTGCCCGCCCGGTGGAGGTCGCGGAGCAGAGCGATCTCCGCTCCGTGGTGCAGCAGCTCCTGGTTGACCCACCACACGATGTCCAGGAAGGGTTCCTCGGCGTCACTGCCGTAGGGGTAGGCGCAGTGGCCGACGGTGTCCAGCGCGGTGTCGTCGGCGCTCAGCAGCGTCCGCCGCCATGCGTCTGCGGCCGACTCGAAGGCGGAGACGGCACCGGTGGCGTCCCCGCTGACGGGGTGCTCGTCCCGGGTCGCCGAGCGGCTGCCGGAGGTGTGGTCGGCGCGCAGGGCCAGCATCTCGGTGAGGTGGCTGAGCCGCCAGGCGATGGTGGTCACCGGCGGCGGCCAGGGGTGCGGGTAGGGAGCGGCGTCGCGTCCCCACGCACCGCCGCCGGCCAGGAAGGACGCCCGCGGCCCCGGTCCGTCGGCACGCCGCCGTACCGACCAGCAGCCGGGCACGGGTTCCCAGAGGTACTCGTCGTCGGTCACCGGTTCGACCCGGGTGCCGGTGCCGTCACCGCTGTCCATGACGGGCCCGCTCAGCCGGCCGACCAGCCGCTCGCGCGCGAAGTCGAACTGGGCCAGCAGCGGAAGCAGCCGGGGCGGTGTCGTCATCGGACGCTCCTGGGTGGACCTTGAGTGGACGGACGGTCCCGGGCCGGGGGCGGAATCCGGCCGGCCGGCCAGCCTGGCACGCCGGAGCCTGCTCTCGCTCCCGGTTTTCCCGGTACGGCGCGCCGCTCCGTGCGTCCCGAGGGCGAATCCGGGGCCCTCCGCGCGTGCTCACAGCTGCCGGCGCACCCCGGCCTCCCGTTCCGCCTGGTCGAGCTGGTGGCCCAGGTCGCCCTGGAGGGACGTGCGGGCCCTGCCGCGGCGGCCCAGCGGGAGAACGGTCCGCTGGGCGCCGTCCTCCAGGAGCAGGGCCAGGCCGCCGTACAGGGCGAAGGACGCCAGCGCCACGCCGGTCCAGCCGGCCGCGGTCAGCAGGACGGCCCCGCCGCCGGCCTCGTACACGCCGGTCAGGACGAAGCGGCCGGCCCCGATCAGCAGCAGCACACCGAACAGCGGTTTGCCGCGGAGCGCGGCGACACAGAGGACCAGCATCAGCGGGGCCACGCTCAGCAGGAACACGGCCATCGCGGGGCTCCGCTGCCCCGGCGGCCCCGACAGGGTGACCAGCGAGGTACCCGCCCAGGTGCAGCCCAGCACGGAGAGCGCGGTGGCCGCCCCGCCGTCGCGGGCCAGGAACGCGAACGTCCCGGCCAGCAGCTGGAGGGGAACCACGAACACCAGCACCAGGAGCATCAGCGGCCGGGTCTGGTCCAGGGGCACCCAGTGCAGCTGCGCGGCGCTCAGCAGGACGCTGCCGGTACCGAAGGCGAAGAAGCCCAGCGGCAGACTGCTGGCCAGCGGCCTGAGCATGATCCTCGTCAGGGCCTCGGGACGCGGCGGCCCGCCGGCCGTGCCGTACGTCCGCGCTGCTGGTGACATCCGGATCACTCCGTCCCTCGGGCCCGTGCCGTCGTCCGACGTCGGTCGTGTACGTCACGGGGTACCCCGATGGCGGCGAAGCCCGCGTCGGCACGTGCGGACGTACGGCGGGCCGATGCCCACTCCCGGCAGACCGGGGCCCTGCGCCGGGGCCCTGCGCCACCCCTCGCCGGGTGGGCCGACGGACCGGGCGCCTCCTCACAACGGAGCACCTGGCTCCGCCTGTTACCGGCAATCGGCCCCCGTAGGCCGAGCCCGCCGGGGGTTCTTCGCGGAAGCGCCGCGGAATTGTCCGTGATCTGTAACAGAGGGATCCCCGGTTCCCTTCTGCCCGTCCTGACTGATGCACGGGAATGAACCGACGGACACGGCACAGGGGCGGGGCGGACATGGCGCGGCATGGTGGCGGGCGGGGATGGTACGGCCGGGTGGCCGCGGCGGCGGTCGGGGTCACCGCGGTGGCCGCCGCCACCTCGGTGTGGACCGCGCAGGCCGGGCAGACGGGCGGCGGGTCGGGAACGAGCGCGGGGGCGCGGCCCGCCGCGTCGAAGCCGGCGGCGGTCTCCCCTGTCATCGCCCACTCCTCGGACAAGGGCGCGCACGCGGTCAACATCACCATCGACGACGGCCCGGACCCGCAGTGGACGCCGCAGGTGCTCCAACTGCTGCGCGACAACGGTGTGAAGGCCACGTTCTGCATGGTCGGCACCCAGGCCGAGGCCCACCCGGACCTGGTCAAGAAGGTGGTCGCGGCCGGGCACCGGCTGTGCGACCACACGGTGTCGCACGACACCACGATGGACACCAAGTCCCAGGCCTACCAGAAGCAGCAGATCCTGAAGGCCGAGCAGCAGATCACCAAGGCGTCCGGTGGTGTGCGGCCGATGTACTACCGCGCGCCCGGAGGTGCCTTCACCCCCTACAGCCGGCACCTCGCGGCCGAGCGCGGGATGCGGCCGCTGGGCTGGAACGTGGACTCCAAGGACTTCGAGCGGCCGGGCACCGACGCCATCGTCACCACCGTCAAGACCGAACTGACCAACGGGCCGACGATCCTCTTCCACGACGCGGGCGGCGACCGCTCGCAGACCGTGGCCGCCCTGCGCACCCTGCTGCCCTGGCTGAAGCAGCAGGGGTACTCCTTCGGCTTCCCCGTGCGCTGAACACACCTTCGTCCCGGTGAATGCCGGGGGAATCCGTGGTCGTCGCATTCCTGGGGCGGATGTCCGCTCCCAGGACGATGCCTACGATGAGGCTGTCCCGGCGGCGCCCGCTCGGCCGCCGGGACAGCCGATCCTGAACGTTTCGGGGAGGCTCGACCTCCGCCCGACGTGACCCGGGCCGGGAACTCCCGGAGTCGTCATTCCGAAGGGATGCGGAACTCGAATTCGGGCCGGTCCCACGGTACGGCGGGCGGGTTCGCGAGCGCGGTCCCGGTCCGCAGCGCGCCGACGCGGTGGTAGAAGTTCTCGGCGGGAACGTGCGACACGACCAGGACGCGTTCGAGCCCGGCGGCACGGGCCTCGGACCGCATGTGCGCGACGAGCAGTCGCCCGATCCCCCGTCCTTGCGCTTCGTCGGCGACGAACAGCAGGTCGAGCTCCGGCGGGGCGAGGACAAGCGAGTAGAACCCGAGGACCCGGTCTCCCTGCGCATCGGCGCCGACGGCTACGAAGACGCGGTGGGCCTCGATGTAATCAGGGCCCACCCGGTAGCCCTCGACTGCGGCCGCGTACTTTCCCTCGTAGGCTCCTGAGCCACGTACGAGCCGCGTGAGCCGTTTGGCATCTCGCGCGACGGCCCTCCGTATCGTGATCGGCCGACTGGTCGGGGAAGCCGATGAACTCATCAGGAGAGTATGTCGCACCGTGGGGTGCCTCCATACGACGGGTCGGCTGCTCGGCTGAGCGTCTGTGCCGTGGCCGAGGTGTCGCGCAGGAGGCGGCTCCGCGGAGCCTGCGATGACACGTACAACCAATCCCTCACGTGGATGGTCTTCTGCACGCCCGGACTCCATGAGCGGAGATCCGGCTCACCGTTCCTGGAGAACCATGCACATCCGTACGGCCGCGGCCGCCACCGTCGGCAGCCTGGCGCTGATCACCCTCAGCGCGCCCGTCGCGCAGGCGGACGATCACAAGGGCGACACCGTCTTCACCTCGGTGACCTTCAGCAGGACCACCGTCAACGTCGGCACCAGCAAGCCCCAGAAGCTGACCGTCACCGCCACCGCCAAGGACAACTCCGGCATCCGGAACATGTACGGCCTCAAACTGGTGAGCTCCGACAGCCGCTTCCAGTACGCGAAGTCGTCGACGTGCAGCCACCCCACATCGACGACCATGAAGTGCACCTGGACGTACAGCCTCGAGTCCGACCTCACCGACTACGCCGACCTCCGCAACAGCTCGGCCGGCACCTGGCACCTCGATGTGGAGGCCGCCGCCAACGACGGCGACTTCTACACCCTCGACAGCAGCGCCACCGTGAAGATCAAGCGCTTCGCCAACCTGGCAACCACCCAGGCGACGCCCGAACCGGTGGCCAAGGGCCGAACGCTGACGGTGACCGGCGCCCTCACCCGGGCCGACTGGAACACCAACACCTACACCGGCTTCGCCGCCCAGACGGTCGCCCTGCAGTTCAAGAGGTCCGGCGCCTCGGCGTACACCACCGTCAAGACGGTGACCACCGACAGCGCGGGCAGGCTCAGGGCGACGATCACGGCGAACACCTCCGGCACCTGGCGCTGGCACTTCGCCGGAACGGGGACGACCGGCTCGGCGACGGCGACCGGCGACTCGGTCGCTCTGAAGTAGGGCCTCTCCCGACGCGGCTGACAGGGGGCCGACCCACCGAGAGGAGGCCGGCCCCCTCGATCGCCGCCTCGGCCGGGCGGAGACGAGCGCGGTCGGCGCCGCACGCAAATCAGTGGTCCCACGGTCGGCCGGGCTGCTGGAATGGCGCGATGCGGCAAGCACAGTCGATGATCCTGGACCGTGGCGCGTACCCGGACGCGGTGACTCCCTGGGAGCGGGAGACCTGGCGCGTCTCCGCCCTCGCCTGGGTGGAGGACGGACTCGCGGCGCACGGTCTGCGCGGGACCGGCGGGCTTCGGGTGCGGCTGCGGCCGTGGTCGGTGCTGGTGCGGGTGCCCGTGAAGGGGCGGAGCGTGGTCTGGTTCAAGGCGAGTCCGCCGGCCGCCGCGTTCGAGGGCCCGCTGACCGCCGCGCTGGCCCGCTGGGTGCCCGAGGACGTGCTGAAGCCGCTGGCCGTCGACGCCGGGCGCGGCTGGACGCTGCTGCCCGACGGGGGTGAACTGTTCCGCGACCTGCTCGCCCGGGAGCCCGTGGCCCCGCGGGTCTGGGAGAGCCTGCTCGGCCGGTACGCGCGCATGCAGCACGCCCTGCTGCCCTACGCGCGGGAGATCGAGCGGCTGGGCGTACCGGCCGCCCGGACACGCGACCTTTCCGAGGTGTTCGGCAGGCTGCTCGACGGTGCCTCCGCGCTGAGCCCGGACGAACGCGCGCGGCTCGACGCGCTCCGGCCACGGGTCGCCGAGTGGTCCGCCGAACTCGCCGCCCTCGGCATAGGGGACACACTCGATCACGCCGACCTGCACGACGGCCAGCTGTTCTGCCCGGCGCCGGGCCGGTTCACCTTCTTCGACTGGGGCGACGCGACCGTCTCCCACCCGTTCTGCAGTCTGCGGATACCGGCCGAGCGAGCGGTCGACCGGTACGGGCCGGGGGTGCTGCCCCGGCTGGTCGACGCCTATCTGGAGCCCTGGACCGGCACCGGCCGCACGGCGGCCGACCTCCGCCACGCGGTCGGGACCGCCTGGCGCCTGAGCGCGCTGGGCCGCGCCGCGTCCTGGGGCCGTATGTTCCCCGATCCCTCCGGCGTGGCTCCCGAAGCCGGACAGAGCGCGCGGTGGCTGCTCGAACTCCTCAACGATCCGCCGCGCACCGTGACATGAGGTGACGTCAGGGCAGTGGCGTGCCGCCCGTCACGTTGAGGATCTCGGCGGTGACGTAGCCGGCCTGCGCAGAGGCCAGGTAGACGTAGGCCGGAGCCAGTTCCGCGGGCTGCGCCGGCCGGCCGAGCGGACTCCGCTTGCCGAACTCCCGGGTGTCCGGCAGGGTCGACGGGATGAGCGGCGTCCACACCGGCCCGGGTGCGACCGCGTTGACCCGGATGCCGCGTTCGGCGGCCATCTGCGCCAGCCCCTGGGTGAAGG
This sequence comes from Streptomyces sp. NPDC015139, assembly GCF_043079785.1. Lineage (NCBI taxonomy): Bacteria > Bacillati > Actinomycetota > Actinomycetes > Kitasatosporales > Streptomycetaceae > Streptomyces > Streptomyces sp. NPDC015139. Next base: position 977,209 of record NZ_JBIBUW010000001.1, on the reverse strand, counting down.
TGACGATGGCGCCCTTCGTCATCGCGTAGTCCAGCAGGTGCGGGCTCGGCTTGTACGCCTGCACGGACGCGGAGTTGATGACACAGGCGCCGGAAGGCATGTGCGGTAGGGCGAACTTGGTCAGCCAGAACATGCCGTACAGGTTCGTCCGCAGCACCCGGTCGAACTGCTCGGTGGTGATGGCCTCGATGCCGTCCGGCTGGGACATCTGATAGGCGGCGTTGTTGACGAGGACGTCGATGCGGCCGAACTCGGCCACCGCCCGGTCGATCAGAGCGCGGCAGTTGTCCTCCTCACGGATGTCGCAGGCCACGGCGACCGCCTTGCGGCCGGCGTCCTCGACCAGCCGGGACGTCTCGCGGGCCTCGTCCTCCTCTTCCGGGAGATGGGTGAACAGCACGTCGGCGCCCTCCCGGGCGAAGGCGAGCGCCACCGCCCGGCCGATGCCGGAGTCCCCTCCCGTGATCACGGTCTTGAGGCCGTCGAGACGGCCGGCACCGCGGTAGGACTCCTCGCCGTGGTCGGGCGGTGGGTCCATCGGGCCGGTCCAGCCCGGATGCGGCTGGTCCTGGGAGGGGAAGTCCGGGCGGGCGTGCCGGGTGACCGGGTTCGGCCGGTCGGCGCGCGGGTGTGTCACGACGGCCTCCTGTGTCTCGGGGGACGGGACGGCCGGCCGGGTTCCCGGATCACGACCGCCGAAAAGCCGGCGGCCAGAGGGGACCGTCGCAGGTCGGGGTCAGGCCGTGGGGGCGTGCCGTCCCATGGCGCGCATCCGGTCCCTGCGGGCGATGTTGTAGAGCCGCAGAAGATGCTTGGCCACGGCACAGGGCGCGGCATCGACATGGCACTGACGGCAGGTCCGCATGTGCTGTTCGTAGGTGAGGCGCGCGTTCTCGAACGCGTCATCGACAGAGGGCATGGACATCTCCGGGCCGGGCGCGTCGGAAGACAGCGCCGAGTTGACTGACTGGTGCAACCGAAGACAAGGTGATCATGTTACTTGCGGTACTGGGAAACTCGCGGGAGAGCCCGGTCCGGGAACGGTCCGCGCAGCCGCCCGACTGGTCCGTCTGCTCCGGCTGCGCCATCGTGCGCACCCCGGACGGCTGACCTCCGCGAGGGGCGCGGGCCGCGTTGTCAGTGCCCCCTGCGACTGTGGACACATGACGCCCACCACCGTGGAAGCCGCCCCCGACACGCTGGTCGAGGTGCTCCGCCTGCCGGTGTGGAACACCCTCGCCCAGCGGGCCGACAGCATCCGACACACACTGCCCCCACGTCCCGAGACGGTCGTGGAGAGGCTCGTCTGGCTGCGGTCACTGACACCCGAGCAGGCCCGCCGCGCGGCCCTCCTCGACCACCTGGACGCCCTCTGCGGGCACATCGCCGGGCACCCCGCGCTCGGCTACCGGGCCGACGACCCGTTGCCGGACGCGGCCCTTCAGGAAGCCGAGGGCTACAACCGGCAGCTCACGGCGCTCATCGCCGCCTACCGGGCGGCCCGCCGGCATCCGCCCACACGCGGCGGCGGAGTCGACGGCTGAGGTCCGGGAGGCGCCCAAGGAACCGTCAGGTACCTCAGCGCCGCCCTGCTCCCCGTGCTCCCTCGATGCGCCCTGTGCGCACCGGACCGGAGCCCGCACGCTCGACGGTATGGGCGAGACCGACAGCATCGTCCCGTTTTCCGTACCGGGACCGGACGGAGTCCGCGTGCCGGCCGTCGGCACCCCGCGGCCGTGGGAGGCCGCCGACCGTGCCCAGGCGGCTCGCGACGGCGCCACCGGACCGGAACCGCCCGGCCCCCCGGTCTGCCCCGAATGCGGGCTCGCGGGGGAGCGCCGCGCCACCTACACCGGGCAGCACGTCCTCCTCCAACCCGGCCGGCCCGTGCCCGCCCACCTCGTGCCGGGCGGGCACCGCTGGCATGTCGACGGCAACGGCGTCGCGTGGAACGGCGGCCAGGACGAACCGCCCCCCGGGGCGACGTGCCGGATTCCGCACCGGCTCGTCTGCCCGGGACTCTCCCTGGACGAGATCCGGCCCTGGAGCCGGCTCGCCGAGGTGCGGGAACACAACGCCCTGTCGGCACGGCGGGAGGCCGACGAGGAGGCCGTACGGCGGACGCGGCTTCCGGACGCCGGGTGACGGAGAGACCCACGGTTTCCGGACGCCGGGTGACGGAGGGACACCGGCGGACACTGCCTCCCGGTGCGGTGAGACCGGCGGCCGGAGCCGTCACGACGGGCCGGGACCTGCCCCGTCCGCCCCCTCCTCGCGGGCCCGCAGCCGCTCTCGCTGCGGTTCGACCACGTACGCGGGGTCCTCGGTGGACACCACCCCCGCCTCGAAGGTGCCGAACCGCTGGAGCACACTGCCCGCCAGCAGCGCCAGCCCGCCCGCCGCGGCAGCCGTGCGGCTGCGCCGGGCGAGGGTCAGCGCCGTCAGGGCGCCGCCCAGCGTCAGGTACTCGGACGCCTTGCGCAGGCGATGCGGCCGGCCGGTCGTGTAGGCCTGCGTCACCAGCCCGGGACGCCGGTCGACAAGGCGGGAGGCGGCGATCTCGGCCGCCGCGCCCACGACGCCGAGCCGCCGCGCCGGACCGGCCTCCGCGACCGGGGCCAGCAGCATGCCCAGCCCGGCCCCACTGGCCGCGGCACTGCCGGTGAAGACGAACGGCAGCTCCTTGTGCGCCTCGTGCCACGCGGGGACCGCCGTCTGGGACAGCAGTGCCGCCGTGTACGAGGCGACCCCGGGCGCCAGCAGGGCCGCCGACAGTCCCGCCGGACGTGCCGTCAGGCCCAGCAGCCGTCCGGGCAGCGTGGCCCGGACACCGGCCGGCAGCAACTCCGCCGTCGCCGCCAGCGCGCTGCCCGGGCCGTACGCGACGAGGACCCAGGTGCCGACGGACATGGGCGAACTCGGCTTGGCGACCCGCAGCATGTGATGGAAGCGCTCGGGCCTGCCGAGGTCCGCGACGAGCAGGTACATGCTCGCCAACAGGGCGGCGAAACCGCCGATCCGGCCTGCCCGGCGCAGTTCCGGGCGCTCGGTCAGGTCCGCGCCGGCCGCGAGCAGGGCGGCTCCGGCGGACAGCCCGCCGGTGAAGAGGTAGGCGGGGATCTTCCACTCCCACACGGGCGGCTTGAGGACCGGGCGCCCGTAGTAGGAGCGGAACTTCGCCTTCGGCACCATCGACCGCTCGCGGCTGCCGTCGTCGTCGCGGCCGGGCCGGTGGCCGTCCGGCAGCCCGTGCCGGAGCGCCCCGTCCCCGCTCATCGTCCCGTCCCCGGACATCGCCGCGGCCCGCGGAGGAAGACGGCCGCCGAGGCGGCCAGCAGCGCCGACGCGGCCACGCCCACGTGCTTCCAGATCGACGCGAGGTCGCGGGTCGGCACCACCGGATCGGGTGGGAAGCCGTACACCTCGGGTTCGTCGAGGAGCAGGAAGAAGGCGCCGTCGCCGCCCACCCCGTCCTCGGGGTCGCGGCCGTAGAGCCGGGCCTCGGGCACGCCCGCCTCGTGCAGGGCCGCCACCCGCCGGTCGGCCCGCTCACGCAGTTCGTCCAGCGGGCCGAACTGGATGGAGTCCGTCGGGCAGGCCTGGGCGCACGCCGGTTCCAGGCCGTCCTTCAGCCGGTCGTAGCACATGGTGCACTTCCAGGCCCGCCCGTCGTCCGGCCGCCGGTCGATGACGCCGTAGGGGCAGCCGGACACGCAGTAGCCGCAGCCGTTGCAGATGTCGGGCTGCACCACCACGGTGCCGAACTCGGTGCGGAACAGCGCCCCGGTGGGGCACACGTCGAGGCAGCCCGCGTGTGTGCAGTGCTTGCACACGTCCGAGGACATCAGCCAGCGGAACTCCGTGCGCGCCTCCGCTCCCGTGCCCGCGCCGGGCAGTTCGAAGGAGGGGAAGCCCAGGTCCACCGGGGCCGTGCCGAGGTCCGCGCCACCGCGTCTGGCGAACTCCAGGGCGTCCGCGACCACCTCCTCCGTGTCCTCCGTGCCGGACGGGCCCACGGGCAGGTCGGCGAGTCCCGCGTCCTGGCGGCCCAGCGGGCGCTGCTGCTCGACGAACGCCACGTGCCGCCAGGAACTCGCGCCCAGCATCCCGGTGTTGTCGAAGGACATGCCCAGCAGGTCGATGCCGTCCTCGGGGACGTCGTTCCACTCCTTGCACGCCACCTCGCACGCCTTGCAGCCGATGCACACGGAGGTGTCGGTGAAGAAGCCCATGCGCGGCGGGTGGTCGACGTGGCCGGCGTTCTCGGCGGGGTCCTCCAGCGGACCGTGGAAACTGTTGTCCGGGGTCATGACGGCGCCTCCGGCGGTTCGTCCGTCTCGGTGTGCGTGCACTCGGCGCAGCCGTCCGCCGTCGCGATCCGCGTGCCGGTCCGAGGCGTGATGCCGGCCCGGCGGCGGTAGTCCGCCACGTACGCGAGCAGGTCGGGGCCGCGCGGGCGCGGTCCGGGCCGTACGTCGCAGGTCAGCACCTTGCTCTCCTGGATGAAGACATTGGGGTCGGCGACCACGCCGATCAGGTCGTTGACCACGTCCCCGGTCGTCAGGCCCGTCGAGCCCCAGTGGTAGGGCATCCAGACCTGGTGGACCACACGGCCGTCGATCCGCAGCGGTGCCATCCGGTCGGTGACCACCACCCGCGCGTCGACCGCGGTCCTGCTGGTGATCACATGGGCCAGGTCCAGATGCCTGAGTCCGCGCTCGCGCGCGAGCTCCGGGGACACCTCCACGAACAACGCCGGCTGCAACTCCGCCAGGTACGGCAGCTGGCGGCTCATGGCGCCCGCCGTGTGGTGCTCGGTCAGCCGGGCCGCCGTGAACACATAGGGGAACACCTGGGAGTGGGCCTCCGGCGGCGCGGGGTTGGACGGGTTGTCGGGGCGCCCGTAGACCTTGCGCACCGGGTTGCCCTGCTGGCCGTAGAGCAGATTGCGCATCGGCGACTCGTGCGGCTCGTAGTGCGTGGGCATCGGCCCGTCCGCGAGTCCGGCCGGCGCGTACAGCCACGCCTTGCCGTCGCTCATCATGATGAACGCGTCGTCGCCGCTCAGCGCCGCCGGGCCGGACGCGCCCTCCGGCGGCCGGTAGTGCGGCGGTTTGGTCCGCTCGAAGTCGGGGGTGTCACGGCCGGTCCACTCGCCGGCTCCCTCGTCCCACCAGATCAGCTTCTTCCGCTCGCTCCAGGGCCGCCCGTCCGGGTCGGCGGAGGCGCGGTTGTACAGCACCCGGCGGTTGAGCGGCCAGGTCCAGCCCCACTCGGCGTCGTACGGTCCCGTCTCGGAGCGGGGGGTGCGGCGGCGCGCCTGGTTGGTCTCGCCGGCGTACACCCCGCTGTAGATCCAGCAGCCGCACGCCGTGCCGCCGTCGTCACGCAGGTCGAGATAGCTGTCGACGGTGCGGCCGGTGCTCAGGTCGATGCCGTTGATGTGGCGCAGCACGTCCGACGGGGACGGCTCCTCGCCCTCCATGTCGTAGTCCCAGGCGAGGTCGAGGACGGGGCGGTCGCGTTCGTCGGCCGAGCCCGCGAGGCGCTCCTTGAGCAGCAGGCCGAGACGGTGGAAGAACCACAGCTCGGAACGCCGGTCGCCGATGGGCTCCACGGCCTGGTCCCGCCACTGGAGCATCCGCTGCGTCTGGGTGAAGGTGCCGGCCTTCTCCACGTGCGACGCGGCCGGGAAGAAGAACACCTCCGTGCGGCAGCGCTCGGTGACGATCTCCCCGGTCTCGATCTCCGGCGCGTCCTTCCAGAAGGTCGCGCTCTCGATCATGGTGAGGTCGCGGACGACGAGCCAGTCGAGGTTGGCCATGCCCAGGCGCTGCAGCCGGCCGTGCGCCGAGCCGACCGCGGGGTTCTGCCCGAGCAGGAAGTAGCCGAACACCTTGCCGTCGACCATGTCCATCACGGTGCGGTAGGTGCCGTGGTCGCCGTTGACGCGGGGCAGGTAGTCGAAGCGGTAGTCGTTCTCGGCGGTCGCCGCGTCGCCCCAGTACTCCTTGAGCAGCGAGACCATGTAGGCGTCGGCGTCGCCCCAGAACCCCTTCTGCCCCGTGCCGCGCACGGTGTCGAGATAGCCGGCCAGGTTCTGGTGGGTGACGCTCGGCATCGGCAGATAGCCCGGCAGCAGGTTGAACAGGGTGGGCACGTCCGTGGAGCCCTGGATGCTGGCGTGGCCGCGCAGGGCGTAGATGCCGCCGCCCGGACGCCCGATGTTGCCCAGCAGCAGCTGGACGATCGATCCGGCCCGGATGTACTGGGCGCCGACGGAGTGCTGGGTCCAGCCGACGCTGTAGACGAGCGCGGTGGTCCGCTCCCGGCCGGAGTTGTCCGTCCAGGCCCGGCACACGTCGAGGAACAGCTCCCGCGGCACTCCGCAGATCCGCTCCACCATCTCCGGGGTGTAGCGCGCGAAGTGCCGCTTGAGCACCTGGAACACGCACCGGGGGTGTTCCAGGGTGGGATCGGACTCGACTCCCCCCTCGGCCTCCTCGACGAGCGGGCCCCGGGCGCCGTGCTGGTACGGCTCGGAGGTCTCCTTCGCGTGACGGCCCGGCCGCTCCTGGGCGCGGACGCTCGCGTACGACCAGCTCGACGGGTCGTACGCCGCGGTGTGCGGGTCGTAGCCGCTGAACAGCCCGTCCAGGTCCTCGGTGTCCTGGAAGCTCTCGTCCACCAGGGAGGGCGCGTTGGTGTACGCCCGCACGTAGTCCCGGAAGTCCAGGTCGTGGGTGAGGATGTGGTTGATCACGCCGCCCAGGAACGCGATGTCGGTGCCGGCCCGGATGCTGACGTGCTGGTCCGCGTGCGCGCTGGTGCGGGTGAAGCGCGGGTCGATGTGGATGACCTTGGCGCCGCGCGCCTTGGCCTCGATGACCCATTGGAACCCGACCGGATGGGCCTCGGCCATGTTCGAGCCCATGATGACGATGCAGTCGGCGTTGACCAGGTCCTGCTGGTAGTCCGTGGCGCCGCCACGGCCGAGCGAGGCTCCCAGACCGGGAACCGTGGCGGAGTGTCAAATGCGGGCCTGGTTCTCGATCTGCAGGGCGCCGAGAGCGGTGAACAACTTCTTGATGAGGTAGTTCTCCTCGTTGTCCAGCGTCGCCCCGCCCAGACCGGCGAACCCCATCGTCCGCCGCAGGGTCCTGCCGTCCGCGTCGGTTTCCTGCCAGCCCCTGCGGCGGGCGTCCAGCACCCGGTCGGCCACCATGTCCATGGCCGTGTCCAGGTCCAGCTCCTGCCAGCCGGTGCCGTACGGCGCCCGGTACAGGACGCGCTCCTCGCGCTGCGGGCCGGTGACCAGCTGCTTGCTGGCGGATCCCTTGGGACACAGCCGGCCCCGGGAGATGGGGCTGTCCGGGTTGCCCTCGATCTGGATGATCTTCTCGTCCTTGACGTACACGCGCTGGGCGCAGCCCACCGCGCAGTACGGGCACACCGAGTGCACCATCCGGTCGGCGCTCTCGGTCCGGGAGCCCAGGGCCGAGGAGCGGGCCGACTGTGCGGCCTTGCCGCGGCCCAGCGGATCCGTGCCGGTCAGCTGCCGGTACACCGGCCAGGCGTCGAGCCAGCGCTTCAGGCCCATCGGATCGCTCCCTCGTGCGGGGCCCCCACCACCCACCGACGCTACCGGCCGGGCAGGCGCCCGCAAGTCGGTACGGGAGTGATCAGACGGCTGCGGTCCGGGTACGGCCGCTGCTCACCGGCCCTCGGTGGGCCGCCCGGCCCGGTCGCCTCACTTCGTGGTGTCGCCGAACTTCGCGAGCTGGTCCTTGACCCAGGGGTCGAACACGGCGAGCCGCTTGGCGGACGACGGGTAGAAGGTCGCCAGCTGGTCCTCGATCCACGGGTCCGTGGGCTGCCGGGCGTCATGGTGGCGCCCGGCGGACGGCCGCTCGGCGCCGGCCGTGGCGGGGTGGTGCCCGGGGGTGTGAGGAGTGGCCGCGACCGCGGGACCGCCGCCGATCGCCATCGCGCCTGCGGCCATCGCCGCGGAAGCGCCGACGATCGCGATCCGTCGCGTGAACTTCATGGTTTCCTCCTCCGTGACGTGCTCGGACGGCGCGACTACCCACTCCCACGCCTCGCACACCCTTTCCGGAACATCCCGGACATCAGGGGTCAAGGGGTCACTGCAGCATGCCCGGGATCATGGCTCCGTCCACTGTGGTGGCGCCCCGGGTGCCGGCCCCGGCCGCGGACCCGCGCAGGCGCAGCGCGCCGTCGGCGCCAGACATGCGCTGTCGACGATACCGGCGGTGGCCTGGGGGAAGCGGGCAATCCTGTTCGGCCCGGAGGCCGGGCCGTACCAGACGGAGACGCGCCCCGCCCGCCCCTTGCCTTTCGTTGCGCGGGACTCGGCGGAACTTGCAACTGGAGCCGAACGACTCCGGCAGCCGGGCCAGTTGGACGCCCAGGCTCAAGATCCGCTCAAGGCGGCTGCGGTCACCTCCGTGGCTGGTGCATTCTTCCTGGCACGACCACGTACGGCCCGACGCACACAGGGCGGGCCACCGAACTGGGGGAACACACATGCCGAACCCGCTCAGCCGAGCCGTGACCGCCGTCCGGGACGCCGTTTCCGGCCGTAGCCGTCTCGCGAAGTACGGCGACCCGGAGGCCCATCGCCACCGCCACAACCGTGACGTCAACCTCGCCAACCACTACATCCCGACGGCACCGCAGGTTCTCGGGAACCTGCCCACCGGCATGTAGACGAGGCACACCCACCTCTCAGGCGGGTGGGGCCTCGGCAGGGGTGTCGTCGCTTCGCCGTCCACGGATGTGCGGCAGGTGCGCGTCCGCCGGGTCCGCGGTGACGGAAGCGTCGGGGGCCGGGAGCAGCACCAGGATCCTGTCCTCGGCGGACCAGACGCGCCGGTCGCTCTTGCCGGGGCAGAGCACGACATCCGCGGGGTGCGGGCCCTGCTCGTGGTAGCCGATCGCGCACTGGCCCCGGTCCAGTGCGGCCGCCACCACGGTCGCGAAGGACGCCTCACGGCCGGGCAGGACGTACTCCCCCGCCGGACGCAGGTCCAGCGCGCCGCCGCGCGTGACGAAGATGTCGTCGAACACCGGGACGAGCGACGGGTGATGGGTGATCTGCGCCATGAGCAGCGCGGTCAGCCGGCCCCGCACCACCGTGCCCGCGGCCGGGCCGAGCGGGGCCAGACGCTCGGTGCGGTGGTCGTGCAGTTCGGCGACCACGGGCAGCGGCCGGCCGGCCGTCTCCTCGAAGGAGCGCAGCATGAGCAGGGTCAACAGGGCCCGGTCGTCGAGGCGTTCGCCGGTACGGCAGGTGTCCGGGCCGAGCACGATGACACTGTCGTAGCCGAAGAGGTCCAGGACGCGCAGGACTTCGGGGCGCGTGGGGTCGCCCGGACGGTGGGTGACGGCGAGCCGCCCGTCGTCCGGTTCGTCGGCCTGCTGCCCCGGGAGGAGGCCGGTGTCCGGGCCGGCGATCACGTCGAGGACGGATCCCGGGCGGGCGCCGCGCCGCAGGAGATCCGCGATCAGCGGCCCGCGCCGGTTCCAGCCCAGCAGCAGGACGCGCACGGGCCCGTCGGCCGCCGGCGTGGCCGCGCTCATCGCCGTGGGGTCCACGTGCGCGCGGTGGTCGGTGGGCGCCGCGGGCCGGTCGTCGTGGGCGACCACGACCAGCCGGTCCCCGGCGGTGAGCACGGCGCCCGGTGGCGGCGTGAGCAGGAGACCGCCGTCGGCGCGCAGGAATCCGACGGCACAGGACGTGTCGTGGCGCAGGGCGATCTGCCGGAAGGTGAGCCCGGCCAGGTGCGGAGCGTCGGCCAGGTGGAACTCGGCGCCGGCGAAGTCGAGGAGGTCGCGCACGGCGGACGTCAGTCCGGGGCGCCGCGCGGCCTGCACGAGCAGCCGTGCGGTGGTGCCGTCCGTCTCCAGCACCGTGCCGCGCGCTCCGGCCGCGAGTCGTGCGGCGGGCAGCCGGCGGCCGTCGCGTACGGCGGACACCACCGGCGGTCCGCCCTCCGGCCCGGTCAGGGCCCGCAGGGCGAGCAGGACGCGCACGACCTCGGTGTCCGCCTCCCCCTCCGCCGCCGGCAGGACCAGCACCGAGGCGGCGGTGGCCGGGCCGACCAGGGCCAGCGCCGCGGGATCCGCGGGCGAACCGGTGCGGCACACGAGCCGGGCACGGCCCCGGACGCCGGGGACGGCCAGCAGTTCCTCCTCCATTCCGGTCGAGTCCCGGTCGGCGAGTACGGCGATGGTGGTACGGCCGCGATCGCCGTGGGCGGCCGCGAGTTCGCCGACGATCGTGAACACCTGGTCCGACCAGCCGAGAACGACCACATGCCCCCTCTCCAGCACCGTGGAGCGGCCCCGGCGCAGCTCCGCGACGCGGTCCCCGAGTCCGGTGGTGATCACTCCCACCAGAGTCGAGACGCAGAGCAGGGCGATCAGGCCGAGCAGGACGGAGAGGAGCATCCGCAGGGGCGCGCCGGTCACGGCGCCGAGCCGGAGCGTCTCCGCGCTGGTGCGCCATACGGCGGTGAGCCGGCCGGACAGCGAACGGGGTGCCGCGGGATCCATCCACACCAGCGCGGTGCTGACCGGCACCACCACGGCCAGACAGCACGCCGCCAGCCAGCCGAGGAGGGTGCCCGTGCTGCGGGCCAGGGTCTGGTCGAACCGGTAGCGTGCCCGGTCCCGTAACGCCGACCGCCGCCTGGCCACATGTGCCCCCTGCCGTCCCGCTCTCCGCCTGTCGACGGGGATCCTGCTGCGCCGGCGCCTGCGACACGCCGTCCGACCGGGGCATTCATCCTTTCGGGACACGGCGTGGGGCGACAGGCGTTCCGACGCGTACTCCCAGTCGTCCGGGGCACCACGGGGGCGATGGCGGCGCGGGGCGCACCTGGCTCCGCAGGCCCGCCCGTCCCGCAGGTGGAACCCTGGCAGCATGAGCAAGACCGCGCTGATCGTCATCGACATGATCAACACCTACGATCACCAGGACGCCGAGCTGCTGCTCCCGTCCGCGCGGCAGGTCGTACCGGTGCTGACCGATCTGCTGCGCCGAGCGCGGCGGGACGGGGCGACGGTCATCTACGTCAACGACAACTTCGGGGAGTGGCGCTCGCACCACGGCGAACTGCTGGAGCACGCTCTGACGAGCCCCCACGCGGATCTCGTCGAGCCCCTGCGGCCCGACGGCGACTCGCTGTTCGTCCTCAAGGCGCGGCACTCCGTCTTCTTCGAGACACCCTTGACGTATCTGCTCCAGCAGCGGGGGATCCAGCAGTTGGTGCTGTGCGGCCAGGTGACCGAGCAGTGTGTCCTCTACTCCGCGCTCGACGCCCACATCCGCCATTTCGAGGTCGTCGTCCCCCGGGACGCCGTGGCACACATCCACGACGACCTCGCCGAGGCCGCTCTGCGCATGATGGAGACGAACATGGGTGCTCGCGTGTGCGCGAGCCAGGACCTGTGGACGTGACGGCAAGGGCCGGGCGACCGGCCGTCCCGCTGAGGCCGACCGCGCCACGCATGCTCTGTTGACCAATCAATTACGCAGGCGATTGATCGAGTTGCAGGCCGTGACATGCGGCGGCAGGCTGGGACCGTAGGGACTCGACGCCCCCACTGTGCCTACCGCCCTTTCTCTCATCGGGCCCGGTTCGTTGCCCCGTGATCCACGTGGGAGTGATGATGGCGCTGACGCTCACTCACATGATCTGAGAAGCCTTTCCAGAGGTCGCTGGAAGGGGTGCCCAGCCGTTTCACACCACCGTCGCCGGCTCCGACGAGCCCTGCGCGGGTGAGGGCGTACTTCGGGCGAGTTGTCTTGCCCACGGGCGATCCGGGTCGGCGAAAGGGCCGACCGCAGGATCGCGCATGCCTCGATCCACCCCTTCAGTCGCGTTCAGCCACCGCCCATGGGCGAGTGGCGCGAAGGGACACCTCATGGCCATCGTCACCACCGACCACTCGGTCCCGCACACGTCGACCGTCCCCGCCACGGCCGGCCAGAAGGTCGAACTGTTCGTGCGGGAGCACGACGGCACGCCCTCCGGCCCGCCCGCGAACCGCAAGGCCGTCCTCATGCTGCACGGCAGGAGCGTTCCGGCACTTGCGGGCTACGACCTCCAGCACACCTCGTACGGGTGGGCCAAGGCCGTCGCCCAGGCCGGGTACGACGTCTTCATGATGGACCTCCAGGGCTCGGGTCTCTCACCGCGTCCGCGGATGGAGGACCCGTGCAACGTCAATCCCCTGCAGCAGGGCGCCGTCACTCCCCCGCTGATGGGCACGCGCACGGCGAGCTACCCGTACGTCCTGACCAACTCGCAGAGCGACCGGGACGAACTCGGCACCGTCGTCGACTACATCCGCGACGAACGCCACGTCACCAAGGTCGCGTTCATCGGCTGGTCGGCCGCCGCGTTCGCGATGGGACCGTACGCGGTCAACAATCCGGGGAAGGTGGAGAGCCTGTTCCTCCTCGCGCCGATCTTCCCGCCGCTCGGACCGTCGACCCCACCGACCCTGCCCGCCCCGGGCTTCCCCACCCATGTGCTCACCCATGACGGCCTCGATCTGGCCTGGGCCAAGGAAGCCAAGTGCCCGAACCAGCGCGAGGAAGGCATGATCGACGTCGTGTGGGACGCCCTGATGGAGATCGACCCCCTCGGCCGCACCTGGGGACCGATCGAGGACGGGCGTCCGGTGGGGGCCAGCCGGTACCGGAACTTCGTGTCGTGGGGCTGGAACAACACCACCGCGGGGCAGGGCGGCGTCCTCGGCGGAAGCGTGCCCGTACTGATCGTGCACGGCGAGCACGACAAGACGGCCAACACCACACCGCCCAGCTCCAACCCTGCGCTCGACTTCCATGTCCCCGCGCTCTACGACGCCATCACGGGAGCGCACAACATTCTGGTCACGGTGAAGTGCGCCGGTCACTCCATGCCGTGGGAGATCCAGCACAAGAACCTCCACAACCTCTCGAACTACTGGCTCAAGCACCTGGCGGTCGCCGGCAAGACGCAAGGCCGCTACGAGATGGACCTGAACGGCGACATCAGCCCTGAGCCGGAAGTCCCACCGGTGCTGTAGGACCTGCACACCCGGCCCGACCGGACGGATCCGGGGTCAACTCGCCCTGAGGTCGGCGACCTTGGCCGCATGAGTGCGCTGGTGTTCCGCACGGGCCGTTTCCAGCAGGCGACGCCAGGAAGTGACGGTGGGCCGGCGCCGCAGCAGGGCCCGGCGCTCCCGCTCGGTCATGCCTCCCCAGATGCCGTGCTCGATACGCTGGTCCAGGGCGTACGCGAGGCACTCGGTCCGGACGCCGCAGCCGCCGCACAGTGCCTTCGCGCGGTTCTGCGCGGCCCCCTCGACGAACAGGTCGTCAGGGTCGGCCGTCCGGCAGATCCCCAGTTCACTCCAGTCGGTCCCCGCCATCCCGTGATGCCGTCCTCTCCCCTACCCGCCGTGTCGTTGCCTCTGCTGAAGGCAGCGGGCATATGACACTACGCCGTTCGACGATTACTCCTTCCTCCGCTGCGCAGCATCACACCTTCGGGTGAGCCACATTTGCCTTCTGCACGGGGCGACGCTAAAGAGATAAATCCGACGGACCGCCTCGGGGCCCCGGGACGGTGAGTTCCCGGGGCCTCCTTGCCGCCGGCGGACGGGCGGCGTCTCCTCGTCGTGGCTCAGGCCTCGCTGTCGTCCCCGTCGCCGTCGGGGACCCAGGAACCGTGGATCCCGGCGGTCACCCGGTGGGGCAGGTGGACGGTGGCGATCCGGTCGAGGCCGGAGGCGTCGAGGACCAGCAGCTGCGAGGCGTCCTGCTTGAGGTCGGAGACCACGGTGAGCAGGTAGCCGTCGTCCTCGCGGGTCGCTCGGTCGGCGGGCACGAAGACGGCTTCGCCGGGCAGGCGGCCGTCGCCGGCCCGGTGGATGCGGCGGGCCCCGGTCGTGCGGTCGTACTTGACCACGCCGTAGCCGCCGTAGCCCTGTTCGTCGGGGAAGGAGACGGCGTACTGGTAGCGGTTCTCGGCGCCCAGGTACCGCTCGTTGATGGTCGGGAACTCCACCGGCAGGTCGTCGATGATCTGCTCGTCGACCGTTCCGGCCACCGTGTCGATCACCCAGCGTCGGGTGTAGGAACGGGCGGCTGGTTCGGTACCGCGTCCGGGGGCGCCGACCCACCAGTTCCAGGAGAGCCGGAACCCCTCTCGGTCCACGGTCGGGCCCTCCAGGACGATACGGCCCCGGCCGTCCTCGTAGGCGTTGGCCACGTGCAGCAGGTTGCCCGGTTCGACGGTGAGCCAGCGGATGTGCCCGGCGCCGTCGTCCCCGCGGGGCATGACGCCGATGCGGGAGGGCTGCCGGTCGCTCCAGCCGTAGGGGATGCCGGACCGCTCGGCCGGGTCGAACGTGACGTTGCCCTCGACGAAGACCACGTGGCGGCGGGTGAGGGCGAAGTCGTGCTTCAGCGAGGCGGTGGCTCCCCGGATCTCGGCGGTGTGGACGATCTCCCCCTTGGTGTCGGCGACGTAGTACACCAGGTGGGGCGGGAACGGTGAGGAGCCGAAGAAGTGGAGTTCCCCGGTCACCGGGTCCTCCTTGGGGTGCGCGGTCATGGCCGTGCGCAGCTTGCCGTCGAAGTCGTGGGCGCCGACCGTGTCCAGGTCTCGGGTGAGCTCGAAGGGAACGTTGGCCTCGCACAGCGCGAGCAGCCGTCCGGCGTGCTCGATGACATGGGTGCCGGCGACGCTGGCGGTCAGATCGGGTCCGTGTTCGGTCAGGTAGGGAGCGCCGTCCAGGGCCGGGGTGCGCACCCAGCGGTTCCGGTACCACTCGGCCCGGCCCCCGCGCAGCCGGATGCCGTGGACCATGCCACTGCCCTTGAACCAGTGGGTGGGGGTGACTCCGGGCTTGGGGTTGTGACCGTTGCGGAGCAGTCGGCCGGTCAGTTCGGGGGGCAGGACGCCCTCGACGGTGAGTTCTGTCGCGGTGACCTCGTCGGTCAGCGGGGTGTAGTGGCCGGTGAGGTACGGCTTGTCGGAAGTCATGGCAGTCGCCTTTCGGTGTGGGTCGGCAAGGGAGCGGGGCGTCGTGTCGTTGGCTGGTCAGGCGGGTTGCTCGGCGCGGGCCTTGAGGAGGGCGAGCCAGTTCTCCAGGGAGTCGTGCAGGGCCTTGCTCAACCGGTCCGTCGCGGCCTCGACCGGGGTACCGCTCCAGGACTCCTCGGTACGGACGGTGACCCGGCCGCCGTCCTCCTCGAACGTCCACACGTGGACACCCGTGATGCCGGCGGCGGGGCCGCCCCACACGATCCGCTCGCCCGGGACCACTTCTCGCACGGTGGAGGTGATGTCCAGGCCGTGCGTGTGCCAGCTGAAGGAGTTGCCGGGGGTCAACGGGCCGTCGAGGCGGGCCCGGACGATGTCCGTGTTCCAGGTGGGCCAGGCCGCGATGTCGGTGTGCAGCTGCCACACCGTCGCGAGCGGGGCGTCGATCGTGGTGCTCAGGCGGACGACGACAGGGGCGTTCTCGTCGATGGTCACCATGGCTGTACTTCCTTTCTCAGGGATTTTCGTGGTCAGGTGTCGGGGTGTGTCCGGTACGTCGACTCGGCCGAGTCGGGTCGAGAGGTCTTCGGCCCGGCCGAGCCGGGAGGCTCCCCGGTTCGCGGTCCGGAGGCCGGCTGGGCGGAGGCCTGCACCGCACTCGGGCCGGTGCGGCGGGTGAGGAGCGTCGCGAGGAGTCCGGTGACGGCGAGGAGCGCGGCCGAGACCGTGAACGCGGCCCGGTAGCCGGCCGTGAGGGACTCCGGACGGGGTTCGTGGGCGTGGGCGGTGACGGTGCCGGCGAGGGTGGCCAGCGCGGCGAGGCCGATCGCGCCACCGACCTGCCGGGTGGTGTTCACCAGGCCGCCCGCCAGGCCCGCGTCCTGCGGCGGGACACCGTCCACGGCGAGTGCGGTGAGCTGAACGAACGCGATGCCCAGACCGAGACCGACGAGGACGCTGGGGCCGAGGACGTCGGCGGCGTAGCTCCCGTCGGCGCTGAGGCGTGACAGCCACAGCAACCCGGCGGCCTCGGCGAACAGGGCGGCGGTCACGGTCATGGTGGCGCCGATGAGCCGGGAGAGACGCCGGGCGAGGACGGACCCGAGCATGTTGGCGGCGGCGAGCGGTAGTTGGCCCGCCCCGGTGGTCAGCGGCCCCGAGCCGAGGACCTGTTGCTGGTAGAGCGGAAGGAAGAAGAACAGGGCGATCCACACCGACCCCAGCAGGGCCATCAGCAGATTGCCCGCCGCCACCCGGCCGGTGGTGAACAGGCGTGGCGGCACGAGCGCGTTCGGCCGGCGGAGCTCGATCGCGGCGAAGACCCCGAGCAGTGCGGCCGCGGCGGCGAGGGCGCCGAGGACCCGGTCGTCCGTCCAGCCGCTGCCGCGGGCTGCGGTCAGCCCCCAGACCAGGCAGGTCAGGCCGAGGGTGACGGTCGTGGTGCCGAGCAGGTCGAACCGTCCGGCCGCACGGCCGGACGACCGCGGGACGAGGACCGCGACGGCGGTCAGGACCAGCACCGACCCGAGCGCGACGGCGTGGAAGATCCACGGCCAGCCCCGGGCCTGCGTCAGGACACCGCCCAGCAGGACCCCGCCCGCGCCGCCCGCCCCGGAGACCGCGCCCCACACCCCCAGCGCCCTGCCGCGTCCGGGGCCTGGCGGGAACAGGTCCATGGCCAGGGCGAGCGCGGCCGGGGCGACGGCGGCGGCACCGAGGCCCTGTACGGCACGGGCCGTGATCAGCACGCCCGGCGAGCCGGCCGCTCCCGCCGCCAGGGAGCCGGCCGTGAACAGGGCGAGCCCGACGACCAGCACCGGTCGGCGCCCGAGCAGGTCGGACGCCCGCCCGCCGGCGAGGAGCAGCGCCCCGAACGCCAGCCCGTAGGCGTTGACCACCCAGGTGGTACCGGTGTCCGACAGGCCGACCCCGGTCCGGATCTGCGGCAGCGCCACGTTCACGATCGAGGTGGCGACCATGACGAGGAACTGGGCCGCGGCGAGTACCGCGAGGACGGCCGTGCGCCGAGGGCCGGGTGGCGTCCGCCCCTGCCGAGTGCGTGGGAGGTTCATGGCGCACAGCGTCGTGCGGGGCACTGTCCACTCTCCAGGCCGGACAGGGACGTTCACTGTCCACTCCTGTCCGCACCTGTCCACTCGGCCGGTGCCCGCGCCGACCGGGCGGCGCGAACTCCCGACCATGCCAACTCCCCAGCGCAGGCACTAGGATTCCGTCCGCGGCCGGAGTCGAGTCGTCACCCGGCGGCGGCGCGCGCCGCCGGTCACGACGGTTGGTCCTGGCCGGTGGTAGCGCCGGAAGCCGAGATGAGCGCATCGGGGGAACTGTGGGCACCAGGAGGGAGATGCGTCGTCTCGCCGACGCTCTGATCGGCTCCATGAAGGTGCCGGCGCTGCCCGCGGATCCCGAAGCGCTCTTCGACGCGTTGGTGGAGTCGGCGCAGGAATGGCGTCAGCGTCCGCTCCGTGTGGTACTGCGCGAATTCCCGCCGCACACGGCTTCCGGCCTGTGGATCGAGCAAGAGGACCGGGACATCGTCATCGTGGACCGGCGCGCGCCGAAATGGATGCAGATCGTCATCCTCTGCCACGAACTGTGGCACGTCCACAAGGGGCAGTCGAGTCCGCTGCACATGCTCGGCGGCGCCGGCGGTGACGGCTCACGGCCTGCCGCGGCGCGCACCACGCTCGCCGAGAAGCACGAGCGGGAGGCCGACAGGTTCGGGATGCTGATGGGGCTGGAACTGCGGCCGTGGATGGAGGCGTCCGAGCACTCCGTCTACTGCAACGAGCCGACGAGCCTCGCCGGCCGCATAGGCGCGGCGCTCAACTACCGCGGCGAGGCCTGAGGGTGAGCAGCGCGATCAACTACGCGGCATGCGCGCTGCTCTGGGTGGGTCTGGTCCCGAAGACTCGTGACCTGGTCCGTCACCGCAATGAGCCGTATCTGCTGGCGCTGTGCGCGGCGCTGGCCCTCGGCAGCGTCAGCTGGCTGCTCGGCGCTCCTCTGACCATCGGTGCCGTCAACGGCCTCAGCGGCGTCCCGAACCTCGCCGCGCCGTTGACGTACGCGGCGATCACGGCCTACAGCGCCGCCCTGCTGGTACTGATCGCCTACTGGCAGGAATCCCCCAACGTGCGCCGCATCGCCCGCCGTTGGATAGCAAGCTACACGGTCATCCTCGCCGTGGTCGGTCTGCTGTTCGCTCTGGGGTCCTCCCCGGTCGAGCGCAGGCGGGACTTCGACACCTACTACGCCGGTACGCCGTTCGTCCGCGAGATGGTCGTCCTGTACCTGGTGGCCCACCTCACCGCGGTGACGTTCACGGCCTGGCGGTCGCTGGGCTGGGCGCGGAAGGTTCGCGGCGAGGTCTCCCGGTGGACGCTGACGGGTCTGCTGACCCTGGGTGCCGGCACGCTGATCACGGCCGGCTACAGCGTGTCCAAGCTGGTCGCGGTCGGGGCTCGCTGGTCGGGCCGGGACTGGGACTGGCTGGGTACGGCGGTCGCCCCGTCCTGCGCCGGTCTGGGCACGCTCCTGACCGTGGCGGGAGTCCTCGTCCCCCTGATGGGCCAGCGCTGGCAGAGCAACGACCGGCTGCTGTACCGGCGTATGCGCCCGTTGGAGAGGGAGCTCGAACGGATGCTCAGACGGCGCAAGCTGCGCCTGTCGCGGCCCGTGTGGGGTGCTTCGTCCGCGAGCCTGCTGACCTGGCGGGCCACGAGCATCCACAACGGCCTGAGCTACCTCAGTCCTTTTTACGACCCGGCCATCTTCCAGCATGTCCTGCGCGCCGCGCAGGACACGAAGCCGCCCGAGAAGGCGCTGGCGGCCGCCTGGGCGGCGGTGATCGCGGCGGCCGCGCACGAAGAGGGGTGCCCCACCACCCCCGCCCCTGCCGTGATCCGTCTCCAGGCGCCCTCCCCCAGGACGCCGGAGGAACTCGTCCTCATCGCCGAGGCACTCAAGGGCGAGCGTCATGCCCGGTAGCGACACCCGTACAGCCGGGCGCGCCCACCAACCCCCCACACTGCGCACCTCTGATCGGAGTCCCCGGTGAGCTATGTCGTCTACCTGGCGGCCGCCATCTTGGGCATGGCGGCGGTCCTGCTGTTCCGGCGGCCACGCCAGGCGCTGACGAACCCTCTGACCGCCTCGACCTGCGTCTCCATCCTCATCGGCGCCTGCTGCTTCTCCGCGGCCGCACCGGCGACCCTGGCGACGGTCAACAACATGACGGGCATCGCCAACTTCGGTGCCCCGATGACCTACTCACTCATCTCCGCCTACAGCTGCTCGCTCTTCATCCTGCTGATCTACTGGCGGGGCGGCCCGGTCGTCACACTGAGGCGTACGGCCCTCGCCTTCATCGGCGTGTACGGGCTGCTCATCGCGGCCATCATCACCCTGTTCACCGTCGGCGACGCCCATGTGGAGAGGCTCCGGGACCTCGACACCTACTACGCCAACACGCCGTACATCAGGGAGATGATCGTCCTCTACCTGCTCGGCCATCTGGTCTGCTGCCTGGTGATCTGCGGGGTGTGTCTGCGGTGGACCCGGCAGCTGCGGCAGGAGACCGCCTCGTCCGCCGCGGCGGACGGCGCCGGCCCGGGCGCGCCCGCGGCGAGCAAGGGCGACCGGCTGCTGCGAGCCGGACTCTGGCTGATCGTCATCGGCCTCGGGATGGACATGAGCGGCTTCGTGCTGGCGAAGATCATCGCTGTGACGGCACGCTGGTACGGCCGGGACCTGGACTTCCTCTCCACCACCGTGGCTCCGCCGCTCGCCTCCGTCGGCGCCGTGATCTGCTCGCTCGGATTCGTGCTTCCCAGGATCGTGCCCGCGGTCGGAGCGCAGTGGCGCAGTCTGCGCCACTACCGCAGACTGGCGCCCCTGTGGAAGGTGCTGAGGCATGTCCCGACCGCGTTCGTCTCGCCCAGCACCTGGTATCGACTCCCTCAATCACGCCTGCGCATGCGCGAGATGGCCATCCACGACGCCCTGCTCGTCCTCACTCCGCACCTCGACGAGCGAGCGGGCAGCGGCGTGCTCCGGCGAGCGCTGGCAGCCGGATGCGACCCGACCGCCGCGCGGGCCAAGGCCGAGGCCTCCATGGTCGTGGAGGCCGCCAGGCAGCTCGCCTGGGGCGCTGCCGACTCGCTCACGGAGCCGGGCACCTATGAACTGCGCACCTCCAAGGACGCGAGCCGCGGACTGCTGAGACTGGCGCAGGAGCTGAACACCCCCGGCACTGTCGTCGGCGTCGATCCGCTGGCAGCGCCCACGCACGGAACGAGGAATGGATCATGACAGGTAGAGCGGTCGTCATCGGGGCCGGGATCGGCGGCATGCTGGCAGCCGCGGCACTGGCTCCCGCCGTCGGCGACGTGGTCGTCGTCGAGCCGGACGCACTCGCCGACGGACCGGACCAGCGAAAGGGGCTGCCGCAGGGGCAGCACGCCCACCTGCTCATGGCGGGCGGCCTGGACGCCATGCAGAGCCTGCTCTCCGGCCTGGACGTGCGCCGTCACCTCCTCGACGCCGGGGCCGTCGAGATCTCCCTCGCGTCCGGTCTCCTCGCCCGCACGCCCGACGGCTGGTTCTCCCGCTTCAGGCACGACAGTCACCACATGCTGACCTGCACCAGGGCCCTGCTCGACTGGGCGGTGCGCGCCGCCGTCCTGAGCCGCCTCAGCAACGTCAAGATCGTGCGGGGCAAGGCGCTCGGCCTGGTGGGCACCGAGCAGCGCGTACAAGGCGTCAGGGTCGCCACCGACGCCGGAGAGGATCTGCTCCGGGCGGACCTCGTGGTGGATGCCGGCGGACGCGGCTCGCGTGTCATGCACTGGCTGGCCGACCTCGGGATCGACGGCATCCAGGAGAAGGCCGTGGACACCGGCCTCACCAACGCCACCCGCATCTACCGCCGGCCGGCCCTCGTCACGGACTGGCCGCTGACGCTTCTCCAGGCCGACCCGTACCGCGGCGAGCCCGGCCGCAGCGGCATGATCCTGCCCATCGAGCCCGACGACGGGGGCGAGCGCTGGATGGTCAGCCTGGCGGGCACCAAGGGCGG
Organism: Streptomyces sp. NPDC015139; assembly: GCF_043079785.1. Taxonomy (NCBI): domain Bacteria; kingdom Bacillati; phylum Actinomycetota; class Actinomycetes; order Kitasatosporales; family Streptomycetaceae; genus Streptomyces; species Streptomyces sp. NPDC015139. The sequence goes on along the minus strand of NZ_JBIBUW010000001.1, from coordinate 956,041 downwards.
CGAACCGCCTGCCGACCCGGCCGGTTTCCTCGCGTACACCTTCGACGAGCTGCCGGATCCGATCATCGGTGAGCTCATCTCCCACGCGGAACCGCTTACGGACGTCGTCCGTACCCGGGGCCGTATGACCCGCAACGTGCGCCGGTACTTCGAGCGGTCCGCGAAGTGGCCCGAGGGCCTGGCTGTCGTGGGAGACGCTCTCGCGACGTTCAACCCCGCGTACGGCCAGGGCATGTCGGTCGCGGCCCAGCAGGCCGTGACGCTCCGGGACGCCTTCGACAACGCGGACGTGTCCGCACCCGGCCTGGCACGTGCGATCCAGCGCGCGGTGGCCGGGCACGTCAATGGGCCCTGGACCACGGCGGTCAGCCAGGACGTGCTGTACCCCTTCGTCACCGGCGCCGCTCCCACGGTCGCCGACCGCGCCGCCGCCCGGTACTCCCGCCGAGTGGCCGCCACCGCGACGGTGTCCTACCCGGTGGCCCGTGCGCTCTGGGACGTCACGGGCCTCCAGGCCGGTCCCGCCCGGCTGATGTCCCCCGGCACCCTGCTGAAGGTCCTCCTCGGCCCGCCCGCGCCGCTCAACACCGAGATCCCCCTCAAGCCCCGCGAGCGGCGGGCGCACCGCGAACTGCGAGCCGTGCCGCAGGAGTAGAAGCGGTGTCGGCCGGGTCGCGCTCGCCGGGTTCCCTCGCGTGGGCTGCCGCCGACGCCCCCCGGATCAGCACGACGGCCCCTGTCCCGCCTCTCCGGCGCCGTACAACTCCCGCTGCCACAAGGCCTCGCAGAGGAGGTCCAGGCCCTGGCGCAGATGACGGCGGTAGGTGCCGTAGGGCAGACCGAGGCGGCGGGCGGCGGCCTCCTGGGTGGGGGCGCCCGAGAAGTGTCCCGCGGTCAGGGCCTCGCGGGCGCGGACGCCGCGCGGATCGCGGGCGAGGTCGTCCACGGCCTGGCGCAGCAGGGCGCGCAACTCCTCGACGGGTTCGGTGAGATCGGCCGCCAGGCGGGTGCGCGTCAGGGCGCAGGCGGCGAACGCGGCCGGGTCGCGCCAGTGTTGCAGGGCTTCGCGTACGCCCTGGTCGAACGTGGTGCGCGGGACGCTCGCCGGCCCGGGCCGAACCGGTACGTCGGTGGCTGATATGAACCGGTGCAGCCACGCCTCGACGGGCACTTGGCGCCAGTCGACGGCGAACAGCCCGTAGGTGTGCTCGCCGACCCGTGGTCGCGCACCGGTGTCACCGAGGGTTCCCTCGACGCGCTCGGCCCAGGTCTCGGCGTCCCGCCAGACGGCGAAGCCATAGGCGCGGCCGCGCGCACGGGCGGCCTCGGCCTGGGCGCGGGAGCTGCTCAAGTCGATGACGCGCGAGGGGATCTGGTACTGCTCGGGGTAGACCGAGAACCGGCTCACGCCGATGTGCTCGCCGGGACTCACCGGCGCGGTGGCGTCGGCGTACGCCCACGCCGCGGCCACGACGGGGTCCGTGGCCACGTCCTGCGGATCGGGCGGGTACGACAGGGCGAGCCGGGCCGTGAACGCCACGACCCGGCCCGTGCTCACGAGGCGGTAGACACTGAACGCCTGCGGTTGGCGCTCCGCCCAGTGGCGGACCAGTTCGGCCGACGCGGCTCCCTCGGTCTCCTCCGCCATCCGCAGCACCACGTCCATGTCGTCCGGGTGCAGCGGGCGGTCGTGCACCTCGTCCTCACGCGACCAGGTGCGCAGCCGCGCGAGGATCTTCCCCTCCCGGAAGAGGTGGAAGAGTTCGTCGGTGACGGTCCAGACCCGTTCCTCCGGGGCCTCCCGCAGCAGACGCAGATACTCCTCCGCCAGCCGCCCGCGCATCGACACGAAGGCGTTGGGTGCGCGCCAGCGCAGGTCGGCGGCGAGTGTCTCGCGTGCCGCGTCGTGCGGGTGGAGCCCCTGGTGCGTGGACTCCATGAAGGGCAGGTCCCTCAGCCAGGAGAAGAGGAGATGGGCGTCCTCCTCGGGCAGCACCGAGTCGAGCAGTTCCTCGGAGGTCGAGCGGGCCTGCGCCGCCACCTCCAGGGCGCGCCGGTGGGCGGCCGTGGGGACCTCGCCGATCAGTCCCGCCAGCAGGGTGCGCAGGACGTCCGCCGAAGGGGCCCAGATCTCCTCCCTGCCGCACCCCGCCGATCCGGAGGCCGCCGCGAGGGACAGCGCCAGCGGGTTGCCTCCGGCGAAGCGGAGTACCGGTCCCGCAGTTCTGGCCGGATCCGTGCCGCGGCCAGCAGGCTCCGGGCCTGCTCCTCGGAGAACGGCTTCAGCTCGGTCACGTGCAGCAGACCGGCCCAGGCGGGGTCGGCGGTCCACTGCGGTCGCGGTGGGAGCCGGCCGGCCAGGACGACCAGGGTGCCGTCGGCGGCGCCGGGCAGGAAGTGCTGCCACAACCAGCTCTCCAGCCACTGGCAGTGCTCGAAGGAGTCCACGATCAGGACCGTGCCGGGAACGTCCAGGAAGGGACCGGCCGCCCGCTCGAAATCGGCCGGGTCCCGGCTGGCGAAGCGGCCGTCGAGTTCGACGAGCAGCCGGCCCGCCGCACGGACCCGGTCGGCCAGGCGCCGCAGCAGCGTCGACTTCCCTATGCCGCCCGGCCCGTGCACGTAGAAGCCGAAGGGCGCCTCGGGATCACCGGCCAGCGCCTCCCCGAACCGGTCGAGTTCCGTTTCCCGGCCGACGAACGCCCGGGTGCGGGCACTGCTCAGTCTCTCCCCGACGGACACCATCGCGGCTCCCCATCCTCATGTCCCGGCACCGGACGGCCCTGCGCGTTGATAGAGGGTTTTCGGAATCCGAAGGTTCGCACGGGCCTCATGATTCGCCCTCGGCGGCGGGCCAGAACGGCGTTCTTCCCCCGCCGACGTCGTACGGCAGGGGAAGAGACCGCCGGCGCCGCTGCCTCTCGTGGTGGCGACGGTGCCGGTCCAGGGGGCCGCCGCGGGCGGGCGGGGGACGCGCGGTGGATCAGCCGGCGACGGAGGTGGCCGCGGCCGGGGCGCCCTCGTCGGTGGAGGCGGCCTCGCCGTCGTCCAGGGAGACGTCCTTGGTCTCGTCCCCGAGCAGGAGCGCGATCAGCGTCAGCACCGCCATCGCGGAGAGGTAGACGCCGACCAGCCACGGCGATCCGTCACCGGCCTGCCAGAGCGCCACGGCGATGAACGGGGCGACGGCCGCCCCGAGGATGGAGCTGACGTTGTACGAGATGCCGGACCCGGTGTAGCGCACGCTCGTCGGGAAGAGCTCGGGCAGGAGCGCGCCCATCGGGCCGAACGTCATGCCCATCAGCGTGAAGCCGAGCACGAGCCACAGCACGACACCGAGCGTTCCCAGACCGATCAGGGGCACCCAGACGAGGCCGAAGACCACGATCGCGGCGGTGACCAGGATCAGGACGGAGCGTCGTCCGTACCTGTCGGCCAGCGGGCCGGAGACGAGGGTGAACACGGCGAAGAAGAGCACACCGAAGATCATCATCAGGACGAACGTGGTGTAGCTGTAGCCGAGGCCGGGGACGGCGGCGCTCTTCGCCGTACGTCCGTAGCTCAGCGAGAACGTGGTCATCAGGTAGAAGAGCACGTAGGTCGCCAGCATGAAGAAGGTACCGAGGATCAGCTGCCTCCAGTGGCCGCGGACCACCTCGGCCAGCGGCAGCTTCCGCACCTTGCCGCTGTCGCGGGTCCTGGCGAACACCGCCGACTCGACGAGTCGCGACCGTACCCACAGACCGATGGCGACCATGACGGCGGAGAACAGGAACGGGATGCGCCAGCCCCAGCTGAGGAAGGCGTCGGAGGGTTGGGTGGGGTCGGCGCCCGTCGCGGACGGCAGCAGGGCCCCGATGACCAGGAACAGGCCGTTGCCGATGATGAAGCCGAGCGGGGCGCCGAGCTGTGGGAAGGTGCCGTACAGCGCGCGCTTGCCGCGGGGGGCGTTCTCGGTCGCGACGAGCGCGGCACCGCTCCACTCTCCACCCAGTGCGAAGCCCTGCGCGAGCCGCATGAGCACGAGCAGCGCGGTGGCGATCCAGCCGGCCTGCGCGTAGGTGGGCAGCACACCGATGAGCAGCGTGGCGAGGCCCATCGTCAGCAACGAGACCACCAGCGTCCGTTTGCGCCCGAGGCGGTCGCCGAGGTGCCCGAAGAAGATCGCGCCGATCGGGCGGGCGACCATCGCGGCACCGAAGACCGCGAACGACGACAGCAGCGCCGTGGTCGGGTCACCGCCCGGGAAGAACAGGGACGGGAAGACCAGGACGGCGGCGGTCGCGTAGACGTAGAAGTCGTAGAACTCGATCGTCGTGCCGATGAGGCTGGCGACGAGGACGCGGGACCGCGGATTGACGGGGGGACGGGCGGGGCCGGTGGCTGGTGCAGGCATTGCCGGGTCTTTCGCGCGAGGTGCAGAGCGGTTGCCGAGGTCCCGCACCCCGCACGCGTCCCCTCGCCGAAAGACCGTGCGATTTGTACGGGCACTTAACAATGTCAGGCGTCTTGCTGTGCGGAAAGTCGGTGCCACGATGTGAGACGACGGGTATGCGCTTGCTGTCGACCCCGGCAGCGCCCACCGCTCTGACGGCCCGGGCCTCCCCTACGGGACGGCGCTCAGTCCCGGCTGCGGTTCCGGGTGGGACGCCGGCACGGTGCGCGGTTCCCACAGCCTGGTGACGTGGACGTAGCCGTGCACCACCGAGCCCAGCGCCAGCAGGAGGAGGGGGCCGAACGCCCACGGGTGCCGGGCCATGTCCACGGACAGAAAGCGGTACGACACCAGGAGTGCGGTGAAGACCGTGGCGCCGTAGGCGGCCAGCAGGAGTCCCGACCGGTCCCGGCCGCGGTCGTACGCGCGCAGCGCCACCTCGATGGTGAGCGTGAAGACGACGCCGGCGACGAGGTCCACGCCGTAGTGGTAGCCGAAGCCCAGCGTCGCGGTGAGGGTCGCGGTCAGCCAGAAGGCGCCCGCCGCCCGCAGAACGCGCGGGCCCGTGCGGGTGTGGATGAAGATAGCGGTGGCCCATGCGGTGTGCAGGCTCGGCATGCAGTTGCGAGGGGTGAGCCCGTCGTACGGCACCGGGTGCGGACTGCCGATCGAGGGCGGTGTGCCGGGCCACAGGTCGGCCACCGCCCATTGCACGCCACCGGTGCCCGAGGCGCCGGGGCCGTAGGCGAAGACCGGTCCGACCACCGGGAAGAGCATGTAGATGCCCGGCCCGATGAGGCCGATCAGCAGGAAGGTGCGCACGAGATGATGGCGTGGGAAGCGGCGCTCGACCCGCACGTTCCGCAGTTGGTAGAGCGCGACGACGACCGCGGCCACCGCGAGCTGGGCGTAGACCAGGTGGAGAACGTGGGGGCCGACGGGGTCGGTGGCCTCGACGAGCCGGCCGACCAGGAATGACGGGTTGCCGAGCGCGTGGTCGGCGGCGGCCACGTACGGATCGAGGACCATCGGGCGGGTCTTCGCCGTGATGAGCAGCCAGTTGTCGCCCGCCTTGCGGCCGGCCACCAGCAGCAGCCCCAGGCCGACACCCTCCAGCAGCAGCACCCGTTCCCGGCCGGTGCGGCGTGTCACGGCGATGACCGCGTAGCCCGACATCACCCACACCGGGCCGCTGGCGAAGAGGTGGACGTCCGCCGTCCCGCCCTCGATCGCCCACCGCAGCGGCATGAAGACGGCGTCGACGCCGATCGCGGCACCTGCCGCGACGAACCGTTGCCGCCAGGTGAGCACGACCATCATCAACGCCAGACCGCCGTACAACGGCCCCGGTTTGGGGGAGAATATGGCGTCTTTCACCCAGTCGGCGATCGGCTCCGGGTCGCCGGAGCTGCGACGGGCGACGATCTCCAGCGTGATGACGAAGGCGAGGGCCACCACGGCCGCCAGGGCCCACAGCATCGCCCGCGGTCGACGCCCTGCGGCGAACGTGGTCTTGGCTTGTATTCGCGAGAACAACCGCGAGACTGGAGGAGTCAATTCTCTGGCCGATGTGTTGGTTTGCCGGTCGAATGGTTCATCTCGTGCCGAACAGTGCCGATTTCCGGTCGGGACGGGCGACGAGGGCACTCGTCGACAACCGATCATGCCATCGGAGCGGTGCGGGACACCGCTCTGGTGACGGGCCGCACACTGGCCGGCCGCCGGCACCGCCGGGCGATCCTCGCCCGCGGGGGCGGATCGGCGTGGCCCTGTCCGCGCCGGTCGGGCGATGACGCGCCAGGAGTCCCCCGGCGCCTGGGCCGAGCGGGTGAAGGCGGGCCTTCCGCGACATGCCCGTGCGGGGCAGCAGGGGGTCGCCGCGATCACCGCGGCTCGGCCGGAGGCCGGCGGCGGGCGCCCCGGAGTGGAGGCCGTATCCGGCCACCGACGAAAACGTGGCCCCCGGAGCGAACTCCGGGGGCCACGCTCAGGGCATCGACTAGGCGACGACCGTGATGTTCTCGGCCTGCGGGCCCTTCTGGCCCTGCGTGACGTCGAAGGTCACGGCCTGGCCTTCCTGGAGCTCACGGAAGCCGGAAGAGTTGATGTTGGAGTAGTGCGCGAAGACGTCGGGGCCTCCGCCGTCCTGCTGAATGAAACCGAAGCCCTTCTCGGCGTTGAACCACTTCACGGTCCCGCTGGCCATGCGTTTACCTCTCGGTCGAGCCGGGTCCGCACCGTGCAGACCCGCAATGGTCGTCCTGGAAGCGCCCGTACATCAAAACGCCCGCACCTGGCGGCACGGGCAGGAACGGCGAACCACGACAACCACTGCGACGCTACACGGCGCGTTCGCCCAACGCCAGAGAGAAACAGCCCAACGGGGTCAATGATCCTTGTCGCATCACCTGAGTGACCCCGTCCTCGTCACCTCCGCGGCCCCCGTCGCAACGGCCGGGCGGCCATGGAAGACCGGGAGCGCGCGGGCGCGCGCTCCCGGCCGGGAGCTTCGGCGGAGGGGTGCTCAGCCCTCGAGCTTGCCCGAGTCGCGGACGGAGATGGCCTTCGAGGTGCGGCCGGACTGGGAGCCCAGCTTCTCGATGGTGTCGACCACCTCGGTGCCCTCGACGACCTTGCCGAAGACGACGTGCTTGCCGTCGAGCCACGGAGTCGCGACGGTGGTGATGAAGAACTGCGAGCCGTTGGTGTTGCGGCCGGCGTTCGCCATCGAGAGCAGGTACGGGGCGGTGTGCTTCAGCTGGAAGTTCTCGTCCGCGAACTTCTCGCCGTAGATGCTCTTGCCGCCGGTGCCGTCACCGCGGGTGAAGTCACCGCCCTGGAGCATGAACTGCGGGATCACGCGGTGGAACGGGGAGCCCTTGTAGCCGAAGCCGTGCTCGCCGGTGGCCAGCTCCAGGAAGTTCTTGGCCGTCTTGGGCGTGACGTCCTCGAAGAGCTCGAAGACGATCCGGCCGGCGTCCTGGCCGGCGATGTCGATGTCGAAGAAAACGCGGGGATTACTCATGGTCCTATTCTGACAACACCGGACCGCCGCCTTGCGCGCGACCCAGACCACTTCACCTCATCGCGTTGCTCCGGCCCGCCGGCGCGCCCCGCGGCAACGCCTCGGAGAGCCGCCGTCACGGCCTCGGACGAGGCGCCTCCGGCCCGGGGACCGCCCTGAACTGTGACACGGTTCACTCCGGCCGGAGTGAACCCACACCGTGCCCTCGCCCGTAGCGGGGCCTGGACGGCGGGACCCGGGGCATTGTCGTGTCGCCTCCACCCCGGGCAATCCAAAGCATGGGCCAGCACATGACTGAGTGTGAGATATGGTGTGACCGACCATATGGCTACTCGCCAGTAACAACATTGCCGATCCGGCACGGGGAATCAGGACCGGCGCACCGGCCAGCCGACGCGCGCCGGTCAAGGAATGCATGCATCACCATTTCAGATCAAGGATCGCGGCGCTCTTCGTCGCCCTGGCCATCGTGTTCACCGGCGGCGTGGGTTCCGCGGCCGGCGCCGAGGCCGCACAGCCGAGCCGCGCCGAAAGGCTCGCGGACATCGTCCGCAAGGTGGCCCAGTACGCGAACTGCGACCGCCTGCCGTTGCTCGAACGACCGGCGTGCCTGAAGCAGTTCGCGGGCAAGGCCATCGCGCTGGGCGCCGGAGTGGCGGTGTTCCTGTACACCGCGCAGGACGCCATGAAGGACCACGGCGCGAGTTTCAAGGACCTCGACCGGAACCTCAAGGACATCGAGGCCCTCAAGCCGCTGGATCTCGTGGATCCCGCCAAGGCACCGGACCCGGCACAGCAAGTGAAGCTGCTCGAAAAGGCCGTCCGGACCTTCGAGAGCGCCAAGCCGCACATGGACAAGGTCGCGAAGAACCTGGCCAAGGCGGACTCCCTCCTCGGGGACCAGAACGACTCCCTGCTCGCCCTGACCATCCTGACCGTCGCACTGGGCGAGTACTTCCCCGAACAGAAGAAGTACCCGGAGGCCAAACCGGTCTTCGACTTCGAGAAGGAGCTGAACGAGCTCAACGACGCGTTCGACCAGATGAACGCGGGCTTCGAGAAGATGAATCGCGGCCTCGACACCATGAACTCCGGTGTCCGCGAGGTCAACAAGGGCCTGTCGGAAGCCAACAAGGGCATCGACAAGGCCAACAAGGGCATGAAGGAGCTCAACGACGGCGTTCGGCAGGCCAACAAGGGCGTCGACGAGGCGAACAAGCACGTACCCGGCATCAAGAAGGGTGCGGAGAAGCTCCGGGACATGTCGGGGATCGACTTCGACTTCTCCCGGATCGGCGACACCTGGGCGTCCGGCTCCTCGCTCCTGGACGACGCGGAGCAGCAGCGCAGGATGTCACTGCTGCTGGACCTGCTGCCCGGGGTCGGCGACGGCAAGGGCGTGGTCGAGGCGCTCGTCGGCAAGGACCTCGTCACCGGCCAGAAGCTGACCACCGAGGAGCGGGTGCTGGGCGGCGTGTCCGTCCTCGGCTGGCTGCGGGCCGGCGACCGGCTGCTCACGGCCGACGAGGTGCGCAAGGCCCGCAAGGGCGAGCAGGCCGTCACCTGCAACAGCTTCCCCGACGGCACCAGGGTGCTGATGGCGGACGGTTCGCAGCTGCCCATCGAGCAGGTCCGGGAGGGCGACCGTGTCCTGGCCGCCGACCCACTGAGCGGACAGCAGCGGCAGGAGCCGGTCACCGCCCTGATCACCGGTCAGGGCGAGAAGCACCTCGTCGACGTCACCGTGCGCACGGACCAGGGCCCCGCCCAGGTCACCGCCACGGACGAACACCCGTTCTGGGTCGACGACCTCGACGCCTGGGCGGCAGCCGACCAGCTCCAGCCGGGAGCCTGGCTACGGACCGGTGCGGGCACACGGGTGCAGGTCGACGCGGTCAGGGCGTGGACCGCGCCGGACCAGACCGTCCGCAACCTCACCGTCGGTGATCTGCACACCTTCTACGTCATGGCCGGCAGCACCCCGCTGCTGGTGCACAACGCCAACGGCTGCGGCAAGTGGAAGGCCGAGTTCGACGCACTGCCGGGCGGGCAGCAGAAGCACGTCAAGGAGATCGCGACCGCCGCGGAGCTGCGGAAGACCTTCGAACGGTGGACTCAGGGCGCCCAGCGGTTGCCGGCCCGCGGACCGAAGATCCCGGACGTGTACAAACTCCCCGACGGCACGATCATCCAGTGGCGCGCGTCATCCACCTCGGGTGGCGAGACCATCGACATCTTCCCCGTCACAGGCAAGGGAAAGAAGGTGCACCTGCCGCATGGGCACTGAGTACGTCATCGGCGAACTCCTGGAAGAGGGGCTGGACGACTGGGTACCGGTCGACCGCCTGATCGGGCTGGCCCAGGAGACGGTGGAGCGGTCCGGGCGCGACTTCCGGGACGTGGCCAGGGAAACGCTCACCCAGCTGCTGGGCCGCGGGCTGATGGAGGTGGGGGATCTCGGCGAGAGCGGTTTCGAGGCGTGGACCGGCACTCCTGACGCCCTCGTGCGCCGGGTCGTCTCCACCCTCGAGGAATTCGACTGGCTCCCCCAGGGCGGCGCCTGCTGGCTCGCCAACACGGCATACGGAGACACTCGGGCGCCCCGCTGAAGCGTGACGCCCGCCGGCCTCGTGCCGCGCCGCCCGGATCCACCGGGTGGCGTGGCACGCAGGCCGGTGCGCGCCGTGCGCGTGCCGTCCGCCGAGGCTCTGGAGCGGCACCGCGCCGGGATGCTCCGCCGGCGCTACCGTGGCCACGCATCGACCGCCCGGGAGCGCTGGAGGAGCGAGCGGCAATGGAGATCGTGACGTCACAGAAAATCACCACGTTCCTGATGTTCGAGGGTGACGCCGAGAACGCGATGACCTTCTACAGCACGCTCTTCGACGATGCCGGGATCGTCAGCATCCGCCGTTACGGCGCGGAGGGCCCCGGCAAGGAGGGGAGCGTGCAGCACGCGACGTTCTCGCTCGCCGGCGAGCAGTTCATGTGCATCGACAGCCCCGCGAAGCACGCGTTCGGTTTCACCCCCGCGATCTCACTCTTCGTGCAGTGCGAGGACGAGGCCGAGATCGACCGTCTCTACGCGGCCCTGGCCGAACAGGGCACGGAACTCATGCCGCTGGGCGACTACGGCTTCAGCCCGAAGTTCGGCTGGCTCAACGACAGGTTCGGCGTTTCCTGGCAACTGAACCTGTCGGCGTAGCTACCTGTCACAAGTGATCAGTGGAGTGTCAACTTCCATCCCCACTTGATCAGTTCGCGTCGTTCTCGGGCAGGCAACTCAACCCCGCGGTCGGGGCGCCTACGGTGCGGTCACGGGCGGGTTCGTCAGCGGGTCCGCCGAGGCCGACATCCAAGGGGAGGCGCCGATGGCGAACGTGGAAGTGGCACTCAAGGAAATGATGACCGGGATCGAGGGGGCGTTGGGGGCCGCCGTGGTGGACTACACCAGCGGCATGGCCCTCGGCACTCTGGGTGGGGGCAAGGGCCTGGACCTGGAGGTCGCCGCGGCCGGCAACACCGACGTGATCCGCGCCAAGGTGCGCACCATGGAACACCTCGGCCTGCAGAGCCAGATCGAGGACATCCTGATCACGCTGGGCCAGCAGTACCACCTCATCCGGCTGGTGACCGGCCGGAACGGCAACGGCCTGTTCCTCTATCTCGTGATCGACAGGGACCGTTCCAACCTGGCGATGGCCCGCCGCCAACTCAAGCGCATCGAAGAGCAACTCGAGGTCTAGACGTTCTTCGAACCGGGCTGACGCATGCCCATGAATTGAAGATTTCTTCAAGTCATCACATGGAGAGGACGACAATTCATGAACGAGAGCTGCCCTGACCGAGAAAGATGAACAGGCATGACTCACGGCGCGGCGGCGCCCCGAGCCGCCGCCGCGCCGTGAGAGGCCACCGAGAGGCAGGAAGAGCGCATGCAGGTCCCTCTTTACCAAGCCAAGGCAGAGTTCTTCCGTATGCTCGGGCACCCCACACGCATCAGGGTCCTGGAGCTGCTGCAGCACGGCCCGGTCCCGGTACGCGACCTGCTCGCCGACATCGAGATCGAGCCCTCCAGCCTCTCGCAACAGCTCGCCGTGCTGCGCCGCGCCGGCATCGTCGTATCCATACGCGAAGGCTCCACCGTCAGGTACGCCCTCGCCGGCGGTGACGTGGCCGAACTGCTGCGCGCCGCCCGCCGCATCCTGACCGAGCTGCTCGCCGGGCGGAACGAACTCCTGGCGGAACTACAGCAGTCCGACACTCCCCCGCCGCGCGTGCCGGCGGCCGACCAACCCTCCGTGGCGAGCGGCAGCCGCTGAAACCCCTTCATCACCGCCCCCGGCGGTATGGCACGATCTCCGTGTGGAGTGGGCGACTCTCATAGGGACGGCCCTCGGAGCGGTGCTCGGGGTCGGGGCGACGCTGATGGGCGAGCACCTGCGCTGGCGACGGACCGTCAGGGACAGCAGGCTGCACACCCGCCGGACCATGTACGCGGACTGCCTGGTCGCGCTGCGCCGAGCCCATGAGGCCATGCGGCTGGCCGCCGACGAGGAACACACGGATCCGCAGACCAGGGCGGCCAGGATCCGGCAGGCGTTCCAGGCGTCGGGGTGCGACGAGGCCCGGGAGCGGCTCGTCCTGACGGCGGACGCCGAGGTGGGCGAGGCCATAGACGCCTCGTACCACTCCCTGCGCCAGGTACGCGAAACGCTGGCGTCCGGGTACACGTTGACGTCCGACGAGTACCACACCGCACGGCAGGCTCACGGGGACGCGACCCGGGCGGCCCGTACGGTGCTCCGCGACGATCTGGCCGCTCTGGAGGCCTGAACCGGCCCCGGACAGGGGCCGGCGGGCGCCGGCAGGACTCAGCGGGACGTGTCCACGGCCATCTCGCCCAGCTCCGACCAGTCGTCCTGCGGGACGGTCACGTTGACGATCCTCGGGGTCTCGGCGAGATAGGACGGCAGGGTCGCGCACGCCGTGGCGAAGTGCTCGGTGCCGACGTGTGCGGCGCCCGCCTCGTCGTCGCGGAACGCCTCGGTCAGCACGTACTCGTCGGAGTCGTCGAGGCTGCGCGACCAGTCGAACCACAGGCATCCGGGTTCGCCGCGTGTGGCCTCCGTGAAGGCACGGGTGAGCTCGGGCCAGTCGTCCGCGTGCTGGGGCAGGACACGGAAGCGGGCGGTGATGAAGATCATGGGCTTTCCCGGTCTGTCGTGGCTGACCGGCGGGGGGCGCTCCGCCCCCGCCGGCTGGCGGTCGTCCCCGTTCAGGGGCAAGGTCAGGGTCAAGATCAGGGTACGAGAATGGCCCGCCCGCGGACTCGTCCGGCGTCGAGGTCGTCCAGCGCGTCCTGGAACCGGTCGAGCGGGTAGGACGTGGTGTGCAGCCGTACCTCGTCCTTGGCCGCGAGGACCATCAGCTCGCTCAGGTCGTTGTACGAGCCGACGAGGTTGCCGATGAAGTTGATCTCGGCGGAGATGATGTCGATGGTGGGCACGTCGATGTTCTCGCCGTAACCGACGACGTGGTAGTCACCGGCCCTGCGGAGCATGCGTACGCCGTCCCGGGTCGCGCCTCCCTCGCCGACGAAGTCGATCACGACTTCGCCTCCCCGGCCGCCGGTCAGCTCCAGCACCCGCTCCACCTGGTCCCCGTCGGCGAGGACGCCGTGGTCGGCGCCGATGGTCTCGGCCAGCTTCAGCGCCTCCGGGTTGCGGTCGACGACCACGATCTCCGCGGCGGTCAGCGCGCGCAGCACCTGCACTCCGATGTGCCCGAGCCCGCCGGCGCCGATGACCACGCAGCTGTCCCCGGGGCGCAGCCTGCGGGCCGCCTTGGCGACGGCGTGGTAGGCGGTCAGCCCGGCGTCGGCCAGGGCCGCGACGTCGGCCGGCTCCAGGGAGTCGTCGATGCGGACGACACTGCGGGCGGAGGTCTTCAGGTACTCGGCGTAGCCGCCGTCGGTGTCGATGCCGGGGAAGAGGCTCTGTTCGCAGTGGACGTCGTCGCCGGACCGGCAGGCCCGGCACAGCCCGCAGGTGATCAGGGGGTGGACGATGACCTTGTCGCCCTCGGCCACATGGGTGACGGCGCCGCCGACGGCGTGCACCCAGCCGGCGTTCTCGTGCCCGATGGTGTACGGCAGCGTGACCCCGGACTTCTCCGCCCACTGTCCCTCGAGGATGTGCAGGTCGGTGCGGCACACCCCTGCTCCGCCGATCCTGACGACGACGTCGTAGGGGTCGGTGACGGAGGGCACCGGAACGTCCGTCATCTCGGGGTTTCGGCCGTAGGCGACGACCTGGACTGCTTTCACTGGGCCTCCTTGCAGCGGGAGACGAGGGTGGTGTCCTCGGCGCGCGGTGTCTGGTCGGGGGCGGAGTCCGGGTAGCGGGTGCGGAGCAGGCCGCGGCAGAAGTGCGCGTTGCCGTCGATCGACCGTCGCACCGACCGGGCGAAGCGCAGGCGCAGCGGGATCTCGCCCGGCGGGTAGGGGTGTCCGTCGTCGTCGACGAGGACGGGTGCGGCCGGATCCGTGCCGAGGCCGGCCGCCTCGCGCCGCAGCAGCAGGGCGCGGGTCGCCGCCGTGTCGGGTAGGTCGCCGAGCACCACGTCGCCCAGTCGCTCCTCGGTCAGCGCCGGGTCCCGCCGCAGCAGCTCGCTCAGGGCGCGTTCCATCGCGGCGGTGTGCGCCTTGCGGCGGAAGATCAGCCGCAGTTCCTCCAGGTCGTTCTCGGCCTCGGCGCCGAAGGTGCCGCGGTAGCCGGCGTCGGCGGCCAGGCCGCAGTTGATCAGGTCGGAGTCGTGGTGGTCGTCGAGCAGGACGGTGACCGCGCTGGCGTCGGGCAGGGCGGCCAGGGCGTCCTTGGCGTCGGAGGCCATCAGGTAGGCGAAGTTCGGGGAGCAGAAGGAGGTCGGCAGTCTGAGGTGCACCGTGAGCCGGTGGTCGGGGCCGGCCTCGACGGAACGGACGAACCCGAGATCGGTGATGGGTTCGTCCAGTTCGGGATCGTGGACGGCGTCCAGCGCCCGCCTGGCCCGCTGCTCCAGGGTGTCCGCGGGCATGTCACGCCTCGGTGGGCTGCGTGGCGACGGAGGCGGCCCCCGCCGGGCCCGCGGCCGAGGGGGTGCCCGCGGTCGTGGTCGTGGTCGCCGCCGCGGCGGGCACCGGGATGTCGTACAGGGCCGCCGCGTTCAGGCCGAGGATCTTCTTCTTCTGTTCCACGGTGAGCGGCTGGAACTCGCCCTGCATGTCCTCGGGGATCTGGAAGTCGACGAACCGCTCGATCAGCCACCGGGGTGTCCACAACGCGTAGTCGCTGCCGAAGAGGATGCGGTCCTCGTCCAGCCAGTACAGCAACTCGCTGATGATCTGCGCCCAGTAGCGGGGCCGGGTGTGGATGAACGGGACGGCCACGGCGAGGCCGGCGTAGACGTTGGGCTCCTGGGTGGCGATCCAGCAGAAGTCCTCCAGCCGGGGCAGGCCGCAGTGCTCGACGACGAAGTTCAGGTCGGTGAAGTCCGTGGCCGCCGCGTCGACGTCGGCGACGTCGAACGCGTCGCGGTCCAGCGGCCGGATCGTCGGGCCCTTGTGGATGTGGATGTTCTTGATGCCCAGTTCCTGGCACGCCTCCAGGTAGCGGTAGGCCCACGGGTCGGTGAGCTTGTACCCGCGCGAGTCGCCCTGCCACTCGGCCGTGTACAGCTTGACGCCCTTGAGCCGGAAGCGTTCGGCGTCCCGGCGGAGCCGGTCGAGCCCCTTCTGCTCGAACCGGGGGTCCCAGCAGTGGTTGTAGGTCAGCTTCTCGGGGTGCTCCTCGGCCAGCGCGAAGGCTTCCTCGGTCTGCCCGAAGCCGTTCCCGTAGAACGCGCCGAGATACGCGGGCTGGAAAATCGCGTGATCGACGTGTCCGTCGACGAAGAGGTCTTTCATCAGCCGCTGTCCGCCGTAGTAGAGGAATTCCTCGTACGGCCACACTTCCGACTCGGGGCTGAGATTGCGGTGGTAGTCGTAGAAGCAGTCGATGAACTGCTTCCCGTGGATGTTCAGCTGGTTCTCGGGGCGCGCGTCCCACAGTGCGACGTGCGCATCCACGATGAAGTAGTTCTCGCCGTCCTTTGTGTACATGTCGGCCTCCGTCCCGGTGACGACCTCGATATCGGAAAGCGACATCAGGCAGACTCGCATGAGGCGGGCAGCCCCCTCATTGTCTCACTTTGCGACAAACCGGCAGGGGGAAATCCCGGCGGGCGAAGCCGGCCTGGCCGGAGAATCAGCACCCGCTCAGGGTTCGCGCGTGGTTCATGAAGGCCGTCAGCCCGACCTCGAAGGCGCGGTCGGCCCGGCCGTCGCCCACCGCGGCGAGTGCCTCCGCGAGGCGGGGGGTCGGGGTGCCGTCCGCCAGCTCCCACATCGTCTCGGGAGCGGCGAGGTCGAGGGCCGAGCCGAGCACCAGGTTCTCCAGGGCGATGATCAACGGCATGATCCCGGCGCGGTCGAACCCGGCCTCCAGCAGGAGGCTCACGGCACGCTCGTACTGTTCCAGGACCCGGGGCGCGCGTACCGGTGAGGTCATGAGCATCGGGATCACACGGGGGTGGGCGGCGAACGCGGCGCGGTAGGAGCGGGCCCAGGCCTCCAGGGCCGTGTCCCAGGGATCGAGGTCGAGGGTGGCCGGGTCCATCGCCGCGCAGATCCGCTCCCGCAGCAGCTCGACTATGCCGTCACGGCCGTCCACGTGGTGGTACACCGAGCCGGTCTGCGCCCCGAGCCGCCGGGCGATCGCGGGGACGCTGAAGTCACCGGTCTCGTCGATCAGTCGCAGCGCGGTCGTGGTGATGCGCTCGCGGTCGAGGAGCGGTGTGCGCGGCCGTCCCATGGTCAGCGTTCTCCCTGAGGTCTTCCCGGATGCCCAACGGCAGGTTACATTGCGGAAACCGAAAGCCTTTAGGTTTACGGCTCCGGGCGCCCGCCATCCCCTCGTGCTCCCGACGGACGCCGGCCCGGGCGGATCATCTCCGCCCCGCCCGCCGGTGCCCTCCGCAACCGGCCGCCCCACCTCCGGGACCCCGTCCCTCCGCCGCCAGAAGGGCTCCCCCGCATGTCCGTGACCACGTCCGAGCCGCCGGAGCAGAGAGCGTCCCGCGACGCGACCACCCTCCGGTCCGGTTCCCTCGGCACCGCCGACATCGCCTTCTTCGTCGTCTCCGCCGCCGCGCCGCTGACCGTCATGGCCGGCGTCGCGCCGCTCGCGATCCTGCTGGGCGGGATCGGCGCGCCCGTCGGATACCTCCTCGCGGGCCTGACCCTCGCGGTCTTCGCCGTCGGCTTCACCGCCATGAGCCGCCACGTCACCAGCGGCGGCGCCTTCTACGCCTTCATCACCCGGGGCCTCGGCCGCCCGGTCGGCATCGGCGCGGCCCTGCTGGCACTGATCGGTTACAACGGCATGGAGATCGGCGTCTACGGCCTCCTCGCCACCACCACCCGGGACACCCTGCACTCCCTCGTCGGCGCCGACGTGCCCTGGCTGCCCGTGTCGCTGGCCGGACTGGTACTGATCGGCTACGGCGGCTACCGGTCCATCGACTTCGGCGCCAAGCTGCTCGGCATCCTGCTCGTCGCCGAGACCGGAATACTCGTCCTCCTCGCCGGCGGGGTCCTGCTGAAGGGCGGCGCACACGGGCTGTCCCTCGCCTCGCTCGCCCCGGCGCACGTGTTCGTGCCCGGCACGGCCGCCGTACTGGCCTTCGCCTTCGCCGCGTTCACCGGCTTCGAGTCGACCGTCATCTACCGCCGTGAGGCCCGTGACCCGGAGCGCACGGTCCCCCGCGCCACCTATGCGGCGGTCGGATTCCTCGGCCTGTTCTACGCGTTCGTGGTCTGGATCGCCGTCCAGGCGTTCGGCGACGACCAGGTCGTACGCACCGCGGGCGAGGACCCGGCCGGACTGTTCTTCACCGCGATCACCACCTATGTGGGCGGCTGGGCCGCCGACCTGATGCACCTCTTCATCGTCACCAGCGTCATCGCCTCCCTGCTGGCCTTCCACAACGCCATCAACCGCTACGCCCTCGCCCTGGCCGAGGAGGGCGTGCTCCCGCGCCGGCTCGGCCGCGTCCACGCCCGCCACCGCTCCCCGTACGTCGCGGGCGTCGCCCAGACCGTTCTCGGCGCGCTGGTCGTCCTGGCCTTCCGGGCCGCGGACGCCGACCCGTACCAGCAGCTGCTGCTGTGGGTGAACACGCCCGGGATGATCGGTCTGCTGGTGCTGCAACTGCTCGCCGCGATCGCCGTGCCCTGCTACTTCCGCCGGGTGCGGCACACGGAGGGCGCCCTGCGCACGGTCGTGGCGCCGGTCGTCGCCGCCGTGCTGCTGGTGACCGCGATCGTGCTGGTGGTGACCCACATCGACCTGTTCACCGGCGCGTCCCGGGCGGTGAACACCCTCCTGGTCGTCGTGGCACCGGCCGTCTTCCTCCTCGGCCTCCCGCTGGCGTGGTGGCTGCGCCGGGCCAGGCCCGACGTCTACGCCGGGTTCGCGGCGGAGCCGGCCGAACCCGCCGGGGCGACCGCGCCCCCCGTGTCCGCGAACTGACCCAACGCCCCTTTTCCGTACAGGAGTCGCCCCCATGCCCGCTGCCGACCTCATCCTCGCCGGCGCCCACGTCCGCACCCTCGATCCCGGCCGGCCCACCGCCTCAGCCGTCGCCGTGCGCGACGGCGTGATCGCCGCGGTCGGCGAGGCGGACGACGTCCGGGACTGGCGGGGCCCCGGCACCGAGGTCGTCGACCTGCACGGCGCGCACCTCGTGCCGGGCCTCGTCGACTCCCACAGCCATCCGGTGTGGGGCCTCGACATGGCGACGGGCACGGACCTGTCCGGCGTGACGGACCTGGCCGGGCTGCGGACGGCACTCGCCGGGGCGGAGCGCGTCGAGGGCTGGGTGGTCGGGTACGGCCTGGACCACAACGCGTTCGAGGGCCGTCCCGTCCACCACGAACTGGTGGCGGACGTACTCGGCGACACCCCGGCCTTCCTGCGGCTCTACGACGGCCACTCCGCCCTCGCCGACGGCGCGGCGCTGGCAGCGGCCGGGGTGACCGGCCCGCGCGCCTTCGCGCAGCGCGCCGAGGTGGTGTGCGACGCCACCGGCCGGCCCACCGGCCATCTGGTCGAGCACGCCGCGATGGACCTGGTGGCGGGCGTCGTACCCCGGCCCGCGTACGGGCAACGGCGGGCGCGGCTGCTGGAGTTGCTGTCCGCCATGGCCGCAACGGGACTCACCGGAGCCCATGTGATGGACGGCGGGGACCTCGACCTGGTGGCGGAGGTGGCACGGGAGACGGTCCTGCCGCTGCGGCTGCGGTTCGCGCCCTGGTGCATGCCGGGCGCCGACCGCGACACCCTGCGGGAGCTGATCGAACTCCAGGGCACGGGCGGTCGGCACTGGCTGGTCGGCGGGGTCAAGTTCTTCATGGACGGCACCGTCGAGGGCGGCACGGCCTGGCTGGAGCACCCCGACTGCCACGGCCGGGGCACGGACGCCTTCTGGCCGGACCCGCGGGCGTACGCCGAGGCGGTCCGCACCCTGCACGCGGCCGGGGCGCGCACCGCCACGCACGCCATCGGGGACGCGGCCGTACGCCACGTCCTGGACACCGTGGCGTCCCTGGGGCCCGGTGGCCACGGGGCGCACCGGATCGAGCACATCGAGACCGCACCGGACGAACTCCTCCCACGTTTCGCCGAGTTGGGCGTAGCGGCCTCCATGCAGCCGCCGCACACCGGCTACACACGCGACGACGGCACGGACGAGTGGTCGCGCCGGGTGGGCGGTGACCGTGCCGGACGCGCCTGGCGACTGCGGGACCTGCGGGAGGCCGGGGCGACGGTCGCGCTGGGCTCGGACTGGCCGATCGCGCACTACGACGTGCGGGCGGTGCTGGCGACCGCCCACCGGCCGAAGGGGGCGGCGGCACACCGGCCGGGCCTGACGCCGCTGCAGGCGCTGGAGGGCTGCACGACGCACGCGGCGGCCGCCGCCGGCGAGTCCGACCGCGCCGGCCGCGTGGCTCCGGGCTTCCGCGCGGATCTCACCGCGCTGTCCGTCGATCCGGGGCGCGCGTCCGGTGACGAACTGACGGACGCGCCCGTGGTGTTGACGGTCACCGGAGGCCATGTGGTGCACCGGGCGGTCTGAGGCGGTCCGCCGGCCGAGGGCCCTGTGCGAGAGGCGTCCAGGTGCCGTTGGGCCGCGCCTGACGCCGGACCTCCGGACGGGACACGGTGAGGCCTGGCGGCCGGACGGGGCAGACTGGGCGGGTGAACGACCTCCGACCAGTCCCTCTGGACCCCGCACCGGAGTGGTACGGGCGCCTGCGCGTCCGTACCGCCGGCCTCTCCCCCGCCCGCTGGCTCACCGAACGCCGTCCCGGTCACGGCGACTTCGGCACGGTGGCGGGCGTGGCCGCGCCCGGCTTCGCCGGGTACGCGCGGGTCCTGCATCCGGCCGCCCTGGAGGATCGGCCGGTGCGGTGGGACACCGTGGCAGCCGCGCACGGCACCCGGGTGACATCGGGCACGCGGTGGCACGAGGTCGTCGGAATGGACCTCGACCACCGCAACGCCTCCGAGTACGGCCGGCCCGGCGTCTGGGACGAGCACCCGTGGGAGGGCCCGACCCCGCCGGACGTCGCCGGGGCGCTCATCCCGGTGCTGGCCCGGCACACCCGTACGCCGGAGCACTGCTGGTTCGGGCTGTGGCACGGGTACGGCCGCTGGGACTTCGGCGGGCTCCCGGTCTTCGAGACACCCGGGCGGGACGAGGTGCTGCTCTCCGGCACCCTCGCCGACGCCGTCTCCCCAGTGCGCACGGACGAGTTCGCCGAGCTGCCCGACCTGTGGTGGCCCGAGGACCGAGCGTGGTGCCTGGGCGGCGACGTGGACCTGGTCAGCACCTACATCGGCGGCTCGCTCGCGCTGATCGCCGACCTGCTGGCGACACCGGGGCTGGAGGCGTACCCGGTGGCACCGGACGACACCGTCGGCTGAGCCGGCCGGCCGCCGGTCCCGGAGGCGTCGCCCGTCGCCCGCGGCCTACTCGCCGGGGGCGACCGTGCGGGCGATGACGCGGGCCGCCTCGGCCACGAGCGCCTCGTCCACCGTCGCGTCCTCGGTGCTCCTGGTCGACAGCACGGCCAGGACGACCGGTGTCCTCCGGGTCGTCCAGGCCACGCCGATGTCGTTGGCGGTCGCGTAGGAGCCGGTGCCGGTCTTGTCCGCCAGGACCCAGCCGTCCGGCAGGCCGCGGCGGAACCGTCCGGCGCTGGTGGTGTTGCCCTTCAGCCAGCCGACGAAGCGCTCCCGGTCCGCGTCGCCCAGGGCCCGGCCCAGACCGAGCCGTTCGAGGCTTCCGCCGATGGCCCGCGGGGTGGTGGTGTCGCGGGGGTCGCCCGGGATCGCGGTGTTCAGCTCCGGCTCCCACCGGTCCAGCCGGCTGACGTCGTCGCCGAGCGAGCGGAGGAAACGGGTCAGGCCGGCCGGTCCGCCGATCTCCCGCAGCAGCAGATTGCCCGCCGCGTTGTCGCTGTACTGGATCGCCGCGGCGCACAGGTCCCCGACGGTCATGCCGGTCGCCAGATTCTCCTGTGTGCGCGGCGAGTTGGGAAGAATGTCGTGCGGCGGATAGTGGATCACCCGGTCGAGGGGTGCGCGGTCGCCGCGGTCGCGCAGGACCGCGGCCGCCGCGAACGCCTTGAACGTGGAGCACATCGCGAACCGTTCCCCGGCCCGGTGGGACAGGGTGCGCCCCGTGCGGACGTTCCGCGCGTACACACCGAGCCGGGCGTCGTAACGCTGCTCCAGGTCCTGCAACTCCGCCTCCACGCGGGGTGATCCGGTGCCCGCAGCCGCGGCCGCGGTGGGGGCGGACGCGGCGAGGGCAGTGGTGGCGGTGAACACGAGGCCCGCCGTGAGCAGACGGCGGCGCGGCATCGGTCCGGGGCGTTCGGTGCTGGTCATGGGCGTGGTCCTCCCGGGTCCGTGGATCTTCGACGGGGACAGCGAAACAGCAGGAGGCGACTCATGTCCAAGAGGGAACTGTGAACCTCTCATGCCTTATTGATATGACTGCTGGGTGGATCTTCTGGCACACCTCGAGGCGTATGTCGCGACCGCCGACGAAGCGAGCTTCTCCCGTGCGGCCGACCGGCTCGGCATCGCCCAGCCGCTGCTCAGCCGTCGTATCAAGACGCTCGAAGGGCACTTCGGCGGCCCGCTGTTCGATCGTTCGCGGCGGCAGGTCACGACGACCGAGCTCGGGGTGCTGCTGCTGCCGTACGCGCGGGACGTGCTGGACCGGGCCCAGCGGCTGCGGCATGCGGCGCACTCGGCCCGGCGGTCCCGGGTGCGGGCCGTCGGGGTGCCCGCGGACTGCGCACCGGCGGCCTTGGCCCACGTCATCCGGGCGGCCACCGAACACGGGGTCACGCTCGGAATGCGTGAACTGCCGCCGCACGAGAGGGAGTCCGGGCTGGCCGACGGCTCACTGGCCTACGCGGTGCTGCGGGTCCCCGTGGAACGGGCGGCGTGGCGGGTGCCGCTGGGACTGGCGTCGGCGGCGGAGGGACCGGATCCACGGCCCGGCTCCGGGCGCACGGTCCACCTGGAGGAGCTGCGGCCCAGACGGGGACGGACCGCCGCCGAACCGTCCGGCACCCTGCCGCTGCTGATGCCGGCCGAGGACCAGGTCCCCTGTTTCGAGGACAGGCTGGCCCGGGCGGCGGCTCGTGCCGGGTTGCCCGAAGGCCGCGTCCGGCCGGCCGGTCCCGCGGCCACCGCGCTCGCCGAGACGCTGGCGGGGCGGGCGCTGCTGCTGTGCGCCGAGCCGTTCGCCCGGCGGCACGGGGCGCGGTGGGCACCGCTCGGCGACCGGTCGCTGCACCGGGGGTACGAGGTCGGCGCACCGCCGGGACGGCAGGGCACGGGAGAGGTGCCGGGCTGGCTGGCCGTCCGGCTCGCCGCGGCCGTGGGCGCCTCTGCCGCCGGGTCCGTCGCGCCGCGCTCCGCGGCCCACGGCGACGACGTCCCGGCGCGGCTGGCGGCACGCGGATGAGCGCGGCACCGGGGCACCGGCCCGGTTGCGTCGGTGACGACGGGGCGCTCCTGGACGTCGCCGAGGCCGTCGCCGCGGACTGGGCGGCCCTGGGTGTCCGGGGCTCCTTCGTCGCCCGGAACCTCGACACCGGTGAGCAACTCGGTTTCGACGTGCGGGAGTCGGTGCCCCTCGCGTCGGTGGTGAAGGTCCCCCTCGCCCTGGTCCTGCTGGACCGGATCGCCACGGGCGACCTCGACCCCGCACGGCCGGTGACGGTCGATCCGGCCGCGAGCAGCGTCGGCCCCACCGGGCTCGCGGCGTTCCGGTACCCGGCCACCGTGGCCGTCGGTGATCTGCTCCAGCTGATGCTGTCGGTGAGCGACAACGCCGCCGCCGACGCGCTGCTGGATCTGGTGCCGGTGGCGGAGGTCGACACGCGGCTGCGCTCCTGGGGGTGCGCGGGCATCCGGATGCGGCACCGGATGAACCACATGTACGAGTGTGCCGCCGGGGCCGCGGGGAACGACTTCTCCCTGGCCCTTGAGCTGGCCGTACGGGACGAACACACGGGCCGGCACACCGTCGGGACCCTGGATCCGGCGCACGCCAACACGGGTTCGGCCGCGGCGCTCGTCGAACTGCTGCGGCGGGCGTGGTGCGACGAGATCTCCACCCCGCCCGCGACCGCGGAGCTGCGCCGGCTCATGGGACTGCAGGTGTTCACCCAGCGGCTGGCGAGCGAACTGCGCGCCGACTCGCTGCGGTGGAGCGGCAAGACGGGCACGTTCCTGCATCTGCGGCACGAGATCGGTGTGGTCGAGGCGGACTCCGGCGACCGCGTGGCGATGGCCGCGCTCACCCGTGCGGATCGCCGGGCCGGCCAGGCACCGGACATCGACCTGGCGATCGGATGTGCGGGGCGGGAGGCGTTCGAGGCGCTGCGGCGATGAGGCCCGTTCCGGCTCGGCGCGCCCGGACGGGCGGCCGTCAGGGCAGCAGGCGCTGTTCCTTCGCCACCGCCACGGCACCCGCCCGGGTGTCCACGCCGAGTTTGTCGTAGATGCGGCGCAGATGGGTCTTGACGGTGGCCTCGCTGATGTAGAGGGCGCGCGCGATGGCGTGGTTGGGCAGGCCGCGCGAGAGGTGGGTGAGGATGTCGCGCTCGCGCGGGGTGAGGGCGGGGCGCGGGTTGCGCAGGCGGGACATGACGAGGTCGGCGACCGGCGGGGAGAGCGCGGGGCGGCCCTGCGCGGCCGCGTGGATGGCGGTGAAGAGGTCCTCGGCGCGCTCGGCCTTGAGCAGGTAGCCCGTGGCGCCGGCCTCGACGGCACGGGTGACGTCGGCGTCGGTGTCGTACGTCGTCAGGACCAGCACGTGCGGGGCGGGCGTGGTGGCGCGCAGTCGGCGGGTGGTCTCCACGCCGTCGATGCCCTCCCCCAGCTGGAGGTCCATGAGGACGACGTCCGGGGCGGTCCTGCGGGCCAGCGCGAGTGCCTCCTCGCCGCTGCCGGCCTCGCCCACGACCTCGATGTCCGGGGCGCTGCGCAGCAGGGCGAGCAGTCCGGCGCGTACGACGGCGTGGTCGTCGCAGACGAGGATGCGGACCCGTGGACGGCCGGACGTCGCGTCGGTGCCGGGGGTGGGGGTCATCGCGGCTCCAGGGGGATGGCCGCCGACAGGGCGGTGCCCTGGCCCGGCGTCGACTCGACGGTGAGGGTGCCGCCCAGCTGGCGCAGGCGGGCGCGGATGGCGGGCAGGCCGTGGCCGCGCCGGTCCTCGGTGCCGGCTCCGGCCGCGGGGACGGCCGGGGCCTGCGGGTCGAAGCCCCGGCCGTCGTCCGTGACGTCGAGGACGATCTGATCGTCCAGGCAGGTCAGGGTGAGGGTGGCGGTGTGGGCGGCCGCGTGTTCGCGGACGTTGGCGAGGGCGCCCTGGGCGATGCGCAGCAGAGCGGACTCCACGGGCGCGGGCAGCGGCCCGGGCGGGGTGCCCTCCGTGTGGACGCGCACGGTGAGGCCGGGTGTCGTCTCGCGCTCGGCGACGGCGTGCAGGGCCCGGATCAGGCCGCCGCCCTCCGCCAGGTCGGCGGGGGTCAGGTCGTGGACGAAACGGCGGGCCTCGGCGAGGCTGCGCTCGGCGATCGCGGCCGCCGTACGGACGTGGTCCCGTGCGGTGCCGGGCTCGGTGTCCCAGAGCCGGTCGGCGGCCTGGAGCAGCATGCGCTGGCTGGACAGGCCCTGGGCGAGGGTGTCGTGGATCTCCCGGGCGAGCCGTTCGCGTTCGGCGAGGGTGCCCTCGCGGCGCTCGGTGGCGGCCAGGTCGCGCCGGGTGCGGACCAGGTCGTCGATGAGGGCGTCCCGGCGGGCCGCCTGGCGCTGCATGACGACGTAGACGGTGGTGGCGACGGCGGCCACCGCGGGCGGTGCGAGCAGCACGTTGGGGTCGGGCCAGCCGGCGAGGCTGAGCTGGGCGGCCACGGCCAGCGCCGTGAGCAGCGCGACCAGCGGGACGGCGGCACGCGGCGGAAGGGTGCGCAGGCCGGTGTAGAAGAGTGGGACCGCGCACCAGGCGAAGCTGGGGGCGAGCACGACCAGCACCGCCCAGACGGCGACGACCAGACCCAGCCAGGTCAGGCGGCGGGGTGTCGGCCGGGTGCCGAGCGCGATGCCGAGGACGTACAGCAGGGCCAGCAGCGCGGACAGGGCGACGATCCAGGGGGTGTGGGGTCCGTCGGCGTGCCGGGCGAGATAGCGGGCGAGGGACGCGGCGAGCAGGACGAAGAACGCCGTGTGCATCACGACGGTGAGGGCGCGGGTGTCGTCGGGTCCGGGCTCCGGCACTGCCCTCACCTCCTTCTCACCGCGCTGAACTGGGCAAACACCTTCCATTGTTCCCTGGTCCGGTGCGGTGGGGGTCATCCGAACGGATGACCCCCGGGGCAACCGGTCCGGCGACGCGAAGCGGCCGGGACCGGGCCGAGGATCGAGGTCGGGAGCGGATCCGCTCCCGTAGCGCTCGCCGCGGCGAGTCCCTGCCACAGGAAGGTCGTTCGCCCATGTCCAGCCGTAGGAAGCCGTCCCGCCGTACCCGTGTCCTCGTCGGCGGTGCCGCCCTCGCCGCCGCCTGCGCGGGTGTCGTCGGTACGGTCGCCGCCAACGCCGCCGACTCGGCCGGCGCCGCTCCGGCCGCGGCGCCCGGCGCCGCCCGGGGCGGTGACCTGGTGCAGAGCACGCACCTCACTCTGGACGCCGCCACCGAGGCGGCGCGGGCCGCGGTGGACGCCGCGGAGAAGGACGGCCGGCACGTCTCCGTGGCCGTCGTCGACCGCAACGGCAACACCCTGGTCACCCTGCGCGGCGACGGCGCGGGTCCGCAGTCGTACGAGTCCGCCGTGCGCAAGGCGTTCACGGCGGTGTCGTGGAACGCGCCCACCTCGGAGCTGGCCGGGCGGCTGGCGCAGGCGCCGGGCCTGAAGGACATCCCGGGCACGCTGTTCCTCGCGGGCGGTGCGCCGGTGACCGCCAAGGGCGCCCCGGTCGCGGGCATCGGCGTCGCGGGCGCCCCGTCGGGCGACCTGGACGAGAAGTACGCGCAGGCGGGCGCGGCGACGCTCGGTCACTGAGCCGGGCGACGTCCGGACAGCGGAGCGTCCGGGTCCGCCCCCGCGGGGTGGACCCGGACGCTCCGGCCGGACGGGTGGATCAGACGAGGTCGAACCGGTCCAGGTTCATGACCTTGTCCCACGCGGCGACGAAGTCCTCGACGAACTTCTCCTTGGCGTCGTCGGAGGCGTAGACCTCGGCGAGCGCGCGCAGCTCGGAGTTCGAGCCGAAGACCAGGTCGGCGCGGCTGCCGGCCCACTTCAGCTCACCGGTGGCGGCGTCGCGGCCCTCGAACGCGCTCTGGTCCTCGGAGGTCGCCTTCCACGTCGTGCCCAGGTCGAGCAGGTTGACGAAGAAGTCGTTGGTGAGGACGCCGGGCGTCTTGGTGAGGACGCCGAGCTGCGTGCCCTGGTGGTTGGCGCCCAGGACGCGCAGGCCGCCGACGAGGACCGTCATCTCCGGGGCGCTCAGGGTGAGCAGGTTGGCGCGGTCGAGCAGCAGGTACTCGGCCGGCAGGCGGTTGCCCTTGCCGAGGTAGTTGCGGAAGCCGTCGGCGACCGGCTCCAGCGCCTCGAAGGACTCGGCGTCGGTGTGCTCCTCGGAGGCGTCCACGCGGCCCGCGGTGAAGGGCACCTGCACCTCGAAGCCGGCCTCCTTGGCGGCCTTCTCCACACCGGCGGCCCCGCCGAGGACGATGAGGTCGGCGAGGGAGACCTTCTTGGCGCCGGAGGAGGCGTTGAAGTCCTGCTGGATGCCCTCGAGGGTGCGCAGCACCTGGCCGAGCTCGTCCGGGTCGTTGGCCTCCCAGCCGCGCTGCGGCTGGAGACGGATGCGGGCGCCGTTGGCGCCGCCGCGCTTGTCGCTGCCGCGGAAGGTCGAGGCGGACGCCCAGGCGGTGGTGACCAGCTGGGACACGGTCAGGCCGGACTCCAGCAGCTTGGTCTTGAGGGTCGCGACGTCGGCGGAGTCGATCAGCTCGCCCTCACGCGCGGGCAGCGGGTCCTGCCACAGCAGGGTCTCCGCCGGGACCTCCGGGCCGAGGTACAGCGACTTCGGGCCCATGTCGCGGTGGGTGAGCTTGTACCACGCGCGGGCGAAGGCGTCCGCGAATTCCTCCGGGTTCTCGTAGAACCGGCGGGAGATGGGCTCGTAGATCGGGTCGTAGCGCAGCGACAGGTCGGTGGTGAGCATCCGCGGGCGGTGCTTCTTCTCCGCGTCGAACGCGTCCGGGACGTTCTCCGGGGCGTCCTTGGCCACCCACTGGTTGGCGCCGGCCGGGCTCTGGGTGAGTTCGTACTCGTACTCGAACAGGTTCTTGAAGAACCCGTTGCTCCACCGGGTCGGGGTCGTGGTCCAGATGACCTCCAGACCACTGGTGATGGCGTCCTTGCCGACACCCGTGTTGTAGGTGCTCCGCCAGCCCAGGCCCTGCTCCTCCATGGTGGCGGCCTCGGGGTCGGCGCCCACGTGGTCGGCCGGGCCGGCGCCGTGGGTCTTGCCGAAGGTGTGGCCACCGGCGATCAGCGCGACGGTCTCCTCGTCGTTCATCGCCATGCGGCGGAACGTCTCGCGGATGTCGCGGGCCGCGGCGATCGGGTCGGGGTTGCCGTTCGGGCCCTCGGGGTTGACGTAGATCAGACCCATCTGGACCGCGCCGAGCGGGTTCTCCAGCTGGCGGTCGCCGGTGTAGCGGCGGTCGTCGAGCCAGGTGGTCTCGGGGCCCCAGTACACGTCCTCCTCGGCCTCCCAGACGTCCGCGCGGCCGCCGCCGAAGCCGAAGGTCTCGAAGCCCATCTGCTCCAGCGCGACGTTGCCGGTGAGGACCATCAGGTCGGCCCAGGAGATGTTCTGGCCGTATTTCTTCTTGACCGGCCACAGCAGCCGGCGGGCCTTGTCGAGGTTGCCGTTGTCGGGCCAGCTGTTGAGCGGGGCGAATCGCTGCTGTCCGGCGCCCGCGCCGCCGCGGCCGTCGCTGATGCGGTACGTGCCCGCGCTGTGCCAGGCCATACGGATCATGAGCGGGCCGTAGTTGCCGAAGTCGGCGGGCCACCAGTCCTGAGAGGTGGTCAGCACCTCGGCGATGTCCCGCTTCACGGCGGCGAGGTCCAGGGCGTTGAACGCCTCGGTGTAGTCGAACTCGTCGCCCAGCGGATTGGCCACGGCCGGGTTCTTGGCCAGGATCTTGAGGTTCAGCCGCTCCGGCCACCACTGGCGGTTGCCGCCGCCCTGGGTCGGGTGCGGGGCACGGTCGTGGGCGACGGGGCAACCGCCGCTTCCCTCCGCCTTCGCGTCTGTGACGATCGCGTCGTGGTTCTCAGTCATGGCAATCCTTCCGAACTGTGCGGAACTCGGTGCTCAGGAACTGTGGCCGGTGGAGCAGTCGGGGCAGAGGCCCCAGTAGACGACCTCGGCCTCGTCGATGCGGAAGCCGCGGTCGTCGGAGGCGGTCAGGCACGGCGCGTCGCCGACCGCGCAGTCGACGTCGGCGACGGTTCCGCACGACCGGCACACGATGTGGTGGTGGTTGTCGCCCACGCGTCCCTCGAAGCGGGCCGGATGGCCGGCCGGTTCGATGCGGCGCACGAGGCCCGCCGCGGTGAGGGCGTGCAGGGCCTCGTAGACGGCTTGCAGGGAGATGTGGCCCACGCGGTCTCGGACCCCGGTGGCGATCGCCTCGACGCCGAGGTGGTCGCCGTCCCGGACGGTCTCCAGCAGCGCGACGCGGGCTGCCGTCACGCGCAGGCCGACACCGCGGAGCTCCTCGGCGGTGGTCGGGGTCGGGGAGGCGGTCATGACGCCGAACCTACCCTCATAAACACGAAGGGTTCAAGAAAACGAACGATGCAATTTTCGCGCCTTCACCGTCGCCCCGTGTTCGCCTACGCGGGGTTTGCCGGGGGTGGCGGCCGGGCGTCCGGGCGGGGGCGTGCACGCATCATGCGGCCGGGCGCCGCCCATGGCCGGACGGCGAGCCGGAGTGTCCTCCGAACGGGTGAAACGGGGCGTCCCGGCGGCCGCGAGCGTCGACCGTCGGACGGGGGCGACGGCGAGGGCCGCCCCGGGCCCCACCCGTCGGACGGGGGCGGCCGGGGCGGCCCCGGGCGGGTCAGCGGGCCGCGCGTGCGGTGGCGTAGCGGCGGGCCAGCGCGTGGAAGGCCGCCTTGGGTTCCCAGTGCCAGCCGGAGGCGGGGTCGTCCGGCCGGTCCTTCAGGGTCTTGGTGACGGAGTAGCTCGCCATGTCGAGGTCGTGCAGCGGGTCGTCCGGGCGGTGCGGTGCGTCGGGGGTCACGAACTCGAAGGCCATCGCCGCGTAGAGGTCCAACGAGTCGAAGACGTCCAGGAGTTGCCCGAGGTAGGCGGCCTGGGTGCGCTCGCTGCGGACCAGGCGCCCCTTGATCTCCTCGGGGTGCTTGTCGTGGTCGACCACGTCCCAGCCCATGCCGCCGGTCTCGGGCGCGCCGACGTAGGCGCAGGTGCCGAACTCCGTGATGGCCAGCGGCTTGCCGAAGCGCAGGTAGCGCCTCAACTCCCGTACGTAGTGCGCCTTGTCGGCGAAGTACGAGTAGTAGTCGATGCCGACGACGTCGAAGAGACGCCAGTCCACCCGGTCGTCCTGGGCGGCCGCGTAGCTCAGCCGGCCGCGGAAGACGGAGCGGCCGACCGCCGCCGCCTTCGCCGTGAACCGGTCCAGACGGCGCTGCATCACGACGGGGTCCACCTTGCCGTCGAGGAGGTTGCGGATGCGTTCGAGGACGGTGTCACCGGGGACGATGCCGGGCACGAACAGCCAGAACTCGCAGCCCACGCTGAGGTCCACGGTGGCGCCCTGCCGGCGCAGCCGCTCGGCGAACCGGCCGGTCTCCGCGAGGTGTTCGAGGATGTCCCGTTCGGGCACGTCGCCCAGGGTCGGCTGGAGCCAGACGCGCAGCCCGCGTTCCGCCGCCTCCGCCGCGGTGGCCGTGAGGCGTTCCACCCCGTCCCCGGTGACGTCGACGGTGTCCGCGTGCAGCTCGTCGCGGATCACGCGGATGTCGCGTCGCATCCGGGTCGCGCTGAAGGCCGTACCCGGTGTCTCGCCGGCGCCGACGGTGTAGACGACGCCGTGGTGCCGGAGCCCGGGCCGCTCCCCCTGCTGCTCCGCCTGCCGCTCCTCGGCCGCCCGGGCCGCGCCCGCCGGAAGCAGCGCCGCGGCTAGTCCGGCGGCGGCCGTACCGGCCAGGAACTGTGCGCGATCGATCCCTGTGGTCTTCTCCATGCGGCCACCCTGCCGGGCGCCGGGCCCGCGCCGCCGTCGGCCGACGGTCTGCGAGGCGGGGCCGACGGTCTACGGCGCGACGTCCAAAGATGCGGGCGGGGCACCGAAAGTCGCGGTCCGTACACCTGGGCAGCGGCAGACGGGGGCCGTGACGCGGGCGCCGGCGGTCGCGGCCCGTCCCCGCGGGTGAACCGGTACGCACGGCACATGGTTCGCGCCCCGCGAGGAACTCGGATCCCGTCATCGAAGTGGCCGTCGAGAGGGACGCCGGTGGACCTGGACGCCGTCGCCGACGAGCTGTACGCGCTGCGGCCGGAGGAGTTCGTCGCGGCCCGTGACCGTCGTGCCCTGGATGCCCGGCGGTCCGGCGAGCAGGACCTCGCCAGGGAGATCGGCGCGCTGCGAAGGCCGAGCCTGGGCGCCTGGGTCAGCAACCTCCTGGTACGCCGGCAGCCGGACGAGGTCCCGCCGCTGCTCGCGCTCGGCGAGGAACTGCGCCGCACCCACCGTGAACTGGACGGCCCCCGGCTGCGCCGGCTCGCCCGCCGGCAGAACGAGGTGATCGGCGCGCTCGCCCGGCAGGCCCGCCGGCTGGCCGGGCAGGCCGGGCATCCGGTGGGTGAGGGCGTCCAGCGCGAGGTCGAGGAGACCCTGCACGCGGCGCTGGCGGACGCGGACGCCGCCCGGGCATGGGCGGCGGGCCGGCTGGTGAAGCCGCTCCACGCCACCATCGGCTTCCCGGCGGCCGACGAGAGCGTCCCGGACGGCCGGCCCGCCACCCCGGCGAACGGGCCCGGGAAGCACGCGAGGGACGAGAAGCCCACCCGCGACCCGGACCGCGTGCCCGGGGAGAGGCCCCGCGGCCACCCGGACCGCACCGTGAAGGAGAGGCCCCGCAGCCGGCCTGACCGCGCCGCCGAGGAGGAGCGCCGCCGGCGGCTCGCCGAGGCCCGGAGCCGGGCCCGGGAAACCGAGCGGGACCTGCGGGCACGGGAGAAGGAAGCCGAGGCCGCCGAAGGGGAGGCGGCGGAAGCCGGTGCCCGGGTGGCCGAACTGGAGGACCGGGTCCGCGAGCTGCACGAACGGTTGCGCGGCGCCCAGGCCGGACAGCGGGAGGCCCGCGCCGAGGCCCGGGCGGCCCGGGAGCGCTCACGCCGGGCCGACCGGGCCGTACGGGAGGCCCGGCGGCGAGCGGTCGCGGCCACCGAGCGGGCGGATCGGCCGACGGCCGGCTGACGCCGGCGTCCGGACCGGGCGTCCGCACGCTCCTCACCGGGGTCGAGCGATCGACAGGCCGTGGCTGAACCACCGGTGCCGCACCACTCACTCCTTCCATCCGCCCGGCGCCGGCCGTATTTCGGCGTCCCGTGGACCGGCTGGGCCGGGCCGATCGGTTCCGCGGGCGCCGTCACTCGTACGGGTGCAGCCGGTCCGGCCGTCCGTGGCACAGCGGGGGCTCCGTCGTTCGGCAGCAGTGTGATGTTTGCCTCGCGACGTGATGGATCGGGGGTGAGCGGGCAACGTACCCCTTCATGCTCCAAGCGAACCCTCTGCGGCAGGTGATTCGATGATTACGGCGACGAACCGGGCGCTCCGGACGCCGCCCGCCAGAGCCGGCGCGAAAGGCGCGGGGCTCTCCCCCTCCGCCGCCATGCCCTCCCTGCCGTCCCTGACCGGGCTGCGGTGGATGGCGGCGCTGCTGGTGTTCGGACTGCACGTGAACAACTTCGGCTACTTCGGTGGGACCGGCGGCCGTTTCGTGAAGTGGGGGTTCGGCGCCGGTGCCACCGGCGTGTCGTTCTTCTTCGTGCTGTCCGGATTCGTGCTGACCTGGTCGGCGAGACCCGGCGACCGGGCGCTCGCCTTCTACCGCCGGCGCGTCGCGCGCGTCTACCCGGTGCACCTGGTCACCCTGGTGCTGGCGCTGATCATGGCGTACACGCTGGCGCACCAGCCCCGGCCGACGCCCAAGCAGGCGCTGGCCAACGTCCTGCTGGTGCACTCGTGGTGGCGTCCCTGGTGGCAGACGCTGAACCCGGTCAGCTGGTCCCTGACCTGCGAGGCGTTCTTCTACGCCGCCTTCCCCCTGCTGATCCTGGTACTGCGCCGGCTCGGCCCGCGCGGGGCGGTCGCGCTGGGCGGGCTGTCGATGGCGGCGGTGCTGGTGCTGGCCCGGGCGGACGCCCACCACTGGTGGAAGTACGCCCTGTACTCGTTCCCCGGCGCCCGGCTGCCGGAGTTCGTGCTCGGCGCGGTCGCCGCGCGGCTGGTGCTGCTCGGCCGGTGGCGCGGGCCCGGTCTGGAGGCTTCGCTCGCCCTGGCGCTGATCGGGTACTTCCTCGTCCCGCAGGTCACTCCGGGCTACACCGCGACCGTGTGCACCCTGGTCGGGTTCACGCTGCTCATTCCGGCCGCGGCCGTCGCCGACCTGCACGGGCTGCCCTCGCTGTGGCGCGGCCGCAGGCTCGTGCGGCTCGGGGAACTGTCGTTCGCCTTCTACATGATCCACCTGCTGGTGCTCCGTACCGGAACCCAGTTGCTGGGCACGAAACCGCATTTCGGTGTCCTGGCGGGCCTGGCGGTCACCGCGATCGTGTTCGCCGTGTCACTGGCGCTGTCCTGGCTGCTGTACGAGGCGGTGGAGTGCCCGGCGAGGCGCCTGCTGCTGAGGCGCCGGTCCTCCCACCAAGCCCCGGAACCGGCGCCGGCTCCCGCCGCCGCGCCGGACTGAGCCGCCCGGGCACCCGGCGGCGGGCGGCCGGAGGAAGGACGGCGGGCGCCGCCGGGACCGGTGGCCCGCCGGTGCGCGGCCGGGCCCGCGGTCCCGGCCGCCCTGTCCCGCCGGTCCGCTCGGTCGCGCAGAGCTCGCGTGCGGGAAGAGTTCCCGTGCACGAGGAGTTCGCATGCATGGACCGCGCGGAGCCAGGAACCCGGATCCCTCACGCATTCGACAGCGACGAGAGGGATCATTCATGTCTCAGGTCGAGGAGTCCGTGCAGGTCGACGTGCCGGTGAGCACCGCCTACAACCAGTGGACCCAGTTCGAGACCTTCCCCGCGTTCATGGAGGGTGTGGAGCGCATCGAGCAGCGGACCGAGACCCTCACGCACTGGGTGACCAACATCGGCGGCGTCCGGCGCGAGTTCGACGCCGCGATCACCGAGCAGCGGCCCGACGAGCGGGTCGCCTGGACCACCGTCGACGGTGAGGCGCGGCAGGCCGGTGTGGTCACCTTCCACCGCATCGACGACTCCAGCACGAAGGTCATGCTCCAGCTCGACTACGAGCCCGAGGGCATGACCGAGACGGTCGGCGACAAGCTCGGCCTGGTCAAGCGGCGCGTCACGGGCGATCTGCACCGGTTCAAGGAGTTCATCGAGAAGCGCGGGGGCCAGGAGACCGGCGCCTGGCGCGGCGAGGTCGGCGGTGCGGGAGGCAGCACCGGTTTCTGACCGGTCGCACTCCCGGGTGACGTCGGCAACAGTCAGGAGAGTCCGGCGTGTTTCGGGGTAGACGGCCCACCGACACCGGCCCGGCGGCGCAAGCCGCCGGGCCGAGACCGCTTGACGCAACTAAGGAGCCGTGTCGACGTGCGCGGGAAACAGACCGGGGTGTCGCGGCGGACCGCCGGTGGCCCGGCCGGCGCCGCCCGGCACCGGCGGCCGTGTGCCTGCCGTCCGTTCCGACGGGCTGCCGGTGCCGGCACGGCCGCGCCCTCGTGGCCCGGGATCCGCGGGGCCGCGGTGGCGCAGAACGCCTCCAGTCCCTCCGACAGCGCCCAGCTCCTCGCCGACGGCATCGCGGCCGGCACCTCCCCGGCCCTCTCCCGTCCGCGGGGGCGCGGCTGCGCGAGGAAGGACCGGCCGCTGCCGCTGAGACGCAGTCGTGCCTCGCGCCGGCCGGCCGCGCCGAGGGCCCGTTCGACGGATCCGGTGGTCCGGAGCCGGTCGCACAGCCGGCTCGCGGACGGAGCCGTGGTGCCCAGGCCGTCGGCGAGCGTCCGCAGGTCGATGCCGTCGTGCTGACGGGCGGTCACCTGCCGGGCGGCTTGGCCGGACCGGAACATGACAGATACTGTTGTCATACGGCAACTAACCGCTCGGGGCCGGCCGACCGGTGCCGGCGCCTGGCTGTGCGAGAGGAGAGATGCAAGTGCCGGAGCAGGACGCGGCCGAGTCGGCGCCGCAGGTGGTGAGTTCCTTCCTGGAGCGGCGCCGCGAACAGATCGCCCAGCGCTGGGCCGACGCCCCGTTGTTCCGCACGGTCTTCACGGTCTCCCGCGACGAGGCGGTCGAGGCGTGCAAGGCAGTGGTGGACGCGCTGTCCCAGGTGGCGGCGACCGGGCGGCTCGACGACATCGAGGCCCCCGGCTTCGGCGCCGTGCGCGACCAGCTGGGACGTACGGCCCAGACCAGGGCCCGTACCGGCGCCACCCCCTCGCAGGTCTCCGACGAGGTGAGCGCCCTGCGCACGCCGGTGACGGAGTTGCTGCGCGCCGAGTTCGCCGACCCGGCCGCACCGGCCGCCCACGAGGGTGTGCTGGCGCTGACCGTCCTGCTGGGGACGCTGCGCGTGGTGGTGATGGAGACCGCGCTGCAATCGGGCACCGAGCTGATCGAGCGGCAGCGCCAGCAGCTGCTCGAAGTGGCCACCCCCGTCATCCAGTTGTGGGAGGGAACCGTCGCCGTACCGCTGATCGGGACCCTCGACAGCGCGCGCAGCCAGGTCGTGATGGAGTCCCTGCTGGAGGCCATCGTCGACCAGCGGGCCCGGTACGCCATCCTGGACATCACCGGCGTGCCCACCGTCGACTCGCTCGTCGCCCAGCACCTGATGAAGACCGTGGCGGCGGCGCGGCTCATGGGCGCCGAGTGCATCGTCTCCGGCATCCGCCCGGCCATCGCGCAGACGATCGTGCAGCTCGGCATCGACCTGGGCTCGGTGCTCACCCGTGCCTCGCTGGCCGACGCGCTGGCCTACGCGCTGGGCCGGCAGGGCATCGAGGTCACCCGTACGGACGCGGGTGCGAGTGCGCGGTGAACCAGACCCTTCCCGGTCGTCCCGCCCAGGTCCCGGTACTCGCCCTGGGCGACGTCCTGCTGGTCTCCCTGCAGGGCGAGCTGCACGACGGCATGGCCGAGCAGCTCCAGCACGACATCACGAGCCGCATCTCGGCCAGCGGGGTGAGCGGTGTGGTGCTGGACATCTCCGGGGTGGACGTCGTCGACTCGTTCCTCGGCCGGGTGCTGGCGGAGATCGCCTCGACGGCCCGGCTGCTGGCGGCCCGCACGGTGCTGGCCGGGATGCGGCCCGCCGTGGCGATCACCCTGGTCGAGCTGGGGCTCACCCTGCCCGGGCTGGTCACGGCCCTGGACGTGGACCGGGCCATGGAACTGCTGTCCCAGAGGGGGACGTGATGCAGACGTCCGGCCGGACCACCGCGACCAGCCTGCCCATCGGCTCGGACGCGGATCTGGCCTGGGTGCGGCAGCAGGTGCGGCAGTGCGCGGCGCAGCTCGGTTTCGGTCTGGTGCAGCAGACGAAGCTGGTCACGGCCGCGAGCGAGCTGGCCCGCAACACCCTGGTGCACGGCGGCGGCGGACGGGTGGAGATCACCCCGCTGGACAACGGCCGTACCCGCGGGCTGCGGATGTGCTTCATCGACAGCGGGCCGGGCATCCGCGACCTGGAACTGGCGATGACGGACGGCTACACCAGCGGCGGCGGGCTCGGGCTGGGACTGAGCGGCGCGAAGCGGCTGGTGCACGAGTTCGGTGTGGACAGCGAACCGGGCCGGGGCACGACCGTGACGGCCGTCGCCTGGGTGGCCCAGGTCCCCTCGTCGCGTCCGGGGTTCGGATGAGCAGGGTGTGGGAGGTCCCGGTGCACGACTCCACGCGGGTCCGGGACGCCCGGATGGCCGCCCGGGAGGCGTGCGCCCACGCGGGCCTCGCCGCGGAGCGCACGGCGGCCGCCGAGCTGGTCGCCACCGAGCTGGCCACCAATCTGCTCAAGCACGCGGGCGGCGGCCGCATGGTGGTGAACCCGGTGGCCCCGCCGGCCGGTGGCGCCGGGACCTCGGTGCAGCTGTTCTCCCTCGACCACGGCCCGGGCATCGCCGATGTCACCGCGGCGCTGCGGGACGGCTACACCACGGCGGACGTCTCCCTCGGTGCGGGCCTCGGCAGCTGCCGGCGGATCGCGAACGCCTTCCACCTGTACAGCGTTCCGGGCCGCGGGACGGTCGCCACGGCCCGGATCGACCCGGCGCCCGCCGGAAGCGGGACACGCGCCGGTGAGGTGCCCGCGGGCGGGATCACGGTCGCGCTCGGCCAGGCCGAGCAGTGCGGCGACGCCTGGGCCTGGGCGCGCTCCGGCGGGCTGGTGACGCTGCTGCTCGCCGACAGCCTCGGACACGGCGCCGAGGCGGCGCACGCATCCGGCGTCGCGGTCGCGGAGCTGCGCGGCCTCGCCCCGCTGCCGCCCGTGGACATCCTGCGCCGGCTGAACGCGGCGCTGCGGCCGACCCGGGGTGCGGCGGTCTCCGTCGCCCAGCTGGACACGGAACGGCGGGAACTCGCCTTCGCCGGCGTCGGCGACGTCGGCGCCCGGCTGCGCACCGGGGATTCCTGGACCTCCCTGGTCACCCGTCCGGGGATCGTCGGGGCGTACTTCCCGGCGCACGTCCCCGTACGCCGGCTGCCCTGGCGCCCGGACAGTCTGCTCGTCCTGCACAGCGACGGACTGCCCAGCCGCTGGACCCCGCCCGACGACCCCCGTCTGCTCACCCACGACCCGTCGGTGGTGGCCGCGGCGATCCTGCGCGACGCGGGCAGCCCCGCCCGCCCCGTACGTGACGACACCAGCGTGGCCGTACTGGCCCCCGACCGCCGGACCACCACTCCATGACAGCCCCCACTGACACCTGGACCATCGCCTCCGCCGCCGACGCGGCCCGCGCCCGCTCCCTGCTGGCACGGCTCACGGCGGACGCCGGGGTGCCCGCGCTCGAGCGGGCCCGCTTCCTGACCGCGCTCGGTGCCCGGCTGCGCCACGGCCTTGCCGGGGGCGGCGCGGAACTGCGCGTGACCGCGGACCCGGGGGACTGTCTGCACGTCGCCCTGCACGGACCGGACCGGACCGAGCCCTGGCAGCGGGCGCTCGTGTGCCCCTCACCCGTCACCGGCCCACTGCCCCGCCCGGCGGACATGGACGACGTCGCCCTGGCCGAGGCGCTGCTGGACGCCGACGAGGACACGACCGCCGTACTCACCGGTCTGGAGGAGACGGAGGAGCTGGTCGAGTTCCACCGCGAGGAGCTGCACCAGACCAACCAGGGAGTGCTGGCGCTGCACGCCGAACTGGAGGCCGCGGCACTGGCGCAGCGCGAACTCCTCGACGCCGAACGGACCGCACGCGCCGAGGCCGAGAACGCCCGCAGGCTGCTGACCTTCCTGGCCAACGCCAGCGCCGTCCTCAACGCCTCGCTGGACCACGAGGACATCCTGCGCCGGATCCCCGAGCTGCTGGTCCCGGAGTACGCGGCGAACGTGGACGTCTGGCTCATGGAGGACGAAGGGGCACCGGCGGACGGGCGGCCGGCGGCCGCGGTCGCGGCGGCCCGCACCGGACGCCCGCAGTACGCCGGCCCCCATCCCGGTGAACTGCCGGGCGTGGACGACCTGCCGGCCTCCGCGCTCTCCCCCCACCGGCCCCTGCTGTGCCTGCCGCTCGGCGCGCGCACGGTGCAGGGTGTGCTGACGCTGACCGCGCCCGGTGACCGCTTCGCCCCGGACACCACGGTGATGCTGCTGGAGGTGGCCCGCCGTGCGGGCATCGCCCTGGACAACGCCCGCCGGTACGAGCAGCACCGGGACGTCGCCGAGGCCCTGCAACGCGCCCAGCTCACCGACCTGCCCTCGACCCCCGGCCTCGCGCTGGCCGCCCGCTACCTGCCCGCGACGCACGGCCTGAACATCGGCGGCGACTGGTACGACGCCTTCCCGCAGCCCGACGGCAGTGTGCTGACGGTGATAGGGGATGTCACCGGGCACGGGCTGCGCGCTGCGGTGATCATGGGGCAGTTGCGCACCGCGCTGCGCGCGTACGCCGTCGAGGGCAACGGCCCGGCCCGGATCCTGACGCTGCTGCACCGCATGCTGCTGCACCAGCAGCCGGAGTTGTACGCGACCTGTGCGATCGCCCGGTTCACGCCGGGCACGTCGGAGGTGCTGTGGGCGGCCGCCGGGCATCCGCCGCCCGTCACCCGGGGTCCCGGGGGCGCGGTGCGGGTGCTGGAGGCGAAGCCGGGGATCATGCTGGGCGTTCCGGTGCCCTACGAGTACGAGCAGCACACCGTCGAGCTGCCCGCGGGATCCACGATCGCGCTCTACACCGACGGTCTGGTGGAGCGGCGGTCCGCCGGGATCGACGCGGGCATCGACCGGCTGGCCCGGGCCATGGAGTCGCTGGACGGGACGGAGCCGGCGGACCTGGAGGCGGCGGCCGACCTGCTGCTGAAGCCGATGCTGCACGACTCCGAGCACGACGACGACATCTGTCTGCTGCTGTGCCGCACGGCGGAGCCCGCGCAGACCGCGACGGCGCCTGCCGGGGCGGCGCGGACGACGGGGTCCTGAACGGCCGTGCGCCGGCCCCGGGGGTGGAGGGGCCGGCGCGCGGGCATCGTCAGTCGTTGACGCAGGAGCTGCCGCCGGCCGGGTTCAGCAGGCCGACGAGGTCGATGCTGTCGCCGCACAGGTTGACCGGGATGTTGACCGGCACCTGGATCACGTTGCCCGAGAGGACTCCCGGGCTGTTGACGGCACTTCCGACGACCGGGTCCGGGTCGGCGTGTGCGGCGGTCGCACCCGCGAGTCCGAGAACACCTGCGAGAACGGCCGTTGTGGCGATGCTGCGAATGCGCATGATCTGCCTCACTGGTTGGGCGTAGGGACCCGTCCATCACACCTGTCCGCCACGTCGTTCGCCTCTCCGGCTAGGCCGATCGGACCGCCGCGCGTCCGCCGTTCCGGTCAGGCGGCCGAGGGGAAGCGTTCCCAGACCCGGTGGGCGCCGAGCAACCGGGTGAGCTGCTGCAGCACCGCCGTCGCGGTGTCGCCGGCGACCACCCCGGGGGCGTCGAGCGGGATGCCGGCCGCCTCCAGCGCGGCCTCGCCGCCCTTGGCGGCACCGATGGCCTTGCCGTGCCGGTAGGCCTCCGCCAGCAGCAGTCCCACCCGGGGGTCGGGGGTGCCCAGTTGGGCCGTGGGCGTGCCGGCCTTGGCGTCGCGGGCACCGTAGGCGTCGACACCTACCCCAGGGGTCCCGGCCACCAGCAGGGCGTCGAACTCCACCGAACGGGCGGTGGCGTAGGTCCGCTGGACGGTCAGGGTGTCCGCGCCGTCATCGAGAGTGCCGCCGGCCGGTGCCACGATCAGGGGGACCATGCCGCCGCTCAGCACCTCCTCGCGCACGGCCCGTACGCCGTCGAGGTCGCCGTCGGGGCCGGTGACGATGCCGACGATCCGGCCGTCGGTCGGCCAGGTGTGACCGACCTGGGAGAGGGCGGGGCTCGGTTCGACCTCGGCCAGGGGCACGGTCGGCCCGGGTGCGGGCAGGCCGAGTCCGGCGGCGACGCCCGCGCACAGCTCCGGGTCGATGTTCGCGAGGACCTGCAACGCCCGCTCCCGGATGGCCTGTTCGTAGCACTTGGCGAGTTCGAAGGAGTAGGCGCCGATG
Organism: Streptomyces sp. NPDC015139; assembly: GCF_043079785.1. Lineage (NCBI taxonomy): Bacteria > Bacillati > Actinomycetota > Actinomycetes > Kitasatosporales > Streptomycetaceae > Streptomyces > Streptomyces sp. NPDC015139. The sequence goes on along the minus strand of NZ_JBIBUW010000001.1, from coordinate 915,872 downwards.
ATGTGCTCGCGCTCCACCGGGCTCATGCTGAGCCAGAACCGGCGGGGCTGGCTGAAGTGGTCGTCGAACGACTCCGGTGCCTCACGGACCTTGGTGGCCTCCGGCACCCGTACGGGCGTCTCGATGAACGCGCCCGTGTCGACGCCCGCGGTGAACGGGCAGCCGCCGTCGAGGGAGTTGGGCCGGTAGGGGGCGACACCGCGGTGCACGGCGGTCTGGTGGAAGCCGTCGCGCAGCATGTCGTTGACGGGCGAGTGCGGCCGGTTGATCGGGATCTGCGGGAAGTTGGGCCCGCCCAGCCGGGTGATCTGCGTGTCCAGGTAGGAGAACAGCCGGCCGGCCAGCAGCGGGTCGTCGGTGACGTCGATGCCGGGGACGAGGTGGCCGACGTGGAAGGCGACCTGCTCGGTCTCGGCGAAGTAGTTCGAGGGGTTGCGGTTGAGGGTGAGCAGGCCGATGGGCTGCACGGGGGCGAGTTCCTCGGGGACGAGATTCGTCGCGTCCAGCAGGTCGATGCCCTCGAAGGTCTGCTCGGGGGTGTCGGGGAAGGTCTGGATACCCAGCTCCCACTCCGGGTAGGCGCCGGACTCGATGGCGTCGTAGAGGTCGCGGCGGTGGAAGTCGGGGTCGACGCCGTTGATGATCTGCGCCTCCTCCCACACCAGGGAGTGCACGCCCAGTTTCGGCTTCCAGTGGAACTTCACCAGGGTGGTCTCGCCGGCGGTGTTCACCAGGCGGAAGGTGTGGACGCCGAAGCCCTCCATCGCCCGGAAGGAGCGCGGGATGCCCCGGTCGGACATGTTCCACAGGGTGTGGTGGGTGGCCTCGGTGTGCAGCGTGACGAAGTCCCAGAAGGTGTCGTGGGCGCTCTGGGCCTGCGGGATCTCCCGGTCGGGGTGCGGCTTGGCGGCGTGGACGACGTCCGGGAACTTGATCGCGTCCTGGATGAAGAACACCGGGATGTTGTTGCCGACGAGATCGAAGACGCCCTCGCTGGTGTAGAACTTCGTCGCGAACCCCCGGGTGTCGCGGACGGTGTCGGAGGACCCCCTCGAACCGAGCACGGTGGAGAAGCGGACGAACACCGGAGTCTCGCTGTCCTCGGCGAGGAACGCCGCCTTGGTGACGCCGGCCGCGGTGCCGTAGCTGCGGAAGACGCCGTGCACGCCCGCGCCGCGGGCGTGCACGACCCGCTCGGGGATGCGCTCGTGGTCGAAGTGCATGACCTTCTCGCGCAGGTGGTGGTCCTGGAGCAGGACCGGGCCGCGGGGGCCCGCCTTGAGCGAGTGGTCGGTGTCGTACAGCCGGGTGCCCTGCGCGTCGGTCAGATAGCTGCCGCTCTGCGCCATCCGTGCCTGGTCGGCGCCGGTGGGCTGACCGGTGGGCGAGACGGTGTCCGGGCCGCTCTGGTCGGGCTTGGACGGCAACGGCTCGCGGGGCTCCGTCGGTTCGGCGAACGGCGGCGACTCGGGGCCCGGCTTGCCGGGCACGCCGTCCTCCGGGCCCTCGGCAGCACCGCGCAGGGCCTTCGCCACCTTGTCCGCCGCATGCTTGAGGGGATTGGTCTCGCTCATCAGTGGCAGTCCTTCGCTGGTCATGGGGGGTCCGCGCGGGGCGCGGTGAGGTGCGCGCCGCGCGGTGGCCACGCCGGGACATACGGCCGACTCGGTGAACGCATCGGGTCGAACACGGAAGAAAGGGTCGGCACGGCTGCCGTACCGAGGTCCCCGGGCCGGGGCGTCCGAAACCGGTAACCATGGGAGATTTCCGGTCGGGGTGAAGTCGGGCCGTCTCCTGATCGAGTGCCGGGGGCAGGCCCGCCGGACGCACGGTCCGGTCCCGGAGACCGCCGGACGGGGCCAAGGCCCGCCTGCCGGACGAGTCTTCGTCAGCGGGGCCGGCTTCTTGACCCGGGTGGCGGGCGCCCGTCCGGCCGCCCGCAGAGGCCACCCTATGCGCCGGCCGGCACGCCCGCAGTTCGGGACGTACCGGTCACGTACGCGCCATGACCCGCAGGGTCTGCGGAGCCGCGTGCGCGGGCCCGGGAGCACCTGGCCGGCACGGCGGGTGTGCGGACGTAGGGTCCCTCAGCGCGACCGGCCTCCGCTCAGCTCCGTCCGGCCGTCCCGGCCGTCGGTCCCGTCCCCGCGTGCCTGCGCGACGGCGGCGAACAGGGCCTGGCGGACCGCTTCGGGGAGGGTGCCGCTCGCGGGCCACCGCACCAGGGTGTCCGCCACCTCCCGCAGCTTGATGTTGGTGTGCTGCGAGATGTGTTTCAGGGCCTTCCAGCCCTGCTCGGGGCTGAGACCGCCGGCGGTGATGACCACGCCGATCGCCTGGTCGACGACGGCGTGCGAGACCACGGCCTGCCGCAGCTGGTCGACTTCCTCCTGGAGGAGTCTCAGCCGTTCCGCCTGCTCGTCGTTTCCGATCATGTCGTTCACCCTGCAAAGCCATGTGCGCCAGGAACAGCCGCCAGGCGAAGGACATCGCAAAAAGTTGTCCAGAAAGCGAAAAATACCTGGTCAGACGGCACATGCGGGGTGGTTCAGGGGGCATTTGTGGGGGATGGAATCGCTCACCTTCGACAGTCGTGACCTGGGGGTCACGGAGGACTTCCTCAGCCGTGCCTACGCCAGGATGCGCATCGGCAGTGGGACACCCGGTGCGAACCGCGCGCGGATCCGGCGGGCCGGTATCCCCGCGGTGAGTGTCGACGACCTCGCGCTGGACTTCGAGATGAGCTACTCGGTGACGCCGCTGGGCCGGATCTGTCTCTGCGTCGTCCACGAGGGCACGGTGCGGGACCACGGCTACCACGGGGTCGAGGACGAGTTCGGGCCGGGTGACGTGGTGCTGTTCGCCCCGCCGGACCTGCCGTACGCGGGACGGATCTGCAACGCCCGCTACACCATCACCATGCTGGACCCGGCGCTCCTCGGCCAGGTGGCCGGTCGCGAGGACGGCGCGCCTCCCGTGCGGCTGACCGGGCACCGTCCGCAGTCGGCGGCCGCGGCCCGCCACCTCGCGCGCACCATCACCCACCTGCGCGAGGGCGTGCTGTCGGATCCGGAGATCGCGGACCAGCCGCTGATCGCCGCGACGGCGGCCCAGTACCTGGCGGCGAGCGTCCTGGCCGCGTTCCCCAGCACGGCGCTCGCCGAGCCGACCGCCGCCGACCGCAACGACGCGCATCCGGTGATGCTGCGCCGGGCCCTCGCCTTCATCGACGACCACGCGGACCAGCCCGTCACGGTGGCCGACATCGCCGCGGCGGCGCATGTGACGGTACGGGCGCTGCAGTACGCCTTCCGCCGTCATCTGGACACCACCCCGCTGGCCCATCTGCGCCGGGTGCGGCTCACGCACGCCCACCGGGACCTGGTGGCCGCCGACCGGGGCGGCGGGACGACGGTGACGGAGGTCGCGGCCCGCTGGGGCTTTCACCATCCCGGCCGCTTCGCGGGCCTCTACCGGGACACCTACCGCAGATCCCCGCACGAGACCCTGTCCGCCGACTGAGGAGCGGTCCGGGAAAGCGGCCGTTCCGGGACGGGAGCTCGGCCCCGTCCCGGAACGGCCGCGCGGACTACGGGAAGGACGTCACCTTGGAGGGGACGGTGCTGGTCCCCGAGGTGGGTGCCCCGGTGTTGTTGACGACGTGGGCGTACTGGCCCATGCCGCCGAGCGAGATCACCTGGAGGTCGTGCATCCTGATGCCCGGGGTGGTGGGCACCTGGAAGCCGTGGGCCTGCACGATCGACGGATCGGCCGTGAAGTTGCAGTAGCTGCCCAGGCCCCAGGCCTCGTGGATGGTGACGGTGTCGGCGACCTTGTAGGCCGCGTAGCCGACGATGCCGTCGTGGGTGACGGCGGCGGCGTTCGGGACGTCGTACGCCTTCTCGTTCTGGAAGAAGATCGTGCGGCCACGTTCGCCGTTCCAGTAGACGTCGTACTTGTTGAAGTGCTCCACGAACAGGCCGGTGGCGAGGACGTCGTCGCCGTTGACGCGCAGTCCGTAGTCGGCGCGGTTGGTGTCCCAGCCGACGCCGCTGCCGTGGTCGGCGCGCCAGATCCAGGTGTGGTCGATGATCACGTCGTCGCTGTCGACGACCACGGAGTCGGTGGCGAGGCCGGGACCGGCACCGCCGACGCGGACGAACACGTCCTGCATGGTGGTGGGGTTGGCGGAGTGGTCGGCGCCGGCGCCGGGGGTGCCGATCCGCAGCAGGGTGGTGGAGTTGACGGAACCCGCGTCGATGAGGAAGCCGGCGAGCCTCACGCCGTCGACGTCGGCGACGTGCATCGCGTCGACGCCGTTGTCCGGGACCAGGGTCGCGAGGCCGAGCCCGAGCACGACGGTGTCGGCGCGGGTGACGTCGATGGTCCGGTCGAGGTGGTAGACACCGGGCGTGAACAGGAGGTTGAGGCCCTGGGCGAGGGCCGCGTTGATGGTGGCGGCCGTCGCGCCGGGCTTCACGACGTAGAACTGGTCGAGCGGGAGGGACGTGCCCGCGTTCGCCGGCCAGGACACGCCCCGCGCGTTCGTGCGCTTGGCGGGGACGAACACCTTGTAGGCGGAGCCGTCGAGGTAGAGGAAGGGCTTCTCCCGCGAGACCGGGGTGTTGTCCAGGGTGGTGTACGGGCCGTTGTCGAAGTCGGTGGCGGGGGCGCCCTGGACGCCGGAGAAGGTCATGTTCCACACGCCGTTGGTCCAGCCGCCGACCGAGCTGTCCCGGGTGTACCACTGCTGCTGGGAGTACGGGCCTACGGTGCCGTCGATCTTGGAGTCGGCGATGTAGCCGCCGGAGGCCCAGCCGTAGCCGTTGGGGGCGAGGTTGAGGCCGCCCTTGACGTGGATGCGGCGGAACGGCGCGGCCTGGGCCACGGCCCAGCGGTCGGTGCCGTTGGACGGGGTGATCGCGAGGTTCTCCGCCGAACGCCAGAAGTTCTGGGTGGCATTGCCGTTGAACCAGCCGGCGTCGACGGTGACGTCACCGTTGATCTGGGTGTCGTCGGGGTTCAGGCCGAGTCCGGAGATCGAGGTGTAGAAGCCGATCTGGGCGTTGACGCCGTTGTAGGTGCCGGGCTTGAGCAGGAACTGGTAGCGGCCGGAGCCGAACTGGGCGGATTCCTGCTGGGCGAAGACCTGGTCGAACTTCTGCTGGAGGTTGGGGGTGGAGGGGTCCACGACGATGACGTTCGGGCCGAGGTCGCCGCCGCCCTGGACCGGCGGGGTGCCGGTGGTGCCGGTGTGCACGGCGACCTCCCACAGGGAGTAGCCGTAGCCGGTGCCGCGGGCGGTGCCGTGGATCCGGACGTGCCGGCCGGAGCCGCTGACGTCGTAGGACGCGGTGCCGCCGGTCGCGCCGGTGACGCTCTTCAGGGTGTTCCAGCTCTGCCCGTCCGACGAGGTCTGGATCTGGAAGTCCTTGCCGTACGCGGCCTCCCAGGCGAGGTCCACCTTGCAGATGTCCTGGACGGAGCCGAGATCGACCCGCACCCACTGCGGATCGGCGGCCTGGCTGGACCAGCGGGTGCCGGGGTCGCCGTCGAACGCGGCGGAGGCGGGGGTGCCGGCGTTCTCGGTGGAGGAGGCCGAAGCGGCCCTGCCCTTCGCGGCGTTGGCGGTACCGCAGTCCGGCTGCGTCGTCGACGTCGATCCGAAGACCTGGAACTCCCAGAGGGAATAGCCCCATTGCGTGGCCCGGTGCACGCCCTGGAGGCGGACGTAGCGGCCCTGTCCGCTCACGTCGACCGTGTCGGTGCCGCCGTCCGAACCGGTGACCGACTTCAGGTCGGTCCAGGTGGCGGCGTCCTTCGAGATCTGAAGCCTGTAGTCCTTGCCGTAGGCGGCCTCCCAGTTCAGGACGACCCGGGTGACGGAGGCGGTGGCGCCGAGGTCCACCTGGAGCCACTGGTCGTCGCTCGCGGCGGAGGACCAGCGGGTCGTGGTGTCGCCGTCGACGGCGGCGGAGGCGGGGGTGCCGGCGTTCTCGGTGGAGGACGCGGTGGCCGACTTCCCCTGGGACAAGGGGGTTTCGGCCGCGGCGGCGGGACTGTTGCTCAGCGGGAGGGCGATCAGCGCGGCCATGGCGGCCAGGGCGACACCCAGGGGTCTCAATCGTGCGCGATGTGGACTCATGCGGCGGCTCCATGCGGCTGCGGGGGCCGGAGGACCGGCCCCACTACTTAGTTCATGTTTTGATTTAAGTGGTGAACCAAGCGGGCCACAAGTCTTCGGAAGCCAAATCCTTCGAACCGCGTTGCCGGGGCGATGACTTCAGCCGGTGGAGCGGATCAGGTCCAGCAGTGCCGCGTGCGTCCCGGCGTCGGCGGCGGCGACGAGGCCGCCCGCCCCGGTGAGCACGGGCTCGCCGTGCAGACCGGTCACCGTGCAGCCCGCCGCCCGGCACAGCGCGATTCCGGCGGCGAAGTGCACGCTGTCGCGCAGATCGCCGTCGGTGACGTAGGCGGCCCTGCGCCCCGCGGCGACCCACGCCACCGCCAGGGTGCTGGAGATCACCCGGGGCCGGAACCGCTCGGTGAAGCCGGGCTCGCCCAGCAGGCGCACGGCCCGGAATCCGGGCGCGCTGGGAAAGGGCGGGTCGAGGTTGACGTCGACCAGCGCGGAACCGGCCGACGGGGTCACCTCCTCATCGGTGCCGTCCCGGCGGACCCGGGCGCGCACGCCGTCGGTCCAGAACACCTCGCCGCTGAAGGGGTCGGCCGTCGCCGCCGCGGTGATGGCGGCGCCCTCCCGCAGGGCGACGTTCACGCCGACGAGCATGGTGTGCACGGCGTAGTTGAGGGTGCCGCACAGTGGGTCGACCAGCCAGCGGCGGTGTGCGCCCGCGGCACCGGTGCGTCCGCTCTCCTCGCCGGTCACCGCGTCCTGCGGGCGGGCTTCGCGCAGGATGTCCACGATGGCTTGCTCGGCGACGAGGTCGGCGGTCGTCGCGAAGTCGCCGGCGGACTTCTCGTGGCGCGCGAGGCGCTTGCCGTACAGGTCGCGCACCACCGCCGCGCCGGCCAGGGCCGCGGTCACGGCCAGTTGTGCGTCGGAGGCCCCGTTGATGATCGACATGGGCGCAGGATAGGAGGAAGTCACGGCAGGAGCCAGGCAGCCGGCTCGGGCCCGCGCGGCCGGAGTGCGCCGGGCGGGCCCGAGCCGCCGTTCACCTCTCGACCGGGGTGAGGGTCAGGAGCTGTTCGGCTCCGGTGCGGCCGGCGCCGACGGAACTGCCGCTGCGGTCGGTCCAGTTGCGCACCGGTGTGGTCTCGGCGAGCCGGCCGGACCTGGCGGAGAGGCCGAGCACGAGGCCGCTGTACCGGTTGACCAGGTGGCAGGCGCCGTCGGCTGAGGCGTCGGGGATCACGAACCACTGCTGCCCGACGGTGGGTCCGCCGCCGCGCTCCGCGGTGACGGTCGGCCTGGCGCCCCAGGCGCGGCCGGCCGCGGTGGTGGAGTCGACGCCCAGGAGACGACCGCTCGCCGCGTTGGCGACGGTGAACGCGCCGTCGCCGGTCGGCCGGAAGAGCCACGCGTCACGGCCGGATCGCGTGGGCTTCGCGATCGAGGTGGTGGCGGAACCGGACGCCTGGGCGAGGTACCGGCCCGCACCGCCGGCGATACGGTGCGCGCGGCCGGTGTCCACGGGCGGGGCCGCGGGGGCGGAGGATTGGACGGTGAGGTCGACGTACTCGCCGGAGGCGTCGTGGGAGCAGCCGAAGGAGCAGTACGACCGGAAGCTCTTGCCCACGACGGCGGAGGAGGTGCGGTTCGCGCCGTCCAGGAACCAGCGGTACCAGGAGGCGTTGGTGTACCCGCCGGTGCCGCCGATGAGCCGCCACTTCTGGGTGGCCAGGTCGTCGGTGGCGTACAGGTACTGCGGTGAGCCGCCGCTCTGGTCGACCGCCTGCGGGGTGCCGATGTACAGGCCGAGGTAGGCGTCGTAGGCGATGTTCATCACGAACAGCGGCGAGGTCGGCGGCATCTTCCCGGCCGCGATCTGCTCGGCGGACGTGCCGGTGTTCGCGGGGTCGTACTCGTCGGTGACGGGGGTGTAGCCGGAGGGGTGGCCGGTGTCGGCCGGGACGATGTTGCTCTCCCGGCCGCCCGTTCCGGGCTGCGTCCAGGCACCGTCGTACCACTTGCGCCAGGAGCCGGGCGCCATCTTCCCGGCGATCGGCGCGCGGGCCACGTGCTCGTAGAACGCCTTCCAGCTGCCGCCCTTGTCGACGATCCGCGAGCCGTAATAGACGTAGAAGTAGCCCGAGGCGGTGTCGACGAACAGGCGCTGGTCGCCGTCGCCGTAGGAGTACGTCTGGTTCGGGAAGGCCGCCGTGTCCCCGCGGCCGGTGCTGTACGGGGACGTGATGACATGGTCCTCGATGCTCCAGGTGCGGCCCTGGTCGGTGGAGACGGCGTAGTCGATGGCGTCGTAGTGCAGTCCGTCGCCGAAGGGACGCGGGGTGAACTCGTTGTGCACCAGGCCGTACCAGTCACCGGTGTCCGGGTCGACCCACACCCCGGACAGGTCGCAGTAGTTCTTCCTGGCGTAGCCGGAGCCGCTCGGGGCGTACGTCGCCGCACGGCCGGTGGGGCTGTTCTCGCACCGCCAGGTGGTGTCGTCGTTGCGGTCGGCGGGGTTGGCCGGGTCGGCCGCCTCGCTGAGCTTCTTGTCGTAGCCGGCGGTGTCGAAGTCCTTGCCGGTGTAGAAGTCCCAGACCCGCGGGTCCTGGGCGCCGTAGAGCGCGGCGGACTGCTGGTAGTGGAAGGTGCCGTCCTTGTCGATGAACGCGGTGGCGGGGGTGTCCGTGGGATGGGGGAAGGGCACGGGGGTGCCGACGGTCACGCTGTAGGTGGCGCCGGCCGGGACCGGGGCCGCCGGGGAGGCTGTGCCACCGCCCAGGACCAGGGCGGCGGCCGCGGTCACGGCGCCGCCTGCTCTGCTCAAGAGTCGCACGGGTGCTCCTTGTCGCCGAAGGGCCGGTTGCACGGAACGATCCGGCGCCGGCGGATTCCCCGGCAATGGACTCCAGTGCTCCGCCTCTTGCACTTTCGCAAGCGGACGCACCCCGGTCGTGCCCGGGTGTGCGGGCGGGAGCGCGCCGGTCAGTCCGCCGCGGGCGGGGCGGCCGGAAGGGCGGTGTCCCAGGCCAGTTGGCGGATCAGGTCCTCGTCCGGCGCCGTGGGACGGGCCGCTCCGCCGGCCGGACCGGCCGCGGGTTCGGTGGCCGGGCGGGACGGGGTGCGGGTGCCGCGGGAGATGCCCCCGCTGACGGTGATGTTGTGCTCCGCCCGCGGGCGGCGGTGCCGCTCGTACGCGGCGAACGCGCCGCGCGGGTCGGGCAGGTCGCGCAGGGCCTTGGCGAGGACGACGGCGTCCTCCAGGGCCATGGAGGCTCCCTGGCCGGTCGCCGGGGAGGCCGCGTGGGCGGCGTCACCGATGAGCAGGACGCGTCCGGAACGCCACGTGGCGCCCAGCGGCAGCTCGGTGGCGTTGGTGACCATGATGCCGTCGTCGGCGGCCTCGACCAGGTCGGCAGCGGGCGTGGCGTCCTTGCGCAGCAGCGGCAGCAACTGCCCGCGCAGGGCGGCGGACGGACCGCCAGAGGCGCCGGCGGGCAGCGGGTCTCCACCGGCCCGGGCGAACCAGTACGCCTCGCCGGCCGGCGACACCGCGTATCCGAAGGCGGCCTCGCTGCCCCGCACCATGGTGATGGTGCCGTCGGGACCGGCCACGGGGGCGGCGGCGGTGTAGCCGTAGTAGACACGCTGGCCCGCGTAGACGGGTCTGACGCCGGGTGTGATGAGCCGCCGGACGGTCGAGTTCAGCCCGTCGGCGCCGACGAGGAGGTCCCCGGTGGCGCTCGTGCCGTCGGCGAAGCGGGCGGTGACACCGTCCGGGCCGTCCGTCACGGACTCCAGCCGGGCGCCGTGGCGCAGCGGGATGCCGCGGCGGGCGGTCTCACCCTGGAGGGCGGCGTTCAGCTCGCCGCGGCGCAGGCAGCGGTAGCGCAGGGCCGGGTCGGCGGCCTCGCCGAGCGGTGCGTGCGCGGCCTCGGTGCCCTGGTGGTCGAGCAGGCGCAGGGAAGTCAGCGGAAAACCGACGGCCGTGACGGCGTCGGTGGCGTCCAGCTGGGCCAGGGCCCGCATGCCGTTGCTCGCCAGGGTCAGGAAGGCGCCGATGTCCTCGGCCGTGTCGGGGTGGGACTCGAACACGGTGACGTCGAACCCGGCCTTGCGCAGGCCCAGCGCGGTCGCGGTGCCGGCGATCCCGCCGCCGATCACCAGGACTTTCGTGACAGCCGTTCTGGTCAAGTACCGCTCCCCTGCCGACTGTGGTCGTGCCCATCTAAGGGCAGGGCGGGCCGTATGCGCGCATAGGGGGCCGAGATCCGGACAGCTCCGGGAGGCTGTGCACCGGCACGCCCCCCGTGCGAGGCGTCGAGGTCGTCGAATTGGGTACTTCCCGGCCATGCGGGTGAGTGTGGTGGACGCGGGGTCGAACACGGTCAGACTGGTGATCGCGGATGTGGAGGGGGGTGTTCCGCTGCCGGTGCACACCGTCAAATGGAAGCTGCGCCTGTCCGAACATGTCGGTCCGGACGGCACCATCGCCGAGGAGGCGGTGGAGCAGCTGGTCAAGGCGGTGGCCGCGGCGGGCGCGACGGCCCGGCGGTGGCACGCCTCGGGGCCGCTGGCCTTCGCGACGGCGGTGGTGCGCGGCGCGCCCAACCGGCAGGAGATCCTGCACCGGGTGGCGTCGTCGACCGGGATCCGTATGTGCACGCTGCCGGGTGAGACCGAGGCCGAACTGACCTTCCTGGCCGCGCGGCGCTGGCTGGGCTGGAACGCGGGCCCGCTCGCTCTGCTCGACATCGGCGGCGGCTCGCTGGAGGTGGCGTTCGGCAGGGGCCGGCTGCCCGACTTCGCCGTCTCCCTGCCGCTCGGCGCGAGCCGGCTGACGCGGGAGCACTTGAGCGTCCAGGACCCGCCCGGGCCCGGTGAACTGAAGGAACTGCGCCGCCGGATCCGGCACGAGCTGCGGGACGTGGCCTCGCGGATCCGCTGGGAGCGGCCGCGCACCGCCGCCGTCACTTCGCGTACGTTCCAGCAGCTGGCCCGGTTGTGCGGGGCCGCACCGGGGCGGTTCGGCCCGTTCGTGGAGCGGGAGTTGGTCTGCGGGGACCTGGGCGAGGCGGTGCGCCGTCTCGCCGCGCTGCCCACCGTCGAGCGGGCCCAGCTGCCCGGGATCTCCGCGCCGCGCGCGGCCCAGAGCCTGGCCGGGGCGGTCGTCGGGCACACGGCGCTCAAGCTCATGGGGCTGCGCCGGGCCGTGGTCTGCCCCTGGGCGATCCGCGAGGGCGTCCTGCTGCGCTACATCGAGGACGGCGCCGACTGGTGGACCGACGCCACCGGCTCCGACGGCTCGGACGCGCCGCCCCCCACGGCGACCCTGCGCATAGCCGGTCCGCCCGCGTAGCCGGTGCCCGGTTCCGTGCTCGCGGCGGTGGCCGAGGCATGCTGGTGGGGAGCGGACCGAGACCGGGAGGTGGGCCGGCATGCGGTGGTGGACCCTGGGGTGTGCGGTCGCCGCGATCCTCGTGGTGGCCGGGTGCGGGGCGTCGTCGGAGCGCGGTGGGCAGGCCGGTGCGTCCGCAGGCGGGTCGGCCCGGCCCCCGCAGTCGGCGTCCTCGGCCCAGGGGTCCTCGCCGCCCGGTTCCCCGGTGTCCCCGGGTGTCTCCGTGCCTGGTTCCTCGGCCGTGCCGGATTCATCGGCCGTGCCGGGCCGCTGCCTCGCCGGACGGGCCGAGCTGGCCGTCTCCCCCGGCGATCCGGTACGGCGGCGGTTGTGCGTGCGGCCCGGGACGGTGGTGACCCTCGTGCTGCGGCCCCGGGTGGACGACAAGCGCTGGGAGGGGGTGCGGAGTTCGGCCCCCGCCCTCGTCGTCGCGTCCGGCTGGCGCCTGGACGCCGACGGCACCGCGCACGCCGCCCTGCGCTCCGCGGGCGCCCGGGGAGGCGAGGCCCGGGTCACCGTGGCCGCCAGGGCGCCGGACGTGGCGGGTGCGGCCCGCCCGGTCCTCACGCTGGACGTGCGCGTGGTGCCGTACCCGCGGCAGGGGTGACCCGGCACCGGCCGGATCACCCCTCGGCGCTCAGCGCAGGTGCCTCAGCCTGACGGAGTAGATGCCCCGGCCGTGCGTGGCGGCGTACAGCGTGCCGCCGTCGGGGCTCGTCTTCAGCTGGAGGACGGCGACGGCCGGCAGGTCGCCGACGCGCTGCCAGGTGGTGCGGCCCGGCGCCCGGTACACCACGCCGAGGTCGGTGGCGACGGCGAGGCCGCCGTCCGCCGTGACCAGCGCGGAGTCGGTGGGCACGTCGGGCAGGTTGGCCGAGATGTCCTTCCAGGTGGTGCCGCCGTTCGTGGACTCGAAGACATGGCCCACGCCGGCGCCGGGACCCTCGGTCCAGTGCCGGGAGAAGCCGTTGACGGCGAGGAAGACGTGGTCGGCGTTCTTCGGGTCGACGGCGAATCCGCTCAGATAGCGGTTGGGTACGGTGCCGTCGACGGGCAGGGTGATGTCGTGCCAGCCGGTGCCGTCCGCGTTGCCGACGGCGATGCCGCGGGCGAAGCCCTGGTTGTTGCAGGGGCCGCACCAGGCGGCGTAGATCCTGCCGCCGGAGGCGGCGACGGCGGTGGCGTACCGGCCCGCGCCGAAGTCGTGCGCGCTGGTCCACTCGGAGCCGCTGCGGATCGCGTAGCCGTGGTTCTGCACCCAGACGTGACGGCCGCCGGCGACCCAGGCGGCGGGGTTCTTCAGGTCGGCCGCGAGCGGCGCGATGAAGCGGGCCTCACCGGTGGCGTTGTCGGGCGGCGCGACACCGTACGAGGTGGCCTTGGCGGGATCGCTCACCCAGCTGCCGTCGTTCACCGCGCAGTTCTGGGTGACCTGGACGGCGAGGTAGACGTACTCCTCGGCGATGTTGCAGCCGTTGCCGGGGTCGGTGAGGGTGTCACCGCCGTCGCCGCCGAAGTTGGAGCCCATCACCTTGTCGTCGCTGCGCAGCACGGACTGGCCGTTGTCCTGGAGGCCGCCGGTGACGGACAGGCCGCCGTGGTCGGGGTCCTTGCCGATGCCGACCGAGTAGTACTGGAGCGTGTCGATCGTGCCGTCGTTGAGGGACGTCCAGTCGGTGGCGTGGCCGGAGGCGTCCTGGGAGCCGTCGACCGGGCGCTTGTAGACGCCGCCGTCGTTGCCGACGTACACGTACGACTTGCCGTGGTGCCGGCCGATGGCCACCCCGTGCTGGTCGGAGTGGGTGGTCTGGTGGCAGTCGCCGGTCTGCTCGGCCGGGTCGATGCGCCAGCAGGAGAAGCCGAAGTTCCAGTACGGGCCGACGGTGGACCAGGTGCCGCCGCCGTCCTTGGTCTCGTAGACCTCCTCCAGGCCCGCGTAGACGTGCCGCGGGTCGCTCGGGTCGACGGTGAGGAACTGGTTGTACCAGGCCTGGACGCCCGGCATGAATCCGGGTGAGGTCAGCGCCGAACCCGTCGCGGCGAGGCCCTTGTAGTCGGCGATCTTCGTCCAGGGCCCGGTCGGCGAACCGGACTTGGAGACGAAGATGCCCTCCAGGCCGCTGTCCGGGTTGGTGTTGAGCTGCTCCGGCGACTGGTCGATCGCGTAGTAGCGGGAGCCGTCGGCGGAGCGGGCGAAGGTGACGCCGCCGACGCCGTCCGCGTCGGCCGGCAGGTCGCCGAGGCCGCTGGTGATCCGCGTCCAGGTATGACCTGACCTGGTGTAGAAGCCGTTGTAGTCGTCGCCGCTGCGCCAGCCGATCGCGAGGACCACCTTGGCGGGGTCCTTGGGGTCGACGGCGATGTCGTTGGCGATGTTCTTGTACGGGGCGTCCGGGTCGTCGGCCCGCGAACCACCCGGCAGGAATTCGGGGTTGGGCGCGAACTCCAGTTTCCACGCGCCGCTCAGCCTGCGCGTGGAGTGGCTCCACACGCCCTCGCTGGTGGCCGCCCACACCTTGCCGCCGCCGAAGCGGAGTTCGTGGACGGTGGTGCTGTCCAGCTCGTCGCCGCCGACCCGGCCGCGCGAGGAGAACGTGCCGTGGTGGGGGTGACTGAGGACGTACACGCCGCTGCCGAGGTAGGCGTCCGCGTTGGTGGTGGCCTCTCCGGTGCCCAGCCACAGCCGGCCCGATCCGTCCAGTGCGAGGGCGCCGGTGGACTGGGCGGGGAGCCGGTCGCTGATGGGCCGCCAGTGGCCGCCTCCGCCGCGCGAGCGCCAGACGCCGCCGCCGGCGCTGCCCGCGTAGACGTAGCCGTGGTCGTCGGCGGCCACGGCGGCCATCCGGCCGGTGACGTCGCCGGACCCGCCGCTGGAGTTGGAGTCGATGTCGCGGTAGCGCCGGTCGTCGGAGTCGTACGGCAGGCCGGTGAGGTGGCGCCAGTCCCCGCCGGTGCTCCTGAGCCTGGTGAGGTCCTGCCAGGCGGCGCCGTAGGCGCCGGGTGCGACGACCCCGGGTGAGGTACGGGCCTCGGCGTACTGGTCGGCGCCCTCGGCGATCTCGTTCGCCTCGTTGCCGTCGTCGTCGTCCGCCGCCAGGTGCGGTGCGACGGCGCCGGTCGACTGCTCGCGTTCGTGGGCGAGTTGAGCGAGGACGCGCACTCCGAAGGGGTTCACCCCTCGGCCGGACGCGGCTGACGGGGGGATCATCGCCAGTGCTGCGGACGCGGTGAGCGCACAGACGGTGAACCACCGTCTTCTGCGGGTTGGCACGGACACCAGGCCTCCCGGATCGGGTGTCGACACTGCTGACGCAGGAGACCCGACCACAAGGACCGGTGCACGTCCGGCATTTGGCCGATTCTTGACAAGTACCTGCCAGTAACGGAGCAGTCGGCAGTCGTGCGGCCGCCCCCTCCCCGACGTTGCCCGGGCGCCCGCCCGCGCACACGCCGGGCCGGCCGGGCTCTCCGCGAGCGGGCGGCCGCGGGCCGGTCACGAGTCGCGCGACCTGCCCGGCACCGGACGACCGGGACGGCTCCGCAGGCCGCCCACCGCCTCCAGCTGCCGGTCGGCGGGGTCGCGCGGCCCCGGGTGCACGAGCACCGCGGTGCGCGGACCGCGGACCGACCCGCAGTTCACGCGTTTTCAGCCAGTCCTCAGCAGCAGTGCGGTTCGGCGTCGTAGTCGGTGAACCAGGCCACCGGCACCGCGCCGGACCGGAGCCCGGATGCGCCGAGCCGGTCACGGTATTGACATGAACCTGCGTCAACCCTGAGGCTTCGTGCGTGAAGTTGCTCGAATGACGGCGATTTCAAGCTCTTCCGAGCATCTTCTCCAAGGACAGACAATCCGCAAGGGTGCGAGGGGAGCTGTTCCGCCGTGCGAAGACTCCGACATCGTGTGCCGTGGCCGGCCTGGGTGCCGCTGGGGCTGGCGACCGCCCTGGCCGCGACCGTGCTGGCCGGCCCGGTGCCCGCCGAGGCCGCCGCCACCGCTTCGGGAGCCCTACTGGATCCGGCCCACAGCAGCGTCGGCTGGCGCAGCCCGGTCTACGCCAAGGGCACCGGCGGCGGCACCGAGAGCTGCCCCGACGCCGCCGCCGACCCCGAGAACAAGGTCTGCGACCGCTTCGACCTGACCGTCTCGGTGCCGGACGGCTACTGGGACGACAACCCCGAGGGCGGCGTCCCGCTGTCGGTCGAGTGGGACAGGCCCTCGGCCGACTTCGACCTCTACGTCTACGACGACCACGGCAAGCAGGTGGCGTCCAGCGCCGGCACCGCCGACCCGGAGGCCACGGTGATCCCGCGGGCGTCGGGCACGTACCACGTGGTCGTCGTCCCGTACGACGTGCACGACGACTCCTTCACCGGCACCGCCTACCTGCCCGCGACCACGGACGCCGGTGACCTGACGTCCTTCTCGGGCCGTGACGGCAGCTACACCATCGGCGCGGGCGGCCTCACGGCCCGTGCGGACTTCCTGAAGGGAGGCAGGCTGCGCCTCCAGGCCGACCCGTCGGGCTCGCTGAGCGATCCGGCCGGGACCGCCATCGTGCGCGAGCGGCCGGAGCCCGAACGGCGCACCTCGTCCTTCGACGCGGGCGACTACTACGGCATCCGCTCCCCGGACGCCGTCCTGCGGGTGTACAAGAAGCCGCTGCGGTTCGGCCTGTACAAGCCCGACGACCGTACCCGGATCTGGCAGGAGGACAAGCCGCTGCGCTGGTCGACCGGCGGCATGCGGCAGAGCCTCGCGCGGGGCGCGGACGAGCAGTTCTTCGGGGGCGGGGAGCAGAACGGCAGCTTCGCGCACCGCGGACGGACGATGTACGTGGCGAACAGCTTCGACTGGAACGAGGGCGGCTACAACAACTCCCAGCCCTTCTACCTCTCCAGCGCGGGCTACGGCGTCTTCCGCAACACCTTCGCGCCGGGCGTGTACACCTTCGGCTCGCCGGTCACCACCGGTCAGCAGGAACGCCGTCTGGACGCCTACTACTTCCTCGGGAACGCCAAGCAAGTGATCGGGAAGTACACGGCGTTGACGGGCAGGCCCTTCATGCCGCCGGTCTACGGCCTCGAACCCGGCGATTCCGACTGCTATCTGCACAACGCCAACCGGGGCGAGCGGCACACCCTGGACGCGCTGAAGGTCGCCGACGGTTACACCGAGCACGACATGCCGCTCGGCTGGATGCTGGTCAACGACGGCTACGGCTGCGGCTACGAGAACCTGGAGCAGACCGCCAAGGGCCTCGCGGACCACCACGCCCAGCTCGGCCTGTGGACTCAGGACGGCATCGGCAGGCTCGCCGACCAGGTCAAGGCCGGCCAGCGGGTGGCCAAGCTGGACGTGGCCTGGGTCGGCAACGGCTACGAGTTCGCGCTGGACGCCTGCGACGCGGCCAAGAAGGGCATCGAGGACAACAGCGACGCCCGCGGCTTCGTGTGGCTGCCGGTGTCCTGGGCGGGCGCCCAGCGCTGCGGGGTGCTGTGGTCCGGCGACCAAAAGCTGTCCTGGGACTACATCCGCTGGCAGATCCCGACCTACGCCGGGGCGACCATGTCCGGCATCGCCTACAACACCGGTGACGTGGGCAGCATCTACCGCCACGACGCCAAGATGTACACCCGTGACCTCCAGTGGAAGGCCTTCCTGCCGGCCGTCATGACCATGGACGGATGGGCGAGCGACATCACCACGGGCAAGCCCGCCGATCAGCAGCCCTGGCTGGACGGGGAGCCGTACACCTCGATCAACCGCAAGTACCTCCAGCTCAAGGAACGCCTGCTGCCGTACATGTACACCCTGTCGGCCCAGGCGGCGAGAACGGGCGTGGGCGCGGTGCGACCGCTCTGGCTGGAGTACCCGGGCGACCCGGACACCCTGGGCGGACAGGCGAAGTACGAGTTCCTGTCCGGCCCCGACTTCCTCGTCGCACCCGTCTACCAGGACTCCGGCACCCGCGACGGCATCTACCTGCCGAAGGGCACCTGGACCGACTACTGGACCGGCCGCACCTACCGCGGGCCGACCACGCTGAACGGCTACCACGCCCCGCTGGACACGCTCCCGCTCTTCGTCCGCGAGGGCGCCGTCGTGCCCATGTGGCCGAAGGGGACGACGAGTTGGCAGAACCGCGACCGGCACGAGCTGGACTGGGACCTGTACCCGGCCGCCCACGGCACGAGCCGCTACACGCTGTACGAGGACGACGGCGTGACCCGCGACTTCGCCAAGGGCGCCGCCGCCACGCAGCGGGTGTCGGTGCGCGCGGACGCCCGGGGGACGACCGTGCGGGTAGGCGCGAGCCGGGGCGACTACGCGGGCAAGGTGGACGCGCGGACGTACCGGTTCACGGTGCACGGCGGCTCCGCACCCGCACGCGTCCTGCTCGAGGGCCGTCAACTCCCGCGCACCGCTTGGTCCTACGACTCGGGCAGCCGCGTCACGACGGTCACGACGCCGAGCCGGCCGCTGGACCGGGACTTCACCGTACGGCTGGTCGGCGGGAGGTAAAGAGATCGTATGGTCTAGTCCAAAGAGCGAGTTGGTCTAGTCCAACTCATTGACGTGACCGCAACACCTCCCAGAGGGTGGGGCTCCCCCGCTCAGGGGCTCTCCCCCACCCCACCCTCTGGAGGCACGCAGTGAGACGTCTTCGGGCATGTCTGGGCGCGGCCGCGGCCGTCACGCTCGCCGCCGCGGGCACGACCGCCCTGGTCGCGAGCAACGCCTCGGGCGCGACGAGCGCGCTCGGCAACCGCTGGTACGCCGCCGCCCCGTACCTGATGCCGCTGGACAACGACCCGCCGGACCCGGCCGCGATCATGGACGCGACCGGCCTCAAGGCCTTCCAGCTGGCCTTCGTCCTCGCCCCGAACGGCGGGGGCTGCACGCCCACCTGGGGCGGCACGGCACCGGTCTCCTCGGACACGGCCGTGCAGTCGGTGATCGACACCATCCGGGCCAAGGGCGGCGACGTCTCCGTCTCCATCGGCGGCTACGGCGGCACCAAGCTCGGCCAGGCCTGCTCCGACGCCGCGTCCACGGCGGCGGCCTACCAGCAGGTCATCACCAAGTACGGGCTGCACGCCATCGACTTCGACCTGGAGGAGCCGGAGTACGAGAACACCGCGGCCGTCCGGAACGAGATCGGCGCCGCGAAGATCCTCCAGCAGAACAACCCCGGACTGTACGTGTCCGTGACCACGGCCGGCACGGCGGACGGCACCGGCTGGTTCGGCAAGCAGATGCTGCTGGAGGCCAAGTCGCAGGGGTTCACCCCGAACAACTTCTCCATCATGCCGTTCGACGGCGGCTTCAACGGGGCGGCGAGCCAGACGAGCGCGCTGACGAACTTCAACGCGATCCTGCGGTCCACCTTCGGCTGGGACGAGGCCACCGCGTACGCCCACGAGGGCTTCTCCGGCATGAACGGCCGCAGCGACACGGGCGAGTACTTCAGCCAGGCGGACTTCCAGACCGTGCTCGACTACGCGACGAGCCACCACATGGACCGGTTCACCTTCTGGTCGCTCAACCGCGACCGGCAGTGCACCCCGGCCGACAACGGCGGCCGCACCTCGGGCACGTGCTCCAGCGTGACCCAGAACTCCTGGGACTTCGCCAAGTACTCGGTGAAGTTCGCCGGGGTCACCCCGCCCACCGGTACACCCACTCCCACTCCCACCCCCACCCCGACGCCGACGTCCTGCAAGACGGCCTGGAACGCGTCCGCGGTGTACACGGCCGGCAACGAGGTCTCGTACGCCAAGCACAACTGGAAGGCCAAGTGGTGGACCCAGAACGAGACGCCCGGCGCCGCCGAATGGGGGCCCTGGCAGGACGAGGGAGCCTGCTGAACCTCTTGACGTGCCTGGTTCAGACCTTTAACTTCTCGGGTCACCGGTGACCAAGGATGCGTTCAGTGTTCATCATGCTGAACGCATCCCGGTCCGACGAAGGGACCCCCACATGACCCGACCCCGGCTCCTCACGGCGAGCGTCACCGCGGCGCTCGCCCTGGCCCTCACCGCGCTCGGCACCGGCGCCGCCGACGCGGCCGATCCGCACGTCGCCCCCGGTGGCAACTTCGACCTGTCGGTCTGGCAGCTCCAGGAGCCCGTCGGCTCCCCCGGCAGGCCCACCACCGTCCCGTCCTCACGGCTCCAGGGCCCGAACGGCTACCAGGACGCCTACTTCTCCACCGACACCCGTGACGGTGCGATGACCTTCTGGGCGCCCGAGAAGGGCGTCACCACCCCGAACTCGAACTACGCCCGCTCCGAGTTGCGCGAGATGAACCGCGACGGCTCGGCCGCCGACTGGGCGCTCGCCGGCTCCCACCGCATGAGCGCGACGCTGCGGGTGGTGTCCGTGACCAAGAACGTGTGCGTCGGCCAGATCCACCTGGGCTCGGGCGGCTCCTCCACCAAGCCGCTGCTGGAGCTCTACTACCACGCGAACGGCGACATCGTCCTCGGCACCGAGAACTCGCCGTCGGGCGGGCAGACCCCGCACACCGTCGGCCATGTGTCCGTCGGCAAGACCTGGAGCTACACCATCGCCGTCTCGGGCGGTAACACCGTCGACCTGACCGTGAACGGCACGACCACGCACTACGGCATCCCGTCGTCGTTCAAGCCCTACAAGCAGTACTTCAAGGCCGGTTCCTACAACCAGTCCTCCTCGGACAGCACCACGAAGGGAGCCCGGGTCGCGTTCTACGGGCTGACCGTCTCCCACGGCTGACACACGGTCCGACCTGCGCGATTGGTGCATTCGGGCGTACGGTCGTAGCGTCAATGTGGCGTCCGACACAGCACGACGGCGGGAGCGGACATGCGCGGATCACTGGTGGGAACGGCGATCACCCTCGCGGCGGGAACGCTGCTCACGGCGGCCATGACGACGGCCACGGCGAGTCCGGTGACCACCGCGGGACCGAAGGCCGTGTCCCAGGCGCCCGTGCTCGTCGACTGCCAGTGGCGGCGCGACTACCGCCCGGTGGACTTCATCCTCGCCTGCGGTGACGGCAACAGCCGGCTGTCCGGCCTCCAGTGGAAGCACTGGAACGCCGAGGGCGCCATGGCCGTGGGCGTGAACATGGTCAACGACTGCAAGCCGTACTGCGCGGCGGGCACCTTCCGCTACTACCAGGTGACCGTGCGCCTGGACCGTCCGCAGGCCTGGAAGAAGGACCCGAACGTCCAGCACTTCACGCGGATGAGCCTCACCTACGCCGACGCCCGGCCGGAAGGCTACAAGCAGGTCATGACCTATCCGCTCTGGGACTGACACGCCGAAGGGCGCGCAGCCGCCCGCAGCCCGACGCCGCTCGCCGCGGCCGGAACGTTCCGGCCGCGGCGAGCGGCGTCACGAGCGGTCTCCGCCCCGCGCGCGTGTCAGCCGATCTCCGCCAGCAGGTCGCCGCCCTCCACCTGCTGGATCCGGTTGATGGCCAGCCGGGACACCCGGCCCGCCTTCGGAGCGGTGATCGTGGCCTCCATCTTCATCGCCTCGATGGTGGCGATCGTGGCACCGGCGGCGACCTCGTCGCCCTCGGTCACGGCGAGCGTCACCACACCGGCGAAGGGGGCCGCGACATGGCCCGGGTTCGACCGGTCGGCCTTCTCCGTCACCGGCACGTCGGAGGCGGCGGCCCGGTCACGTACCTGAATCGGCCGGAGCTGACCGTTGAGCGTGGACATGACCGTCCGCATACCGCGCTCGTCGGCCTCGCCGACCGCCTGCAGCTCGATCAGCAGCCGGACACCGGGCTCCAGGTCGACGGCGTACTCCTTGGCCTGGCGCAGGCCGTAGAAGAAGGCCTTGCTGTCGAGGACGCTGGTGTCGCCGAAGGACTGGCGGTGCGTCTCGAACTCCCGTGTCGGCGCGGGGAACAGCAGCCGGTTGAGGGTGGTCCGGCGGTCCTTCGCCAGTCCCTCCCGGTCCTCGGTGGACAGTTCGGGGGCCGGCTTGGCGGCGGTACGGCCCTGGAGCGCCTTGGTGCGGAACGGCTCGGGCCAGCCGCCGGGCGGGGTGCCCAGCTCGCCGCGGAGGAAGCCGATCACCGAGTCGGGGATGTCGAACCGGTCGGGGGTCGCCTCGAAGTCCGCCGGGGAGACGCCGGCGCCGACCAGGTGCAGCGCGAGGTCGCCGACCACCTTGGAGGACGGGGTGACCTTCACCAGGTGGCCCAGGATCCGGTCGGCGGCCGCGTACATCGCCTCGATGTCCTCGAAGCGGTCGCCGAGGCCGAGCGCGACCGCCTGGGTGCGCAGGTTGGACAGCTGGCCGCCGGGGATCTCGTGGTGGTAGACGCGCCCGGTCGGGGAGGCGAGCCCCGCCTCGAACGGGGCGTAGATCTTCCGCACGCCCTCCCAGTAGGGCTCCAGGTCACCGACGGCCTGGAGGTCGAGTCCGGTGGGCCGTTCGGAGTGGTCGGTGGCCGCGACGATCGCCGACAGCGACGGCTGGGAGGTGGTGCCCGCCATGGACGCCACCGCGCCGTCGACGGCGTCGGCACCCGCCTGGATCGCGGCGAGGTAGGTGGCGAGCTGGCCGCCGGCGGTGTCGTGGGTGTGCAGGTGCACCGGCAGGTCGAACTCCCGGCGCAGCGCCGAGACGAGCTTGGCGGCGGCGGGGGCGCGCAGCAGTCCGGCCATGTCCTTGACGGCGAGGACGTGGGCGCCGGCCTCGACGATCTGTTCGGCGAGGCGCAGGTAGTAGTCGAGGGTGTACAGCCGCTCGGCGGGGTCGCTCAGGTCGGCGGTGTAGCAGAGGGCGACCTCGGCGATCGCGGTGCCCGTCTCGCGCACGGCCTGGATGGCGGGGCGCATCTGGCCGACGTCGTTGAGGGCGTCGAAGATGCGGAAGATGTCGATGCCGGTGGCGGCGGCCTCCTGCACGAAGGCGTCGGTGACCTCCGTGGGGTACGGCGTGTAGCCGACGGTGTTGCGGCCGCGCAGCAGCATCTGGAGACAGATGTTGGGCACGGCCTCGCGGAGGGCGGCCAGCCGCTCCCAGGGGTCCTCGGCGAGGAAGCGCAGCGCGACGTCGTAGGTGGCGCCGCCCCAGCACTCCAGGGACAGCAGCTGCGGCAGGGTCTGGGCGACGACCGGCGCGACGGCGAGGAGGTCCTTGGTGCGCACACGGGTGGCGAGCAGGGACTGGTGGGCGTCGCGGAAGGTGGTGTCGGTGACGCCGATGGTCGGCGACTCGCGCAGGTGCCGCGCGAAGCCCTCCGGGCCCAGCTGCACGAGGCGTTGGCGCGACCCGGCGGGCGGCTCGGCCTGCGGCAGCGGGGGCAGCTTGGTCAGTGGGTCGAGCAGGTCGGGCCGCTCGCCGTGCGGCTTGTTCACCGTCACGTCGGCGAGGTAGGTCAGCAGCTTGGTGCCCCGGTCGGCGGAGGACCGGGCGGTGAGCAGGTGGGGGCGCTCCTCGATGAAGGAGGTGGTCACCCGGCCGGCCTGGAAGTCGGGGTCGTCCAGGACCGCCTGGAGGAACGGGATGTTGGTGGCCACACCGCGGATGCGGAACTCGGCGACCGCGCGCCGCGCCCGGCCGATCGCCGCATGGAAGTCCCGGCCCCGACAGGTCAGCTTGACGAGCATGGAGTCGAAGTGGGCGCTGATCTCCGTGCCGGCGTGCGTGGTGCCGCCGTCGAGGCGGATGCCGGAGCCGCCCGGCGAGCGGTAGGCGCTGATCCGGCCGGTGTCCGGGCGGAATCCGTTGGCCGGGTCCTCGGTGGTGATGCGGCACTGGAGGGCGGCGCCGCGCAGGGTGATCCGGTCCTGGGCGAGGCCGAGGTCGGCGAGGGTCTCGCCGGAGGCGATCCGCAGCTGGGCCTGGACCAGGTCGACGTCCGTGACCTCTTCGGTGACGGTGTGCTCGACCTGGATGCGCGGGTTCATCTCGATGAAGACGTGGTTGCCGTCGCGGTCGAGCAGGAACTCCACGGTGCCCGCGTTGCGGTAGCCGATCTCGCGGGCGAAGCGGACGGCGTCGGCGCAGATCCGGTCCCGCAGCGCGGGGTCGAGGTTGGGGGCGGGCGCCAGCTCGATGACCTTCTGGTGGCGGCGCTGGAGCGAGCAGTCCCGCTCGAACAGGTGGATGACCTCGCCCTCGCCGTCGGCGAGGATCTGCACCTCGATGTGGCGCGGGTCGACGACGGCCTTCTCCAGGAAGACGGTCGGGTCGCCGAACGCGGACGCGGCCTCCCGGGAGGCGGCCTCGATGGACTCGCGCAGCTGATCGGGGGCCTCCACGCGGCGCATACCACGGCCGCCACCGCCCGCGACCGCCTTGACGAAGACGGGGAAGCCGATCTCCTCGGCGGCCCGTACCAGTTCGTCGACGTCGTTGGAGGGCTGGGAGGAACCGAGCACGGGTACGCCCGCGGCGCGGGCGGCGGCGACCGCGCGCGCCTTGTTGCCGGTCAGCTCCAGCGTCTGCGCGCTGGGCCCGACGAACGTGATGCCGGCGTCCTCGCAGGCGCGCGCCAGTTCGGGGTTCTCGGACAGGAAGCCGTAACCGGGGTAGACGGCGTCGGCGCCGGCCCGGCGGGCGGCGGCCACGATCTCCTCGACGGAGAGGTACGCCCGCACCGGGTGCCCCGGCTCCCCGATCTCGTACGCCTCGTCGGCCTTGAGCCGGTGCAGCGAGTTGCGGTCCTCGTGCGGGAACACGGCGACCGTACGCGCGCCGAGTTCGTAGCCCGCCCGGAACGCGCGGATCGCGATCTCTCCACGATTGGCGACCAGCACCTTGCGGAACATCCTGGATTCCCTTCAGCAGCTGCCTGCCGGCGACGAACACCCTGGTGTCAGCCACGCCTGGCCGTATCTCGCGGCCACCCTAGGGGGTGTCCGCATGTGTCGACGTGCGAAAACCATCACATTGACGGGGTGGGCGGCGCCACAGGGACACACCGTCCGCGGTCCTTGACCACCGCTCGACGTGCCGACGTCACCCGCATCGCCCCCTTCGGCCGCCCGAGGGCGGAAAGATCCCCCGGACGGAGGCGCACCGCAGGGGGTCACCTTCGCCCGGTATGACGGTCCACGTTCGTGGAACGTGCACGATTCCTTTCAGTTTCGATCACGAACTCTCGTATAGTGACCGCGAGTTCACCGTCGTGTGGCATCTCTCACCCTCTGAACGTCTCCTGCCCAGCCCCCCAGCCTGCCCGTTTCTGCGCGAGGACCCGACCGGACGATGACCGCGCCCACCCCTCCCGGCGACCGCCCTTCCCTCCGTACGTTCATCAGCGCCCTCGCCGCGACCGGTGCCCTGTCGGCGCTCGTGGTCTGCGCGGCCGTGGTGGCGGCACCGGGCGGTGTGCGCACTCCGCTCGCCTGGGGCGGCGGCGCCGCCGCGGTCCTGCTCGGCCTGGCGGTGGCCACGGCGGCCCACGCCCTGCGGGCCGGTCGGGACACCCGGGGCCGGCTGGAGAGCGTGACCCAGGACCTCGGGCGGCTGCTCCAGCAGCAGGCCCGCGCGACCGCGGAGACTCGCCAGGAGCAGCAGCGCCTCATCGACGAACTCGCCGAGCAACGAGCCGAGTTCACCGAGTCCTTCGCGACCGAACGGGACCGGCTGGAGCAGGAGGGCGCACGCGAGACGGAACGGCTGCGCCAGGAGAACGCCCGGCTCACGGGCGAGCTGGAGAAGGCCGGGCGGGAACGCGACGCCGCCGTGTCCGCGACCTCCAA
This sequence comes from Streptomyces sp. NPDC015139, assembly GCF_043079785.1. Taxonomy (NCBI): domain Bacteria; kingdom Bacillati; phylum Actinomycetota; class Actinomycetes; order Kitasatosporales; family Streptomycetaceae; genus Streptomyces; species Streptomyces sp. NPDC015139. The sequence goes on along the minus strand of NZ_JBIBUW010000001.1, from coordinate 890,619 downwards.
CGCCGCCGGCCGGATGCAGGCCCTGGCCACGGCCACGCTCGCCGACCTGCGGGCCATGGAGGACCGGCACACCGACGAGGAGGTCCTCGCCGACCTCCTCCACCTCGACCACCGCACCGCCCAGGCGGGCCGGCTCGCGGACTCCATCGCCGTGCTCACGGGTGCGCGTTCGGGCCGCAGGTGGGCGCGGCCGATCGGCATGGAGTCGATCCTGCGCGGCTCGATGGGCCGGATCGCCGGCTACCGCAGGGTGCGGGTGCACTCGGTCAGCGGGGTCGCCGTGGCCGGACACGCGGCCGAGGGCGTGATGCACGCGCTCGCCGAACTCCTCGACAACGCGGCGAACTTCTCACCGCCGACCGCCGAGGTCCACGTGTACGTGGAGGAGGTGCCGGCCGGCGTCATCGTGTCCGTCGAGGACAGCGGTCTGGTGATGGGGGACGTGCAGCTGCGCCGCGCCGAGCGTGCGGTCACCGGTGACGTCTCGGAGCTGGGCGGTCTGACCGGAACCCGGCTCGGCCTCGCCGTGGTCGGCCGGCTGGCCCGCAAGCACGGCCTCAAGGTCTCCTTCCGGCCGTCCGCGCGCGGCGGCACCGGGGTACTGATGCTCGTCCCGCAGGACATCCTCGCCGGCCCGGCCGCACCCGAACCGGCCGCCCCCGCGCCCGCCGAGGCGCCGGCCGCCGTGGAGGTCCCGCCGGTCCACGAGGCAGCCGCGCCCGAGCCGCGGGAGGGCACGGCCGGGCTGCCCAAGCGGCGCCGGGGCCGCACGCTGGCCGAGGCCGAGCGCTCCCGTTCGCCCCGGGCGGGCGGCAGCCGTCCCGCGCCCGGCGGCGACGAGGGCAAGGCGCGGGCGGCCCGCTTCAGCAGCTTCCGCGAGGCCGTACGACCGCCGGCGGACACCGGCGGGACCGGCACGGTCGTTCCCGCGCCGGGCGACCACGGCACCGACGACCCGCTGCCCCCGGCACCCGGCGGCCGTACCGCCGGCTCCCCCGAGGAACCGGCCCGCGACGGCCGCTTCGCGGACGACGCCGGGACCGCGACGCACGACGGCCGCGTGCACGACGGCCGGGCGCCCGGCTCTCCGCAGGGCCTCGCCGCCACCGGCGCGGACACCGCACCCGCTTCCTCCCACCCGCACGCGCACCCGGAAGGCGACACCACTCCATGACCGGCCCGACCACCGCCGACGACAAGCTCACCTGGCTCCTGGAGGGCCTGCTGGAGAGGACGCCCGGCGCCCGGCACGCGCTCGTGCTCTCCCGGGACGGGCTGAAACTGTGCCGTACCCCCGAGTTGAGCGTGGACCAGGCCGACCAGCTGGCCGCGATCGCCGCCGGCATCCAGTCGCTGTCGCACGGAGCCTCCGCGGAGTTCGGCGACGGCAGCGGCGGCGTGCGATCGGCGATGGCGGAGTTCTACGGCGGCGTGCTGTTCATCGTCGAAGCCGGCGCGGGCGCCCACCTGGCCGTCGTCACCTCGGAGGACGCGGACGCCGGGGTCGTCGGGCACACCATGAGCGAACTGGTGGAGCAGCTCGGCGAGCACCTGACCGCTCCGCCCCGGACGTCATGAGCCGTCCGGGCAGGGACGACGCGCCCGACCGTCTCTACACCATCACCCAGGGGCGCAGCCGGACCGGTCCGGACAGCCCCTTCGACCTGGTCACCCTCGTGGTCGCCGAGTCGGACCCGGCGGCCGGCATGCAGTCGGAGCACGTGGCGATCCTCGAGACGGCCCGTTTCCCCACCTCGGTGGTGGAGATCGCCGCCGAACTGCGGCTGCCGGTGAGCATCACCAAGGTGCTGCTGTGCGACCTGCTGGCGGCGGGCCGTGTGAGCGCCCGTCATCCCCGCCGGCCGGCCATTACCGACCCCGACATCCTGGAGCAGGTGCTCGTTGGACTCCGCAACCTCTGACGCCCGCACCCCGTTGGGTGCCTCCGCCGACAACGGTCTCAAGATCGTCGTCGTGGGCGGCTTCGGCGTCGGCAAGACCACCCTGGTCCGCTCCGTCAGCGAGATCCGCCCCCTCAACACCGAGGAGACGATGACGCAGGCCGGCGAGTCGGTCGACGACATCGGCCAGGTGCGGGGCAAGTCGGCCACCACGGTGGCCTTCGACTTCGGCCGGATCAGCCTGGACGCGCACAACGTGCTGTACCTGTTCGGGGCGCCGGGCCAGCAGCGGTTCTGGTTCCTGTGGGACCGGCTGTTCTCCGGCACGCTCGGTGCCGTCGTGCTGGTCGACACCCGCCGCATCGACGACTCCTGGTACGCCATCGACCGGCTGGAGCACCACGGCACGCCGTTCATCGTGGCGTGCAACGACTTCGGTGGCACCGTACGGGCCGGCGAGGACGTCCGCGAGGCCCTCGACCTGGACCCGCACGTGCCGCTGATCGACTGCGACGCACGCTCCCGAGAGTCCGGCAAGCAGGTCCTGATCACGCTGGTGCAGCACGTGAAGAACCGGTACGCCGACCCGTCCGCGCGGGCGGGCCTGCCCCGACAGGAGTTCGTGTGACCACCCCCGACGCCGTACCGCTCGGCGGCCCCCGCTTCCAGACCGAACCCGCCACCCTGTACCGCGAGATGCGGCGCGACCACGGATCCGTGGTGCCGGTGGCCCTCGACGGTGACGTCCCGGCCTGGCTGGTGCTGGGCTACCGGGAACTGCACCAGGTCACCGGCGACCCGGTGCTCTTCAGCCGGGACTCCGACCTGTGGAACCAGTGGGACAACATCCCGGCCGACTGGCCGCTGCTGCCGATGATCGGCCGCAGGCAGCCGTCGATCCTCTACACGGTCGGCGAACGGCACCGGCAGCGCGCGGCCATGGTCAGCAACGCCCTGGAGGCCGTGGACCCGTTCGAACTGCGGCGCCACGCCGAGCGGTTCGCGGACGAACTGATCGACTCACTGTGCGGCGCTGGCGAGGCCGACCTGGTCGCGCAGTACGCGATGCTGCTGCCGGTCCGTGTCCTGGCCCGGCTGTACGGCTTCCCCGACGAGGACGGCCCGGGTCTGGTCACCGCCCTCAACGACATGATCGACGGCCGCGAGCGCGCCCTCGCGGGGCAGGCGCATCTCGCCACGTCCATGGGGCAGTTGCTCGCCGACCGGAAGAAGGAGCCCGCCGCCGACGTGGTCTCCCGGATGCTCGCCGACGACAGCGGGTTCAGCGACGAGGAGATCGCGCAGGACCTGATGGTGATGATGGCGGCCGGACACCAGCCGACCGCCGACTGGATCGGCAACTCGCTGCGGCTGATGCTGACCGACACCCGGTTCGCGGCCTCGCTGTTCGGCGGGCGCAACAGCGTCGCCGAGGCGATGAACGAGGTGCTGTGGGAGGACACGCCGACCCAGAACGTGGCCGGCCGCTGGGCCGCCCGCGACACCCACCTCGGCGGCCGCCGCGTGCGGGCCGGTGACCTGCTGCTGCTCGGCCTCCAGGGCGCCAACTCCGATCCGCAGGTGCGCACCGACGCGTCCGCGCTGACCGGGGGCAACAGCGCGCACTTCTCCTTCGGTCACGGCGAGCACCGCTGCCCGTTCCCCGCGCAGGAGATCGCCGAGGTCATCGCGCGGACCGGCATCGAGGTCGTACTGGACCGGCTGCCGGACATCGACCTGGCGGTGCCGGCCGAGTCGCTGGGCCGCAGGCCCTCGCCCTGGCTCCGGGGACTGACCGGGCTGCCCGTCCGCTTCACGCCCGTACCCGCCCGCTGATCCCGCGGCGCCCCGGCCGCGCGCTGTTCCGCCGGGGTTCTCGGGGACCGTCCCCCGGAAACCGGCGCCGTACCCCGACCCTGCCCTGGGAGGCACGTCACGATGACGACCGGTACCGAAGCACCCCGGATCGCCCTGGACCCCTTCGTCACCGACCTGGACGGCGAGAGCGCGGCGCTGCGCGCGGCCGGCCCGCTCGCCGCCGTCGAGCTGCCGGGCGGCGTCCCCGTGTGGGCCGTCACCCACCACGCCGAGGCCCGGGCGCTGCTCACCGACCCGCGGCTGGTGAAGGACATCACCGTGTGGGGTGCCTGGCGGCGCGGCGAGATACCCGCCGACTGGCCGCTGATCGGCCTCGCCAACCCGGGCCGCTCCATGCTCACCGTGGACGGCGCCGACCACCGCCGGATGCGCACGCTGGTCGCGCAGGCGCTGACCCCCCGCCGGGTGGAGCGGATGCGCGAGCGCATCGAGAAGCTGACCCAGGACCTGCTCGACGCGCTGCCCACGGGGGGCGGCACCGTCGACCTCAAGGCGGCCTTCGCCTACCCGCTGCCGATGTACGTCATCGCCGACCTCATGGGCATCGAGGAGGCGCGGCTGCCCCGGCTGAAGGTGCTGTTCGAGAAGTTCTTCTCCACGCAGACCCCGCCGGCGGAGGTCGTCGCCACCCTCACCGAGCTGGCGCGGATCATGGCCGAGACGGTGGCGGCCAAGCGGGCCGAGCCCGGCGACGACCTGACCAGCGCGCTGATCCTGGCCTCCGAGGACGGCGACCACCTCACCGACGAGGAGATCGTCTCCACGCTCCAGCTGATGGTCGCGGCGGGGCACGAGACGACGATCTCCCTGATCGTCAACGCGGTCGTCAACCTCTCCACCCACCCCGACCAGCGCGCCCTGGTGCTGTCCGGCGAGGCCGACTGGTCGGCGGTCGTCGAGGAGACCCTGCGCTTCTCCACCCCCACCTCCCACGTCCTGATCCGCTTCGCCACGGAGGACGTACCGGTCGGTGACAAGGTGATCCCGGCCGGGGACGCGCTCATCGTGTCGTACGGCGCGATCGGCCGTGACGAGCACGCGCACGGCCCGACCGCCGGGGAGTTCGACATCACCCGCACGACGGGCGGCCGGCACATCTCCTTCGGGCACGGGCCGCACGTGTGCCCGGGCGCCGCCCTGTCGCGGCTGGAGGCGGGCGTGGCGCTGCCCGCGCTGTACGCCCGCTTCCCCGGCCTGGAACTGGCGGTGCCGGCGGCCGAGCTGCGCAACAAGCCGGTCGTCACGCAGAACGACCTGTTCGAGCTGCCGGTGCGGCTCGACGCGTAGTCCCGCGCACGGCACGCCTTGACTTCGAGCGCGCTCCAGCTCGTAGCGTCGCAGTCAGCGTGTGGGCCCGCGGTACCCGGCACACCCCACGGGATGCCGGGTACCGCGATCCGTCGTCGGATGGAAAGAGGACCCTCGCGCCCCCGGAGAACGACGCACGAGCGTGCACGAAAGGCTGGGACCACACATGCAGAAGCGCAGTCTGCGGGACCTCCAGGTATCGGCCATCGGCCTCGGATGCATGGGCATGTCCGCCTTCTACGGCTCCACCGACCAGGAGGAGGGCGTCGCCACCATCCGTCGCGCCCTGGAACTCGGCATCGACTTCCTCGACACCGCGCAGCTCTACGGCCCGCTCACCAACGAGTCGCTGGTCGGCGAGGCGGTTCGGGGACACCGCGACCAATACGTGATCGCGACGAAGTTCAACTACCGGATGGACGACGCCGTACCCGGCGACATGAGCACGATCGGCCGGCAGGACGGCTCGGCCGAGCACGTCCGCAGCTCGGTCCACGGCTCGCTGGAGCGCCTGGGCACCGACTACATCGACCTGTACTACCAGCACCGGGTCGACCCGAACGTGCCCATCGAGGAGACGGTCGGCGCCCTGGCCGAGCTGGTCGCCGAGGGCAAGGTGCGGCACATCGGGCTGAGCGAGGCGAGCGCGGACACCGTCCGGCGCGCCCACGCAGTGCACCCGGTCACCGCCGTGCAGAGCGAGTACTCGCTGTGGTCGCGGGACGTGGAGGCCGAGGTGCTGCCCGCGTGCCGGGAGCTCGGCATCGGCTTCGTGCCGTACTCGCCGCTCGGCCGCGGGTTCCTCGCGGGCCGCTTCAGCTCTCCCGACGAGCTGGACGAGAACGACTTCCGCCGCAACAACCCCCGCTTCACCGACACCAACCTGGACGCGAACCTGCGGCTGGCGGAGAAGGTCAAGGAGATCGCCGCCGAGAAGGACGTGACCCCGGCCCAGCTGGCGATCGCCTGGGTGCTGGCCCAGGGCGAGAACCTGGTGCCGATCCCGGGCACCAAGCGCCGCAGCTACCTGGAGCAGAACGCCGGCGCGGCCGGCATCGAGCTGACCAAGGAGGACCTGGCCCGCATCGACGCGGAGCTGCCCGAGGTGGCGGGCCAGCGGTACGACGAGGCGGGGATGCGCGCCATCAACCGGTAGCCGGGCGCGCGAGGCGGTGTCGCGCCCGGCCGCAGGCCGTCCGCGGCGCCGCCGTAGCCGGGTGCGGGAGCCTGTGAGGAAGCACACGGCGGCTTCCAACCGGCAGGTGCGCAGCGGGGTTTGGCGGTGCGTACGGGTTCCCGGCCAGGGGTGCCGCCGACAGCCCGCCCGGCCCGTCTGCCACCATGGTCGACGCCCTGACCAAGCACCCTGGCCGCGCGGTGCAGCCGGCCCGACGGGGTTCTCCGGTCACTCTCCCGACCCCGGTTGTCGAGTACCCCGCCGTGTCTGCTTCCTCTTCCCCGCCCACACCCGCTTCCCGTGCCGCCGTCTCGCGTTCGCCGTGGCGGTCCCTGAGACACCGCAGCATGCGCTGGTGGTCGGCGGCGAACTTCGTCTCCAACGCCGGCACCTGGGTGCAGCTCACGGTGCAGAACCTGCTCGTGCTCCAGATCACCGGTTCCGCGGCGGCGACCGGCCTGTCGATGTCCGTGCAGGCGGCGCCCGCGCTGTTCGTCAGCCTGCTGGGCGGCGCGGCCGTGGACCGCTGGCACCGCAGGCTGACGGTCGCGGTGAGCCAGGCGCTGCTCGGCGCGGTCGCCTTCGCCACCGCGCTGCTGGTGGCGCTGGACCGGATCGACATGCCGGCGCTGCTGGTGCTGGCCGCCGTGACCGGCGTCGTCGCCACCGTCGACGGACCGGCGTGCGCCCTGCTCGGCAACGATCTCGTGCCCGTGGCGGACGTGCCGTCCGCGATCGGCGTCGGCTCGCTGGTGCACAGCGCGGGCCGGCTGACCGGCACCGCCCTCGCGGGGGTGACCGTCGGTTTCCTCGGCACCGCCGCCGCCTACGCGGCCAACGGGCTCTCGTTCCTCTTCGTGGCGGCGGTCGTCCCGTTCCTGCGCCCGGCACCCGGCGCCGCGGCGCGGGAACCGGTGGCCGAGGCCCCCGCCGCTCCGGGGCGCGCGGAGATGAGCGTCCGGGAGGGCCTCACCTTCTTCGCGCGCCGGCCCCGGCTGGTCGCGCTCGCGGGCATCACCGGCATCAGCTCGGTCTTCGGCCGCAACTACGGCCTGACCCTGGCCGTCCTGGTGACCGGCCCGCTCGCCGGTGGCGCGGGAGCCTTCGGCACCGTGTCCACCGTGCTGGCGGTCGGGGGCATCCTCGGCGCGGTCCTCGGGGCCCGGCTGCACAAGCCGTCGGTGCGGACCGTGGGTCTGCTCGCCGCGGCGGGCGCGCTGCTCCAGGTCGTCGCGGGACTGTCCCCGTCACTCGTCGTCCTGCTGGTGCTGGTGCTGCCGATGGCGGTGGTCGAGTCCGTCTCCGACACCGCCGGTACGGCCGTTCTGCAGACCGATCCGCCCGCGCATCTGCGGGGCCGGGTGCTCGGGGTGTGGAGCAGCATCGGCACGGTGTGGGGCCTGGGCGGCCCGCCGCTGCTGGGCCTGCTGATGGAGTGGGCCGGGGCGCGCGGTGCCCTGGTCGCCGGCGGTCTGCTCATCGCCGGGTCGATCGGCGCGGGCCTGCTGGTGCGCCGGCGCGGTGGCCCGGTGCCGATGGCGCTGGCCGCGAAGGACGGCGACGTGGCCGGGCGGTCGGCTCTGGGCACGGCCGCCTGACCGTCGTACCGTCCGGCTCGGTTCAGGCCTGCTGCCGGTCCGGGCCGCCCGGCAGGTGGTAGACGTGGAAGGCCTGCCCGATCACCGGCTGGGCCACATTGCGCACCCGGACGCCGCCGCTGGTCATGCCGTGCTCGGTGCCCGCGTGGGCGTGACCGTGCACCGCGAGGTCGGCGCCGCCGGTGTCGATGGCCTCCGCGAGCAGATAGCTGCCGAGGAACGGGTAGATCTCCAGCGGTTCCCCCGCCAGTGTGTCCGGTACGGGCGCGAAGTGGGTCAGCGCGATCCGCACGTCGCAGTCGCCCAGGTCCTTCAGGGCGCCGTGCAGGGCGTCGGCGCTCCTGCGGGTGTAGCGGACGAACTCCTTCATGAGCGGTTCGCCGAACTCCCCGGCGCAGCGGCCGACGAAACCGCCGCCGAAGCCCTTGGTCCCGGCCACCCCGATCCGTGCCCCGCCGGCGGTGACGACGACGGCCTCCCCCTCCAGTACGTGCGCGCCGGCGTCCCGGAGGACGGCGGTGACCTCCTCGGGCCGTTCGTCGTGGTGGTCGTGGTTGCCGAGGACGGCGACGACCGGCACCGCGAGGCCCTCGATCTCCCGGGCGACGACGGCCGCCTCCTCCGGGGTGCCGTGCCGGGTGAGGTCCCCGGCGAGCAGCAGGACGTCGGCGCACTCGGGCAGCGTGTCGAAGGAGGGCCGCAGGGTCCCCTGGCTCTCGGGGCCCATGTGGATGTCCCCGACGGCCGCTACGCGGATCATGTGAGGTCCTCCCCGTGGTCGGGCGAGGAGGTCCCGGCGATGAGCATGTCGCTGTGGACCGGGTGTCCCGCCAGTTCCTCGCGCGCCTTGTCCAGGATCTCGTCGCGGCACTGGGTGGACGGCACGGTGCCGGTGAGCAGGACGGCGTCGCCGCGCAGCTCCACCCGTACGCCGAGTTCCCCGAGCGGCCCGGCGGCCAGGTGTTCGGCGAGGTGGGCGACGCGGTAGTCCAGGTTGGCCGCGCCCGTCGGGGGCGAGGCGCTTGCGTCGGTCATGACTGCCCTTCCTGGGGATCGATCACGTTCAGCCGTTCGAGGAGGAAGAGGAAGGCGGCCGGCATCGGCTGGTCCCCGCACTCCTCGCGCACCACGTCCCAGTCGACCTTCTCCCGGACCGCCCGGGCCACCGGCAGCACCGACCCGAAATCGCAGTAGTGCTCCGAGAAGGCGCTGATCAGGCTGTGGATCAGGTCGGTCGGACAGAGCACGGGCATGAGCACCGAGTCGACCGGCAGGACATGGGCCCGGTCGAGCATGTCCTTGGTGACGGGCTGGTGCGCGAGGGCGAAGATGACGTCGACGTTCTGCCCGTGGCAGGTGGTCTTCAGCAGCCAGTCCTCGGGCGGGATCCGTACGGCGAGGCCCGCCTCGCGGAGCGTACCGGCGACCGCCTCGGCGTCCTCGGGGAGGATGGCGAAGTCGGCGTCGTGCTGGAGGTAGCGGCTGCCGCCGTGGGCGTACACGGCGACGCTGCCGGCCAGGGCGAAGGGGTGGCCCGCGCGTTTGAGGAGGGCACCGATCTGTTTGGTGGCCTCCAGGATCGCCTGGCTGCGGTCCTCCGGCAGGGTTGACGGCTCCGGCAGCGCCGGGGCAGCCGGGTCCTGCCCGTCCGTGGCGAGGTGCAGCCCCGTGGCCTCGGGTCGCCGGGCGGGCGCGGTGTCCTCCCCGTTGTGCGTCATGACCTCTCCCATCGCGGCGCACTCCACCCCGGGCGGCCGGATCGGCGCCGGGGGCCCTCCGGGTACCCGGGGCGTCCGGACCGACACGGGTCACGCGCGAAGCGGTCCCGTCGTCGGCCCGAGCGGAGAGAACCGCGGGCCACGGGCGGTGCAGGCCGTGCGGACGTGGCCGTGGAGGAAGCCGGGGGCGTGGCCCCGCATCACCAGGATGATCAGGATGCCGACGGGGCGGCCCGTGACCGGTCCGGCGAGGGCGGCGGAGGCGTTGTCCGAGGAGGCCGGGTCGGCGAGCCACGAGCCGGCGGTGCCGGAGCCGACGGCCATCCGGGTGGCGACGGCGCCGGCCGGGTGGGAGCCGACGAGGGCGGCCGTCGCGATCAGGGCGGTCACCTCCTCCCGTGTGCCCTGCGTCGTGTGCGGCGTCACCCGCGGACGGCGAGTGGCCGCCCGCTCCGCCCAGGGGCACGCTGTAGGCATGAGATCCCGGATCGGGGGTGCCGGCGCGCGGCAGCCATGGCAGTCGTCGCACGCCCTGATCCTGCTCCCGATCACGCTCATCGTGGTCATCACCGTCGTCGACATCCACGCGCCCACCGACGTCCACCTCGGCCCGACCCTGGTGATCGCGCCCGCGATCACCCCGTCCTTCGCCGGCCCCTGGACCACGGCGGGCATCGGCGCGCTGGCCACGGGCGCACAGATCCTCATCGGCGTCACGCACGGCGGGCTCTACACGACGAACCACATCGTGCAGATCATCACCCTCGCGGTGCTGTCCGTGCTCTGCGTCATCTACAGCGCGCTGCGCGAGCGCCGGCAGGCCCAGCTGGCCCAGGTGCGCACGGTCGCCGAGGCCGCGCAGCACGTGCTGATGTGGCCGCTGCCCGAGCAGATCGGCCCGCTGCGGATCGCCTCCCTGTACCTGGCCGCCGAGGACGAGGCGCAGATCGGCGGCGACCTCTACGCGGCGACCGTCAGCGACGGCGCCGTCCGCGTCCTGATCGGCGACGTCCGGGGCAAGGGGCTGCCCGCCATCGGGGAGGCCGCCCTGCTGCTCAGTTCCTTCCGGGAGAGCGCGCACCGACACGTCCCGCTGGCGGAGCTCGCCACCAGCCTGGACCAGAGCGTCAGCCGGTACGCGGCCGACCTGGAGCCACCGGAGGAGGCGGGCGAGCGGTTCGCCACCGCGCTGCTCGTGGAGATCCCGGACCACGATCCGGTCACCCGGATGACCAGCTGCGGTCATCCGCCGCCCCTGCTGTTGAGTCCCGGCCACGTCGTCAACGTCCCGAGCCTGCATCCGTCACCGCCGCTCGGTGTGCACGCGGACGCCGAGCACACTCTCGACGCGTTCTCCTTCGAACCCGGTGACACGCTCCTGCTCTACACGGACGGTGTGGTGGAGGCCCGGGACACGCGCGGCAGGTTCTACCCGCTCGCCGAGCGCGTCGCGCGCTGGACCGACGACAGCCCCGAGGCGCTGATGCACCACCTGCGGCGCGACCTGCTCGACCACGTCGGCGGCCGGCTCAACGACGACGCCGCGCTCATCGCCGTGCACCGCACACCGGTCGAGCGGCGCCGCCATCACGGCCGCGTCGGCGGCGGCGACACCGCCCGGCACGGCGCCGGCACGGAGGCCGGAAAGCCGGCCGGCTGACCCGGCTCGCCAGGACCCGCCGGCACCCCGGGCCGGCCGGTCGCCGTGCGCGGTCGCCGGCCGGCCGGACGTTCAACTCCCTTTGCGCCAATGTTCAGTCCCCGGGGTGGCCCGCCCGGCGCGGCCGTTGCGAGAATCACCGGCGCCCCCAGAACAGGGAGACCCCGTGCGACTTCCGCTGTCCCTGCGCAACATGTTCGCCGGCCTGGCCCTGACGCCGGCGCTCCTGCTCCCGGCCACCGCCCACGCGGCACCGGGCGGCCCGCACCCGCACCGCTTCGACCTCCAGGCCCACCGCGGCGGCATCGGCATGACGACCGAGGAGTCCCTCGAGGGCTTCGCCAAGGCCATGCGGCTCGGGGTGTCCACGCTGGAGCTGGACACCCAGATCACCAAGGATCTCAAGGTCGTCGTCAACCACGACCGGCAGATCAGCGGCGTCAAGTGCGCGGACACGGGCCCCGTCACGCCCGGCGATCGGCTGTACCCGTACGTCGGGAAGTACATCAAGGATCTGACGCTGGCTCAGATCAAGACGCTGGACTGCGGGTACCGGCAACTCCCGGGCTTCCCGGAGCAGGAGGTCGTCGAGGGCTTCCGCATGGCGGAGCTGCGGGATGTCCTGAATCTGGTCAGGAGCTACCACGCCGACCGGCTGAAGCTGAACATCGAGACCAAGGTCGAGGCGGGGGCGCCCGAACAGACCGCGCCGCGCGAGGTGTTCGTCCGGCGGGTGTACGAGGAGATCCACCGTTCGGGCATCGAACGGCAGGTCACCATCCAGTCGTTCGACTGGGGCGCGCTGAAGGCGATGCACCGACTGGCGCCCCGGTGGCCGCTGGTGGCGCTGACCAACTACGACTTCCTCCAGGTCGGCATGGACGGCGCGTCCCCGTGGCTCGGCGGGATCGACGCGGACGACTACGGCGGGGACTTCGTCCGGGCGGCCGCGACAGTCCCGGGCGTCACGACGCTCTCCCCCAACTACGGCTTCCCGCAGAACGGCAAGGTCGGCGACCCCGGGTTCCGTTTCTACGCCGACGAGGCGATGGTCGCCGAGGCACACGCACGCGGGCTGAAGGTGGTCCCCTGGACCTGCGACGACATGCCGACCGTGGCCGCGCTGATGGACGCGGGCGTCGACGGCGTCATCACCGACTACCCGAATCGCGTACGGCAGTTGATGGCCGACCGCGGGCTGCCGCTGCCCCGGCCCTACCGTCCGCGCGGACACGCCTGAGAGTACCGCGGGCGTGAGCCCCGCCCCGAGTGGGGCGGGGCGGGACCGCACGCCCCGTCCTCCGGGTCAGCGGACCGGCTTGAGGTCCGTGATCTCGAGGGTCTTGAGGTCGGACAGGACGTCGATGCCGGTGACCCGCGCGTGCGGCCCGTCGCTCCAGGTGAGGGTGTGCTGCCTCTTCTCGTAGGCGGCCACCTTCGCGCGGGCGGCGGAGGAGAGGTAGAAGCCACGCAGGGCCTTGGTGCCGGTGGCGGCGGACGGGTCGTCGGTGGCCCGGGCGGAGTCGACGTCGGCCGCGTAGAAGTCGGCCACGTGCTGCGTGACGTCGCGCGGGTCGCCCTGGGCGGTGGACACCGCCCCGGCGCGGGCGGTGCGGTTCGCGCCGGCGCCCGCGAGGGCGGGCGTCACGGCGGCCAGGCTGAGGCCGACGGTGAGGGCCACTGCGGTGAGGAGGGACTTGCGACTGCGGACGGACATCTTTCTCGTTTCCCCCGTTTTCCTCGCGACCTGCACCGTTCGGTCGTCGACGGTCCGTAAGACCGTGCTTTCCGCGCTCCGGTTCCGCTTCTTTCCGCTTTCTTGGCACTCAATGCCCGGAAGGTGGAAACTCGAAAAGGTTCGGACGCAAACCGGCCGGGTTTCGCCGCTCTTTCGGTCATTCCGCTTCGGGTGACCGCCCTTCACCGACGAGCCGGGCGAGGTTGTCGAGGGCCATACGGGTGCCCAGCTCGTTGTCCTCGCGGGGTACGGCGTCGGGGACGCCCTCGTGCAGCATCTCCACGTCCGTGCCGCCACCGCTCGCCGTGAGCTTCGTCGTCAGGGTCATCGTGGACCGCAGGGCGTCGTCGCCGGACTCGAAGGCGAACACCTCGACGACCAGGGCGTCGGGCACGAGCCGGGCGAAGTGGCCGCGGTAGGTGTCGGTGTGGCCGCCGGACTTTCCGGTGCCGCCCCCGTCGTCGTAGGTGAGGGAGACGCGGAACTCCCCTCCCTCCCGGGCCTCGAAGGCGTGCACGCGCGCGGTCATGCCGGCCGGGACCCGCCAGGCCGCCAGCGCGTCCGGATCGAGCAGGGCCCGGTAGACGGCCTCCGGGGGCGCCTGCACATGCCGGGTGACTCGGGTGGCGTACATGGCTTCACGCTAGCGTCCGCGGGGCGGCCGGGCCGGTCGTGGCGCACGACGTCGGCGGTGCCGGTGAGCAGGGCCGGGTGGCCGCCCGGGGCAGCCGGCGTCCGGCACCGGCCGATGCGGCGGGGGTCAGAGATCCTTGCGGATGGTGTCGAGCATGGCCTCGGCGGTCCGGGCCGGTGCGGCCTGGGCGCCCAGCCGGTCCAGCGCCTCGCGGTACAGCCCGACGTCGCCCGCCCTGTCGAGGTAGACGGCCCCCGCGAGACCGTTGAGGTAGACGATGTCGGGCAGTTCGGGGGCCCGGAACCGGAAGAGGTGGAAGGTGCCGGCCCGCAGGGCGGGGTGCGGGCCGTTGGCGAACGGCATGAACTGCAGCGTCACATGGGGCAGTCGGCCGATCTCGACGAGGTGGTCGATCTGCGCGCGCATCACCTCGGTCCCGCCGACCGGCCGGCGCAGCACGGTCTCGTCCATCACCACCCACACCCGGGGCGGAGCCTGCGTCGTCAGCAGTTCCTGGCGGCGCATGCGCAGCGCGACCCGCCGCTCGGTGGCCTCGGCCGAGGCGTTCGGGTCGCCCACGCCGAGCAGGGCCCGGGCGTAGTCCTCGGTCTGGAGCAGTTCGTGCACGAACTGGCTCTCGTAGGCGCGGATCTGCGAGGCCGCCTGTTCCAGGCTGAGGTAGGCGGCGGACCAGTCGGGCATGACGTCACGGTAGGTGTGCCACCAGCCGCGCTTGTTGGCCTCGCGCACGGACCGCAGGAAGGCGTCGATCTCCCGCCGGTCGGTGACGCCGTAGATCTGGAGCAGCTTCTCGGCGTCCGCGAGCCGCAGGCGGGCCACCTTGGCGGCCTCCATGCGGCGGATCGTGGAGTGGCTGACCCCGAGGGCGTCACCCGCCTCGGCGTAGCCGAGACCGGCCCGGATCCGCAGCTCCTCCAGCTGCCGGCCGAGGATCATGCGCAGCACGGACGGGGCGCCGCCCCAGTCGGTCTCCGCGGTCACGCACACCCCCCTCGGCAGGTGCCGGATCCGGTCCCGCACGGGTCATTTCCGTGCGCTCATTCGATCATGTCCGGATGCCGAACGACACGTTCGGGGTCACTTGCAAATTTCAACTTGCCTGTTGCGAGCCGATGTTGGCGGATGACACAGTGGACGTACTGCTCCGGCCGACCCGAGGAGCAGGCGGCGCGGCCGGGTCGGGGGAGACCGGGCCGGCATACGGCCTCATGGGAGGCGGTGTGTCGTCTGCTGCGCGAGCGGCCGGACCTCGCACCGGACACCCCCCACTCGCGAGGCCGGACGAAAGGCGCACGATGGTTCCGCCCTCCCTCCCCCGACTTCCCGAGGACCGAAGACCCGAACGGCCGCTGCCGGAACCGGATCCGGTGCGCCTGCCCGCGCTGCCCAGACCGCACCGGTCCCCCGCCGCCGGACCACCCCTGCCGGCCCCCGACCCCGCCGGACCACCCCGCCCGGCCCCGTACGTCCCGGACCACCCCCGCCCGGCCGCCGGCGGTGCGGAGCGTCCCCACCTGCCGCCGGTCCCGGCCGCCGGCTCCCGACCACGCGCAGGCGAGCACCCCGGTCGACTCCCTGGGCCCGACGGCTCCGGCCGGCTCGCCTCCGGGGCTTCCTCTCCCGGCTCCGCCGCGTTCGACCTGCCGGCCGTGCCGCTGGCCGTCGGCACCGCCCGCCGGCTCGTCCTGGACCTGCTGACCGCCTGGGACGTGCCCGGACAGGTCCGGGACGACATGATCCTCGTGACCTCCGAGCTGGTCACGAACGCGCTGGTGCACGCGGCGGGCGAGCGGATCGCCTGCCGGCTGCACCGCACGGCGGACCGGGTGCGCATCGAGGTCGAGGACCAGGACGGCGGCCCCGGACTGCCCGTGGTCGGCCGGCCCGGCCCCGACGAACAGCACGGACGCGGCCTGTTCCTGGTCGAGGCGCTGAGCACCGACTGGGGAGTGACGGCGGTGCCGGACCGGCCGGCATGCGTCGTCTGGGCGGAACTGCCCTTGCTCCACCACCCCTGACACCCCCCACCCGACACCCCCGGACCGTCCCCCACCCGTCCGAAGGGATTCCCATGCACCACATCCCCCCGCACCGCTTCACCCTGCGCCCCCCTCCTCTCCCCCGCGGTCCCGCACACCGCTGTCATGTCGGCCCCGTACCGTCCGCGGACCCGTCCTGGACCGCCGGCCGCCCCAGGCCCGGCACGCCGCCCGCGGACCGGCTCGACCCGCCCGGCCCGCCCCCGCGGGCGGACGACGTCCGGAACAGCGCCGGTGACACGACGTCCGGCCTCGATTCCCGCTAGATTCACCGCCGGTGCGGGACTTCCGCATCCGCCGGCGGATGCGTGTCCGCCGCGCGAGCCGCAGCGTCGGGGTTCGGGGGCGTCATGGTCTGGTCGCTCATCCGCCGGGGCCGGACCGCGCCCGGCCTGCCCGTGCCCGGACGGTGCGCCCCGGGCCGGCACGTCCTGGCGACGGTACGGCTGCTGCTGTTCACGCCCCGGAACCGGCTCGACGTGGCGGCGGCACTCGCCGCGTGCGCGGACGCCGAGGCGCAGCGGTGGCTCGGCACCCAGGCGGACGAGGTCGTGCCCGATCCCGGCACCCGCCGCACCCTGCTGCGGTGGCGGCCCGCGGGAGACGACGGCCGCCGCGTTCCACGGCACCTGGCCGAGCCGTTCGCGCCCGGACCCGACGACCCGATGATCCTGGTGTGCGTCCGCAGATCCGATCTCAGCTACGCCGGAGCGCTCGAACTGGAGCCACGGTCCGGTGAGATGGGCGGCTGGCTGGCACCGGGCTGCCGCGGCCAGGGCCTGGGCGCGGAGCTGTTCCGCGCGGGCGTCGCACTCGCGCACACCCATGCCGGGCTCGCCACCGTCCGCGCCGGCGCCGAACCCGGCAACACCGCCAGCCGGCGGGCCCTGGCCCGCGCGGGCTTCGTCCGGGACCAGGGACCGCTCCGGCACACCCTGCCCGACGGGCGTGTCGTGGACGCCGTCTGGCACCGGCACGACACCGTGACGGCCTCCCGCTGCCATTGACCACGCGAGGGCGTGTCCGTACCCGGCACGGCGCGCCGCACCCACCCCCCACTCCCGCTCGGAGAGCCGACGTGACAGACACCGGATTCAGCCCGGACCGCATCGACACCGGCACACCGCACTCCGCCCGTATGTACGACTGGTTCCTGGACGGCAAGGACCACTACCCCGTCGACGCGGACGCCGCGCGGACGGTGCTCGGCCTCTTTCCCGGCGTGAAGGACACGGCCTGGGCCAACCGCGAGTTCATGCACCGGGCCGCCCGCTTCGTCGCGAGCCGGGGTGTCGGCCAGTTCCTGGACGTGGGCACCGGCATACCCACCGAGCCGAACCTGCACCAGGTGGTGCAGGCGGTCGACCCGGCCGCCCGGGTGGTGTACGCGGACAACGACCCGATCGTGCTGCGGCACGCCGAGGCCCTGCTCCACGGCACGTCCGAGGGCCGTACCGCCTATGTGCACGCCGACGTCCGGGAACCCGAGCACATCGTGGCGTACGCCCGCGAACACCTGGACCTGACCCGGCCCGTCGGCCTGTCGCTGATCGCGCTGCTGCCGTTCGTCACCGACGAGCAGGACCCTCACGGGATCGTCCGCACCCTCCTCGAACCGCTCCCGTCCGGCAGCCACCTGATGATCTCCCACGTCGGCACCGAGTTCGACCCGGAGGTCTGGGAGCGGATCGCGGCCGTCTACCGCTCCGGCGGCACTGCGGTGCGGGCGCGTTCGCAGACGGAGGTGGCCCGCTTCTTCGACGGTCTGGAGCTGTGCGCCCCGGGTGTCGTACCGGCCACGCGCTGGCAGCCCGAGCCGGGGATGCGCGTCCCCGGACTCCAGCCGGTGTACGTGGGGGTGGCCCGCAAGCCGTAGCCGCGCGGTGTGCCGGGGGCCGTGGCTCACGGGGGGACGGAAATCGAGCCACGCCCTCCGACGAGCCGGGGCCCGCGCTTCCGGAGGTGATGTCCGCGGCGCCGGTGCTCAGTCGCCGGTCATCAGGCCCGCCGCGACCGTGGCTCCCAGCTCCCAGCACGCCTCCGTGTCCGCCTTGCCCGGCTCGCCGGTGACGGTCACCGGCTCGGCCGCGCGCCGCCAGCCGAGGCCCGTGGTGACGGCCTCGACGGCGCGGACGGCACCGGTGACGTCGTTGCCGCCGTGGACGTAGTAGCCGAAGGGGCGGCCCCGGGTCCCGTCCAGGCACGGGTAGTAGATCTGGTCGAAGAAATGCTTCAGCGCACCGGACATGTAGCCGAGGTTCGCCGGGGTGCCGAGCAGGTAGCCGTCGGCCTCGAGGACGTCGGAGGCGGTGGCGGCGAGGGCCGCGCGCCGGACCACCCGGACGCCTTCGATCTCTGGAGTCGTGGCCCCGGCGACGACGGCCTCGAACAGGGCCTGGCAGTTGGGCGACGGGGTGTGGTGGACGATCAGCAAGGTAGGCACGCCCCGCACCCTGCCGTGCGGCCGCCGTCCCCGGCAAACGGCGGGCCTCCCGGTGCGTCGCGGGCGTCCGTCCGGGGTAGGACGGTGCACGGCGGCGACGACGGGAGGAGACAGGGTGGCCGAGGACGATCACAGAGCACCGGCCGCCGTGGTGTTCGACGCCCTGGGGCTCGACTACGAGAAGGCGTTCGCCGCGTCCGAGTCGCACCAGGCGTCGCTGCGGTGGCTGCTGGAGCGGCTGGCACCGGGTAGCAGCGTGCTGGACGCGGGCAGCGGAACGGGACGGCCGACCGCCGAGACCCTCTCCGGGGCGGGCCACCGGGTACTGGGCGTCGACGTCTCGCCGGTCATGGTGGAGCTGGCCGCGCGGCAGGTGCCCGGGGCCGAGTTCCGCCTGGCGGACCTCCGTGAACTGCCCGTGCCGGACGCCTCGTTCGACGCGGTGTGCGCGTACTTCTCGCTGCTCCAGATGTCCCGCCCCGAACAGGCCGCCGTCGTGGCGCGGCTGGCCCGGGCGGTACGGCCCGGCGGCCTCGTGGCTCTGGCGACCGTTCCGCTCGACGTGGAGGGCGTCCAGGCCCACTTCATGGGGCAGCCGGTGGAGGTGACGAGCTTCTCCGCCGGCGCCTTCACCGAGCTGGTGACCCGGGCGGGCCTGACGGTGCTGACCGAGGACGATGCCGTGTTCACCCCGGCCCACCCCGACGCCGTACCCGAGCCGCACCTGTTCCTGCACTGCCGGCGCGCCCCGGCGTGACCCCCGCTCGACCGCTGGTCGGGGCATATTCGTTCGGTGATGCGGGTGCTCTCCGTTACAGTGACGGCGCTGAACCGGAGGGGAGACGACTGTGCAGGTCAGGGTGGGGTCCGTAGGAAGCCGAGCGATCGTGGCGGTCGCGCTGGCAGCCGTGCTCGGCGGCTGCGCGGGTGCGGCGGACGACGACGGGAAGAAGGGCGCGAGCGCGTCGCCGACCGCCAAGGGCGAGGGCACGGGGTCCGGGGGCGGGGCGGCCGCGCGCGGGGGGACGATCGGCGCGGCCGGTTCCGCCTGCGAACTGCCCGTCAGCTTCGGCCTCGCCAAGGACTGGAAGCCCAAGGCGATCGACGCCGAGGCCCAGCTGGCGAAGGCGTCGAAGGGCTCCGACGACGATCTGAGCGGCGCGCTCGCGGAGAGCTTCCTCCGCCAGGGCCCGGTCACCGCCGCCTGTGAGATCGACGCCAAGCCGGCCGGCAACATCGGCTTCCTGCGCGTGTGGACCGGCAAGAAGGGCGACGCCGACGCGGGCGGCGTGCTGCGGGCGTTCGTCGCCGCCGAGGACAACGTCAGCAAGGCGAAGTACCGCTCGTTCAAGACCGGCGGCGGCGTGTCCGCCGTGGAGGTGGAGTACCTCTACACGAGCAAGCTCCTGGACGAGACCAAGAAGGAGAGCGCCTTCGCGGTCGCCACTCCCGGCGGCCCGGTCGTCCTGCACCTCGGCGGCATGGACACCGAGGAGCACGAGGCGATGCGCCCCGCCTACGACCTCGCCAAGCAGACCCTCGAACTCGCCTGAGGGCCGCCGCCCGCGCCGCGCTCAGTCCGGCGCGGTGGCCCGCCCCAGATAGGTGAGGGGGCCCGCGTCGGCGACCGCGATCTCGTGGAAGCCGACCCGGTCGTAGAACGCGCGGGCGGCGGTGTTGACGGTGACCATGCCGAGGTGGACCGCCTGGACGCCCCGTCCGTGCAGGGCGTCCAGGAAGGTGCGCAGCAGGGCGCGGCCGTGCCCCCGGCCCTGCCAGGGGGGCAGCAGGTCGATGTGCAAGTGGGCGGGGTACTCGCCGAGTTCGGGTACGAGCATCCGCTCCGGGTGGTGCAGGAGCCGGATCATCTCCTCGGAGGGCGTACGCGGCGGCACCGCGGGCTCCGGGTAACGGTCGGCCAGCCGGGGTATCCAGGTGCGCCGGAAGTCCTCCACGAAGCGCCTGGTGTCCGCGGTGCCGACGATGTAGCCCACGGTCCGGCCCGTACCGTCGTCCAGAACGAACGCGAGATCCGGATCGAGGTGGCAGTACGGCTCGGCGAAGATCGCCGGCATCAGGCGCCGGTCCGGGTGGACGGCCCGGGAATCGCCGCCGTTGTGCGCGGTACGGACGCAGACGTTCGCCAGATCGTCGCGGTCGGCGGGACGGTAGGGCCGGATGAGGGGTGCCTGCTCCGTTGGGGACATGCGGCCATCCTGGTCATCTTGGGAGCGCTCCCACAACCCCGGGGACGGCAAAGGCCCGCCCGGTACACCACCGACGGTGTACCGGGCGGGCCGGGTTCCGGTACCGGGCGCGTGGCGCGCCCCCGGATCAGGTGCGGTAGGCGTAGAACGCCGCGGTCGGGTACGACGCGACGAGGCTGGCCACCGACCGGTTGTACGTGTTGGTCGAGTGGTACGTCACGTACGGCACACCGGAGCGGTCGCGGTAGGTGACGATCATCGAGTGGTCCTTGGACCCGTCCCGGTTGAAGTCCATCTGCAGGACGTCGCCGACGTCGAGCTGGTAGACGTTCGCCAGGCTGCTGACCCGCTTGGACGACAGGGCGAACCAGGAGAACTCGTTCACGCCGACGAAGGAGTCGGACTGGATGTCGGCGGTGCCGAACCACTTGTGGAAGTCGTTGGTGTACCCGGGCACGTGCTTCCAGCCGCCCGCCTTCAGGGACTGGCTGACGAAGTTGGTGCAGTCGCCGCCGGCGCCCTGCCCGTTGAAGTCCGGGTAGGCGGTGTTGTAGTTCTTCCAGTACTTGGCCGCGTACGTGGCCATGGCCTGGTAGTTGTACCCGGTGGCCGAGAAGTTCTTCGGCTTGGCCGGGGCCGGCCAGGAGGTGGCCGAGCGGATCGCGTCCGGCGGGCTGTCGTCCGCGGTCTTCACCGAGGCCACGGACGGCTTGGCGACCTGGTTGACGGCCAGGTAGCCGTCGTCCGTGTCGTGGATGCCGGTGAGCTGCCAGTCGCCCTTGCGGTCGGCCTGGAAGGTCAGCTCGTGGTGGGCCTGGAAACCGGTGGTCTTCTGGTCCTTCGACACGGGGCGCTCGTAGGTGAGCGTCGTCGTCTCGGTCACGGCGACCTTTGCCCGGCGGCCGTCGACCTGGGTGGCGTCCAGGACGACCTTCGTGGCGCCCGCGCTGTACTTCTCGCCGAGCTTGGCGAGCACGTTGCGGCGGTCACGCAGCTGTCCCAG
Source organism: Streptomyces sp. NPDC015139 (assembly GCF_043079785.1). Classification (NCBI taxonomy): domain Bacteria; kingdom Bacillati; phylum Actinomycetota; class Actinomycetes; order Kitasatosporales; family Streptomycetaceae; genus Streptomyces; species Streptomyces sp. NPDC015139. The sequence goes on along the minus strand of NZ_JBIBUW010000001.1, from coordinate 869,294 downwards.
GGCGGAGTCCTGCCGGCGGGTCTGACCACCGGACAGCCGCACCGACCCGGAGAACCCGGCGGCGTGGCGGGTCCGGGACTTCCCGGTGCCGTCCACGAGGGCCTGGGTGCGGTCGGTGAACACCGCGTCGGCCAGACGCTGGAAGGTCGCCTTGGTCCTGGCGTCCACCGTCGGGTCGTCGGTCACCGCCGCGCCCGCGCTCCAGTTGGGCACCAGCGCCACGCCGGCGACCACCGAGGCGGCGGCGACCGTGACTATGGAGGCGCGGCGCCCCTTACGGCTCAGTCTTCTCGATTTCAATGATGTTCCCCTTCACTCCGGTACACCTACCGGGGGAGTGAGATCTTCCCACGTCATGTGCGGGGGTTGTGAAGGGGGTATACGCAAGTGGAATCATCAGACCCACCAGGTCACTTGACCACCGTGGACCAGTCCGGCGACTGGGCGGGGTCGAGGCTGCGCAGGGCCGCCAGGGTCTCCGGCTTCTGCACGTCCAGCCAGTCGGCCAGCTCCTTGAAGGACACGCACTTGACGCCCTTCTTGGAGCAGACGTCCTTGACCACCTGGTCGACGGACTTCATGTAGATGCCGCCGTTCCAGTCCTCGAAGTGGTTGCCGATGAACAGCGGCGCGCGGCTGCCGTAGTACACCCGGTTGAAGCCGGCCATGTACGAGTCCACGGTCTGCTGCTGCCACTTGGGAAACTCGGCCGGATCACCCTGGGTCTCGCCGTCGGACTGGTTGTAGAGGAAGTTGAAGTCCATCGACAGGCCCTGGTACTTGCCCTTCTCGTACGGCAGCATCTGGAGCGGGAAGTCCCAGATGCCCTTCTTCTTGGAGGGCCATATCTGGAAGTCGCCGGGGGAGCTGGCGTCGTAGCGCCAGCCGTAGCTCTTGATGGCCTTCAGCAGGTTCGGCTGGCCCTCCAGGCAGGGCGCGCGGCCACCGGTGACCTCCCGCTTGAAGTCGAAGGGCAACGGCGGGACGTCCTTGAAGCCGGTGTTCGTCTTCCAGTGCTCCGCGAAGGAGAAGAACTGGTCGATCTCGCTCTTCCACTGCTGGACGCTCCAGTCGCCGCCGCCCTTGGCGTCGCAGAAGTGGCCGTTGAAGTGGGTGCCGATCTCGTTGCCCTGCTCGTAGGCGAGGGAGAGCTGCTCCAGCGTGGTGCGGATGTGGTCGTCGGTGGCGTAGTCGATCGCCGCGTCGCCGGGCGAGTGCATGGGGCCGTGGTACTTGCTCTTCTCGCTCTTGGGCAGCAGGTAGATGCCGGTGAGGAAGAAGGTCATGTGGGCGTCGTACTGCTTGGCCAGGTCCCGGTAGTGCGAGAAGAGGTGGTCGCTGCCCTCCAGGGCACCGTCCCAGGAGAACACCACGAACTGGGGCGGCTTCTCCCCCGGTTTGAGGGGCACCGCCTTCAGCTGGCCGTGCTGCGGGCCGGTGTAGGAGGTGGAGCCGTCGCCGAGCACCCGGGTCTTGCCGTCCCAATGGGGTGTCGCCCCGGCCTTCGGGGCGGTCGACGGCTTCTTGCCCGCCGAGGCGGCCGGCGCGGTGTCGTCCGGGCGGCTGAGCGCCAGGTACCCGGCGACCAGCGACGCCACGACGAGGAACGCGGCGAGTGTCAGGACCTTCGGCCGGGCGGTGGCGGGGAGGCGGCGGCTGGGCGTGGCCCGACGGCGGCCCGTCGGCTTGTTGGTGGGCATGCGCGGCTCATTCTCCGGAGGGGACGTGGAAGGGGCGGGTCTCTTGGTCAGTCAAGACCCGTCGCGGCCGACCAGAGGTCGTACGGGACGCTGTCGGTACTGGTTCCGGCCAGCCCTTCGAGCGGCAGCGGCTCCAGGGACTTCGCCAGGTCGATCCGGTACACCACGACCGCCGTGGACACGGAGTCGGCGGTTCCGGCGTACCAGGAGGCGGTGTCCTTCTCGGTGGTGCCCGCCTTTCCGCCCGTCCCCGGCTCGGCGGCGGCCGCCTGCGGGTGCGTCGCGCGGAACGAGTCGACGAGTGCCTCGCTGACGTCCTCGGCCACCTGGGCGCCGATCGCCCGGTGGGCGCGCGGGACGGTCAGCGCGACCGGCGCGCCGTTGCGGGTGATGCGGCGCACCGAGTACGGCTCGGTGTGCGTGCCCCCGGCGGCGAAGGTGGCGTAGCCGCCGGCCATCCGGATCGCGCTGGGTGTCGAGCTGCCCAGCGAGAGGGCGGGCACCTGCGGGCCCATGCTGGAGGGCAGCAGCCCGGAGGCCTCTGCGGTCTGGCGGACCCGTTCCAGACCGGTGTCCATCCCGAGCTGCATGAACGGGGTGTTCACCGACTGGGTGAGAGCCTGGCGCAGGGTGATCCGACCGTAGGACTTGCGGCCCTCGTTGTGCGCGGCGACCTTCTTGCCGCTGCGGTCCCAGTAGGGGCCCTCGGGGGTGGTGACGGGCACGCCGTCGTCTCCGTCGTAGACGCTGTCCGGGGTGACCGGGGTCGCGGGGCCGCCGCGGGTGAGGTGGGCGCCGTGCTCGAGGCCCGCGGCGTAGACGAATGGCTGGAACGCGCTTCCGGCGGGAACGGTGGTGGCGTTGGACTCGTTGTAGCCCTGCTTGCGGTGGTCGGGACCGCCGTAGACGGCGAGGATGCGTCCGTCGGTGGCGACCGAGGCACCGCCGTAGTGCCCGTTCTTCGCGGCCTTGGGGTTCTCCCGTCCGGCCTTCTTCCGGGCCTGGGTGACGGCGTCGGTGAGCGCCTTCTCCCGCTTTCGGTCGAAGGTCGTGTAGATCTGGTATCCACCCAGGTCGAACTGTTTGTCGGTCAGGTGGCCGGCCTTCTTGGCGTACTGCGAGGCCAGCTCCACCAGGTAGTCGCTCTGCTCACCGGTGTTGTAGAGCGGGTTGCTCTTCAGCGGCTCCGGGAACGTCTTGTACGTGGCCCGCTCCCGCGGCGACAGCTTGCCGATCTTGACCATGCGGTCGAGGATCCAGGTCCAGCGCTCCTCGGCCCGCTGGTGGTTGGCCTTGCCGAGGGTGGGGTCGTAGAGGCTGGCGCCCTTGAGCAGCGAGGCCAGCATGGCCGCCTCGGAGGCGTTGAGCTTGCTGACGTCCTTGCCGTAATACGCTTGCGCGGCCCGCTGGATGCCGTAGGTGCCGCGCCCGAACCAACTGGTGTTGAGGTAGCCCTCGAGGATCTTGTCCTTGCTCATCTTGTTGTCGAGCTTGAGGGCGATCATCGCTTCGGTGAATTTCCGGGTAATGGTCCGGTTCTGCGTAAGATAAACGTTCTTCACGTACTGCTGAGTGATGGTGGAACCACCTTCGGTGTCCCCCTGGCCCACCGTGCGGTACAGAGCCCGGGTGAGGCCTTTGACGGAAACACCCGGATCCGTATAGAAATTCTGGTTCTCCGCCGCGAGCACGGCCCAGCGGACGTCCTCGGGTATGTCCTTCAACGGCATCGCCTGCCGCTGCACCCACCCGGTGCGCGCCATCGGCGTGCCGTCGGACCAGAAGTAGACGTTGTCCTGCTGCGTGGCGTACGTGTTGAGGTTGCTCGGTATGTCGGTGAGCGCGTACGCGGTGAAGAGGAACGCCCCGAGGAGGCTGAACGCTCCCAGGATCCCGCCGATCCACTGGCGCCAGGAGGGTATCCAGCGCCGCCACCCGGTGCGATTGGGCCGGGGGTAGACAGGCTTGAGACGGCGAGCGTACGGCGCGAGCCGGCGGGCGTACGGGGCCAGCGGCGCGAGCGCCCGCGCCAGCGGCACCGCGACGCGCTCCCGGGCCGAGGGCCGGGCACTGCGCCGGCGCTCGGCCCGGCTGCCCCCGGCGACCGGCTCGGGCGGCGGCACCCGCAGTTGCATGGTCTCGTCCGCTCGTGGAGCGCCGACCCTCAGGAAGAGGGTCTCGTCGCCGTCGAACGAGCCCTCGTCACGACCGCCCCTTTTCCCGGGCCGGTCCTCCCCCTGCGACGCCTCGGTCACGGCGCCCCTTTCTACGTGCTTGATCTTGCTCGCGCGGGTGAACTGAACAACCTCGCAGCGGCATTCACAAGTTATCAGCGAAACTTTCGATTCCTGCGCACACGTGTCCGATGAATTGCAACACTCATGAAACATTGAGTCGTGGCCGCACTCACTCCGGCGGGCCACGCAAGCGTCGGCGCCCGCCGCATCGGCCGCGGCGAAACGGTCAAACCATCGCCAACGGCGCACTTGTCGCGAAGGTCCGGTCGGCGGGCGCGGTGTCGCGCTTCCGCACGCCGTTGCCCGGACGGCAGACAGGGAAAGGATCTCTCCCGAGAACGGCGAGTAGGGAGATCCGGCATGGCCAGTGAGTTCCAGCGGAACAAGCTCCGGGCGATGTTCGACGCGTTCGACGCGGACGGCAACGGCTACCTCGAGCAGCAGGACTTCGAAGCGCTCACCGCCAGGTGGTGCCGTATGCCGCGGGTGGCCGGGGAGCCGGAGCTGGCAGGCCGGGTGGAGAGCGTGATGATGGGCTGGTGGGGGCACCTCGCGGCGGCAGCCGGCCCGGGCCGCGACGCCCGGATCGACATGGACGGGCTTCTCGGCGTGGTGGATCGGCTGCCCGCCATGCGCGCGGAGACGATGGCCACCGCCGACGTCGTCTTCGACGCCGTGGACGACGACCGGGACGGCCGGATCTCGCGGACCGAACACCGGCGGCTCATCGACGCCTGGCACGGCCGGCCCGTCGAGACCGGAGACGTCTTCGACCACCTGGACCAGGACGGCGACGGCTATCTCTCGCGCTCCGAGTTCGCATTTCTGTGGACGCAGTTCTGGACGAGCGACGACCCGGGGGACCCCGGCAACCTCATGTGCGGTCCGCTCGGCGGTGGGGTGGCCTAGAGCCGTACGCCACCTCACGCCATGGCACGCGGGGCTCCGCCGTCGTGCACACGGAACCCCGCGTGTCCAGGGGCCGCGGTCAGGCCGTGTGCAGGGTCAGCCCGTAGCGGTTCAGGATCTCGTTGACCGGCTGGAACCAGGTCTCGCCGCCGCCGGAGCAGTTGCCCCAGCCGCCGGAGGTGACGCCCTGGGCCTGGTCACCGCTGATGAAGGAGCCGCCCGAGTCACCGGGCTCGGCGCAGACGCTCGTCTTCGTCACCTCGTGCACGGCACCCTGGCTGTAGTTGACGGTCTCGTTCAGGGCGAGCACCGTGCCGCAGTGCCAATGGGAGGTCGATCCCGAGCGGCAGATCGAGGAGCCGGGGGGCGCGACGGCCGAGCCGCGCACGAGCTGGTCGGACACCTGACCCCAGCCGAGGACGACCGGCACCGTCCACCAGCCGCTGCCGACGCTCACCCAGGCGTAGTCGTTGTCCGGGAACGAGGAGCCCTGGAAAGCGCCGATGTAGGAGTGGTCCCAGCCGCTGACTCCGGCGCCCGGCTGTCCGCAGTGCCCGGCGGTCACGAAGCCGCCGTACACCGAGAAGCCTATGGAGCAGCGGACGTTGCCCGTGTAGTAGGGGTCGCCGCCGACGGTGCCGGCGGCGAGGGTCCGCGGGGCCGCGGAGACGGTCCCGACGGTGACCGGGCCCGCCTCTCGGGCTCGTGAAAGGAAGCTCCGGACATCGTTGTCAGCTCGTCTGCCGCGCACGACGTCGACCACGACCGTGTTGGCCCTGGGGTCGACGCGCCAGCTGCTGACCCCCGAGGGGGCCGGGAGCCGGTCGATGCGCGTCTTGACCGCCTTCAATTGCCGGGCGCTGTGGGCGACCGTGCGGACGTCGGCTCCCGCCGCCTCGATCGCCCGGACGGTTGCCGTGGGGGCGTTGGGTGTGAGCGCCACCGCGAGCCGTCCGCGCGTGGCGTCGTACCAGGATCCTCCGTAGGTGTCCGCGGCGATTCGGCGCACCTTCGGGTCGAGGGCGGAGGCGGCCTTCTCCGACGCCAGCCGCGTCTCGGCCTGCTTCCTGGTGAGACCGAGATCCCTGCTCATGGCGGCCACGATCGAGTCGGACGCCGGCTTCGGGGACGGGGCGTGGAGGGCTCGCTCCGGCGCGGGCCTGGCGGCCGAGGCGGGGAACGCGCTCGCCGCCCCCAATCCTCCGACGGTCAGGAGTGCGGCCAGGACGACGTGCACAAGTCTGCGTTCGCTCATGGGGGTTGCCCTTCGTCGTACGAGTGGGGGGCGGGACAGTGGTTCGTGAGAGCGCTCTCATGCTTGGCTGGGGCAGAGCGTAGCCACGCAGGAAAGTCAGGTCCATGCCAATGCGGGCAAAATCCGACGACGCCTCAGGCGGACGGCGGGGCGCGGACGCGGCAGGGCCCCGCGCGCGGGGCCCTGCCGTGTGGTGCGGGTGGTCGGTCAGCGCAGGTAGGTGTCGCACAGGGTGCCCGCCTCGGCGGGGGCGGCGGGCTGGTGGGCCAGGCGGCACACGGTGCGCATGTCGTCGGTGGTGCCCGGCCGCGGGGTGCGGGGGCGGGCCGGGTGGGGACGCGGGGCGCGGTGGCGGTGCTCGGCCGCGACGGGGCGGTGTGGTGCCGTGCGGTGCCGCGGCGCGGACCGTACCGGGATGCGGGGGTGCGGGTACGGGGCGGGCCTCGCCGGGCGGTGCCGGGCGCCGAGGCGGCGGGCGGGCTTCTTCGGCTTCGCGTCGGTGCCGGTGTCGACGAGGGCACCGCGGGCGGGGGCCTGGCCGACCGACGCGACGGCGGGCGACGGCGCACGGACGGTGGCGGCCTCCATGACCGAGGGCGAGGTCCGGTGGGCGGGGATGTGGACGCAGCCCGAGGTGAACAGCAGGGCGGCGAGCGCGGTGAGAACGCGGAACTGGTGGTGCATCCCCTCAGGGTGGCGGCGCGGCGGGCACCCCGGTGGGCCGCCTCGCGGGTGATCACCGGCACGGGTGACGCCGCCGAACGCGGGGGTGATCGCACCGCACGGCGGCCACCCCTCGCAAGGGTGGCCGCCGTGCGGCGGCTCCGGGACGGTCATGTCCCGGGTCCGGCCGTGCCGGTCGTCGCCGGGGACGTTCAGTAGCGCAGACGCTTGGCCCGCACCAGCATGAACAGGCCCGAAAGGGCGAGCAGCACGCCGATGGCCGCGGGCCACAGTTGTGCGCCCGTCTCCGCCAGGCTGCCCCGGGACGCCTGGGGTTCGGTCTGCGCGCCCGCCGGCGGCGGGTACGCGGCGGCGGTGGCCTGGTCCGAAGCCGACGAGGCGGGCGCGGAGGAGCCGGACGCGGAGGCTGCCGGCGCCGGCGCGGAGTCCGCCGAAGTGGACCGGGGTTCGGCCGACTTGGCCGGTGTGGCCTTGTCGCCCTTGTCGTGCTTGGTGGTGCGGCCGGGCGAGGTGGACGCCTCGGTCCTGGGCGCCTGGTCGTCCGCGGAGGCGGTGGGCGCGGCGGTTGCGTCGTCGCCGGGTGCGGTGGTGTTGTCGTCGCCGGGTGCCGCCGTGTTGTCGTCGCCCGGTTCGCCGGTGGCGTCGTCGCCCGGTTCGCCGGTGGCGTCGTCGCCCGGTTCGCCGGTGGCGTCGTCGCCGGGTCCGGCCGTGGCACCGGAGCTCGCGGTGGGCGTCGCCGTCGCACCGTCGCCGGGGCCCGCCGTCGGCGATGCGGTCGAATCGCCGCCGTCACCGGTGCCGTTGCCACCGCCGTCGCCGTTGTCACCGCCGTCGCCGCCGTCCGGACCGCAGGTGCGGCCGGAGTTGATGCAGTCGACCATCTTGCCCATCAGGTCCTCGTCGAAGACGTTGATGAAGTCGCCGTGGTCGGTGACGGGCTTGTGCAGCTGCTCCGGGAAGGAGTCCACCGCGAACAGCGGTACGGTACGGCCGCCGTCCTGGACGCTCGGCGCGTCGATGTCGTAGACGATCCGCTGCACCAGCTGGGGTATCGCCCGGAAGCCGGCCGGGCAGGCGCCGTCGGCGCCCGCGAAGGCCACATGGGTGCGGTGGTTGGCGCTGTCGATGTTGCGGCCGTCCCAGCAGCTCTGGAACCGGAAGGTGCGGACGACGTCACTGCCCTGCGGGCACAGCGGGTACTTGTCCTTCAGCTGCCGGTTCTCGAAACCGGTGCAGCTCCAGGACGCGTTCGCGTTGCCGGGGCCGTTGACGAACGCCTTGGCGTCGCCGGTGATGATGCGCAGCAGGCGCGGCATCGCCGTGACCTTCTCGCGCGGGTTGCCCACGAACGAAAGCGTCACCTGCTTGGGCGTGACGATCTGGCCCGCGTTGCCCTCCGTGCCGCCGCCCGGCGACCCGGCGTCGCGCTCCTGGGTGCCGTTCTGCAGGCGTACCACGGGCCAGTAGTAGGTGGACTTGTCGCCCTGGTCCACACAGCTCGTCTTGGCGTTGGCGAGGTCCTCGTCGCTCGCGAAGGCGGTGTTGCTCTGGTTGCCGATGTAGTCGTGGAAGTGGTGGGCGCCGTTGGTGACTCCCGGAGCGACGATGACGTTGTCCGAGTTGAACAGGCCGTTCGCGTTGACGCCGCAGTCGGAGGCGAAGGAACCGCGGGAGGCGCCGGACTGCTGGGGCGGGTTCTGCGCGTCGGGCTGTACGGAGGTGATGTCGACGTAGTCGGAGACGACGGGTCCGTTGCCGCCCTGTCCCGCGCCGCCCGGCGCCTGGCTCGCCCCGCCCTGCTGGGATCCCGCGCTCGGGTCGGCCGTCGCCCCGTCGCCGTTGCCGCCGCCCTCGCCGGGCCGCAGGGTGCAGCCGGCCAGTTCGTCCAGGCCCTCGGGGCGGTCGCCCGCGCGGTCGATGGCGTCGGCCATCCTGCCGATGGTCTCCGCCCGCTTCTCCTTCAGCGGGTTCATGATGGAGTCGTCGACGGAGTCGGCCTCCTGACCGCCGGCCTGTCCCGCGGCGCGGAGCTGCCCATAGGCCGCCGCCGTCTGCTGGTCCAGCGCGGCGAGTTGACGGTCGACGTCCCCCCGGGCCCCGTCCGGTACGTCCGTGAGCCGGCTGCCGACATCGGGGCAGTCGATGGTCGCCATGCCCGACGAGAGAACCTGTCCCGAGGTGGTGGTGGAGCCGTCGCCCCAGCCTTCGGAGGCCGAGGCGTAGACGTTGGCCGCCACGAGCCCGCCTCCGCCCAGCATCAGGGCGACCGCTGCGAAGGTCGCGCGTCGTGCGCCGGTCGGGCGTCTGCGCCTGTTGCGTACCAAGGTCGTCCCCTGTGTCTCATCGCCGGTCTCGGGCATGGAGTTCCCCCGAGCCTCATACGGAGGACGGTGCCACTGTGTTCAACCGAATCGCGAATTCACCGGGATCTCACAGGAAAACGTGAGGCACATCTCTTCCCGGTCGAACGTCGTCACGAACATCACGAATACGTATCGGACATTCCACACCTCAACCTTCACACGAGGTACACACGTTGGCTAGGTTGACGCGAGGCCGCCCGGCTGAGCCCCGGCGAGCCGCCGTGTGGTCCGGCGCCGGGTGCTCGACGGGTCGGGCGGGACGGCCCAACTGCCCTGCGGGGCAACTGCCCCGAGGGGCAAGGAAGGAGCACGTCTTCCATGGCGCCGGAGAACCGCGACGAGGTTCGGCAGCGGATCGATTCCCTCTACGACCGGGCGGAGAACGCGACCGGGAACTTCAACGCGACCCGGGCCATGGCGGCCCGCACGCGGTCCCGGGGCGTTCCGCTGGCCAAGCGGCGGGGGTCGTCCGGCCAGGATCCCGCGCTCGACGCGGTGGCCCGGCAGTGGTTCGACGGGGCACGCGCCACACTCGGTCCGACCGTCTCCGCCGTCCTGCCCGCCGACCGGCTGCCCGCCGCGCCCGCGCGTCCGCGCGACGGGTTGGGCGGTCTTCCGGGGGCCGACCGGGAGAGCCGCGCGCTCACGGGCGGCGACCGGAGGGAACTCGCTCTTCCGGGTCCCGACCGGGAGGTCCTCGCTCTTCCGGCCGGCGACAGGGAGGTCCTGGCCCTTCCGGCCGGTGGAGGGGACTCCCTCGGGCTGCCGCCGGGCAGGAGCGTGGACGCCGTCGGCCTCGCCGGCGGCGGACGGGAGGTCCGGGCCCTGCCCGCCGGTGACCGGCGGACCGCGGAGACGGATGGCCCGGCTCTCCTGCTGTCCGAAACCCTCCTCCCGCGCGACGGCCGCGCGACGGCCGCCCTGACGGCCGGTCCGGCGTCGGAGCCGCCCGCGTTCCCCCGGCAGGCCACGGAGAGCGTCCGGACGGCGGTGCCCGTTGTGCAAACCGTCCAACAGCCTTACTTCGCGGATGACCTGCCCGGCGGAGGTGCGGGCTGGGTACCGGACCCCGCCTGGGCACACTCCTCTTCCTACGCCGGTGCACAGCAACTGGCGGAGCCGCCTGCGGTCCAGGCCGCGCAGCCGGTCCAGCCGGCTCAGGCGGACCACTGGCGGCAGCCCGCGTGGGAGGCACCCGGTCCGGCGGCGGCCGCCCTGGCGATGCCGGCCGCGGGAGTGGGGACCGTGCCCACGGCGACCCCGGTGACCGACACCGGCTCCTTCACCTACCCGCCGGCGCCCACCGGCGTCACGGACACCGGGTCCTTCACCTACCCGCCCTCGTCCGCCGCGCCCCTCACCGACGTCGGCGCCGCCGCCTACTCACCCGCGCCCCTCACCGACACCGGGCCCCTCACCTACCCGGCAGCATTCACCGCGCCCCTCACCGACGTCGGCGCCGCCGCCTACTCACCCGCGCCCGTCACGGACACCGGCTCCTTCACCTACCCGCCCACATCCGCCGCGCCCCTCACCGACACCGGCGCCGCCGCCTACTCACCCGCCCCCCTCACCGACACCGGGTCCCTCACCTACGCGGCAGCGCCCACCCCTGTCATCGACACCGGCTCCTTCGCCCCTCTCCCGGACACCGGCTCCTTCACCGCCCCGGTGTCCCTGGCCGCCGACCCGCTCCCGCTGCCTGTGCCCGTCCCCGAGTCGCCGCGGGCTCTCCGTGCCGCGAAGGCCATCGCGTTCGCCCGGGCGCAGGTCGGCAAGCCGTGCGTCTGGGGAGCGACCGGACCCGATTCCTACGACTGTTCCAGCCTCACGCTGGCCGCGTGGCGAGCGGCCGGTGTCGCGCTGCCGCGTGCCGCGCACCAGCAGGCCCTGGCCGGCGCTCCGGTCACGCTCGCCGGGCTCGAACCCGGCGACCTCGTCCTCTTCTTCGACGACGACCGGCACGTGGGCCTGCACGTCGGCGACGGCATGATGGTCCACGCCCCCGGACCTGGGTCGACCATCCGCGAGGAGTCGATCTACGGCGCCGGGGAGTCGGCGATCCACCGCGTCGTCCGGCCGGCCTGACGGGGATCAGTCCCGGCGCCGCCGGACGCGCCGGGACTCGTAGTGGTCGAGGAGGGTCGTCTCCACCGGCCGGTAGGTGAGGCCCAGTTCGTCGATGCCGCGACGGTTGTCGACCCGGAAGCGGATGCCGAGGTGGCCCCGGATGTAGTCCTGGGTGAGGCCGAAGGCGGGACCCAGGATCCGCACGGGCCAGTGCGGCAGCACGGTGCGGGGCAGCCGCAGGTCGCGGGGGTGCCGGGCGCGGATGATGCGGGACATCTCGTGGAACGACGTCATGGTGTCGTTCGCGACGATGTACCGCCCGTGCGCCGCGGGGTTCTCGGCGGCCGCGATGTGCGCGTCGGCGACGTCCCGGACGTCCGCCGTGGTGAAGCTGAAGTCCGGGGCGCCGTAGCAGAAGTAGCCGCGGAACAGCTCGTCGAGCAGGAAGAGACTGCCCGAGTCCGACGCGGGGGTGAACGACGGGCCGAGGATCAGTCCGGGGTTGACGGACACCATGCGCCAGCGGCCCTGTGCCGCCTCGGCGTCCCACGCGGCGCGCTCCGCCACGGTCTTGGCGTAGTGGTAGGGGTTGTTCTCCACCGTGCTGGTGCTGTTGACGTACCGTTCCGACAGCACCCGGCCGTCCATCGCGCGGACGTCGGCGTAGTCGCCGAAGATCGCGCCCACGGTGGAGGTGAACACCAGGGTCCGCACCTCGGGGGTGCGTTCGACGGCGGCCAGGACGTTGCGGGTGCCGAGCAGCGCGGGCTCCACGACGTCCCGTCGCCCGTCCCTGATGCGCTCGGGCATGAGGAACGGCGAGGCCACGTGGAAGACGGCCGAGCAGCCGCGGAGGGCCGGGTCGAAGGAGCCCTCCGTCAGCAGGTCGGCCTCGAACAGCCGCAGCCGGCCGGGGAACGCCTCCTGGAGCTCCCACAGCGGACGCACCTTGGGTCCGTCGGAGGCCCGCCGCACGGTGGCCCGTACCTCGTAGCCGCGTTCCAGCAGACGCCGTACCAGATGACTGCCGACGAATCCGCTGCCGCCCGTCACCGCCGCGATCGTCGCCGTGTCCTCGCCCACGGTCCCCGCCCCCCTTCCGGTCGGCCGCCGCCGTGCGGCGCATCGAGGGACAGGCTGGCGCACGGGCCCGCGCGAGGGAACAGGGAGAGCGGCTCCGCATCGACTCGCGCCCATAAGGCGCTCCTGGGCAGGGCATAAGTTCGCCTTATGAGGTCATAGACCGGACCCCCGTACTAACTTAGGGCTGCCTTAGTTTAGGCTTCCCCATCGAGACGCCTGTCGCACGCTCGAAGGGAACCTGATCATGCCGCGCCCGCTGCGGGTAGCCATCGTCGGAGCCGGCCCCGCCGGGATCTACGCCGCCGACGCCCTGCTCAAGTCCGAGGTGGCCGCCGACCCCGGTGTGTCCATCGACCTCTTCGAGCGGATGCCCGCCCCGTTCGGCCTGATCCGGTACGGCGTCGCACCCGACCACCCGCGCATCAAGGGCATCATCACCGCCCTGCACCAGGTGCTGGACAAGCCGCAGATCCGCCTCTTCGGCAACGTCGACTACCCGACGGACATCAGCCTGGACGACCTGCGCACCTTCTACGACGCGGTGGTCTTCTCCACGGGCGCGACGGCCGACCGTGAGCTGGCCGTCCCGGGCATCGACCTGGACGGCTCCTACGGCGCCGCCGACTTCGTCCTGTGGTACGACGGTCACCCGGACGTGCCGCGCACCTGGCCGCTTGAGGCCGAGAAGGTCGCCGTGCTCGGCGTCGGCAACGTCGCGCTGGACGTCGCCCGCATCCTCGCCAAGACCGCCGACGAGCTGCTCCCGACCGAGATACCCCCGAACGTCCACGACGGCCTGAAGGCCAACAAGGCGCGGGAGATCCACGTCTTCGGCCGCCGCGGTCCGGCGCAGGCGAAGTTCAGCCCGATGGAACTGCGCGAGCTGGACCACTCCCCCAACATCGAGGTCATCGTCGACCCCGAGGACATCGACTACGACGCCGGCTCGATCGAGACCCGGCGCGGCAACAAGCAGGCCGACATGGTCGCCAAGACGCTGGAGAACTGGGCGATCCGGGACGTCGGCGACCGCCCGCACAAGCTCTTCCTGCACTTCTTCGAGTCGCCGACCGAGATCCTCGGCGACGACGGCAAGGTCGTCGGCCTGCGCACCGAGCGCACCGCGCTGGACGGCACCGGCAACGTCAAGGGCACCGGCGAGTTCAAGGACTGGGACGTCACCGCCGTCTACCGGGCCGTCGGCTACCTCTCCGACAAGCTGCCCAAGCTGCCCTGGGACATCACGTCGGGCACCGTGCCGGACGACGGCGGCCGCGTGATCGAGGAGGGCGGCGGCCATCTGCAGTCCACCTACGTCACCGGCTGGATCCGGCGCGGCCCGGTCGGTCTGATCGGCCACACCAAGGGCGACGCCAACGAGACCGTGGGCAACCTGCTCGCCGACTACGCGGGCGGCCGTCTGCACACGCCGGCCTCCCCGGAGCCGGAGGCCGTGGACGCCTTCCTCACCGAACGCGGCGTCCGCGTCACCACCTGGGACGGCTGGTACAAGCTGGACGCCGCCGAGCGGGCGCTCGGTGAGCCGCAGGGCCGCGAGCGCGTGAAGATCGTCGAGCGCGAGGACATGCTGCGGGAGAGCGGGGCGTAACTCCCCGGTCCCGTCGAGCCCGGAGGGGGCCGGTGCCGAAGGGCGCCGGCCCCCTCGCCGTGTCCGCAACCGCACACCCCGGCCCGCGCGGACACCCAACAGACCGCAGGGGTCGCCCTGTTAGGGTCCTTCGATGTTCTCCCTCCGTGAGCCCGCCTTCTTCACCCGGCTGCGCGGGGCGCGGCGGGTCCTCGTCGCCGGCGCGGGCGGCGGCTTCGACGTCTACGCCGGACTGCCCCTCGCCCTCGCGCTGCGGTCCGCCGGCGCCGAGGTCCATCTGGCCAACCTGTCCTTCGCCGACCTGTACGGCCTCGATCTCGACCACTGGGTCGCGCCGGACGTCGCGGCCGTGAGGCCCGGAACCCCGCTGCGCGGCGACTACTTCCCCGAGCGGTCGCTGGCCCGGTGGCTCCGCTCGCGGGACCTGCCGGACACCGTGTACGCCTTTCCGCAGACCGGTGTGCAGCCGTTGCGCGCCGCCTACCGGGCGCTGCTGGAGCATCTGGGCGGGGTGGACGCGGTCGTGCTGGTGGACGGCGGTACGGACATCCTGATGCACGGGGACGAGCACGGGCTCGGCACCCCGGAGGAGGACATGGCGAGCCTGGCGGCCGTCGCCGGGCTCGACGAGGTCCCGGAGCGGCTCGTGGCGTGCCTCGGTTTCGGCGTGGACGCCCATCACGGCGTCAACCACTCGCTGGTGCTGGAGAACCTGGCCGCCCTGGACCGCGCGGGCGGCTACCTGGGGGCCTTCTCCCTGCCCCGCGAGAGTCCCGAGGGCGCCGCCTACCTCGACGCGGTGGCCCACGCCCAGCAGGCCCACGCCACCCACCCGAGCATCGTGCACGGGTCCGTCGCCGCCGCGGTGCGCGGGGAGTTCGGCGACGTGCGGTTCACCGAGCGCACCCGTGGCACCGAGCTGTTCGTGAACCCGCTGATGGCGGTGTACTTCTGCGTCGACCTGCCGGCGCTGGCACGGGCCAACCTCTATCTCGGCCGGCTGGAGGAGACGGTCCTGATGCGCCAGATCAGTACGGCCATCTCCGGCTTCCGCGACGAGCTGCCGCGGCAGCGGCCGCCCCGGGCGTTCCCGCACTGAGCGGGCGGCGGCCCACGCGTCCCCGTCAGCGCCGGGCGAGCTCCCGGCCGCCCACCACCGCCAGGTCCGCGACGAGCAGGGCGAGCGCCGCCGGCTGCCCGAGGCCGCCGCCGACGAGCCGACCCGCTCCGGGCACGTGCAGCCGAGGCCGGAGCGCCGCGATCCGTGCGGGTGGGCGGGAACGGGGTCCGCCCCAAGCGGATGGACGGGCGGGCCCCGTCCGCCCGTCCATGGTGGGCGCCGCGCCTGCCCGCGGCCACGGGTGAACGGTGGTCACCCGACGCGCCCCGCGCGCACCCCGAGTGTGCCGCGCGCGTCCCGTGCGCGGGGCGCTCGCAGTCCGCCACGCGCCGCTTCCGGGCCCCCGCCGACGTTTCGCGGCGCGGAGTGGTGATACTGGGAGGCGCACCCGCCCCCATCAGCAGATTGGCTCATGTCGAACTCCGCCGCCGACCACGCCACCATCCCGCAGACCCTCTGGGCGGCCCGCGGCCGCCATACCGGTCCCGGTCCCGAGGACGTCCTCCGGCGCACCCTGCGCCGGCACAAGGAGAGCGGGGACATCGACGACTTCGCCGAACCGCCCGTGGCCAAGGACGCGGCCCTCAGAGTCTTCGAGGCGCGCTGGCGGGCCGGCGGCACGGTCACCGTGCGGGCCCGCCTGACCCTCGTACCGTCCGTGGGCCGGCCGCAGGGCCACGAGTGGCGGCTCGTCGCCGAGGCGGAACGCCCCTGGGACGAGTCCTGGCCCTCGCCGGCCACCCTGTTCTGGCCCGACAGCGGGCCGGGTGAGGGGGACGACGGCTCCTGGGACCACGCCGGTGTCGCCGGCGTGCGCCTCCGGCAGGTCAACGCCCTGCCCGCCGACGACAAGGAGATGCGCCGGCGACTGCGGGACGCGGCCCGTGAGGCCTGGTGCGTCAACGTCGTCGTGCACGAGGCGATGACCCCGGACGAGCGGGGCCGGCTGCCGCTCGCACAGCTGCTGCCGCCCGGTCTGCGGCACCGGGTGGTGGAGCACCGGGCCGCCCCGCACCAGCTGCGCGCCGTCAACTGGGCGTTGAAGGTCTTCGGCGTGGAGGTGCCGCGCGGCGGCGCCGTACTGCTGCCGCCGGACCCGGCCCCCAAGGAGTACGACGGCGGGGCGCACCGGGTGCGCAACCTCTTCCTGGACGGTTCCGAACCCGTGGAACTCGTCGCGGCCCTGCGGGACTTCGTCGCCCTGCCCCGGCCTCTGCCCCGGGACGCCGAGGAGGCGCTGACCGACCTGCGCGACAACTGGACCCTGATGACGCTTCAGGAGCAGCTGGAGCACGAGCGCGGGCTGGTCGCCATGTACGCCGAGGCGCTGGAGGCGATGGCGAAGTCCCGGGACCTGTACAAGCAGGCCGCCGAACAGGCACTGGAGGCACTGTCCGCCTACCGGGACGTCCCGGCCCCGCTGCCGCAGCAGCGGCCCGCCGCCCGAACGCCCGCCGCCCTGCAGCAGTTGACGCGCACCTTCGAACGGCTGAAGTCCGGCGTGAAGGGCACCCGTACCACGACGCCCGATCCCAACGCCGCGCCGGACGTCGCGCCGGACGACTCGCTGGCCGGACAGGCGCAGGCACACGCCGAGGCCGCCGCCACGGTCGAGGTGGACGGCGCCGACGGCACGGAGAGCACGGACGGTACGGACAGCAAGGCAGGCGCGGACCGGACGGCGTAGTCCGCCGGTGGACGCACCACCGACGAAGGAGGAGGCCCGATGGACACCACCACGACCCTGATCGTGGTCGCCGCCGCCGTCGCCGCGGTGCTGCTCGCGGTGGCCGTCGGCCTGCTCGTGCGGCTGGTGCGGGCACGGCGCACGCTGCGGCGGGCCGGACTGCCGACGGGGCCCCGCTGGGTCTTCTGGGGCGCGGTCGCGTACCTGCTGCTGCCCACCGATCTGCTGCCGGACCCCGTCTACCTGGACGACATCGGCGTCCTGCTCCTCGCGCTGCGCAGCCTGCGCGCGGCCCGTCCCCTGCCGCCCGACGTCACCGGCGCCTGATCGCCGGCCGGCGCGCCGTACGCCGGCGCCCGGCCCGCCCCCGAGGGGCCGGCCGGGCGCGGACGGAAGGGGTCATCGGCTGCCGTCGGCCCCTGCGCCGCCCGTCGTCAGCGCGGCCGCCAGGACGGCCAGCGCCGCCGCCGCGGCCGCCGCGGCCGCGGTGCCGGCGAGCCAGGAGGGGGCCAGGGTCCCGTCCCACAGCCGGGAGATGCCGCGCGGGCCGAACCGCCCCGCGAGCAGCTGTCCGACGGCGAGCACCGCGGTGACGCCGACGGCGGCCGTCGCCGCCACGAGCCGGGCCTGCGCCGCCCGCGCGGGCAGGGTGAGGGCCAGCAGCATGCACAGTGCCGCGACGACGATCGTGCTGCCGAGGACGCCCTGGGACAGTCCGGTCCAGTAGCGCGGGGCGTGCGCCACACCGCACAGGAACACCAGCAGCGCGGCGCCCCGGGCGGTCCACAGAGGGGCCGGGACCGTCCGGTCGTCCGGGGAGCCGCTCGCGGCGCGGTCCCCCGGGGCGCGGTCCCTGGCGGGCCGGGGCCGCAGGGAGCGGACCGTCACGGTGAGGGACTTGGCGGGCCGGGGCTGCTCGGCCCCGGCTTCCGCCGGCCGGGGCGGCGCGCCGGCCTCCTGGGGTGCGGGTACGGCCGCTGCCGCCGCGACGGCGAACGTGGGCAGGTGCCGGGTCTGCTCGGGGGCCGGGGGCTCGGGCAGCGGGCTCTCCTGCCGGGTCCGCTCGGCGGCCAGCCGGCTGATCAGCTCGGCGAGTTCCTCGACCGGCCGGCTCACCGCGGCCGCCCGTACGGCCGCCTGCCCGCAGCGGCGCTCCGCCGGATTGCGGTGCAGCAGCTGCATCAGCAGGGTGACGTCCTCCAGGGAGCGGCGCTCGGCGGCGGCACGGAGCACCTGGTCCGCGCTGTCGGACTCCCGGGACGGCTCGGTGAGCAGGGCCACCAGGCGGGTGACGTCCTCCACGGACCGGTCGACCCCGGCCGCACGCAGTGCGTCGGCCGCGGTCCGCGCGTGTTCCGGCGAACGCTCCAGCAGCGTGATGAGCTGGGCGACGTCCTCCACGGGGCGGTCGGCGACGGCCGCGTGGACCAGCTGGTGCAGCGGATCGCCGGGGAGCGGGTCCTCCGGGTGGAGGACGCCCGGGAGCTGCTCCGGCGCCGGTGCCGGCCAGCCGAGCAGCTGGGGGTACGGCGTGGGGACGCCGGTGGCGGCCGGTGCGGGCGATATGAGGGAGTCGTCGGGACGAGGGGACGAAGAGCGGGTGGTCATCTCGGCTCCAGGGGAGGATGCGACCGCACCGGCGCCCCCGCGTGCGGCGCGCGGCATTACGTGTCCATTACTAGGAGCGGGCACGTGGCCCCGCCACCCGGACGCGGCAGCGGTGTGAGCCCGTCGGGGTGAGCCTGCGGGCGAGGCGGGCTCAGCGCGAACGCAGGGTCTGCGACGGGAGTTCACCGAACCGGGCCCGGTACTTGTCGGCGAAGCGGCCGAGGTGACCGAAGCCCCAGCGGTAGGCCACGTCGCTGACGGTCGTGGCCGCCGGGTCGGCGCTCAGCAGCTCGTCGCGGACCCGTTCCATGCGGACCTCCCGCAGATACCCCATGGGGGTGGTGCCGGTCTGGCGGCGGAACACCTCCTGGAGCCAGCGCGCGCTCACTCCGCCGACCTCGGCGAGTTCCGTGGTGGTGAACGGGTGTTCGGGGCGGGCGCGGATGACCTCGACCACGCGTTTGACCGGGCGTGCGAAGCCGTGCGGCGCCGGCCGGTCCAGGGCCTCCCGCCAGGGGTGGCCGGTGGCCAGGAGCAGCCCGGTGAGCAGCGAGTCCTGGAGTTCGGCGGCGAGCAGCGGCTGGCGCAGCAGCCCGCGGTCGTCGTCGATCTCGTCGGTGACGAGCCGGACGAGCCGCGCCCAGCTTCGGCCGGGTCCGGCGGTGAGGTCCATGGTGGGCGCGAGCCGCAGCGGGGCGCGCAGCGAGTCGCCGACGAGCAGCTCCAGGTGCCGGACGAGGGCCTCGGGGGCCACCTTGACGGCGAGCAGCCGACAGGCGCCGTCCCACCGCTCCAGGGTGGTCCGGCCCTCGGGCTGGAAGACCGCGGCCCGCTCCGGTGTGGCGAGCCGGGTCTGCTGGGCGCCCTGCCGCCAGGCAAGCCGGCCGGTCAGGGGCAGGTCCACGTGGTAGGCGCCGAGGTCCTCGAAGCGCATGCGGACGTCGGCGCCGCAGCACAGCTCGCCCACGGTGAACGGGCCGAGGCGGGCCATCGAGAAGTCGGTGTCCAGCGGGCGGCGGGAGTCCAGCAGATCGATGCGGGGGTCGTAGTACATCGTGCCGATCGCGCTGCGCGCCTCGTCGAGATCGGCGGTGCGCAGCGCCAGTCGGGCGGGGGCCGGGCCGGTGCGGTCGCGGGACCGGGCTGGGGCGGGGGCCGGGCCGGTGCGGGCGGCGGACTCGGCGTTCTCGGCCACGGGTCGCGGCTCCTCTCGTCGCCCGGCGGCGCCCCACCGCTTCCGGGACGGCCGCCGGGCCCCGCACGGCATGGTCGTCGACCTCGTACCCGTGGGCGGGTCCGCGCCAACCGCGCTCCCCGCGCGGGTTTCGCGGAGACGGGACGGGCGCGTCTCCACGGAACGGGGTCGGCCGGGTGGCCGGATCGCGCCGGACGGTCGGCGGGTGCGTTCCGGACACCCGGCCTATGTCGCCGGGGGGTGGCGTTCGCCAATGCTGGAGCACATGAGTCACGAGGCGGCACCGGCCCGTTCGCTCGGGTTGCCCCAGCCGCTCCACCGGTCTGGCGACCGGGCCAAGGAGGAGGTCGGTCTTATGGCGATCCGGCTCACGTTCGTGTGCGCGCCCGGTGGTGACGCCACCCTGGGTCCACTCCTCGGTGACGCGCCGCTGAGCGAGCAGGGCCTGCGCATGGCTCGCGCCGCTCGTGCGGCCCTCCCCGCCCATGCGACGGCCGTCCGGGCGCCCTCGGTGCGCTGCGCGCAGACCGCCGACGCCTTCGGCGTGACGGCGGCGGCCGAGCCCGAACTGCGCGACGTCGACCTCGGTGCCTGGTGCGGCCGTACCGTCGGCGACCTCGCGGCGACCGACCCCGACGGGTTCACCGCCTGGCTCACCGACCCGGACGCGGCACCGCACGGCGGCGAGTCCGTGCGCCGCTTCTGCCGCCGTACCGCGAACTGGCTGCGCGACCTGCCCTCCGACACCGGCTCCGCGCTGGCCGTCACCGAGGCGGCCGTGGTCCGGGCCGCGCTCATCCATGCGCTGGCCCTGCCGGAACGCAGCTTCTGGCACCTGGCCGTGCCGCCGCTGTCCGCGGCCACCCTCACCCGGCGCGGCGGTGGCTGGGACGTCGGGTTCGGCCATGTCACGCCCCGCAAGGACCAGCGATGGGTCCTCTCACGGTCGGCGACCCTGGTGTGCACGGACGGCGACCCGTTCGCCGCGACCGCCCGCGTGGGCGGCGCGCCCCGGCCGGGCATCTCCCGGGAAACGGTCCACGCCGGCTCCGACTAGCCGCTGACCGGCGCTTTTCGGTACGGCACCCGACACGGCCCGCGTTCCCGCCGCCGCCCCCGCGACGCGGGCCCGCCACTCCCCTCCGCCCAGGTGCGTTCCGTGGGCTTCCTGGCGCATTCTTGCTGTGTCATCCTTCCGGAGGCGCACGGGACGAGGTAGGGCCGATGGCTGGGAGCGGCGAGCAGGCGGTCCGCACGCGGGCCCGGCTGGCCGCGCTGCTGACCGACGCCTCGGCCGCCGCGCTCGGCGCGGCCGGCGGCCGGGTCGCGGGCGTGTACCTGCGTTCCGGCACCCCGCGCCTGCTGCGTCTGTCGGTGCTGGTGGGACTCCCCGGCCGGCTGTTCAGACCCTGGTGGCGGCTGCACGTGGACCGGCCCTTCCCGGTGGCCGACGCGTACCGGCTGGGCGTGCAGGTGGTGCTGCCGAACGCCACGG
This sequence comes from Streptomyces sp. NPDC015139, assembly GCF_043079785.1. NCBI lineage: Bacteria > Bacillati > Actinomycetota > Actinomycetes > Kitasatosporales > Streptomycetaceae > Streptomyces > Streptomyces sp. NPDC015139. The sequence continues at coordinate 848,279 of NZ_JBIBUW010000001.1, read as the reverse complement.
AGACGATGCGCAGGTACCCCCAGCTCGCGGCGGGTCTCCCCTTCCCCTTCGGCTCGGTGTACGTGCCGGTGCCGGGCGGGGACGAGCCGCTGGGCGTCCTCACGGTGCTGCGGCCGGCGATGACCGAGTCCGTGGACGAGCTGCTGGACCGGGAGCTGCTCGGGCGGCTGGCCGAAGGGCTCGGCGCCGAACTGCTCGGACTGGCCGACGGGGACCCGGACGCGGTCCTCTGGGACGCGGAGCCCCTGTGCGTGCGGCCGCCGGTGACCCCGCCCGCGAGTGTCGCCGTGGGACGGTTCGACTGGAACCCGGCGACCTCCGCGGTCCGCGCGGACGACCGGCTGCACACACTGCTCGGTCTGCGGCCCGGGGAGTTCGAGGGGACGGACAGCGCGCTCGCGGACGCCGTGGCCCCGGCCGACGCGCACCGGATCCTGGCCGCGCTGCGCGAGACCGCCGAGGGCAAACCACCGGGCGCCCCGCTCAGCCTGCGCTCGCCGGACGGCACACCGCGGCTGCTGGACCTCTGCCCGGCCGCGGTCGACGGTGCGGCGCCGACGGTCGGCGGAGTCGTCTTCGACCCGGGTCCGGCCGCCGCGGCGGAGGGCGCCGCCGACCTGCTGCCGCACGGTGTGCTCTGCCTGGACCGGCTGGGGCTGATCGTGTACGTCAACGAGGCCGCGGCCGGGCTCATGGGCCGCGGCCGGGACCAGCTGCTCGGGCGGGAGCTGTGGGAGGTCGTGCCCTGGCTGTCCGGGCCGCCGTACGACGACCATCTGCGCGGTGTCCTGGTCTCCGCGGACCCGGTGCACTTCCACGCGCACCGGCCCGCCGCCTCGTCGGAGGAGGCCGGTGAGGGCGACTGGCTCGCGGTGTCCGTGCACCCCGGCACGGACCTGCTGGCCTGCACGCTCGTGCCGGCCAGCCGGATGGACGCGCCGGTGGGGCCGGTCGCCGACGTCCACGTGCCCGAGGACCCGGTGGCGGGCGGCCACTCGCTGGAGCCGCTGTACCGGCCGATCGCCCTGGCCATCGCGCTGACGGACGCGGTGACCGCCCGGCAGGTCTCCGCGGTGGTCATGCAGGAGCTGCTGCCCGCGTTCGGCGGCCGTCGCCTCGCCATCTACCTGCTCCAGGAACGGCACCTGTACCTGGCCTGGGAGACGGGCTTCCCGCAGGGGTTCCTCGCCCCCTTCGAGGGAATCGGGCTCGACGCCCACCTGCCGGGTGTGGAGACCCTCACCACGGGCCGGCCGCTGTTCTTCGAGTCCATGGAGCAGCTGGCGGCGGCCTATCCGGGCATCCCGCTGGACGCCGACGAGGGCGCCCGCGCGTTCCTGCCGCTGATCGCGTCCGGCCGGCCGGTCGGCTCCTGCATCCTCGGCTTCGAGGGGGCACGCGGCTTCAGCACCGAGGAGCGCACGGTGCTGACCGCGCTGGCCGGGCTGATCGCACACGCCATGGAGCGGGCGCAGCGCTACGACAGCGAGGCGGCCCTGGCGCGCGGGCTGCAGCAGGCGCTGCTGCCGCGCCGGCTGTCGACGCACCCGCGGGTGGAGACCGCGGGCCGCTATCTGCCGGGGACGCAGGGCATGGACGTGGGCGGCGACTGGTACGACGTCGTCGAGGCGGGTGACGGGCTCGCGCTCGTCATCGGCGATGTGCAGGGGCACGGGGTGCAGGCGGCGGCCACCATGGGCCAGCTGCGCAGCGCGGTCCGGGCGTTCGCGCTGGGCGACCGGCCGCCGGACGAGGTGCTGAGCGGGACGAACCATCTGCTGATCGACCTCGACCCGGGCCAGTTCGCCAGCTGCTGCTACCTGCGGCTCGACCCGGTCACCGGGGTCGCCCGGATGGCCCGGGCGGGCCACCCGCCGCCGCTGCTGCGCTCCCCCGACGGACGGACCCGGGTGCTGGACATACCGGGTGGGGTGGTCCTCGGGGTGGATCCGCACGCCCGGTACCCGGTGACGGAACTGCCGCTGGAGCCGGACGCGATCCTCGCGCTGTACACGGACGGGCTGGTGGAGCGGCCCGGCACCGACATAGACGACGGCATCGCGGCCCTGCGGGTGCGGCTCGCGCGGGCCGGTGCGGTCGCCGGCCGGCGCGGCGGACGGTCGCTGGCGGGCGTCGCCGACCGGCTCACCGCGAACGCCCGGCACGCCGCCGACCGGCCCGACGACGTGGCGCTGCTGCTGGCCGCCCGCCGCGCGGCACCCTCGCAGGGCGGTGGCCGCACCTCGACCCGGTCGGGGGCGGTCTCCCCTGCCGACGGTCTCGCCCGACGGCGCCGGGCAGTGTAGACATGGGCACATGGTGCGACTGCCCGGCCGGCCCAGGCCGCCCCGTCCCTCCGGGCACCCGCGCGCACCACGGCGGCCGAAGCCGGAGGACGAACACGTGAGGGGCGGCCGGTGGCCCGGGAGACTGCGGGCGGCGGTGACCGGGCGCAGTGTGGCCGGTCAGGTGTTCGTGCTCCAGGTGGTGATCGTGCTGCTGCTGGTCGTCGCGGCCGTGGTGGCGCAGGTGCTCCAGGTGCGGCACGACAGCGACGTCGAGGCGGCGAATCGTTCCCTCGCCGTGGCCGAGACGTTCGCGAACGCGCCCGGCACGGTGGCCGCGCTGCGCTCACCGGATCCGACGGCCCTCCTGCAGCCGAAGGCCGAGGCCACGCGCGAGGCGACCGGCGTGGACTTCGTCGTCGTGATGAACACCGACGGCATCCGTTACACGCATCCCAAGCCGGACCGCATCGGCAAGAAGTTCGTCGGCGACATCGCCCCTGCCCTGGCCGGCGGCACGGTCGTCGAGCACATCGAGGGCACGATCGGCCCGCTGGTGCAGGTCGTGGTGCCGGTGAAGGACGCTGCCGGCAAGGTGGTCGGCCTGGTGTCGTCCGGGATCACCACCGCCCATGTGGGCGGGGCGGCCGACCAGCAGCTTCCGCTGCTGCTGGCCGCGGCGGCGGCGGCGATGGCGCTGGCCACCGCGGGCACCGCCCTGGTCAGCAGACGCCTGCTGCGCCAGACGCACGGGCTGGGCCCGAACGAGATGACCCGGATGTACGAGCACCACGACGCGGTGCTGCACTCGGTGCGCGAGGGCGTGCTGATCGTCGGCGGCGACGGCCGGCTGCTGCTCGCCAACGACGAGGCGCACCGGCTGCTCGACCTGCCGCACGACGCCGAGCGGCGCAGTGTGCTGGAGCTGGGCCTGGACGGGGAGACGGCGGCGCTGCTGGCGTCGGGACGGGTCGTCACCGACGAGGTGCGGCTGGTCAAGGACCGGCTGCTGGCGATCAACCAGCGGCCCACCGATCTGCGCGGCGGCCCGGCGGGCAGCGTCACCACGCTGCGCGACTCCACCGAACTGCGCGCCGTGGCCGGCCGCGCCGAGGTGGCGCGCGAGCGGCTGAACATGCTGTACGAGGCCGGAGTGGGCATCGGCACCAGCCTGGACGTGGCCCGGACGGCGGAGGAGCTGGCCGAGCTCGCGGTGCCCCGGTTCGCGGACTTCGCGACGGTGGACCTGTTCGACGCGGTACTGAAGGGCGAGGAGCCGAAACCCGGGACGGCGCTCAGGCGCACGGCCTGCGCGGGCCTGCGCGAGGACGCCCCGCTGTACCCGGTGGGGGAACGCATCCGGTTCGTGGCCACCTCGCCGCAGGCGCGGAGCCTGACGACCGGGCAGTCGGTGGTGGCGGCCCGGCTGCGCGACGCGCCCGGCTGGCGGGCGCAGGATCTGGAGCGCACGGACCAGGTACTGGGGTACGGCATCCACTCGCTGATCACGGTGCCGCTGCGGGCGGGCAGCCTGGTGCTGGGGGTGGCGAACTTCTGGCGTGCGGAGAAGCCGCAGCCGTTCGACTCCGAGGAGCTGGCGCTCGCCGAGGAACTGGTGGCGCGGGCGGCGATCTCCATCGACAACGCCCGCCGCTACACGCGCGAGCACAGCATGGCGGTCACCCTGCAGCGCAGTCTGCTGCCGCGGTCGCTGCCCGAGCAGGGTGCCCTGGACATCGCCTACCGCTATCTGCCGGCGCAGTCGGGCGTGGGCGGCGACTGGTTCGACGTGCTGCCGCTGTCCGGGGCCCGGGTGGCGCTCGTCGTCGGCGATGTGGTGGGGCACGGCCTGCACGCGGCGGCGACCATGGGCCGGCTGCGCACGGCCGTGCACAACTTCTCCGCCCTCGATCTGCCGCCCGACGAACTCCTGGGTCTGCTGGACGAGCTGGTGGCGCGGATCGACCTGGACGAGACCCCGGAGGAGGATGCCGCCGTGGTCACGGGCGCGACCTGCCTGTACGCGGTGTACGACCCAGTGTCCCGGCGGTGCACCATGGCCCGGGCCGGTCATCCGCCGCCCGCGCTGGTGCGTCCCGACGGCAGTGTGGAGTTCCCGGAGATGCCGGCGGGGCCGCCGCTGGGGCTGGGCGGGCTGCCGTTCGAGACGGCCGAGCTGGAGCTGGCGGAGGACAGCCGCCTGGTGCTGTACACGGACGGACTGGTGGAGGACCGGGAGCGGGACATCGACGAGGGTCTTGAGCTGCTGGGCGACGCCCTGCGCCGTACGCCGGGCGCCACCCCGGAGGAGACCTGCCGCACGGTGCTGGACCGGCTTCCGAACCGGCCGAGCGACGACGTGGCCCTGATCGTGGCCCGGACCCGGGTCCTCGGTGCGGACCGGGTGGCCCAGTGGCAGGTGCCGTCCGAACCGGCGGCCGTCTCCGAGGTACGGGCGTCGGTGACCCGGCAGCTCGCGGACTGGGGTCTGGAGGAGCTGGCGTTCACGACCGAGCTGGTCCTCAGCGAGCTGGTCACCAACGCCATCCGGTACGGGCGGGCGCCGATCGGCGTACGGCTGCTGCGCGACCGGACGCTGATCTGCGAGGTCTCCGACCGCAGCACGACCTCGCCGCATCTGCGGTACGCGGCGAGCACCGACGAGGGCGGCCGGGGCCTGTTCCTGGTGGCGCAGCTCGCCGACCGGTGGGGCACCCGCTACACCCCCGAGGGCAAGATCATCTGGGCGGAGCAGCCGCTGCCCTGAGCCTCCGGCCGGCCGACACCGCACCCCTCCCGGCAAATGTGTTGAGGACACGACAGCCCACGGGTGATGATCTCCGGCATGTTCTCGCGCAGGAACCGCCCGCCCAAGTCCCCCGAACTCCGCAAGGCCTGGGACTCCCTGGAATCCGGGGACGTGCCCGGCGCGCTGCGCCTCCTGCGGGCGGCGGGCGAGGACCAGCCGCTCGCCCAGGTCGCCCAGGTGGTGCGGCGGGCCGCGGACTCGGCCGGCTTCGACGACCTCGCCGAGGCCGCCGCCACGCTCGCCGCCGACCCGGACAGCCCGAGGGCCCTCCACGGCTTCGGCTACGCGTGCGTCGAGCGCGGGGTGTCCCATCTGGCCGTCCCCGCGCTGCGCGAGGCGCTGCGCCGCAGCGAGGGCTCGCCCGCCGTGCTGCGGGAGCTGGTGTCCGCGTACGAGGACGAGGGCCGCCACCGCGACGCCGTGGACGCGCTCACCCGCCAGGCCGAGAGTCACGCGGAGCGGTTCGCCGACTGGCCGGACCGGTATCTGCTGGTGTTCAACGCCGTGATGGCGGGCGAGCTGGAGCGGGCCCGGCGCGGCCACGCGCTTCTGGGCGCCCCGCAGGACGAGGTGTGGCTGCCCGCCCGGGACCGGCAGGACCGGGTGCTCGCGCGGGCCGCCGACGCCGAGCGGGCGGCCCCGCTCGACCCGTCCGATCTGCGCGGCTGGCAGTACGTCATCAGCGGCACCGTCCTCGGCACCCTCTCCCCGTACGGCTTCGCGTCGGGCATGAACGGGCGCTACGCCTGGCTCCAGGACGACGTGAACCAGTGCCTGCGCGGTCTGCTGCGGCTGCGCGCGCTGCTGGAGGCGGCGCGGGCCCGGCCGCGCTCGGTGTCGCTGCTGCCCGACCGCGACTCGGAGATCCTGGGCCTGGCCGCGGCGGAGGTGCTGGGGCTGCCCGCCGAGCCGTTCGAGCCCGGCCGCCCGGACACCGTGGCCGTCGCCTACGACCTCGACGGGCTCGCGGCGCACGACGGCGGCCCGGAGATCGTCGGGGACCTCTTCGAGCGCGTGCCCGGCCAGGTGCTGCACGCGCACGCGAGCTGCTGGACCGACCCGCCCGCGATCACCGCGGACAGTGTCGGCGTGCTGCACCAGTCGATCGTGGCGCCCTGGGGCGAGCAGCTGCGGCAGGGCGCGGACGGCGGCGTCGAACGGGGTCCGGCGGACGCCCGTCCGGCGGCCGAGATCGCCGCCGGAATCGTCGCGGCCGACCCCGCACCGGACCACGGGGACGGCGAGGGCCCGGCGGACACCGACGCGGAGTTCACCGCGTTCGCCACGGCCGTCAGGGGCACCTGGCTGTGCGGCGATCGGGCGCGTGTGCGGTCCGCCGGGCCCGTCCCGAGTTCCCGGTTCGCCTGAACGGGGCGGCGGTCAGCCGCCGTTCAGCCGCGAGCGCAGCAGCTGCTTGCCGATGTCGGCGCCCTTGCGGCTGTCGGCCTGGGCCTTGCGGAACAGGTCCACGACCTCGCTGTCCTTGTCGCGCTCGGCGTCCTGGATGTACTGCTCCAGACGCAGCGCGTTGCTCAGGCACGCCTCGACGTACCAGATCAGGTTGTAGTCCTTGTCGCGGGTACCGGTGACATGGCCGGTCTCGCTGGTGCTGGTCATCCGGGGTCTCCTTCTCCTGTGACCCTGAGCCGTTGGAGTCTTCGGACACCCCGGGTACCCGTGCGGGACCCGCGGACACACCGGAGCGGGCCCCGCCCGGCGGACACCGGCGGGGCCGGAGAGCGGGGACGGATCAGCCGAGGGCGCGGTCCAGGTTGAACGCGGCGCTGATCAGTGCCAGGTGGGTGAACGCCTGCGGGAAATTGCCCTGTTGCTCGCCGGTGCGGCCGATCTCCTCGGCGTACAGGCCGAGGTGGTTGGCGTAGGTGAGCATCTTCTCGAAGGCCAGCCGGGCCTCGTCGACCCGGCCGGCCCGGACCAGTGCCTCGACGTACCAGAAGGAGCAGATGGAGAAGGTGCCTTCGTCGCCCCGCAGTCCGTCGGGGCTGGCCTGCGGGTCGTAGCGGTAGACGAGGGAGTCGGAGACCAGGTCCTCGGTGAGGGCGTCCAGGGTGGACAGCCACTTGGGGTCGGTGGGGGCGATGAACTTGGCGAGCGGCATCATCAGCAGGGAGGCGTCGAGGACGTCACCGCCCTCGTACTGCACGAAGGCGTTCCGGCGCTCGGACCAGCCGCGGTCCATGATCCGCCGGTAGATGGCGTCGCGGGCCTCCCGCCAGCGCCGGTGGTCGGCGGGCAGCCCCCGGTGGGTGGCGAGGCGGATGGCCCGTTCGATGGCGACCCAGCACATCAGGCGCGAGTACAGGAAGTTCTTGCGGCCGCCGCGGGTCTCCCATACGCCCTCGTCCGGCTGGTCCCAGTTGTCGCAGACCCAGGTGACCAGGTGGCAGACGTCGTCCCACTGCCCGCTGGGGATGGGCTGGGCCCACTTGTCGTAGAGGTAGATGGAGTCGATCAGGGCGCCGTAGATGTCCAGCTGGAGCTGGCCGACGGCGGCGTTGCCGACCCGGACGGGGGCGGAGCCCTGGTGGCCCTCCAGGTGCGGCAGGATCCGCTCGGGCAGGTCGGAGCGGCCGTCGATGCCGTACATGATCTGCAGGGGGCCGGTGCCGTCCTCGCAGCCGGGGCTGATGTGCGTGGTGAGGAACCGCATGAACGCCTCGGCCTCGCCGCTGAAGCCGAGCCGGAGGAGCGCGTACACGGCGAAGGCGGCGTCGCGCACCCACACGTACCGGTAGTCCCAGTTGCGCTCGCCGCCGAGCTGCTCGGGCAGGCTGGTGGTGGGGGCGGCGACGATGGCGCCGGTGGGCGCGTAGGTGAGCAGTTTGAGGGTCAGGGCGGAGCGGTGCACCATCTCGCGCCAGCGGCCCCGGTAGCGGGACTGGTGCAGCCAGCGCCGCCAGTAGGCGACCGTGGCGTTGAACTGGTGCTCGGCCTCGGCGTGGGCGCAGCCGCGCGGGGAGAACCGGCCGTCGACCTGGTCGAGGGCGAACACCGCGGACTCGCCCTCGCCGAGCTTGAAGTCGGCGCGGGCGTCGAGGCTGTCGCACTCCAGGGCGACGGTCGAGGTGAGCGCCAGCGAGCTCCCGGTCGACTCGAACATGACGAGGCCGTCGAGGGTGCGCAGGGTGTGCCGTACGGCGCCGTAGTCGAAGCGCGGGGCGACCAGCACCCGGAAGGGGACCGTGCCGCGGACGCACACCACCCGCCGGATCAGCCGGTGGCGGCCCTCCTCGCCCGGGCCGCCCCCGGCGACCGGCATGAAGTCCTGGACCTCGCCGACGCCGTCCTCGGTGAAGAACCGGGTGATCAGCACATTGGTGTCGGGGAAGTAGAACTGCTTGGTGCGCGACGGCACGGAGGCGGCCAGTTCGAAGCGGCCGCCGCGCTCGACGTCGAGGATCGCCGCGAAGACGCTCGGGTCGTCGAAGGACGGGCAGCAGTACCAGTCGATCGTGCCGTCGCTGCCGACCAGGGCCACACTGCGCAGGTCACCGATGAGTCCGTGCTCGGCGATCGGCAGGTAGCGGGGCCTGTGGGGTGCGTGCGCGGAAAACGGCATCTCGGCCATCGCGGCCTCCCGGTACGTGATGCGGGTGTTTTCCAGCTTAGGAGCGAGTGCATCCGTGTGGCGTGGGCAGGCGTTCCGCACCCGCCCCCGAGGTGCTTCCGGATGCAGGGTGCGCCCGGGCGGGGAATGGTGAGAGTGTGCCCCATTTCGCAAGGCACCGGCACGGATGCGGTCATCCGGACCGAGGAGGAGGCATCATGTCGACATCCACACCCGAAGGATCCCGGTCGTCCGACGACCACTGCACCCCGGACGCCCTGCTCCACTCCGCTCCCTCGAGGGACATCTCCCCGGAGGACCTGGTGATGGCGGCGGGCAGGGACGTCACCCCGAAGACCCTCGACTGGGCGCGTCGCAAGCTGGAGGCGGAGGGCCACGCAGCGATCGAGAAGCTGCTGCCCTAGGGCCGTCCGGGGAAGGCAGAGCAACGGGGAGACCGGCCGGGCGAGGCAGCGCCCGGCCGGCGTCATGACCGCGGCCGGGCGCCGTCGGCGACGGTGTCGGCGCACACCACGCGCACCCACCGCACCGCGTTGTTGGCGAAGCCGCCGCGGTTCCACCGCTGGCCGAGGGGCTGGACGCGGCCGTCGGTGTCGACGGCGCGCGCGGCGAGGTCGCGGTCGCCCGGGGTGGCGAGCCAGGTGGTACGCCAGGACCGCCATGCCCAGCGGTTCCGGGGGGTGGCCGGTTCGAGGTCGGTGGGCTCCCAGCTCACCCCGCCGTCGGCGCTGACCTCCACCGCCGCGACGGGAGCCTGTCCGGACCAGGCCCGGCCCTCCAGCGTCACCGGCCCCGGCCGCACCGTGCGGGCCCGGGACATGAAGTCGGGGAAGCCGGGCGGCACCAGCAGGGCACGCGGCGCGATCCGGGTGACCGGTTCGCCGGGCTCGTCGGCGGTCTGCCGCAGACGGTAGGCCACCGTCTGCTGGAAGCCGTCGAACGGTGTGTCGCTCACGGTGACCGAGCGCAGCCATTTGACGTGGGCCATGCCGTACCAGCCGGGCACGATCAGCCGCAGCGGGCGGCCGTGCTGCGGGGGCAGCGGGGCGCCGTTCATGGTGGTGGCCACCAGTACCTCGGGGTCGCCCCCGGTCGCGACGGCGAGCGGCAGCGCGCGCCGGTAGTCCTGTTCGACACCGCGTTCCACGCCGTGGTCGGCGCCGGTGAAGACGACGTCCACGGCGTCCGGCTCGACGCCGGCCTCCGCGAGCAGCAGCCACAGCGGCACCCCGGTCCAGTCGGCGGTGCCGACGGCCTCGACCAGCCAGGGCTGGCTGACCGGGCGGGGGGTGAGCAGGGCCCGTCCGTTGCCCGCGCACTCCAGGGTGACCCGTGTGGTGACCTGTGGGAACGACAGCAGGTCGGCGAGGCTCAGGTCGAGCGGACGGCGCACCCGCCCGTCGACGGTCAGCCGCCAGGCGCCGGCCTGCGGCACGTAGGGGATGTCGTAGTGCGTGAGGACGTAGTGCAGGCCGGGCGGGGTGATGTCGTAGCGCATGGCCTCCAGCGGGAGTCCGTGGTTGCGGGTGGCGAGCGCGAGTTCGTCGGCGCCGATGCCCTCTTCGGGGCCGGCCAGCCGGGCGGGGGCGCTCACGTCGGCGGTTCGTGGGCCCATGGGCTCATTGTGCGCCCGGCGCGCGGTCCCGGCGAGGAGAACGGGAGCCGACGGCAACTCGGGGGCGCGCGCGGGGATTTCGGCGGCGGCCGTTCCCTTCCGCGGACGGGCGGACGGCTGGCACACTCCCGGGATGCCCGACTTCGCATTCGACATGCTCGTCATCGGATCCGGACCCGGTGGCCAGAAGGCCGCCATCGCCGCGGCCAAGCTGGGCCGCCGGGTCGCCGTCGTCGACCGCGCCGACATGCTCGGCGGGGTCTCCCTGCACACCGGCACCATTCCCTCGAAGACCCTGCGCGAGGCGGTGCTGTACCTGACCGGTCTCACCCAGCGGGATCTGTACGGGCAGAGCTACCGGCTCAAGGAGGACATCACCGTCGCCGACCTGACCGCGCGCACCCGGCACGTGGTCGGACGCGAGGTGGACGTCGTCCGCAGCCAGCTGGCCCGCAACCACGTGACCCTGTACTCCGGCACGGCCCGCTTCACCGACCCGCACACGGTCGCCCTGTCCGAGGCGTCAGGCCGGGAGCGGCTGATCGGTGCCGAGCACGTGGTCATCGCCACCGGCACCCGGCCGGCCCGCCCGGCCAGCGTCGAGTTCGACGGGCGGACCATCATGGACTCGGACAACGTGCTCTCCGTGGAGCGGGTGCCGCGTTCCATGGTGATCGTCGGCGCGGGCGTGATCGGCATGGAGTACGCGTCGATGTTCGCCGCGCTGGGCAGCAGGGTGACCGTCGTGGAGAAGCGGCCCGGCATGCTGGATCTGTGCGACGTCGAGATCGTGGAGTCGCTGAAGTACCACCTGCGGGACCTGGCCGTCACCTTCCGGTTCGGGGAGACCGTGGCCGCCGTGGAGCGCCACCAGCGGGGCACGCTCACCGTGCTGGAGAGCGGCAAGAAGATCCCCGCGGACACGGTGATGTACTCGGCGGGCCGGCAGGGGCTCACCGACGACCTGGACCTGGAGCGGGCGGGGCTCGCGGCGGACCCGCGCGGGCGGATCGCGGTCGACGAGAACTACCGCACCGAGGTGCCGCACATCTACGCCGTCGGGGACGTCATCGGCTTCCCGGCGCTGGCGGCGACCTCCATGGAGCAGGGCCGGGCCGCCGCCTACCACGCCTGCGGGGAGCCGGCGGGGCGCATGCACCGGCTCCAGCCGATCGGCATCTACACGATCCCGGAGATCAGCTTCGTGGGCCGCACCGAGGACCAGCTCACCGAGGACCGGGTGCCGTTCGAGGCCGGCGTCGCCCGGTACCGGGAACTGGCCCGGGGACAGATCATCGGCGACTCCCACGGCATGCTGAAACTGCTGGTCTCCCCCGAGGACCGCACCCTGCTCGGGGTGCACTGCTTCGGCTCCGGCGCCACGGAACTGATCCACATCGGCCAGTCCGTGATGGGCTGCGGAGGCACGGTGGACTATCTGGTGGACGCGGTCTTCAACTATCCGACGCTGGCGGAGTCGTACAAGGTGGCGGCGCTGGACGCGACGAACCGGCTGCGCCAGATCGAGCGGCTGGACTGAGCGGCTGGACCAGGGGTCTCGGTCGGGTTCGCCCCGGGTCGTCCGCTACGCCGGGGGCGAATCCGGGGAAGCCGACGGGAGGCCCGGGGTGGGGCCGCTCCCGTCGGCCCGGGGGTCAGGGTTCCTCCTCCACCACGTGGACCGCCGCCTCCTCCGCGCCCGCCGCTCCCCCGTCGATGCCGACGTCGTCGGCGACCGCCTCCTTGACGGTGTCCGGGTGGGCGCCCTCGTCCGGGGCCACCAGACGGCCCGCGCGGGACGCGCCGGCCTCGGGGTCGACCGGCTCGCCCTCGCCGCCGGGCAGGTCGCCGACCTCGTCGACGGCCGGCGCGTCCACGTCCGGGACCTCCTGGCCGAGCCGTTCGTCCAGAGTCTCGCCCTCGTGCTGCTCGGCGGCGGTGGTGCCGTGCTTGGTGACGCCCAGCGGCCGTTCGGGCGGGGAGTAGCCCTCGTCGAGGATGTCGTCGTACGAGCGCTCGCCGACCGCGTCCTGGAGGTCCAGGGGTCCGGCGTCCTCCTGTTCCTCGTTGGTACCGGTGGGCTGGTAGGCGTCGTCCGCCATCGGGGTCTGCTCCGACTGCTGGTCGCTCATCGTCGCCTCCTTCTCGGCTCGCGGGCGGTCCCGGTCCGCGTTTCCCGCAGCGGGGTCATTAACCCCGCGAGCCCGGGAACGGATCAGTCGGCGGACCGCCCGGCCGGCCCGCCGCCCCCGGTCCACTCCTGACGAGGGAAAGCCTCGGGCTTCGACTACAGTGCAGTAGTCGGTCTACACATGTGTAGTCAAGTTCGAAGGGCCGCTGCGAGCGTCATGAATCGGAAGAAGGTCGCGGAGACGGCGGGTGCCGGAGCCCTGGGCGCCTGGCTCGCGTTCGGCGTGCTCGCGGGGGTGGTGGCGACGCACCACCACGGCGCCCCGCTCCCCCTCGACCAGGGGCTGCTGACCTGGTCCGTCGGGCACCGCCCGCCCATGGCGGTGGCGGTCGCCCGCGGACTGACCGTCACCGGCACAGGGGTCGTCCCGTACGTGCTGGCGGTGGTGGCCGGGCTGATCGCGGGCCGCGGCGCCCGGCAGCGACTGGTGGCCGTGCTGCTCGCCGTGGGCTGCCTGAGCATGGGCCAGAGCCTGCGGTACGCGGTGATGAACCTGGTCGCCAGGGCCCGGCCGCCGCAGTACGAGTGGCAGACCCACGCGTCGGGCTGGTCGTTCCCGTCCGGGCACACCACGACGGCCGCGCTGACGGCCGGACTGCTGATCACCGCCCTGTACCTGCGGTCCCCGCACGGGCGGACCGCGGTGCGCCTGGCGGTCGCGTGCTGGGGGGCGGCCGTCGGACTGACCCGTGTCTTCCTGGGCGTGCACTGGTTCACCGACGTCGTCGGCGGCTGGCTGTTCGCCCTCGGCTGGCTCGGGGTCCTGCTGTGGGCGGCCGCCCGTCTGCTGCCCCCGCGCTTCGTGCCCGGCGATCAGGAACCGGCCCCGGACCCTTCCGAGGGACCGGGCGGCGCCCCGCCGGGCGGACGGGGGCCGCGTGACTCCCGGCACGAAGGACGGTCGCGCCCCGCCTGACCCGGCGCACCGGGCCGCGGTGCCCTCATCGGTCCGCGGCGGCTCCGGCCCCCGGTACGACGTAGTACGACCGCACCTTCCCCGCGGGTGCCGACGGCCAGTCGCGGGCGTAGCGGGGTGCCCGGGTGCCCCCGGCCACGAGCACGGCCACCGGGACACGCCGGGCGGTCCGGACGATGCCGGCCGTGGTGGCGTTGGCGTTGTGCCCCTTCGTCGCGGCCGAGGAGCAGCCGGCGTAGAAGGCTACCGGGATGGCCTCGTGGCCGGTGAGCAGGCACGGCGGCCGCACACCGAGGCCGTGCAGGGCGGACGCGGTACGGGACCAGGCGCGGTGGGAGGCGGTCGTGCGGTCCACCGTGTCCCGCAGCACGGCCAGCTGTACCGCCAGGTGGGCGGCGAGGCCCAGGCAGAGCAGGGTCACGGCCAGGGGACTCCAGGTCCGGCGCGGGCCGCTCACCGGGCGGCAGAGCACGTCGGCGACCGGGACCGCCAGCAGGGCGTAGGCCGGGAGCAGGAAGCGGGGTGCCGCGTAACCGATCAGGAACAGGTACGGGAAGGCGGCGGTCGCCGCGCAGGCGAGCGGCACGGCCGTGGCCGCCGTACGCCGGGCGCGGACCGCGACGGCCAGCGCGAGCACGGCGAGCACCGGCAGCGTGAACCACCACACGGCGACGACCGGGGTCGGCAGCTCCCCCGTGCAGGGCCGGCACAGGGCCCGCCCGCCCATGCTGCGCAGCTGGTCCACGACGGCGAAGTGCCAGCCGAGGCCGCCCTGGATCGCCGAGCCGTCGGAGAGCCGGCGGCCCAGGCCGCCGTAGCGCGCGTACGCCTCGACGACCCATTCCGCGGCGCCTGCCGCGAGCCCCGCGAGCAGCACCCACAGCGTCCGCCGCCGGCGGCGCGGCAGGCCGAGGGCGAGGAGCGGCAGGACGGCCCAGACGGCGTCCACGGGCCGCATCAGCGCCATGAGGGCTGCGCACGCCGCCAGACCCCACAGGGCGGGACGGTCGGTACGGTCGGCCAGGGCGCGCAGGAAGCAGGCGACGGCGGCCAGGGCGCCCACGGCGACCCAGTAGTTGGGCATGGCCTGCGGGCCGTAGAACAGCGTCACCCACAGGGAGGCGAACAGGGTGCCCGCGACGGCGAGCACGCGGACCGGGAACAGGCCGAGCCAGGTCCGCAGGGCCAGGAACAGCCCGAGTCCGGAGAGGACCGCGAGGTAGACGCGCAGCAGGGCCGTCGAGGACGACCAGGAGGTGACGGGCGCGACCAGCAGGGAGACGCCCCGGGCGCGGGGTGCGCTGAAGAAGGCGGCCGGCGCGTGCGCGCTGACCTGGCTGACGTACACCGTCTCGTCCCAGCCGAGGCCCATGCCGGGCCGGACCAGCAGCAGTTGGGCCAGGGTGAAGGCCGCGGCGACGGCCGCGAGCGGTGCGAGGGCCCGCGGGTCCCGGGCGCGCCCGGAGGGGCGTCGTGGGCGCTCGCGGCGCAGTCCGGCGAGTGGGGCGTACGCGCTGCCGGCCATCGTCACCTTTCCGCCGCGGGCGCAGACAGCGACAAACTAACGTAATCCGGAAGCACTCGCCGACCGGGAGGGGCCTCCGGCCGGCGGCCCTACGCGCTGTAAGGTTGGCCTATGGCTGGCACAGGGTCCCGCGGCAGAGCGGAGCGGCGCAGCGCCGGTGAGCTGGAGAGCGAGGTCCTGGCCGCCCTCTGGGCCACCGAGCGGCCGCTGACCCCGGCGGAGATCCAGACCGGCATCGGCGGCGGACTCGCGTACAACACGATCCACACCATCCTCAAACGTCTGTACGACAAGGGGCTGGTGCTGCGGGACGCCGACGGACGGCGCGGCGCGTACCGGCCGGCGAAGAACGCGGCGGAGCTGACGGCCGAGGCCATGCACGACGCCCTGCACCGGGGCCCGGACCCGGTCGCCGCGCTCCAGCACTTCGTCACCGGGCTGAGTGCGCAGGACGCGCGGGCGCTGCGCGAACTCCTGGCCGGACAGGACGAATGAGGCCGGTGCCGTAGGAGCACGGGCCGTCCGGGGGTGCGGGCGGCGGGCGCGCCCGCCGCCCGCACCCCTCGCACCACCGCCCCGGGGCTCAGCAGCCGTTCGGCGCGCGGTGCGGCGGCTGCTGGGGGGTGGGCCGGGAGACGGCTCGCGGCACGGTCCGCACGGCCGGCTCGTCGGCGCTCACCGTCAGCGGTTCGCCGTGGTGGTGCAGGGTGAGCGGCGGACCGTCCAGGAGCTGGTACGTCGCCTTGTCGGCACCGATGTCCACGCGCAGCCGGCGGCCGCGGAACTGCACGTTGAACGCGAGCCGGCTGAGCCGCTCGGGCAGGCGGGGCGCGAAGCGCAGCCGGTCGCCGTCCCGCCGCATGCCGCCGAACCCGGCCACGAGCGCCATCCAGGTACCGGCCAGCGAGGCGATGTGCAGCCCGTCCCGGGTGTTGTGCTCCAGGTCGTGCAGGTCCATCAGCGCGGCCTCGGTGGTGTAGTTCCAGGCCAGCCCGAGGTGACCGGCCTGGGCGGCGATGACGGCCTGGCAGCAGGCGGACAGGGAGGAGTCCCGGACCGTCAGCGGCTCGTAGTAGGCGAAGTTACGGGCGATCTGCTCGTCGTCGAACAGGTCCCCGCAGGTGTACATGGCGAACACCAGGTCGGCCTGCTTGACGACCTGCTTGCGGTACAGGTCGAAGTACGGGAAGTTCAGCAGCAGCGGGTACTGGTCGGGCCGCGTGCCGTCGAAGTCCCAGCGCTGGTACCGGGTGAAGCCCGCGTGCTGTTCGTGGACGCCGAGCTCGTCGTTGTAGGGCACGTGCATGGCCGCGGCGGCGTCCCGCCAGGCCGCGCCCTCCTCCTCGCCCACGCCGAGCCGTTCCGCCTCGTGCGGGTGGCGCTCGACGGCGTCGGCCGCCGTGAGCAGGTTCCGCCGGGCCATGAGGTTGGTGTAGGTGTTGTCGTCGGCGACCGCGCTGTACTCGTCCGGGCCGGTGACGCCGTCGAGGTGGAAGACGCCGTGGCTGTCGTGGTGGCCCAGCGACCGCCACAGCCGGGCCGTCTCCACCAGCAGCTCCACGCCGACCTCCCGCTCGAAGGCGGTGTCGCCGGTCGCCTCCACGTACCGGACGACCGCGTCGGCGATGTCGGCGTTCACGTGGAAGGCCGCGGTGCCGGCCGGCCAGTACGCCGAGCCCTCCGAGCCGGCGATGGTGCGCCACGGGAAGGCGGCCCCGACGTGGCCGAGCTGGGCGGCGCGTTCCCGGGCCTCGTCCAGGGTGTTGTGCCGCCAGCGCAGCGCCTCGGCGACCGCCGCGGGCGCGGTGTGGGTGAGCAGGGGCAGCACGAACATCTCGGTGTCCCAGAACGCGTGTCCGTCGTAGCCGGACCCGGTCAGGCCCTTCGCCGGGATCGCGCGCTGCTCGGCGCGGGCCCCGGCCTGCAGCACGTGGAACAGCGCGAACCGGACCGCCTGCTGGATCTCCTCGTCGCCCTCGACCTCGACGTCGGCGCGGGCCCAGAAGTCGTCCAGGCAGCGCCGCTGGTCCGCCAGCAGCCCCTGCCAGCCGTCGTGCGCGGCGGCCGCGAGCGCCGCGTCGACCTGGTCGGCCATCGCGGGCAGCGAGCGGGTCCCGGACCAGCCGTGCGCGACCAGCTTCTCCAGCCTGAGCGTCTGCCCCGGCTCCAGGACCGAGGTGACGGTCAGCCGGGCCACGTCGATGCCGCTCTCGCTGCGGGTCGTGGTGCGCTCCGGGCCGCTGACGGCGTGGTCCGCGGCGACGGCCACCCGGAGGCCGCTGCGCCGGGTGCGGTGCACCAGCCGCAGCCGGTTGCCCGAGGCGAAGCCGTCCTCCTGCTCCAGCGGCGACTTCAGCGCGATCGCCGCCCGCGGGTCGCCGTTGGGCTCCGGCAGGCTCTCGTTGGCGACCAGTTCCGACTGGATCACCACCCGGCTGCGGCTGCCGACGGCCTCCACCTCGTAGGCGACGGCGGCCACCGCCCGCTGGGTGAGCGACACCAGCCGGGTCGAGCGGACCCGGACCGTCGAGCCGGCCGGGGAGGTCCACTCGCAGGTCCGCTCCAGCACCCCGCGGCGCAGGTCCAGCACCCGCTCGTGGGACACGAGCCGCCCGTAGCGCAGGTCGAACGGCTCGTCGTCCACCAGCAGCCGGACGACCTTGCCGTTGGTGACGTTGATGACCGTCTGGCCGGACTCCGGGTAGCCGTAGCCGGCCTCCGCGTACGGCAGCGGATGCACCTCGTGCACACCGTTGAGGTAGCTGCCGGGCAGGCCGTGCGGCTCCCCCTCGTCGAGGTTGCCGCGCCAGCCGACGTGGCCGTTGGACAGGGCGAACACCGACTCGCTCTGGGCGAGGACGTCCAGGTCGAGGGCGGTCTCCCGGACGGTCCACGGCTCCACGGCGTACGACCGCTCGGTGATCACTGCTTGCCTCCCAGCTCGGCCAGGTCCTTCACGACGACGCTGGCGCCGTGCGCGTAGAGGGCGTCGGTCTGCCCCACGCGGTCCAGTCCGACGACGTACCCGAAACCTCCCGAGCGGCCCGCGTCCATGCCGGCCAGCGCGTCCTCGAAGACGGCCGCCCGGGACGCCTCGACGCCGAGGTCGCGGGCGGCGGCGAGGAAGGTGTCGGGGTGCGGTTTGCCCGGCAGGTTCCGCTCGGCGGCCACCACGCCGTCGACGCGGACGTCGAAGAAGTGCTCGGCGCCGACCGCGCGCAGCACGTCCCGGCAGTTGGCGCTGGAGGAGACGATCGCCGTGCGCAGTCCCGCGGCGCGTACCGCCTCCAGATAGCGCAGGGTGCCCTCGTAGGCCTCCACGCCGCCGGTGCGGATCTTCTCCAGGAGCAGGTCGTTCTTGCGGTTGCCGAGTCCGTGGACGGTGCGGGCGTCGGGCGGGTCGCCGGGGGTGCCCTCGGGCAGACGGATGCCGCGCGAGTCGAGGAAGGCGCGGACACCGTCGGCGCGGGGGCGTCCGTCGACGTACTCGTCGTAGTCGGCGACCGCGTCGAACGGCCGTCCCTGTTCGCCGTCGACGTCGCGCAGGAACGCGTCGAACGTCTCCTTCCAGGCGGCCGCGTGCACCACCGCCGTCCTGGTGACGACCCCGTCGAGATCGAAGAGGCAGGCCTGGATGTCGTCGGGCAGACCGAGCTGAGTCATACCCTGCACTGTTCCCCGCCACGCGCCGTCCAGTGGGTGGCACACGCCACATGTTCGCCGGATCGCGGATGACACACTGTGCGGTGTGCCGCTGACCTTCGACGCCCTCCTGGCCCGCGCCCGCGGCCTGACCGCCGACGGCACGCGTGCCGTCCTCGGCATCGCGGGCGGCCCGGGATCGGGCAAGACGACGCTCGCCGAGCACCTGGTGCGTGCCCTCAACGCCCAGGGCCCGGCCCGCGCGGCGCACGTCCCGATGGACGGCTTCCACCTGGCCGACGCCGAGCTGGACCGGCTGGGCCTCAGGGACCGCAAGGGCGCGCCGGACACCTTCGACGCGGCCGGGTACGCGGCGCTGCTGCGCAGGCTGCGGAAGGACACCGACGAGGTGGTGTACGCGCCCGGCTTCGAGCGGGTGCTGGAGCAGCCGATCGCCGGCGCGGTCCCGGTGCCGCCGGCCGCCAGGCTGGTCGTCACGGAGGGCAACTACCTTCTGCTGGAGCAGGGTTCGTGGGCACGGGTGCGGCCGTGCCTGGACGAGGTGTGGTACTGCGAGATCGCCGAGGACGAGCGGATCCGCCGACTGGTCGCCCGCCACGAGGAGTTCGGCAAGGACCCGGAGGCCGCGCTGGCCTGGGTGCTGGGCACCGACCAGCGCAACGCCGATCTGACGGCGACCACTCGGCACCGGGCGGACCTGCTGGTGACGGCCGACGCGCTGCCGGCGCCGCGCGCCGTGCGGGACCTCCGGACCGCCGGTCCGGGGCAGGCGTGAACGGCCCTCCCGTCGACGGCGGGCATGCAACGGGCCCACGGGGGGCGCGAGTCGGTGACCCGGTGTCCGGTGCCGACGGCGGACCGGTGGCGCCCGTCCGCCGCGGTGTCCTCGCCGGCAGGTGAACCGCTACCGGCCGCGGGCCGTATCCGTGGGCACGGCAGAGGGTCTGCCGGGTACGACGCGTGCGGCGGAGACGGCCGCGACGCCGGAAGCGATGCGACGGTGGGGCCGTGTACCGGCCGTCGAGCGCTCCCGCCGGCGCACGGCCGGTGCCACCGCGGGGCGGATCATGGCACACGAAGAGCACGCGGTCCTCACCCGTGGGACCGCCGTGGCGGGGCCCGCACGGCCGGCACCGGGGGACCCGTCAGCCCGGCCGCGCCGCCACCGGCGGTGGCTCCCGCCGCTGCTGGTGGCGCTGCTGCTGGCCCAGATGGCCGCCGCGATGGTGACCACCGCCGTGCGGCAGACGCCCACGATCGACGAACCGGTGTACGTGGCGACGGCCACCGACTACCTCCGTGAGCACCGCCTGCGCTACAACCCCGAGCACCCGCCGCTCGGCAAGCTGCTGATCGCGGCCGGCGTGGCGGTGGCCGACCCGGTCTACGACCCGTCGTACACCGGCACCCAGGGCGACGTCGGGCGGCACCTGCTGTACGAGTCGGGCAACGATCCCTGGCGGCTGATGCTCTGGGCGCGGCTGCCGGTGATCGCGCTGACCCTGCTGTTCGGGCTGGTGGTCCTCGCGTTCGCACGTGAGCTGACGGGGACGGCGGGCGGGCTGATGGCGCTCGCCCTGTACGCCTTCTCCCCCGACGTGATCGCGCACGGCTCCCTGGCCACGCTGGACGTGCCGGCGGCGGGGTTCGTGCTGACGTCGGCCTGGCTGTCGTGGCGGGCCCGGCAGCGGCCGCTGGTGTACCTGCCGCTCGCGGGGGCCGCGCTGGGGGCGGCCGTGGCGACCAAGATGAGCGCGCTGCCGGCGGTACCGGTGCTGATGGCGCTGGCGGCGGTGTCGGTCCTGGCCGCGGGGCGGCGGGAGGCGTCACCGCCGGGGCCCGGGGACGAGGGCGCGGAACGCCGGCGGGCGGCGGTGCCACGGATCCTCGGCCGGTGGCGGGCGCTGCTGCCGGGACCCGGGGGCGCCGGAGACCCTAGGCGGGCGGTGGTGCCCGCGCTCGTCGGGGCGGCCCTGGTGGGACTGGCCGCGCTCGCCGTCGTCTGGGTCTCCTACCTGGCCGTCGACCCCCGTCTGCGGTTCGCGCCCGCCGAAGCGGTACCGGCGCTGCACGGGCTGCGCGGGCACGTGGTGGACCTGCTGCCCGTGCCTCCCGCGTACCGGGCGGGCATGCGGGTGCAGTTCGGCCTGGAGAAGTACCCGTGGCAGGGCTATCTGTTCGGGCACCTGTACACCGGCTCGCTCTGGTACTACCTGCCGGCCGCCCTGCTGGTGAAGACGCCGCTCGGGCTCCAGGCGCTGGGGGCGGCCGGCGCGGTCACGGCGGTGGCGCTGCGGCGGCTGCGGCCCGCGGCGCCGTACCTGCTGCTGCCCCCGCTGGTGCTGCTGGCGGTGGCGATGACGGGCGCGCGGGACTTCGGCACCCGCTACGCGCTGTTCGTGCCGATGTTCCTCGCGGTGGCCGCGGCCTGCGTGCCGCGGTCGCGACGGCGGTGGCCCGCGCTCGCGGCCGGCGCCCTGGTGCTGTTCGCGGCGGTGAGCTCCCTGCGGACGTTCCCGTACTACCTGCCGTACGCCAACGAGGCGTTCGGCGGACCCGGGCGCACCCATCGTCTGCTGCACGACTCCAACGTGGACTGGGGGCAGGATCTGGGCAGGCTCGCGGACCGGCTGCGGCAGCGGTACCCGGGCGAGCGGGTCTGGCTGGTGTACAAGGGCAGCGGTGTGCCCTCCTACTACGGCATCCACGCCGACGACCCGCGCAAGGTGCCCGGGGAGCGGGTGCACGGGCTGCTGGTGGTGTCGGACTCGGCGGCGGCCAAGGCACGCGGCCGGCTCGCCGAACTGATCGACAGCAGTAGGCCGGTCGACGAGGTGGGCCATTCGATCACCCTGTACCGGCGGTGAGCCCGGCACCTTCAACCCCTGGTCACGACGGTCGGTGAGCTATGTTGAGTGCTCGTGGCAGACAAAGGAGACCGACCGGTGCCCTCGCCGCAGCAGGCACGCGCACAGGCGTCAGCGATCACGTCGGGCAGGACCGTCCCGGAGGCGGAGTCCGCCGCCCCGACGTCCCGGCTCAGGGAGCTGTTCGACGGCCCGCGTCTGTCGCCTGGGCAGCGGCGCATCGCCCAGTACCTCATCGAGCACATCACCGAGGCCGCCTTCCTGTCGATCACCGAGCTCGCGGACCGGGTCGGCGTGAGCCAGCCGTCCGTCACCCGCTTCGCCGCCGCCGTCGGCTTCAGCGGCTACCCGGCCCTGCGGGAGACGCTCCAGTCGATCGCGCTGCGCACGCTGGCCGGCGGTCCGGACGACGAGGACCGGGCCAACGAGCTGCAGGCGGCGGTCGACGCCGAGATCGCGAACCTGGAGAACCTGCGGCGCGACTTCGCCGACCCCGACCGGGTCATCCACGTCGGCCGCGAACTGTCCCGGTCCACCCCGCTGACCGTGCTGGGCCTGCGCATCTCGGAGTCGCTCGCCGAGTACTTCGGCTACGCGGCCCGCCGGATCCACCCCGATGTGCGGGTGGTGACCCGGGGCGGCAGCGTGGCCTACGACGCGCTGCTCCAGGCCCGTGAGGCCGGCGGCACCTGGGTGCTGGCGTTCGCCATGCCCCGGCACTCCCAGGAGACGCTGCACGCGGTCCGGGTGGCACGCGGTGCCGGTCTGAAGGTCGCCCTGGTGACCGACCTGGCGCTCGGGCCGCTGGCGGACGAGGCCGACATCGCGTTCGCCACGGGCACCGGCTCCCGGCTCGTCTTCGACTCCTACGCCGCGCCGGGCGTACTGGCCGCGGCGCTGCTGCAGGCCATGACCGACGCCGATCCGGAGCGCACCCAGGGCCGTCTGGAGAAGTACGAGCAGCTCTCCGACCAGCACCAGTTCTTCCTGAAGGACTGATCCCGGGCTGATCCGGCCGGGTTTCGACCTTCCTCCAGGTCTGGACCTGCCCGGTCGATCCTCTTGTACGCACCGGTAACTCGTGAAGATCTTGCGGCTTCGCGGTCGAAGACGGGGATCATTCACCCCATATCGCGCATGAATGTTTTCATACGTCTTGCAAAGCGGTCGGCATATATAAATACTGCTCACGGATCGCGCCCGGCCCACTCCTGGCACGGTCCCACCTGCGGACCCACCGCTCGCACAACGCCCCGAGAAAGCCGACGGACCGCCCATGCGCCTGCAGCCCCGCACGCCGCACCGGCTCCCGACGCCCGGGGCACTCATACGGACACCCCCAGCCGCCGTTCCCTACCCACGTCGGCGCGAGGGGTGTACCGGGGCGCATCGTCTGCGCGATGCGCCCGTGGCGGCCCCGGCCATCCCCTAGGCCGGGGCCGCCCCGAACCCGTCGGACACCCTCACGACGCCGCACACCGGAAGCGAAGACCATGCCCCTGACCAGCACGCGCATCAGCCCCGACTGGCCCTGCCAGGTCAAGACGCCGGGCAGCTACGACTGGGAGCGCTCGGCCGCCAAGTGGCTGCGCGAGCTGATCCCCGCGCGCTACGCGAGCTATCCGGCGCTCATCCGGCACCCCGTGCTGCTCGCCCGGCACGCGCAGATCCAGGTCCAGCAGGAGATCCGGGTGGCCCGCACCGCACTGCAGACCGCCCGTGCCGAACTGCCGGTGCTCGGGCTGCCGGAGTCGGTCATCGAGCACACGATCAAGATGTACGCGGCCGAGGTCATGCAGCTCCAGCACATCGCCCGCAGCGTCCGCGCGGTCGCCGACGCCCTGGGCGCCCGCGGCCTGACCCGCTGACCCGACCGGCTGACCGCCGCCACCGGCCCGGCTGCCCGCCACCGACTCCGGCCCCGTCGGCGGACGGCTCCCGACGCCGCCGCCCGGACAGGTCGGACGTGTTCCCCCGACGGGCCCGCCTCCCCGCCGTACGCCCTTCACGAACGGTCGCACCCGAGCCGGCCGCGTACGCCATCTCGGGGTGCCCCCGCCCCGCCCGACGAAGGCAGCCGGACGGCAGTCCCCGCCCGCGGCCCCGGCCCGGCCCCACCGCACCGGGCGTCCCCGAGGCTCCGGCCCGCCGGACGCCGCCCACTCGGCCCCGGGCCCCCGGAACCGGCCCGCACCCACCCGTTCCGCTTGATCCGCCGCGTCCCGGTGCGGACCGCTCGCACCCGCCCCCACCTGCTCCGGCCGGTGGTGTGTCCCCCCTCCGTGCGGCCCGGTCCGGGTGCGGGGAAAGTTCACGCGAGGACGAGTCGGCAGACGAGTGATCCAGCGCGTCCGGATGTGCGATGCTCAACGCGTGACGAGCGAGCCCGTGCCCCCGGTGGACCCCGGCACCGGCGCCGATCTGACGGCGCTGGCCAAGGTCGTGACCCGGCAGCGCGCCGAGATGCAACGGCTGCGCGACCTCGCCGCGACCGCAGCCGTCCTGGAACGCGCCAAGGGTGTCCTGATGGCCGTCATCGGATGCGGTCCGAGCGCCGCCCACGAGGAACTGCTGCAACGGGCCAAGGACGGCAACCGCACCCTCCTCGAACAGTGCTGGCTCACCCTGGGTGAGCTGCTGCCCGCCGAGGAACCTGACCCCGGCGCGGCACCGGTCTCGCCCACGGGACCGCCCCGCGCCGCCGGCACCTGGGAGATGGCGCCCGCGGGCACCGCGGACATGGCCGACCTCCTGGGACACATCGGCCGGGAGCTGATCCGCGTGGGCTCGCCGCGCGAGCTGGCCGACTGCCTGCTGGACGAGCTGGCGTCCGAGGTGCGCGCCGACGCCGTACTGCTCTACGCGCGGCTGCCCGAGGGCGGACTCGAACTGATCGGGCACGCGGGCATCGACGGCACCCTCGCCGCCCAGTGGCGGCACGTGCCCCCGCTGACCGGGATCACCGCGTTCGAAGCCCTGCAGTCGGGCGAGCCGTGCTGGCTGGAGGACTTCCCCACGGACCGCACCCGCTATCTGCTGATCGGGGACCCGCCGGAGCGGTGGCCCACCCGGGCCTGGCTGCCGGTGCCGGCCGGGGACACCGCGAGTGTCGCGCTGGGCGTGCTGCGCCGGTGCCCCGGGCCGTTCGAGTCCCGCGAGCGGGAGCTGCTGCGGGCCGTCGCCCGGCTGTGCGCGGGCCGGCTGCGGGCCTTCGACGCCTCGCAGGAACACGCCGAGGAGAACGGCATCGCCCACACCGTCCAGGAGGTCCTCGACGCGCTTCCGGGCGCCGCCATCCTGCTCGCTCCGCTGCGCGCCGCCTCCGGCAAGGTCGAGGACTACCGCATCGAAGCGGCGACGGCGGAAGCCGTCGACGTGTTCGGCCGCACGGGCCGGGACATGGTCGGCAAGCACATCCTGGAGAGCTACCCCTCCGTCGCGGGCGAGCCCCTGTGGCACGGCTATCTCCAGGCCCTCGAGACCGGGGTGCCCTTCGAGGGCGAACCCTTCGCCTACCAGGACGAGTCCGACGGGGTGCCCGTGACCGCCACCTACTCGGTGCGCGCGGCCCGGCTGGGCGACGGGCTGCTGGTGACCTGGCTGCGGCACGACCCCGGGGACCGGCAGGAACAGCGTCTCCTGGACGTGCAGCGGCTCGGCAATCTCGGCTGGGCGAACTGGAACCTGGTCACCGAGGAGATCATTTGGTCGGCACAGGCGTACAAGGTGCTCGGCCTGGGGCCCGCGCGGGAGCCGCTGCGCCTGGAGCGGCTGCCGGAGCTGGCACTGCCGGAGGACGCCGGGCTGCTGGCCCACGCCGTCGACCGGCTCGTCCGCCACGCCAAGCAGTTCGACGTGCCGTTCCGCATGGAGACCCCCGAGGGCGTACGGCACCTGCGGATGGTCGCGGAGGCCGTCACGGAGCCGGACGGCACCCCGGTCGAGGTGCACGGCTTCGTCCAGGACCTGACCGCGCAGCGCAGCGCGGAACTCGCGCTGGTGGAGAGCGAGCGCGCGATGCTGCTGCAACGCGGCGTGCTACAGGCCGAGCGGGCCCTGGCCGCGAAGATGCAGCACGCCCTGCTGCCGCTGCCCAGCAAACCGGTGCGGCTGGCGGGCCTGCGCGTGGAGGTCGCGTACGTACCCGCGCAGGCGGGCATCCATGTCGGCGGCGACTGGTTCAGCGCCATCGAACTGCCCGACTGCGACGCGCTGTTCGTCGTCGGTGACGTGGCCGGACACGGCATAGACGCCGTCGCCACGATGGCCCAGCTGCGGTTCACCGCGAAGGGCATGGTCAGCACCGGTTCCTCGCTCACGGGGGCGCTGGCGCGGCTCAACCAGCTGCTGCTGCACTCCCGGGACAGCCGGACCACGGCCACCATGGTCCTGGCCCGCTACCACCGCGAGGAGCAGGTGCTGGCCTGGGCGCAGGCCGGGCACCCCCCGCCGCTGCTGGTGCGCGGCGGCGAGGTGCGCTACCTCACCCGCCCCGGCGGGATGCTGCTCGGCGCGAGCGGAAGCCCGGACTACGAATCCGCGGAACTCCGTCTCGAACCCGGCGACCGGCTGCTGCTGTACACCGACGGCCTGGTCGAGCGGACCGGTGAGGGTCTGGACGCGGGCTTCGACCGGCTGGCCGAGGCGGTACGCGCCCACGGCCGCGGCGAGTCCGGTTCGCTGGACGCGCTGCTCACCACGATGCTCGCCGAGGGACGGCGGGACGACGTGTGCGTGGTCGACATCCGGATGCCGCGGGAGGACGACGTCCCGGGCGCGCAGGACTAGCGCGCAGGAAGCGCGGGGGCCGGGTCAGTCGTCGTCACGGTGCCGCCAGTACCAGCAGACGCCGGCGACCAGGGCCAGCAGGAACACGGCGGGCACGAGGAGACCCGGGATGCGGGAGCCGGTCATCGGCGACGCCTTCGGTTCATGGTGCGGCTGAGCACGCGACCGGTGGCCGCGGGCTGCCCATTGTGCGGGGCCGCCACCAGGCCGTCCAGGCGATCCTCCGGAGTACTCCCCGGTGTTCGAGGCCTTTTCAGTCCACCGGGTGACCGGCGTCGATGCCGGAGACGTGGGAGAGCTTCAGGAGCGGACCCTCCCGGCCCCCGCCCCAGCGCACCGGGTCCAGGACGAAACCGACGTGGTCTCCGCCGTCCGTGCGGTGGAGGATCGTGCCGACGAACCAGGCCGCCGCGTCCGTGAGGACGGCGGCGCCGCCGGGCCCCTCCCACCAGTCCAACTGCGCGAACTTGTCGATCTCGTCGCCCGTCTCGCCACCGAGGAGTTCGGCGAGGTCGCGCTGATCACGGGTGAGCAGATGCACCGCGAGGTGCTGGGCGGCCCGGGCCACGTGGTAGGTGTGGTTGACCTTGGAGAGCCACACGGCGAACCGCGGCGGGTCGATGGAGCACTGCGAGGCGAAGCCGACGAGACACCCGGCCCGCTCACCGTCGGCGGCGGCCGTGACCACACACATGTCCGGGTTCAGCCGCGCGAGGAATCCGTCGAGCGCGGAACCGCCGGGTTCCGTGCTGCCGTGCCTGTCCGTCATGCCGCTCCGCTCCCGTCGGTCGCGCGGGTGCCGCCCGGGTGCCGCCCGCCCCGGTCACCCGCTGTTCCCGGCGCGGCCTTTCACCCATCGTCGCCGGGGTCGGTGCGCGATTCCAGTACGCGGCGCGTGTCGTCGCCGTAGACACCGGTCTCGTCGCCGCTGATGCCGTACCAGAGCTGGAAGCGGGCCACGGCCTCGGTGAGGGTGGTGTCGTAGACGCCGCTGGTGGAGCCGCCGCGGTAGACGTCCGGGACGTGCAGAAGGCGTTCTTGCAGGTCGGTGACCTCGGGGCCGGTGTCGCCGCCGCGGAGTGTGCCGGGGCCGTCCGGGTCGCCGGCGGCGGCCGGCCCGGTGGGGGGCGGCGTGGTGACGGGCGGCGTGGTGACGGGCGACGCGGTGGCGGACGGTGGGGTCGGCCGGTGCGGGGAGGGCCGTGCGGTCGCGGCGGCCTCTTGGCGGCCGGTCAGCAGGAGGGCGGAGCCGAACCCCGCGAGTGCGGCCGCCGCCACGGCGAGGGCCACGGCGGTACGGCGGGTGCCGCGGCCGGCGCGGCGGGGCGCGGAAGCGGCCGGGGGGCGGGTGCCGGGTAAGGGCGGCAGTTCCCGGGTCTCCTCCTCGGCGGTCTCCGGCGTGCGGGAGGAAGCGGAGGGGCGACCCGGGGGCGCGGGGCCCGGCTCGTGGGCGGCCGGGTCCGGATACATCTCGCGCATCAGCTCGGCGAGGGCGTCGAAGCGGCGGAGCCGCACGACCCGGACGGGTTCCAGTACCGGTCCTGGGCGCGGCGGTTCGGGGTCGGGCGATGTCGGCACCTGGCTCTCCTTCCGTCCCGTGCGAACGGGAGTTGGGGGTCCCCGTGCTGAGATACGGCCCGTGCCGCCGCCCCGTTCAGGGCCACCCCCACGCCTCGCGGTACCGATCCGGTGGACGCGGCGTACGCCTGCCGTCAGGCCGGGCTGAGGGCTCCCTGCACGAACCGGCTCAGGGATGCCGTGAACGCCGTGACGAAGGCTTCCCTGGCCTCCTGCGGCAGCGCCTCCAGGGAGAGGTAGGGGTTCAGGTCCTCCAGCTCGACCAGGAGCAGTCCCCCGTCGGGCGCGCGGCAGGCGTCGACCCGCTGGATGCCGGACCCGAGGTCGTTCCAGTCGACGAAACGCCGGGCGAACTCCAGGTCGGCGGCGGTCGCGGCGTACGGCTCCAGCTCCCAGCGGCGCTCGGGGTCGGGGGCGTACAGGGCGTACTGGAAGTCGTCGTCGACGAAGTAGAAGGAGACCTCGTAGGCGAAGTCGACGCAGGGCTGGATCAGGACGTCACCGGTCGCGAGGAGGGCGACCTGACCGGCGGGGACGATCCGCATGCCCAGGGAGTCCGCGCCGAGGCGGGGCTTCACCACGTAGGCCTCGGCGGCGGGCAGCAGGTGCAGGTCCTCGGCGCGGCCGACGGTGGGGATGACGGGGAACCCGGCGGCGCTCAGATCGAGCAGGTACTGCTTGCCGGCCATGTCCGCCTTGCCGGTGAGCGGGTTGTACACGAGGGCGCCGGTGGCGAGCGCCCGCGCGCGGAAGGCCTCGTACTCGCTCCGGTACCCGAGGACCGGCCCGCTGTTGCGGACCACCACGGCGTCGAAGCCGTCCATCAGGGCGGCGGCGTCCCGGGGATGGCACAGGGCGAGGTCGAAGCGCTCACGCAGCCGGGCGGCGAGGTGGATGTCCTCGTCGCAGTAGCGGCGCCCGCGGGCCTGGTACGCCAGGTCCGTGACGTAGAGCAGGCGAGGGCGGGCGGCGGACATGCGGATCTCCTCCAGCGAGCGCGGGCGGCATGGGTGGAGAAAGGTTACGTCGCAGGGTACGGGCTGCCTCGACCGCCCCCGGAGGGGGTCGGCGCCCAGGACCAGGACGCGGCTGGACAGGTCTGCCCGGGTCTCCCGGAAAGCACTCGGTTCCCCCTTTCTGCCCGTTCCACTGCACTGAGTGTCACGAATGCCGTGCGGGTGCTACGTTCCCGGTCATGAGCTCCAGCAGCGCGGCGCCGACCGCGAAGCCGCCCATGCGGGACGCCCTCGTCGCGGCGGCCTTCCAGCTCTTCCTGGAACGCGGCTACGAGCAGACCACCGTGGACGACATCGTGTCCCTCGCCGGGGTCGGCAGGCGGTCGTTCTTCCGCTACTTCCCCTCGAAGGAGGACGTGGTCTTCCCCGACCACGAGCGCTGTCTGGCGGACATGACCGCGTTCCTCGCGGAGGCCGACGACGAGGAGCACGACCCGGTGGCGCGGGTGTGCGACGCGGCCCGGATGGTGCTGCGGATGTACGCGGAGAACCCGACCTTCTCCGTGCAGCGCTACCGCCTCACCAGGCAGGTCCCGGGACTGCGCGCCTACGAGCTGTCGGTGGTGTGGCGGTACGAGCGCGCACTCGCCGAGTATCTGCGCGCCCGGTTCGCCGGGCAGACCGACGGGACGCTGCGGGCCGACGTGATCGCGGCCGCGGTGGTCGCCGCGCACAACAACGCCCTGCGCTCCTGGCTCCGGTCGGACGGCGAGGGCGACGCGGGGACGCTGGTGGACCACGCACTCGGGCATGTGCAGCGGGCGTTCGGCCACCCGGCGGACGCCCCCGTGCGCGCCCTGCCGGTCGGCCCCCTGCCGGACCGCGGGGACGAGCGGCCCGAGGACGTGGTCGTGCTGGTCTCCCGCCGCAACGCCCCGGTCTGGCGCGTGGTGCAGGAGTGGGAGGCGGCACTCGGCCGCGCCTGACGCGGGCCGCCGGCGAAAATCAGGGTACGCAGTGCCTTTACGAGTGACACTGAGTGCCATACTCTGTCGGCGTGCACGGTGGCACGGCTGCCGTGCACTCGTACGCACGGCTCGCGCCGTGCCTGCGGGATTCCGGCCGAGCGCAGGGAGTTGACCAGCGTGTACCACCACTCAGCAAGCGCCTCGCATCCGGCGGCCGGTTCCGCCGCGGGTGTTCTCGATCCCGTCTCCGCGGACTCCAGGGACGCCATCCACTTCCAGCGCTGCACCTGGTGCGGCACCGCGATGTACCACCGGCTGCTGTGTCCGGTGTGCCAGGGCAGTGAGCTGCGCACGGAGCGCAGCGAGGGTGTCGGCACGGTCCGCCACTCCACGGTGGTGCACCGCAACACCCCGGCGGCACGCAATGTGTCGCTGATCGAGATGGCCGAGGGGTTCGTCGTCCGGGGCCGGGTCATGGGCCCGCCGGTCGGCATCCACAGCGGCGACCGGGTCCGCATGTCCACCGCCAAGGACCCGGTGCGCGGGGAGCCCGTCTTCCAGCTGACGGACGAGCCGTACCGGGCGTGGACCTGACGGCCGTACGGGACCGCGGCGGACGCCGGACCGCCCCGCCCACCGTGGCCGAACTGCGCCGTCACGGGCCGTCGTTGCGCATGATGTGATCCATCACTTCTCCTCCACAGGCAACCCACGGACTCGCCGTTCCATCCTCCGGGGACGAGAGGGCTCCCGGAACCGACGGGACGCCCGGGTCCGGGGTTCGAGGAGGAACAGTGGTCCGTGCCCGGCACATAGGGGTGACCGCCGCCGCGCTGCTCGCGGTGGCGGGAGCCTCACCAGGGGTGGCAGCGGCGCAAGCCCGACCACCCGCGCAGGTGAGAGCGTCGACAGTGGCGGACGACGGTCAGCTGCCGCCCGGATGGCGGATCTCCGACGGGCGCTCGGCACCGCAGCTGGAGTGGCGCTCGGACCGGCCGGTGCCGATGGGTGACGCACGCGTCGAATTCCGTTCGCGGGGACAGCTGTTGGGAGTGCCGCGGCCGGGCCGGGACGGGCACACCTTCCGGCTGCCGCTCGACGGGCACCGGGCCGGGGAACTGGCGGGTCTGCAGGTCTGGTCGGGAGGGCGCCGGCTGGATGCGCGAGGCACCACCTCGACGGCCGCCGCGGCCCGGCCGCCGGCCCCGCTGCCCGCGAACTCCGTGGACCCGGGCAAGCCCGGTTCGTACCGCACGAAGACGGGCGAGTACCACCTCAAGTCGGTGCGGCTGCCCGGCTTTCCGGCACCGGTGGAGATGCGCGCGGTGGTCGTCGCGCCCGTCGGCGCGTCCGGCAAGCGGCCGCTCGCGCTGTTCCTGCACGGCCGGCACTACACGTGCTACAAGGGGCGTGACATCTCCGGGGAGTGGCCCTGCCCGGCCGGCACGAAGCCGGTGCCGAGCCACCGCGGCTATCTGCGGGACCAGAAACTCCTGGCCTCCCAGGGCTACATGACCGTGTCGATCTCCGCCAACGGCATCAACGGCCAGGACCACCTGGCCGAGGACGGCGGCGCGCAGGCCCGTTCCTCGCTGGTCCGGCTGCACCTGGCCCGCTGGGCCGACTGGGCCGAACACCCCGACACCGCACCGGCGATCGTCCGCGACGCGCCCCGTACCGACCTGTCCCGGGTGCTCCTCGTCGGGCACTCCCGCGGCGGCGAGGGGGTCAACCGGGCGGCGCTGGACAGCCTCTACGCCCCGCCCGCCGACCAGGACGCCCAGCCCGGCCCGGCCCACTGGGACATCCGCGGCACCGTCCTCATCGGCCCCACCGTCTTCGGGCAGAACCCGGTCCCCGACGTGCCGTCCCTGACGATCCTGCCGGGCTGCGACGGTGACGTCTCCGACCTCCAGGGCGAGGTGTACGTCGACGGCACCCGCGCGGTCAGCAGCGGTACCGCGCTGCACAGTGCCGTGTACGTCGTCGGGGCCAACCACAACTTCTTCAACTCCGAGTGGACGCCCGGCCAGTCCGCGGCGCCCGCCGAGGACGACTTCTACGACGACCCGCAGCACCCCGACAAGGTGTGCGGCAAGCGCGCCGCGACCCGGCTGACCGCCGGACAGCAGCACAAGGCCGGTTCGACGTACATCGCGGCCGCCGCCCGGCTGTTCCTGGCCGGCGACGAAAAGGTGCGGCCGCTGCTCGACGGCTCCGGCAGGCGGGCGCCGTCGGCGGACCCGGCCCGGGTCCTCAGCCACGCCGTGGGCGCGCGCCGGGGTGCCGGATTCCTGCCGGACGGCGGGGTGTCGGTGACCGGCGGCAAGCTGTGCGACGCGGTGGACCCGAGCCCGTCGAAGACCTGCCTCGGCCAGGGCGCCAAGGGTTCCTCCCCGCACTTCGCGCAGTGGGAGACCGACCGGGAGGCCGGCCGGCACGCGGTCGCGCTGCACTGGACGCACGCCGGTACCGCGACCCGGGTGAGCGCCGGGAAGCCCCTGTCGCTGGCGGGCTCCACGTCGCTGGCGCTGCGGCTGTTCGTACCGCCGAACTCGCGGGGCACCCAGCTGGACGTGTCCCTCACCGACGCCTCCGGGAAGAAGGCGACGCTCGGCCGGGTCCGGGCGGACGGTCTGCCCGGCAGTGAGCGGACCGCCTCCTACTGGGCGCGTGAGTACCGGGTGCCGCTGACGGCGGCCACCCGGGCGGGTCTCGACCTGAAGTCGGTCAAGTCACTGTCGCTGACGCCTCGTTCGGCGTCCGGACGCGCCTGGCTGATGGACGCCTGGGGCTGGCGTGCGGGAACGCCCGCGGTGCGGGCCGCCGCGCTGCCCCGGGTGGACCTCGGCCGCACCACGGTCGACGAGGGCGACTCCGGCGTGCGCACCTACCACGTCCCGGTCCGGGTCGCGGGCGAGGGCAGCGGTCAGGTCCGCGTGTACGTCGTCGACCCCGCGACCGGCCGGACGAAGAACCGTCTGGTCACCGTGCGGGCGGGCGGCGACGACATCGACGTACCGGTCCAGGTGAAGGGCAACACACGGTACGGCACCGACGTGTCGCACGACGTCCTCGTGAAGGCGGTCCGCGGCGCGGTCGTCGGCTCCTACCGGGGCGGGATCACCGTCCACGACGACGATCCGGCGCCCACCATGACCGTCACGCCCGTCGCGGGCAAGGTGGCCGAGGGCAAGTCGCTGAAGTGGCGGGTGTCCTTGTCCCAGGCGGTCGACGTCGACATGACCACGATGTTCGCGGTCGCGCCGGTCACCGGTCCGGAGCTGTCCACCAAGGACGTCTCGGCGCGCTGGCTGCGGGACACCGCCGGGGCGAAGCCGGACCCGGAGCGGCGGCTGTCGAAGGTGGACGGCCTCTATCTGTGGGTGGACATCCCCCCGGGGAGCACCAGCGCCGACATCACCGTGCCCACGGTCGAGGACCGGGTGACGGAGCCGGTGGAGTCCGTGCGGTTCCGGCAGATCGACCCGGAGACCGGTAAGCCGCAGACGGGCGGACTCGTGCTCGACGGGTCGGTGAAGAACGCCTCGTAGCACGCGAGGGCGGTGACGCGGCCCGCCCCGCCCCCGGGTGGCCCTCAGTCCGTGAGGGCCACCCGGATGCCCACCGTGCCGTCGAGGCCGCGGCGCAGCCGGCTGCCCAGCAGTGTCAGCCGTCCCACGATGCCGTACTTGCGGGCGATGAGGTCCCGGTAGCGGGCGGTGGTGGCCGCGTCGGCGATCGCGGCCGTGGCCGGCACCTGCTCGCCGGTGGGGTTGCCCCGCAGGTCGCAGGGGCCGACGAGGACGTCGGCGCGGCGCCGGATCCGCTTGACCTTGAAGCTGTCGGCGGCCGTCCACACGCCGAGGCCGTCACCGTCCCGGACCACCCACACGGGAGTGGCGACGGGGGTGCCGTTCTTCCGGTAGCTGGTCACCAGCAGATACTTGCCGGAGCCGAGCAGGTCCAGCCGTGTGTCGTCCATTTACGCAGTGTAGGTCTCCGGCAGTGCGGGTCCGGACGGCCGCGAAGCCCCCGGTCCGTCGCCGGAGGCCGGTCGGTCAGCGCAGGGCCGCCGCCATGCGCCGTACTCCCTCGGTGAGGATCTCGGGCGAGGTCGCGAGGTTGAGACGGGCGTGGCCCGCGCCGCCGGTGCCGAAGGGGACGCCGGAGCTGAGGGCCACCCGGCCCCGGTCCAGGAACGTCCGCGCCGGGTCGTCACCCAGGCCGAGGGCACGGCAGTCGAGCCAGGCCAGGTAGGTGGCCTCTCCGGGGTCGTAGCGGACGCCGGGCAGGTGGTCGGCGAGCAGGTCGCGGAGCAGGAGCCGGTTGGCGCGGACGCCGGGGAGCAGGGCGTCGAGCCAGCCGGTGGCGTCGCGCAGGGCGGCGGTGTGCGCGATGACGCCCAGGTGGCTGGGGCCGTGGCCGACCTCCTCCGGCATGCGGTGCAGGTCGTCGGCGGCTCCGGGCCCGGCGAGCGCGAGGGCGGCCTTGAGGCCCGCCAGGTTCCAGCCCTTGCTGGCCGACATCAAAGACAGGCCGCGTTCGGCGCCGGGGACGCTGAGGTAGGGCACGAAGGCGACGCCGGGGTCGACGAGCGGGGCGTGGATCTCGTCCGCGACGACCCGGACGCCGTACCGTTCCGCGAGCCCGGCGACGGCCGCCAGTTCACCGGCGGTGTGCACGGTGCCGGTGGGGTTGTGCGGGCTGCACAGCAGGTACGCGGCGCGTCCCCCGCCGGCCGTCACCGCCTTGAAGGTCTCCTCCAGGGAGGCGAGGTCGATGCGCAGACCGGCCCCGAGCCGATCCTCCACCACCCGGCGGTCCATGTGGGTGATGAACTGGAAGAACGGCGGATACACGGGCGAGTTGAGGACGACCGGATCGCCGGGACCGGTGACCAGCCGGAGCATCTCGACCACTCCGAGCATGACGTCCGGCACGATCGACGTGCGCTCCACGGAGACGTCGTACCAGTTCCAGCGGTCGGCGGCGAACGCGGCCAGCGCCTCGGCGTAGGCGGTGCCGACGGGGTACCCGGTGTCGCCGAGGGCGAGCGCGTCGGTGACGGCGCGGACGACGGGTTCGGCGAGCGGGACGTCCATCTCGGCCACCCACAGGGGCAGCACGTCCTCGGGGTAGGTGCGCCACTTCATGCTCGTACGACGTCGCAGCCGCTCCAGGTCGAGGGCGCGCAGCGGGTCCGGTTCGCCGGGTGTGACGTGCGGGATGCTGGTCATGGGGGTCAAGATAGGGGGGCGGTGGGGCCGGCGGGAACGCGGACACGGGGGCGGTTTCCAGGTCCGCCCACCTGCCGGCGGGCAACGGGCGGACCAGGTTCCCGCCGGTGGCGCGGCACGGGGTCGGCGCCGCCGAAATGCCGGGTCGTGCGGCGGAGATCAACTCGGGCGTCTAGATTGCGTCTTGCACGGTGCACCGCGCGCGTCGGGCGACCCGCCGGGCGGGGCACCGGACACCTCGTCAGGCATCCCCTCAGGCATCCCCCGGCATCCAGGAGCTGACCCACGTGACCGAGAACCCGGCAGCCACCAACGACGTGGCCGCATCGCTGCGCGCCCGCATCAACACCGGCCAGCCGCACACCGCCCGGATCTGGAACTACTGGCTCGGCGGCAAGGACAACTACGAGGTCGACCGCGCCGCCGGCGAGCGGATACGCCAACTGCACCCGGGCATAGGCGAGTACGCGCGCGCGGACCGGCTGTTCCTCGGCCGCGCGGTGCGGCACCTGGTGTCCGAGGTGGGCATCCGGCAGTTCCTGGACATCGGCACCGGGCTGCCCACCGCCGACAACACGCACGAGGTCGCCCAGCGCGTCGCGCCGGAGTCCCGGATCGTGTACGTCGACAACGACCCGCTCGTGCTCGCCCACGCCCGGGCCCTGCTGACGAGCACGCCCGAGGGCCGTACCGACTACCTCGACGAGGACCTGCGCAACGTCGACGCGATCGTCGAACACGCCTCGAAGACGCTGGACTTCAGCGAGCCGGTCGCGCTGATCCTGCTCGGCGTGGTCATCTTCGTCGGCGACGAGGAGGACCCGTACGGTCTGGTACGGCAGTTGACGGACCGGCTGCCCGCGGGCAGCCACCTGGTGCTGTCGCACACCATCACCAGCCCGTCGATGCCGGACGTGGACGAGGCGGTGAAGTTCTGGAACGAGCACGGCACCCCGAAGCTGACCCAGCGCACACCCGAGAACGTCACCCGGTTCTTCGACGGCCTCCAGCTGCTGGAGCCGGGTGTGGTGTCCTGCTCGCGCTGGCGCCCGGAGGACACCGCGGAGGGCGAGCCGGAGGAGGTCGCCATGTTCGGCGGGGTGGCCCGCAAGAACTGACCGCCGCCGGTGAACGCCGCCGCCGCGCGCGCCGTATGGAGGAGCGGGCACTCGACGACCCGAGTGCCCCGCGGTGCCGGTACGGGCATCGCCCCACCTGGTTCGGTTTCGGGAGCCCTGCATGCGGCACGCACGACGACGGGTCGTCCGGCGAGTGACACGGCTGGCGGCGGTCGGCGGACTCCTCCTGGGGGGCGCCATGGTCACCCAGGCCGCCATGGCGAGCGAGACGCCCTCGGCCACCACCGGAGCGCTCCGCTCCGCGGCCGGCGCCGGGGACCCGGGTGACGCACTCGTGGCGCGGCTCGGCACCGCGCGGACGGCGGGCAGCTGGATCGGCGCCGACGGGCGGCCCGTCGTGGCCGTGACCGACGACGCGGCGGCGAAGGCGGTCCGGCAGGCAGGGGCCACGGCGAAGGTCGTCCCCCACAGCATGGACGCGCTCAAGTCGGCGACCGCCACGCTGCGTTCGGCACCGCGTGTGGCCGGCACGGCCTGGGCGGTGGACTACCGCACCAACCGGGTCGTGGTGCGGGCGGACAGCACGGTGTCGGCCGGCGACTGGTCGCGGATGACGCACGTGGCCGCGGGAATAGGCGGCTTCGTGCACATGGAACGCACGAAGGGTGCCTTCACCACGCGGCTGAACGGCGCCCTGCCGATCCTGTCGACCGGTGGCCGCTGCTCGGCGGGGTTCAACGTCACCAACGGGCAGAGCGACTTCATCCTGACGGCCGGCCACTGCGGACCCGCCGGATCCACCTGGTTCGCCGACAACCGGGGTGACCAACAGCTCGGCCAGACCGTGAACAGCGCCTTCCCGGGCACCGACTTCTCCCTCGTGCAGTACGCCTCCGGGAAGGCCGGGGCGGGTGCCGACGTCGTGTCGGTCGGCGGTGGCAAGGGCGTGCGGATCACCGGGGCCGCCGATCCGGCCGTGGGACAGCGGGTGTTCCGCAGCGGCAGCACCAGTGGGCTGCGCGACGGCCAGGTCACCGGGCTGAACGCCACCGTCAACTACCCGGAGGGCACGGTCACCGGCCTCATCGAGACCGATGTGTGCGCCGAACCGGGCGACAGCGGCGGCCCGCTGTTCTCCGAGGGCATCGCACTGGGCGTGACGTCCGGCGGCAACGGGGACTGCAAGACCGGCGGGACGACGTTCTTCCAGCCGGTGACCAAGGCGATGACGACCCTCGGGGTACGGCTGATCGTGTCGGCCCAGAACGCGGGCGGCGCCCAGGGCGCACCGCCCTCGGGTGCGCCGTCGGCGCCAGCCGCCCAGGGCGGGATGGCGCCCAACGCGGCCTCGCCGGGTTCCTCGGCGCCGGTCACGGGTGCGTCGGAGGGCAGCACTCTGCTGGCACGGCTCACGGACACGCGGAACGTCGGTCCGGGTCTGCTGGTCGTGGCGGGCAGTCTGATCGCTCTTGTCGCGACCCGGTACATCCGCTCCGAGCAGGACCGCAAGGCGTACCAGCGGTACTACTCGGCGACATGGGGCTGACCGGGCGGCGGGAGCGGGCCGGGCGCACGGCGCGGGGCCTTCGCGGGGCGCCGTGCGAGGTCTGGGCGGGCTTCGGGACGGATGTGCCGTGCGGGGCCCGGAGGAAGAACGAGAAGGGCACCCGTGCGCTCACGGGTGCCCGGGACGGTGCGGCGCGAAAGGCGCCGGATCGATCAGGCCGCGCGGTGCGGCCGTGACTGCGGGGCCGCGGCGGCCCACTCCAACACGAGGCGCTGGTACTCGGCGCGCTGCTCGGTCGTCAGTGTCCCGCCCGACCGGAGCCACAGGGCCCGGATCTCCTCGTTGACCTCCGCGGCCGATCGCTCGGTGACGGCTTCAACAGTGGTGGACATGCTGTGAAGCATATGCCGCCGGAGGTGAAGGCGCTGTGAGTAAGCCCACCGGATACGGACATATCGGACCGTGTTACTCATCACGTCAATGAGTCCGTCACGGACGGGAGTTCACTTTCCGGCCCTGCCGAGCACCAGGACCTGGATCGCCAACACGGCGGCGCCACGCGCCCAGTCGTGGAAGTCCGAGACCCTGGTCTCCAGGTCGACCGGAGCGGCGAGCGGATGCCGGTGGGCGCGGACGGTCTCCCGGACCGTGTTCCCCGCCACATCCATCAGTCCGACCCCTTCACCGGCCAGCAGGATCTTCTGCGGCATCGCGAAGTTGGCGATCTGCGCGACGAGCGTGCCGAGCGCCCGGGCGGCCTCGCCGATCACCCGGGAGGCCATCGGTTCGCCCGCTCCGGCACCCGCGAGGATGTCCTCGTAGCGGGCGTCGGCGCCGGTGGCGGCCCGGATCTGGTACTCGATGCCGGGGACGGTGAGCAAGGACACGGCGCTGCCCCGGGCGCCGTCGGGGGTGAGCGGGCCGGACGGGTCGAGGATCCAGTACCGGCCGAAGCCGCGGTCCTCCTCGTCGAAGGGCACCCGCGTGCCGCCGAGCACCAGTCCGTAGCCGATGCCGGCGCCGATGGTCAGGACGGCGAACCGGTCGAGTCCCCGGCCCGCGCCGAACCAGGTCTCCGCCTCGACCAGGGCGGCCACGTCGTTCTCGACGACGACCGGCAGGCCGGTGCGCTCCTGCAGCAGCGCGGCGAACGGCACGTCCCGCCAGCCCAGGAAGGCCGACTCCGCCACGACCGCGCGCTCGCGCACCCGGCCGCCCACACCGACACCGATGCCCGCCACGCCGGGATGGCGTGCGGCCAGTTCGGCGGCCGTCTCGGCGACCAGGTCGGCGACGGCGCCCGGGTCGTGCGTGGCGAGCGGCCGGTCGAGGCGGTCGGTCACCTCGCTGCGCAGGGTGGTGACGACGCCGTAGACCGTGTCGGCGGTGATCTTGAAGCCGAGGAACGAACTGGCCTCGGCGCGGACGTCGAGCGGCTGCGAGGGACGCCCCTGGCGCGCCGCACCGCCGGCTGCGGGGGCCTCCACGAGCAGGCCGGACTCGGTCAGCGGTTTGGTCAGCCGGGTGAGGCTGCCCTGGGAGAGGTGCAGCCGGCGCGCCAGTTCGGTGCGGGACAGCGGTCCGTGCACGAGGACCTCGATCGCCACGGAGCGCTCCGCGGGACTGAGCGGCAGCCAGCTGGTCATGGGCCCCGGCACCTCCCTCTCCTGGGTGCCTCTCGGCGCCTTTTATTCCGATGCGGAAGTTATGGAGTCGGGCGCGTCGGGCGCTCGCGGTGAGCGCCCGGAAGACGCCCGCCTGTGTCGCCCTCTTGACGCACCTATTCTTCCGCAGCAAAAGTAACACGCATGACCTTCTCCCTCGGCATCGTCGGCGCCGGGCAGTTCGCCGGCCAGTTCGCCACGCTGTTCCAGGCCCACCCCGGAGTCGGTGACGTCCATGTCACCGATCTGCTGCCCGAGCGGGCCGAGCGGCTCGCCGCCGCGCAGGGCCTCGCGGGCACGTTCCCGTCGTACGCGGCCATGCTGGAGTCGGCGGCGGTCGACGCGGTCGCGATCTTCACCCAGCGCTGGACGCACGGCCCGCTGGTCCTCGCGGCGCTGAACGCCGGCAAGCACGTGTACTCCGCCGTCCCCATGGCGATCACCGCGGACGAGATATCGGCGATCATCGACGCGGTCCGGTCCACCGGGCTGACGTACATGATGGGCGAGACCAGCCAGTACAACCCGGCCACCGTGCACGCGCGCAAGCAGATCGCCGAGGGCGCGTTCGGCCGGCTCTTCTACGCCGAGGGCGACTACGTCCACGACATGGACCTGGGCTTCTACGACGCCTACCGCTACAGCGGCGGCGAGGACTGGAAGTCGACCGCCAGCTACCCCCCGCTGCTGTACCCGACGCACTCGGTCGGCGGCGTGCTCGGGGCCTGGCAGACCCACGCGGTGAGCGTGTCGGCGATCGGTGTGCGCGACGAGCGCGGCGACGGCGTCTTCGACCGCTCGGTCAGCCGGTTCGACAACGACGTGTCCAACGCGACCGCGCTGTTCGAGGTGGCGGGCGGCGGCTCGTTCCGGACGAACGAGTTCCGCCGGGTCGGCTACCCGTCACACATCCGGGAGTCCCGGTTCCGGTTCTTCGGGACGGAGGCCAGCATGGAGCAGCTGGCGACGGTGGCGCTGTGGCAGGACAAGAAGGGCGTGAAGGACATCAGCGAACTGCTGGAGCCCAGGCCGACCCTCTCCCCCGACGACCCGTCGCTGCGGCACATCGCGCCCGAGCTGCGGGCGGCCTTCACCTCCGGGTCGGCGCCGGTGCACGACCGCTCCCGGCTGCCGCGCGTCTTCGACCGGCTGCACAACGGGCACGAGGGCAGCCACCACTTCCTGGTGGACGACTTCGTCACCGCGGTCGGGACCCGCACGCTGCCGTCGGTCAACGCCTGGGTGGCCGCCCGCTACACCCTGCCGGGCGTCGTCGCGCACGAGTCGGCACGGCAGGGTGGGGTCAGGCTGGCGATCCCCGACTTCGGGGACGCACCCGGGGCGTGAGGGCTCAGTGGCCCATCCCCGGGGCTCAGGTGCCCGGCTTGCGGCCGTAGACGAAGACGTCGTCGCCGTTCTTCAGCAGCGACCAGTACTTCTTGGCGGTCGTGGTGGTCATGTTGACGCAGCCGTGCGAGCCCGGCGGGTTCCACATGCTCAGACCCACCGAGTGGAAGGCCTGGCCGCCGTCGAAGAACTGGCTGTA
Organism: Streptomyces sp. NPDC015139; assembly: GCF_043079785.1. Classification (NCBI taxonomy): domain Bacteria; kingdom Bacillati; phylum Actinomycetota; class Actinomycetes; order Kitasatosporales; family Streptomycetaceae; genus Streptomyces; species Streptomyces sp. NPDC015139. Next base: position 807,493 of record NZ_JBIBUW010000001.1, on the reverse strand, counting down.
GGGCATCGGCACGTTGTAGATGTTCGACACGTGGTCGATGTCCCGCCAGTAGATCTTCTTCAGACCGGTGCGGGTCTCGTAGCCGTCGCGTCCGGTGCGCACCGGCACCGGGCCGTAGACGAGCTTCTTGCCGTCCTGGATCCAGCTGAGCTGGAGCGTGAGGTTCACGCAGGCGATACGGCCCTTGTTCACCGGGCACTTGCCGTCCTTGTTCGGGTTGCTCCCGACGGCCTTCTGCTTGTTCATCAGGTCCATCACACCCCAGGTGACGGACCCGGCGTAGCCGATGTTGGGCGTGATGCCGTGCTTGGTCTGGAAGGCCTGGGTCGCCTTGCAGTCGGCGGCGGACTGCTTGCCGTCGACCGGGCGGCCCAGGAACTTCTCGACCTGCTTCTGGTACGGCCCCGCCTGCGTGGTGCAGCTCGCGGCCTGCGCCGGTGCCGCGGTGAGGGCGAGGGTGAGCGGCGCCACCAGCCCCGTGACGCCCAGCACGACCGCACCTCGTCTGCGTATGTCCCCCATGATGGGTACTTCCTCTTCTCCCCGGCGCCCCGGGGCCTCCCCCGGGTGTCTCCCTGCGCGATTCCCGCGACCTCGGACTACTAGACCCGCTGCGGGCGGACAAGGTTGTGCGAGTGGTCGGGCTGTGACAAAACGGTGAACTTCGCCGCTCGGGCGGCCGGTGACACGTGTGGCGGGCGGGGCCCGGCACGGTCCAGTTCTCGCCGATTGGACCGGGTGCGCGGCCGCCCGACCGCCCTACGCTGCGGCACATGCACCCCGCACTCGCCGGCGATCTCTCCCGGCTTCCCGAACTCCTCCAGGACGCCCGCGACTTCGCCGCCCGCGAACTGACCGCTCTGGCCGAGCGGCCGGTCGCCGCAGCCGGCCGGGCGCCCGGGCGTGCGCCGCTTCCGGCCGAGGGCGCCGGGGCCGAGGCCGCCCTGACCCGGTTCGCCGAACGGTGGGCGCCGGGCTTCTCCGGTTCGGCCGGCCCCCGTTACCTGGGCTTCGTCACCGGCGGCGCCACCCCCGCGTCGGTCGCCGGCGACTGGCTGACGTCCGCCCTGGACCAGAACCTGTCGGGCGCGGGCGGCTCGTGGGCGGTGGAGCTGGAACGGGAGACGGTGGCCTGGCTGCGCGAACTGTTCGGTCTGTGCGAGGCGCACGGCGGGGCGTTCGTGACGGGCGCCACCATGTCGAACACGGTCGGCCTCGCGATCGCGCGGGAGTGGCTCGGCGAGCGGCTGGGCGTGGACGTCTCCCGGCAGGGCGCGGCCGCGCTGGGCCCGGTCGACGTGCTCTCCGGCAGCCCGCACTCCAGCATCACCAAGGCGATGTCCGTGCTCGGCATCGGCCGGGACCGGCTGCGCCGGGTGCCACTGCTGCCCGGCGGCCGGGAGGCCGTCGACGTCACCGCGCTGGAGGCCGCGCTCGCGGGGCGGGACGGCCGGCCCGCGATCGTCGTCGCCAACGCGGGCACCGTGAACACCGTCGACTTCGACGATCTGCGGGCGATCGCCGCCCTGAAGGAGCGGTACGGCTTCTGGCTGCACGTCGACGCGGCGTTCGGCGCCTTCGCCGCGCTGTCCCCCGAGCACGCCGCCCTCGTCGACGGTCTCGACGCGGCCGACTCGGTCTGCGTGGACCTGCACAAGTGGCTCAACGTGCCCTACGACGCGGCGGTGCAGTTCACCCGCCGCCCCGATCTGCAGGTGACGGTGTTCCACAACGCCTCCCCCTATCTCGGCCCACCCACCGGCGAGCCCGACTTCCTGCACCTCACCCCGGAGAACTCGCGGCGGCTGCGCGCCCTGCCGGCGTGGTTCTCGCTGGTGGCCTACGGGCGCGCGGGGCACCGGGAGATCGTCGAGCGGAACGTGACGCTGGCCCGCCGCCTCGGCGCGGGTATCGACGCCCTGCCCGGTCTGCGGCTGCTGGCGCCGGTCCGGCTCAACGTCGTCTGTTTCACCCTCGCCGGGGATCCGTCGCAGGAGCGGGTCGACGCGCTGGCCCGGGCGGTCGCCGCCTCCGGGGAGGCGTACGTGACGCCGACGGTGTACGGCGGGGTGCCCGGCCTGCGGGCCGCGTTCAGCAACTGGCGCACCACACGGGCCGACACCGATCGCGTGCTGGAGGCGCTGGCGGCGGCCTCCGGGTGACGTCCGCGTCCGGGGGCCTCCGGGCGGTCCCGGGCACGCTCAGGGGGTGGCCCGTACGGCGGTGCGGAAGCCGGTGTTGACCGCGGTCAGGCCGCCGTCGACGACCAGGCTGGTGCCGGTGATCCAGGCGGCGTCACGGGAGGCGAGGAAGGCGACGGCCGCGGCGATGTCCTCGGGCTCGCCGACCCGGCCGAGCGGGTACAGACCGCGGACGGCGTCGAGGTCGTCGTCGCGCCCCTCCCAGGCCGAGGTGCGGACCGTGCCCGGCACCACCAGGTTGACCCGCACCCCGCGGGAGGCCGCGTGCCCGGCGAGAGTCCGGGTGAGCGAGCCGAGGCCGGCCTTGGCCGCGCTGTAGCCGTGGTTGCCGAAGTCCTGCAGGCCGTTGACCGACCCGATGCTCACGATCGCCCCGCGGCCGGAGGCGGCGAGATGGGGCAGCGCCGCCCGGCAGCAGCGGTGGGCACCGGTGAGGGTGATGTCGAGGTCGCGGGCCCAGGCGTCGTCGGGGTCGTCCTCGAACAGCGGGACGTCCGGGGTGCAGTGGGCGGCGCAGTTGACCAGCACGTCGAGGGAGCCGAAGGCGGCCACGGCACGGGCGACGGCCGCCTCGACAGAGCCCCGGTCGGCGACGTCGCAGGCATACGCCTCGACGGTGAGGCCCTGTCGGCCGAGCGCGGCCGCGGTGCGCTCGGCCTCCGGCAGGTCCCGGTCGGTGACCAGGACCCGGCCGCCCTCCTCGGCGAGCCGCCGGGCGACGGCGGCGCCGATGCCGCGGGCGGCGCCCGTGACGAGAACTCCGTGTCCCGCGAAGCGGGTGTCATCGGTCATGGGGCGACCGTACGGCCCCCGAGGGCGCCGCATCACGGGAACCGGTGGACCCCGTGGCTCACCGGTAACCGGTGACGTCGGCCGGCTTGCCCGCGTCCTGCACCTCGACCAGGTACCGCCAGGCGTCGGGGCGGCTGCCGTCGAGGTCGGTGAAGCCGTAGACCCGCGCCAGCCCGCCGCTGGAGAGCGACTGCCCGTTGAAGCGGGCCACGTCGGGGTCGGCGGCGAGCGCGGCGACGGCGCGGCCGGTGAAGCGCGGGGTCTCGGAGACGGCGAAGTGCGGTTCACGGTCGAGGGCTTCGCGCCAGTTGTCCTCGCGGACGCCGAACGCCTCCAGCATGATCTCCGAGCGCATCCATCCCGGTGTCAGGGCCACGGCCGTGGCACCGCGCGGGCCGAGCTCGTGGCCGAGGGCGAAGGCCATGCGCAGGACGGAGGCCTTGGCGAGGTCGTAGAAGAAGTTCACGCGGTAGGTGTCGCGGTTGTACTCGGCGGTGCCGTCGGTGACCTCCACGACCAGTCCGCCGGGCCGGCGCAGCAGCAGCGGCAGGGCGTGGTGGCTGGTGATGGCGTGGGTCTCGACGGCGAGACGGAGCAGCCGGAGTCCGTTGTCGAGGTCGTGCTCCCAGACGGGGGTGTCCCACGCGAAGAGCTTCTCGCCGCCCCAGATGTCGTTGACGAGGACGTCGAGCCGGCCCTGCTCGTCCGCGATGCGCTCCACCAGGGCCCGTACGGCGGACCCGTCCAGATGGTCGACGGGTACGGCGATGCCCCGGCCGCCGGCCGCGGTGACGAGGTCGGCGGTGTCCTCGATCGTCTCGGGGCGGTCGTACTCCGAGCGGCGGGCGCGGGTGCTGCGTCCGGTGACGTAGACGGTGGCGCCGGCCGCGCCGAGTTCGACGGCGATGCCCCGGCCCGCGCCCCGGGTCGCCCCGGCGACCAGCGCCACCTTGCCCTGTGGTTCGTCCGACATGTCCGGCCTTCCGTGCGGTACGACTGCTGTCGTCCTCCACTGTCGCGGGAAAGCCGGACATCTCCTGTCGCCTTTTCCGGCGGGTCTAGTGACCGCGCGTGATCCATTCCTCCAGGTGGGGGGCCTCGGCGCCGATCGTGGTGGGGTCGCCGTGGCCGGTGAGGACCTTGGTCTCCGGTGGCAGGGTGAGGAGGCGGTCGCGGATGGAGTCGATGATCGTCGGGAAGTGGGAGAAGGAACGTCCGGTGGCGCCCGGGCCGCCCTGGAAAAGGGTGTCGCCGGTGAAGACGGTGCCGAGGCCGGGGTCGTACAGGCAGACGGCGCCCGGCGCGTGCCCGGGGGTGTGCAGGACGGTCAGGTCCGCGCCCGCGGTCTCCAGGACCTGGCCGTCGGCGAGGTGCCGGTCGGGCTCGCGGTCCGGGTGGGTCATCCGCCACAGCGGCAGGTCGTCGGGGTGCAGCCAGATGGTGGCGCCGGTGAGGTCGGCGAGGGCGGGGGCCGCGTCGATGTGGTCGTTGTGCGCGTGGGTGCACACGATGGCGGACAGGCGCCGGTCGTCGACGGCACGGGCGATCGCCTCGGCGTCGTGGGCGGCGTCGATGACGATCACCTCCCGCTCGTCGCCGACGATCCACACGTTGTTCTCGACGTCCCAGGTGCCGCCGTCCAGGCTGAACTGGCCCGAGGTGACGAGGCGTTCGATGCGGACGGTCATCAGAGAACCACCACCGAGCGCAGCACGTCGCCCTCGTGCATCCGCTCGAACGCCTTCTCCACCTCGTCCAGTTGGATCGTCTCGGTGACGAACGCGTCCAGCGGCAGCCGGCCCTGCAGGTGCAGGTCGACGAGCATGGGGAAGTCACGGCTGGGCAGGCAGTCGCCGTACCAGGAGGACTTCAGGGAGCCGCCGCGGCCGAAGACGTCGAGCAGGGGCAGTTCGAGCTTCATCTCGGGCGTGGGGACGCCCACGAGGACGACGGTACCGGCGAGGTCGCGGGCGTAGAAGGCCTGCTTGTACGTCTCGGGGCGGCCGACGGCCTCGATGACGACGTCGGCGCCGAAGCCTCCGGTGAGTTCGCGGATCGCCTCGACCGGGTCCGTCGTGCTGGAGTTGACGGTGTGGGTGGCGCCCAGCGTGCGGGCCTTCTCCAGCTTGCGGTCGTCGATGTCCACGGCGATGATCCGGGCCGCGCCGGCCAGGTTCGACCCGGCGACGGCCGCGTCACCGACACCACCGCAGCCGATGACGGCGACCGAGTCGCCGCGGCCGACACCGCCGGTGTTGATGGCGGCGCCGATCCCGGCCATCACCCCGCAGCCCAGCAGTCCGGCGACCGCCGGGGAGACGGCCGGGTCGACCTTGGTGCACTGTCCGGCGGCCACCAGCGTCTTCTCGGCGAACGCGCCGATGCCGAGGGCCGGGGAGAGTTCCTGACCGGTGGCGGCGAGCGTCATCTTCTGCGAGGCGTTGTGGGTGTTGAAGCAGTACCAGGGGCGGCCGCGCAGACAGGCCCGGCAGGCGCCGCACACGGCACGCCAGTTGAGGACGACGAAGTCCCCGGGCGCCACGTCGGTGACACCCTCGCCGACCGACTCCACGACACCGGCGGCCTCGTGGCCGAGCAGGAAGGGGAAGTCGTCGGAGATGCCGCCCTGCTTGTAGTGCAGGTCGGTGTGGCAGACGCCGCAGGCCTGTACCCGTACGACGGCTTCGCCGGGCCCGGGGTCCGGCACCACGATCGTCTCGACCCGTACGGGCTCGTCCTTCCCCGGTGCGATCACGCCGCGTACTTCCTGCGCCATGGCCTGGCCCCTTCCTTCGACATGCCTGACCCGCCGACCCTACGCGCTGTCGATCGGCGGGCGGGACGGACCACGACGACGGACGTGGATCTTTCCGGTCACCGCTCCGGAGCGCCCTGTCCTCCGGCATCCCTGGGGCGCTGAACCCGGGGCACCCCACTCGGTGTTCGCGCCCCCTCGGCGGGCGGAAACGGCGAGGGCCGCCCCGGTCGGGACGGCCCTGCTGCCCGGGTGCGGGCTCAGTGGATGGGGATGGCCGAGGCCAGGCCGAGCACCGGCGCGGCGGGCGCGAGGACCTGCTCCACCTGGTTCAGCTGGTTCAGCTCCTGGAGGTGGTTGAACGCCTGGAGCTGCTGGGAGACCCGCGGGATCTTCGCCTGGTCCTGCGCGGGGATGCCGCTGACGGCCAGCGAGTCCAGCGTGTTCACCGCGCCGAGCTTGTCGACCAGCGGGGCGCCGCCGGCCGCGTTCGCCGACGATGCGGCGAGGCCGGTGATACCGGCGGCCAGGGCGACCGCGGCGGCGATGCGTCGTGTTGAGATCATGCCTTCAGCAACGGTTCCGGGGCCCGGCCGGACACGGGCGGCGGGCCGCGCTCACCCGTGAGGCGGAGCACCCGTCCTGCGCTTGCCGAGGCCGCCGGGCCGGAGGAGTCTCGGAGGTGAGGCCCGCGCGGCCCGTTCCTCATCGGGCCGCGGGCGCCTGAAGGAGGTCACCATGGGCACCGCGACAGGCCGCGACTTCGACGCCGAGACGCTGCGCCGGGGCATCGAAGGGAACACCGGGAACACCCTTCTGTCCCTCTACGCCGACGACGCGGAGATCCGTATCGTCGACCACAACCACCAGCCGAGCGAGCCCACCGTGCTGCGGGGCCGGGGTCAGATCGCCGAGTTGCTGGACGACATCTACAGCCGCGACATGACGCACAAGCTGGAGCAGTGCGTCGTGCAGGGCGACCACGCCGCGTTCAGCGAGTCCTGCCAGTACGGGGACGGCACCCGGGTCATCGCCGAGTCGATGGTCACCCTGCGCGACGGCAAGATCACGAACCAGCTGCTCATCCAGGCCTGGGACGAGTAGGAGCGGCCCGGCATGGCAGGCGGCACGAGGAGGATCGCCAGGGTCCAGGTCAGCACGCGAGTGACCTGGACCCTGTCGGCCCGGGCGGTACTCGGCCGGGTGCCCCGCACCCGTACGCGCCGCGGAGCGCCCGCCCTCACGGTGCGGCTGCCGGTGTCGTCCGCCCTGGTCCGGTCGGTGCTGGCAGGCATGCGCGCGCGTCCTTCGCTGCCGCGTGGCCCGAGGGGACGGCGGACCCGGCCGCGCTGAGCGACGGGGCGGATCCCCTGCCGACCCCCTCGGTTACGCTGTACCCGGCCGTGACTGGCGCTGAGGTGGAGAACCACCGGGGAGCGGCCTTCGGTGGATGCCGCGCGCCTGGGCGAGGAGAGTCGATCCAGCTCAGGAGTGTGCAGCATGACCCAGGCCCGTCTGATGGACGGTACCGCCCTCGCCCGCCGCATCGTCGAGGACACCGCGAAGAAGGCCGCCGACCTCACCGGGCGCACCGGCAGCGCGCCGTGTCTGGCGACCGTGCTCGTCGGCGAGGACCCGGCGTCCGTGACGTACGTCCGCATGAAGCAGAACCGCTGCCGGAAGGCCGGGATCGAATCGCGTCACGTGGCCCTGCCCGCGGCCACGACCACCGCCGAACTCGTCGCCACGCTGCGGGAATTGTCCGCCGATCCGGGGGTGCACGGCATCCTGCTCCAGCATCCGGTGGGCGACCACGTCGACGAGCGCGCGGCGTTCGAGGCGATCGCCCCGGAGAAGGACGTCGACGGTGTCACCTTCGCCTCCTTCGCCACGATGAGCTTCGGCCTGCCCGGCTTCGTCTCCTGCACGCCCGGCGGGATCGTGCGGCTGCTCGACGAGTACGGCGTCGACCCGGCCGGGAAGAGGGCCGTGGTGGTGGGCCGCAGCGCGATCCTCGGCAAGCCGGTGGGGATGCTGCTGCTGGCCCGGGACGCCACGGTGACGTACTGCCACTCGCGCACCCGGGACCTCTCGGCGGCCGTCCGCGAGGCGGACATCGTCGTCGCCGCCGTCGGCCGCCCGCGGCTGATCCGCGGGCAGGACATCAAGCCCGGCGCGGTCGTGATCGACGCCGGCTACAACGCGGGGAACGTCGGCGACGTCGACTTCGACTCGGCCGTGGAGCGGGCCTCGCTGATCACGCCGGTGCCGGGCGGTGTGGGTCCGATGACGATCGCCACGCTGCTGGAGCAGACCGTCGACGCCGCCGCCCGGCAGCTCGGGGTGTGATCAGCGCATCCAGGCGCTGTAGCCCATGACGTCCCCGGCCTTCACCCCGTAGCCGGGGTCGTCCTCGGTGAAGGTGTCCTCCATGCCGAGGACGGCGCCGGTGCGCGGTTCCAGGACGAGCATGTGCCGGATGCCGCGGGCGTCGTAGGCGTACGCGTGGCCGGGGCGGCCCAAGCGGTCGGTCACCTCGCCGACGGGGCGCAGCCCGCCGGTCTTCGCGAACAGGTGGACGAGGGCCGCCGACTCGCGGGCGCCGAGGGTCCAGTGGTCGAGCAGTTCCGCGGTGGCGTCGAGGAGTTCGGCGGTGCTCAGCGGGGCCGTGCTCCGGTCGGTCTGGGGGCGGACTACCTCGGTCAGGTAGGCGTTCAGCGCCGCCGCGGTGTGCGGTGGGGGCGCCTCGGGCGGGGCGTCGCTCCACATAGGCGGGTAGGTGGTCCGGCTGATCACATGGCCGTCCGCCACCTCGTGCGGCGCGTCGCCCTCCGTGTCGCCCTCGTCGGTGAGGACCGGCCTGCCGGGGCGGCGCGGGTCGGTCGCCACGACCAGTTCGGTGTGGGTGGCGTCCGCGCGCCAGCGCACCACGCGCTCCTCGGGGAGGGTGACGGGGGGCTTGTCGTCGCTCATGCCGAGGCTCCACGACTGCACGTGCGTCCCCTTGCGCAGGCGTGGCGAGCCGCCCGAGGCGGCCGCGTCGGCGAGGGCCGTCATGTCCGTCAGGGGCACGGGCGCGGAGTGGGTGCGGACGGTCAGCGGGCGGGGCGCGGCGACGGCCCGCGGGGTGCCCGCGCCGCCGAGCACGGCGTCGAGGGCGATCGCGAGGACGGCGGAGGTGGCGGCCAGGCCCCAGACCAGCCGGGCGCGCGGAGTACGGCCGGGGGGCGGCGGAAGCAGCCGGCGCCGGGCGCGCGGGGGGCGGCCGGCTGGCGCCGGAAGCGGCCGGGCCCACGGGCGCGGAAGAAGGCGGCCGGCAGGTGCCGCAAGCGGCTCCTCGGTCATCAGTCGCGTGAGCCGCCGCTCGGCACGGTCGTCGAGCGGCCCGTCGCCGAACCGGGGGTGGTCGGCCGGCACCGGGTCGGCGCGGTGGAGGAGTTCGAGTTCGTCAGCCATGTCCGTGGTCCTTGCACAGGGTCGCGTCGGCGGGGACGGGAGTCGGCGCGGGCCGGTCTTCGGGCGGGGCGGACGGGGCGGGGCCCGGCCGGTCGATCTCGGCCCGGAGCCGGCGCCGTGCCCGGTGCAGGCGCATCGTCGCCGCGCGCCTGCCGCAGCCGAGGGCGACCGCGATCTCCTCGGCGCCGAGTTCCTCCCAGGCGGCCAGCCGGAGTATCTCCCGGTCCGCCGGGGACAGCCGGTCCAGGGCCTCGTGCACCCAGGCGCCCGGGGCCTCGGCGTCGGGGCTGTCCACGATGTGCCGGCCGTGCGCGGCCTCGTCGTTGCCGAGCCGGTCCACCAGCCGGCGCCGCCGCCCGTAGCCGCGTACCGCGTTCGCCAGGCAGTTGCGGGCGACCCCGTACAGCCAGGGCAGCGGTGAGGCCGGCAGGTCGGTCCGGCGTCGCCAGGCGACCGTGAACACCTCCGCCACCACTTCCTCCACCTCGCCGGTCCGCCCCTGAAGCCGCCTCGCGACATAGCGGCTGACCGCCCAGTAGTGCTCGCGATAGGCAGCGGCGAAGATCTCGTCGTTGCTCATGTTCGGTTCGTGTCCGGCACGGCCGGGATCATCACACCCTCCTTCCGTGATGCTCCTCGCATCGTCCGAGTGTGACGCGCGGGCGCGGCGCGGACACAGGCGGGGCGTGAAGAGGATCAGAGACACCAGGGCCGTACAGTGGCTCACCACCACCGATCACAAGACGATCGGGACGCTCTACTTGGTCACCGCGTTCGGGTTCTTCCTGTTCGGTGGTGTGCTGGCGCTGTTCATGCGCGCCGAGCTGGCCCGGCCGGGCCTGCAGATCATGTCGAACGAGCAGTTCAACCAGGCGTTCACGATGCACGGCACCGTGATGCTGCTGATGTTCGCGACGCCGTTGTTCGCCGGTTTCGCGAACTGGATCATGCCGCTGCAGATCGGCGCGCCCGACGTGGCGTTCCCGCGGCTGAACATGCTGGCCTACTGGCTCTACCTGTTCGGCTCGCTCACCGCCGTGAGTGGTTTCCTCACGCCGCAGGGCGCGGCGGACTTCGGCTGGTTCGCGTACGCCCCTTTGTCGGACGCGATCCGGAGCCCGGGTCTCGGCTCGGATCTGTGGATCATGGGTCTGGCCTTCTCCGGCTTCGGCACCATCCTCGGCGCCGTCAACTTCATCACCACGATCATCTGCATGCGCGCTCCCGGCATGACGATGTTCCGCATGCCGATCTTCGTGTGGAACGTGCTGCTGACGGCCGTCCTGGTCCTGCTGGCCTTCCCGGTCCTCGCGGCCGCGCTGTTCGCCCTGGAGGCGGATCGGAAATTCGGCGCCCACGTATTCGACGCCGCCAACGGCGGCGCCCTGTTGTGGCAACACCTCTTCTGGTTCTTCGGCCACCCGGAGGTGTACATCATCGCGCTGCCGTTCTTCGGCATCGTCTCCGAGGTCATCCCGGTCTTCTCCCGCAAGCCGATGTTCGGCTACATGGGCCTGATCGCGGCGACCATCGCGATCGCCGGTCTCTCCGTGACGGTGTGGGCCCACCACATGTACGTCACCGGCGGAGTGCTGCTGCCGTTCTTCTCCTTCATGACGTTCCTCATCGCCGTACCGACCGGCGTGAAGTTCTTCAACTGGATCGGCACGATGTGGAAGGGCTCGCTGTCCTTCGAGACGCCCATGCTCTGGGTGACGGGATTCCTCGTCACGTTCGTCTTCGGCGGGCTGACGGGCGTCATGCTCGCCTCACCGCCCATCGACTTCCACATCTCCGACTCGTACTTCGTGGTGGCGCACTTCCACTACGTGGTGTTCGGCACCGTCGTCTTCGCGATGTTCGCCGGCTTCCACTTCTGGTGGCCGAAGATGACCGGCAAGATGCTGGACGAGCGCCTCGGCAAGATCACGTTCTGGACGCTGTTCACCGGCTTCCACGGCACCTTCCTGGTGCAGCACTGGCTGGGCGCCGAGGGCATGCAGCGCCGGATCCCCGACTATCTGGCGGCCGAGGGGTTCACGACGCTCAACACGGTCTCCTCGGTCTTCTCGTTCCTGCTCGGCGCGTCCCTGCTGCCGTTCTTCTACAACGTCTGGAGGACGGCCCGGTACGGCGAGCGGGTGGAGACCGACGACCCCTGGGGGTACGGCCGTTCGCTGGAATGGGCCACTTCCTGCCCGCCGCCCCGGCACAACTTCCGCACACTCCCCCGGATCCGCAGCGAGTCCCCGGCCTTCGACCTCCACCACCCGCAGATCCGGGACCGTGAGCGGGAGGTGGCCGTCCGATGACGGCGGAGGACGGCGGCGGGCAGGAGGGGCCGGCCCTCGTGCGGGAGATCGAGGGCCATCTGCTGCTGGCCGCCGCACGACAGGAGGGCCGTACGGCGGGTGCACGCCTCGCCTCCCGGCTGGGCTGGCTCACCGACACCCAACGGGAGGATCTGGCGGCCCAGTTCGAGACGGAGTACCTGACACTCGCCCGCGCCTCCTGGCACCGCACCGCCGAACGGGCCGAGGAACTGCGCCGGGACTACGAATTCCGCTACCGCACCCTGCGCACACGCCTGCTGGCCTGCCTCCTGCTGGGCTGCGCGGTGCTGGCGGGGAGTGCGCTGGTGCTCGCCGTCGCCGGGTAGGCGCCCCGGCGCCCCCGCGCGCCGGCCGGTCGGCGCGTCACCGGGGGTGCTCGCGCGGCGCCGGTCGCCATACTGGGATGCGTGCGGGTGGCGATCATGACGGCGGGCTCACGTGGTGACGTGGCTCCCTACACGGGGCTGGGACACCGGCTGCACCGGGCCGGGCACGAGGTCACCCTGGTCACGCACGGGCGTTTCGCGTCGCTCGTGGCGGGCTCCGGGGTCGGGTTCCACGCGCTGCCGGTCGATCCCCGGGCGGAGCTGGAGTCGGCGCGCGGCCGGGGACTGCACCGCAGCGCGAGCGGCGCCGGGAAACTGGTCCGGGTCGTGGAGCTGGCGCGACGGCTGGTCGGCCGGATGACGGACGATCTCCTCGCGGCGGCCCGCGACAGCGACGTGCTGCTGCTGTCGGCCTCGGTGGCTCCGCTCGGGCACACGATCGCCGAGGGGCTGCGGCTGCCCAGCATGGGTGTCTACCTGCAACCCCTGGCCGCCACCAGGGAGTTCGCGCCGGCGGTGCTCGGCGGCGGCTCCTGGGGCGGTACGGCGAACCGGGTCGCCGGGCACGGGGTGGGCCTCGCCGTGGAGCGGGTCTTCGCCGCCACGGCGCCCTCGCTGCGCTCCCGGCTGGGCCTGCCCCCGGCCCGGGCCGGAGCCGCGCGGCGGACGCGGGAACGGGCCTGGCCGGTGCACCACGGGTTCAGCCCCGCGGTGGTGCCCCGGCCGCGCGACTGGCGTCCCGGTCTGGAGGTGGGCGGCTACTGGTGGCCGTACGACACCGGGACGGAACTCCCCCGGGCCGTGGCCGAGTTCCTCGACGCCGGGCCCCCGCCGGTGTTCGTCGGTCTGGGCAGCGCCACGGTGCCGGACGCCGGGCGGCTCAGCGCCCAGGTGGTCGCGGCGCTGCGGCGGGCCGGGCTGCGCGGCGTGATCCAGCGCGGCTGGGGCGGGCTCGCGGCCGACGGCGACGACATGCTCACCATCGACGAGGTACCGCACGCCCTGCTCTTCCCGCGGATGGCCGCCGTGGTGCACCACGCGGGCGCGGGCACGACGGCGGCGGGACTGCGGGCCGGGGTGCCGGCCGTACCGGTGCCGGTTCAGTTCGACGCGGGGTTCTGGTCCGCCCGGCTGGTCGGCCTGGGTGTCGCCCCCGACGTCGTACCGCTGCGCCGGCTGACCGCGTCCGCCCTGGCCCCGGCCCTGGTACGGGCCACCCGGGACCCGGCGTACCGGGAGCGGGCGCGGGCGCTGGGCATCCGCGTCCGGGGCGAGGACGGCGCGGCCCCCGTGGTCGAGGCGGTGGACCGGCTGGGCGGCCGGGGCGTCAGCCGGCGGTGAGCAGCACCATCCGGAAGCGGGCCCGTCCGGCGAGCATCTTCTGGTAGGCCTCGCCCGCCTCCGTCAGCGGAACGGTCTCGGTCATCGGGCGGATGCTGTGCAGGGCGCTGAAGGCCATGGTGTCCTCCACGTCCTGCGAGGTGCCGGACGGGTGGCCGCGGACCACGCGCCCGGCGAGGAGCAGCTGGGCCGGGTTGATGCCGAGCGGTGCGGTGTCCGCTCCGATGACGACCAGCTCCCCGCGCGGCGCGAGGCCGTCGGCGGTGGCCGTGATGGCCTCGGAGTTCCCGGCGGTGGCGAGCACGACGTGGGCGCCGCCGAGGGACTGCAGGGCTTCGGCGACCGGGGTGCCGGAGGTGCTGTCGACGTAGTGGTGGGCGCCCAGCTGCTTGGCGAAGTCGGCCTTCTCGGCGCCGCGGGCGATCGCGATGGTCTCGAAGCCCATCGCCACCGCGTACTGCACCCCGAGGTGCCCGAGGCCTCCGATGCCGAGCACCGCGACCCGGTCGCCGGGCTTTGCGGAGCTGCGCCGCAGTCCGTTGAACGTGGTGACGCCCGCGCAGGCGAGGGGGCCGGCGTCGCTCACCGACAGCGCTTCGGGGATCCGGGCCAGGGCGTCGACGGGGGCGACGACCTTGTCGGCGAAGCCTCCGTCGTAGGTCCAGCCGGGGACCTGGAGGTTGACGCACACGATGAAGTCGCCCTGGCGGCAGGGCGTGCAGTGGCCGCAGCTGCCGCCGAACCAGCCGACCGCCACCCGGTCGCCGACCTGGTGTCCCCAGGCCTGTGTGTCCTCGCCGAGCTCCTCGACGCGTCCGGCGATCTCGTGCCCGGGCACCACCGGGAACGTGACGCCGGGCAGGCCACCGCTCACGAAGAGGGCGTCACTGTGGCAGATCCCGCAGGCCTCGACGGCGATCCGCACATGGCGGGGACCCGGCCGCGGCACCTCGCGCTCGACCAGCTCGAAGGCGCCGTCCGCGGTCGCCACCTGCGCGACTCGGTAGGTAGTCATGTGTCTCTCCGGAGAACGGGTACGACGGCCCCCCGCACCAGCAGACCAGTTCCGGGCCGAACGCGCGCGCCGAGCGGCCGGCGCCCCCGGTGACCTGGGCCCGCCACGCCCGGCACCCCTCGTCACGGTCGGCACCGGACCGTCGGCCGCGCCGCCCTGCCCCGGCCGCGCCCGTCACCCGGCCGCGGGCCGCCAGCCCTCCGGCCGGAGCATGCCCAGCAGCAGCCGCACCAGCTCGTCCACCACCTCGTCCAGGGTGGCGTCCACCCAGCCGGCGCTCCAGTCGTGCAGGAGGCCGTTGACACTGCCGATGAAGGCCGTGGCCGCGAGCCGGTAGTCGCGCGGCGCGGCCTCCCCGCGGGCCACGGCGGCGTCCGCCTCGGCGCGGATCAGGTCGATCCAGCGGGCGCGGCGCGCGAGGCGCTGCTCCTCCAGGCGCGGGCTGACCCCGATGATCTCCACGAAGGTGATGCGGATACGGCGCGGGTCGCGGGTGACGCCCCGGGCGTAGGCGCGGAAGAGGACGGCGGCGCGCTCGGCCAGCGGCAGTCCCTCCGCCGAGGCGAGGGCGTCCAGCACGGCTTCCTCGGCCCAGTCGTTGACCTGGAGGTGGAGCGCGGCCAGGACGTCCTCCAGGCCGCGGAACTCCTCGTAGAACTGGCGCGTGGACAGTCCGGCGGCCTGGCTCAGGGCGGCGACCGTCGTCCCCCGGAAGCCGGGCGTGCCGCCGAACAGCCGCAGCGCCGCGTCGAGGAAGCGCCGCCGGCGCTCGGCCTGCCGTTCCTCGGCGGTCCTGCCGCCGTAGCGGCCCGTGGGCGTCTTGAGCCTGCCCGTCACCCTTCTCCCTCCCTAGCCTGCGCGATCACCCAATCTTGTCGTGCACACATCTTGTCGAGAAGCCCCACCCCTCCTTACTTTTCCGTAAGTTGACTGTGAAAGCGCCCGTGTTCAGATTCCCCATGAGGAAAGAGAGCAGTCATGCCTGCCTCCAGAACCAGGCACCTTTGCTCCGTGGCCGCCGCCCTCGTCCTGACCGCCGCCGGTCCCGCGGCCGCCGCCTCCGCCGCCACCGCGGCGGCCGGCACGTCCGACGGACTGCGCGAGGTGATGTTCGTCGGCAACAACTGGGACGGCACCGCGGACGTCATCAGGTCCACCGGCGACTTCGCGAAGATAGGCCGGATCGACGTCGTCCCGGACAAGGCCGCCCGGATGGCGGAGATCAACGCCGACCCGATCAAGTGGATCTACTTCCAGGCGATCCGCAACGGTGTCGGCGAGGGCCACGACCAGTTCGCGGACGACATGTACTCCACCCCGGACGGCAGGTCGGTGGTGGTGTCCCGGCCGAGCTTCGCCGACGTCGTCTCCCTCGACCTCGCCACGGGGAAGGTCAACTGGCGCTTCCCCGTGGCCGGTTACCGCTCCGACCACATGGCGGTCTCGCCGGACGGCACCCGGGTGGCGGTGTCCGCCTCCACCGCGAACACCGTGCACGTGCTCGACATCGCCACCGGCAGGCAGCTGGGCTCGTTCGCCACCGGCGACAAGCCGCACGAGAACGTCTTCTCCCGGGACGGCAAGTACATCTGGAACATGTCGATCGGGGACGTCAACACCGCCCTCGACGACCCGATCTGGGACTGGACCAAGGGCGACCGGCGCATCACCGTCGTGGACGCGACCACGTACAAGCAGGTCAAGGTCATCGACATGCGTCAGCGGCTGGACGCGTTCGGGCTGAAGAACTACTCCGACGCGGTCCGTCCGGCGGTCTTCTCCCCCGACGAGTCGAAGCTGTACTTCCAGGTGTCGTTCTTCAACGGCTTCCTGGAGTACGACGTCGCCACCGACCGGATCACCCGGATGAAGACCCTGCCGAAGAACCCGGCGACCAGCGAGGACCGCACCACGTGGGTCAACGACTCGCGCCACCACGGGATCTCGATGAACCCCGCGGGCACGAAGCTGTGCGTCGCGGGCACCATGGACGACTACGCCACCGTCGTCGACCGTGCCACGCTCCAGGAGGGTCCGCTGGTCGCGACGTCGAAGCCGTACTGGGCGACGATCAGCGGCGACGGCAAGGACTGCATCGTCTCCGAGAGCGGCGCCGACCAGGTGACGGCGATCGACTTCGCCACGGGCCGGAAGGTGACGTCGGTCCCCGTCGGCGACCATCCGCAGCGCGTCCGGCTGGGGCACGTGCAGGCCGACTGGACCGGTCCGGAAGGGAGTTGAGCGGTCCATCGGATCAGTCCCCCATCCTGCCCGCGACGTTCAGCAGGTACTCCTTGCGGTTCAGCGGGTTGTGGTCGGTGCGCGCTCGTTCGGGGACCTGGCCGCGGGTGACGGGGGCGTAGTGGTCGAAGGCCGTCTCCAGCTCGCCCTCGCCCCGGGTCAGCCCCGGCAGCCGCTGGTCCAGCTCGTGCACCCGGGCCGCGGGCACGGTCCCCTCCAAGACACAGGCCGGGCCGTGCGTCGCGGTGGTCTCGGGTACGGCACCCAGCCGGGCGAGCACCGGCAGCAGCGCGCCCAGCGTGTCCGCCGGCGCCTGGAGGCGGAAGCGGTGCAGGGGCTCGTGCACCAGGCTGCCGGCCCGGCGCAGCGCCTCGGTCAGGACCAGGGGCGTCAGACCCCGGAAGTCGTGGCCGGTGCTCGACATGCTCTTGTCGAAGCCCTGGTGGGCATGGCTCTGCCGGGGCGAGTAGCCGGAGTGGGTCATGGTGACGGTGCAGTCGGTGACCCGCCAGCCGTGCAGCCCCTGGCCGAGGCTCTCGCGGACGGTGTCCTCGACGGCCCGGAAGAAGGCGTACGGCATCGAGCCCAGCTCGACCTCCAGCCGGAACGCCACTCCCGAGCCGGGCGGCGCCGGGTCGACGCGCAGTCCGACCGTGGCGAGGAAGGGGTTGGCGTCCTTCTTGTTGAACTCCACGGCGTGCCCGGAGCCGGCCGGCCGCTCGATGCACAGGGTGGTCGTCCCGCGGAAGGTGACGGCCAGACCGTACTCGTCGGCGAGGGTGGCCTGGACGACCTCCTTCTGCACCTCGCCGTAGAGCGAGACGGAGGTCTCCCGGCGCCGCTCGTCGTGCCGGACCCCGATGAGCGGGTCCTGCTCGGCGAGCTGGGTGAGCGCGAGGTGCAGTGACCTCCGGTCGGTGCCGGGGCCCGGGACGACGACGGTCTCCAGGGTGGGCGGCGCGAAATGCCGCCGGTACGCCGCCGTCGGCACCCCGAGCGCGTCCCCGATCCGGACCCCGCCAAGACCCCACACCTTGACGATCCGGCCGGCCCCGGCACGGTCCCGCCGTACGTCGGTCCCCCGGTCGAAGACACTGATCGCGGTGACCCGGCCGTCCTTGCGGGTGGCGGTGGCGCGGGGCGCGGGGGTGGGCCGGGCGTGACCGGGCCGGTCGCCGTCCGCGCCCACGGGCACCCGGTCGCGGACGTTGAGCGTGCCGGTGTGGAGGCGGGCGTAGGCGATCTTCTCGCCCGCCGGGCCGCGTTCGACCTTGAAGACCGAGGCGGACAGGGGGCCGGACGGGTCGCCCGCGGCGGGAGGCAGCAGATGCTCGATGCCGTCGATCAGTTCGGGCACGCCGGCGCCGGTGACGGCGGAGCCGAAGTACACCGGATGGACCAGTCCGCTCCGGGTCCCGGTCACCAGGGCGGCGCGGAGCCGGGCCTCGGGGACCTCGCCGTCCAGGTAGGCGGCGAGCAGCCCGTCGTCGTGGTCGGCCAGGGTGTCCAGCGCGGCCGGGCCGAGGTGGGGGACGAAGCGGGCGGCACGGGTGCCGCGCGCCGCGGTCCGCCCCATCGGGACGAACGGCGCGGCCAGCCGCCGCGCCAGTCCGCGGAGCACGGCGCCGTCCTCGGCACCCCGCCGGTCGATCTTGTTGACGAAGACCAGCGTCGGGATGCGCAGCCGGCGCAGCGTCCGCATCAGGACCCGTGTCTGCGCCTGGACGCCCTCCACGGCCGAGACGACCAGCACGGCACCGTCGAGGACACCGAGCACGCGCTCGACCTCGGCGATGAAGTCCGGGTGTCCGGGGGTGTCGATGAGGTTGACGGTGACGCCGTCGAGCGGGAACGACACGACGGCGGACTTGATGGTGATGCCGCGCCGCCGCTCCAGCGCGAGGGTGTCGGTGGTGGTGCTGCCCGCGTCGACGCTGCCGACCTCGTCGATCACTCCGGCCGTGTACAGCAGCCGTTCGGTCAGACTGGTCTTACCTGCGTCGACATGCGCGAGAATTCCGAGATTGAGCAGATGCACTGAGCGTGATGTCCTTCGGCACGGGGTGGGTTCCTTCCTGGGTGGACAGGCACGCTGCGCGCATCAGAGGGGTCCTCTCCGTGTGACGTCCCGAGGGGCATCGGGTCCCGAGCAGTGCAGCAGGGACGCTCCGCCGACGGCAATCGATTAACGCTCAACGAATCGGGCGCCGCAGCACTCGCCGCGTCCGGAGGGCCGCCATAGAGTGACCTACATCACGCGAGCGTGGTTGATTCCTCACTCCTGCCCGCACGGCTTGGAGGGCGCATGACCCACATCAAGGTGAACGTGGACGGCACGACGTACGAGGACGACGTGGAACCCCGTCTCCTCCTCGCCCACTATCTCCGTGACCGCCTCGGCCTCACCGGCACCCCGATCGGCTGCGACACCTCCAATTGCGGGGCGTGCACGGTCGACCTGGACGGCGCGACGGTCAAGAGCTGCTCGGTGCTGGCCGTACAGGCCGACGGCGGCGAGGTGACCACGATCCAGGGACTGGCCCGGAACGGCGAGTGGACGGCGCTCCAGCGCGCCTTCCACGAGCGGCACGGTCTGCAGTGCGGCTACTGCACCCCCGGGATGATCATGGCGGCCCGCGATCTGCTCCGCGAGAACCCGCACCCCACTTCCGACGAGGTCCGGCAGGCCCTGGAAGGCAACCTCTGCCGGTGCACCGGCTACCAGAACATCGTGCGCGCGGTGCTCGCCGCCGCCGACGGGGAGAACTCCCCCGGCGGGGCCGAGGCCGGGCGGGGAGCCGGGTCCGGACAGCAGGTCACCGAGGAGGCGACGGCATGACCGACCAGGCCGTAGAGCACGAGATCGGCCGCTCCCGGCTCCGCAAGGAGGACGCCCGGCTGATCACCGGCCAGACCAACTGGACGGACAACATCCGGGTCGCCGGGCTGCTGCACCTGGCCGTGCTGCGCAGCCCGATGGCGCACGCCCGCCTCACCCGGGTCGACGTCTCGCCCGCCCTCGAACGGCCCGGTGTCATCGCCGCGTTCAGCGGCGCCGACCTCGCCGAGGGCCTGGGCTCGCTGCCCTGCGCCTGGCCGGTGACCGAGGACATCGTGCTGCCCGACCACCCGCCGATCGCCGTGGACGAGGTCCGCCACGCCGGTGACCCGGTGGCCGTCGTGGTCGCCCGCGACCGGTACGCGGCCGCCGACGCGCTGGAGGCGGTCGAGGTCGACTACGAGCCGCTGCCCCCGGTACTCGACCTGGAGGCCGCCCTCGCCGAGGACGCGCCGCTGGTCCACGCCGACAAGGGCACCAACCGCTGCTACACCTGGCCGCTCGCCACCGGCGAGAGCTTCGACGCGGTCCGCGAACGCGCCGAGGTGACCCTGAAGCGCCGCTACCACCAGCAGCGGCTGATCCCCAACGCCATGGAGCCCCGCGCGGTCGTCGTCACGCCGATCGCCGCCTCCGGCGAGTACACCGTCTACTCCGCGACCCAGATCCCGCACATCCTGCGGATCATGCTGGCCACGGTCACCGGGGTCCCCGAGCAGAAGCTGCGGGTGATCGCCCCCGACGTGGGCGGCGGCTTCGGCTCCAAGCTCCAGGTGTACGGCGAGGAGGCCCTGGCCATCGCGGTGGCCCGCAGGCTCGGCCGCCCGGTGAAGTGGACCGAGTCCCGCTCCGAGGGCTACCTCGCGACGCACCACGGCCGCGGCATGATCCAGGACGTGGAGATCGCCGCCACCCGCGAGGGCAGGCTGCTCGGCCTGAAGGTGGACCTGCTCGCCGACATGGGCGCCTACCTGATGCTCGTCACCCCGGGCATCCCGATCCTCGGCGCCTTCATGTACCCGGGCATCTACAAGATGGACTCCTACGAATTCAACTGCACCGGCGTCTTCACCACCCGCACCCCCACCGACGCCTACCGCGGCGCCGGCCGCCCGGAGGCCACGTTCGCCATCGAGCGGATCATGGACGAACTGGCCGTGGAACTCGGCCTCGACCCCGTGGAGGTACGGCGCCGGAACTGGATCCGGCACGAGGAGTTCCCGTACGCCACGATCGCCGGCCTGACCTACGACAGCGGCAACTACGAGGCCGCCACCGAGAAGGCGCTGGCCCTGTTCGGCTACGACGACCTGCGCGCCGAGCAGGCCAAGCGCAACGAGCGCGGGGACACCGTACGCCTCGGCATCGGTGTGTCGACGTTCACCGAGATGTGCGGCCTCGCGCCGAGCCGGGTGCTGCGCGACCTGCGGTACGGGGCCGGCGGCTGGGAGGCGGCGAGCATCCGCATGCTGCCCACCGGCAAGGTCGAGGTCGTCACCGGCACCAGCCCGCACGGGCAGGGCCACGAGACCTGCTGGAGCCAGATCGCGGCCGACGTGCTCGGCGTGCCGTTCGAGGACATCGAGGTCGTGCACGGCGACACCAAGTCCGCCCCGATGGGCATGGACACCTACGGCTCGCGTTCGCTGGCCGTCGGCGGCGAGGCCGTGCACCGGGCGGCGGTCAAGGTCGTGGACAAGGCGCGGAAGATCGCCGCGCACCTGCTGGAGGCGAGCGAGCAGGACCTGGAGTTCAGCGGCGGGGCGTTCTCGGTGAAGGGGTCCCCGGAGGCCCGCAGGACGATCCAGGAGATCGCCTTCGAGACCTTCACCTCGCACGACCTGCCCGACGGGGTCGAGCCGTCCATCAACGCCGAGACGGTGCTCGACCCGGAGAACTTCTCCTTCCCGCACGGCACCCATCTGTGCGCCGTCGAGGTCGACACCGAGACCGGCAAGACCCGGATCCGTTCGTACGTCTGCGTCGACGACGTCGGCACGGTCGTCAACCCGATGATCGTCGAGGGCCAGGTGCACGGCGGGCTCGCCCAGGGCATCGCACAGGCGCTGTTCGAGGAGGCCGTCTACGACGACCAGGGCAACCTGGTCTCCGGCACCATGGCCGACTACCTGGTGCCGTCGGCGGCGGACCTGCCGGACTTCGTCACCGACCGCACGGAGACCCCGGCCGTCGACAACTCCATGGGCGTCAAGGGCGTCGGCGAGGCGGGGACCATCGCGTCGACGCCCGCGGTCGTCAACGCCGTGGTGGACGCCCTGCGGCCGCTCGGTGTGCGGGACGTACGGATGCCCTGCTCGCCGCACCGGGTGTGGCAGGCGCTCCGGGCGGCACGGTCCGGCACAAGCGTCGCGGCGGACGACGTCGAGGGCACCGGGCCCGCGCAGTCCGGCCAGTCCGGGCAGGCGGCCCAGTCCGGTGACACCGGCCAGTACGACCCCTCGGGGAAGGAGGGTCCGGCATGATTCCCCCCGCATTCGAGTACGCCCGTCCCGACAGCGTGGACGAGGCGGTGCGCGTCCTCGCCGACGCGGGCGAGGACGGCAAGGTGCTGGCCGGCGGGCAGAGCCTGCTGCCGCTGCTGCGGATGCGGCTGGCCTTCCCGGAACTCGTCGTGGACGTCGGCAGGATCAGCGAGTTGCGCGGGGTCCGCGAGGACGGCGACACGCTCGTCATCGGCGCGATGACCACGCACCACGAGGTGGTCCGGGACCCGCTGGTGCGCCGGCACGCCGGTCTGCTGGCCGAGGCGACGGCCACGGTGGCCGACCCGGCGGTACGGCACCGGGGCACCCTCGGCGGCTCCCTCGCGCACGCCGACCCGGCCGGGGACCTGCCCGCCGTAGCCCTGGCGCTGGACGCCGGCCTGGTCGTGGCCGGTCCCGGCGGCCGGCGCACGGTACCGGCGCGGGAGTTCTTCGTCGACTACCTCCAGTCGGCGCTGGCGCCCGACGAACTCCTGGTGGAGGTGCGCATCCCGAAGACGGACGGTTGGAGCTTCCACTACGAGAAGTTCCACCCGGTCGCCCAGTCCTGGGCCATCGTCGGTGTCGCCGCGCTGGTGCGGCGCGACGACGGGCACATCGCCGAGGCGCGCGTCGGCCTCACCAACATGGGCTCCACACCGCTGCGGGCCACGGCCGCCGAGGAGGCGCTGTCCGGCGCCGACGGCCCCGAGGCCGTGGCCCGGGCCGCCGAGGCGGCGGCCGAGGGCGCCCGGCCGTCGCAGGACCTGGCGGCCTCCCCCGAGTACCGGCAGCACCTCGCGCGGGTTCTGACCCGGCGGGCGGTGCTGACCGCCACCGGATGGGGGTGAGCGCCGATCACCCGGATGGACGACCCGGAGCAGGTGCGGGCCCGCCTGGAGGAGACGGGGTACCTCGTCGACGAGGGGCTGGCCGTCACCTGCTTCCTGGCCCTGAGGCTGCACCGGCCGCTGTTCTGCGAGGGCGACGCGGGCGTCGGCAAGACCGCGCTCGCCGCCGCCCTCGCCGAGGTGCTCGGCGCGCCGCTGATCCGCCTCCAGTGCCACGAGGGCATCGACGCCTCCCAGGCGCTGTACGACTGGGACTTCCCGCGCCAGCTGCTGCACCTGCGGGCCGCCGAGGCGGCCGGGGTGACGGACGCCGACCGTCTGGAGAGCGAGCTGTACGACCGGCGTTTCCTCATCGCCCGGCCGCTGCTCCAGGCCCTCCAGACGCAGCCGTCGGTACTGCTGGTCGACGAGATCGACCGCGCCGACGACGAGTTCGAGGCGTTCCTGCTGGAGCTGCTGTCCGAGTACTCCGTCTCGATCCCGGAACTCGGCACGCTGCGGGCCGAGGTGCCGCCGGTGGTGGTGCTGACCTCGAACCGGACCCGGGAGGTGCACGACGCGCTGAAGCGGCGGTGTCTGTACCACTGGTTCGACCATCCGTCCTTCGCGCGGGAACTGGCCATCGTGCGGCGCCGGCTCCCCGGGGTGTCCCAGCGGCTGGCCGAGCAGGTGACGTCGCTGGTGCAGACCCTGCGGGGCGCGGACCTGCTCAAGCCCCCGGGGGTGGCCGAGACGATCGACTGGGCCCAGGCGCTGGACGCGCTGGGCGCCCGGGAGGCGGACGCGGACCTGGTGGTGACGACGCTTGGCTCGGTGCTGAAGTACCGGGAGGACATGGACCGGGCCCGGGGCCTGGACCTCGCGGCGGCCCTGGCCGCGCGGGGGGTGTGACGGCGATGGCCCCGGCCGACGGCGAGGCGGACCGGTCGCCCGGCGCGCAGAGCGGCCCTCCCGGGACACCGCTCGGTGCCGACGCCGTGCTGGTCGGCTTCGTACGGGCGCTGCGGGCGGCCGGGCTCGACGTCAGCACCGAGCGGCTGTACGCGTTCCTGCGTGCCGTGGCCGTGCTGCGGCCCGGGATACGGGCGGACGTGTACTGGGCGGGCCGGGCGACGCTGTGCGGCGGACACGACGACCTGGAGCGGTACGAGCGGGTGTTCGCCGCGTACTTCGGGGCCCGCGGCGACCCGGCCCCGCGCCGGGTGCGTGCCACTCCCCCGCCCCGGCTGCGGCTGACCGTGCGCGAGGCGGTCGGCGTGCCGGGCGGACCGGCCGGGAGCGAGCCCACGGGGCCGCCCACCGCCACGCTCGCCAGCTCGGCGGAGGTACTGCGCCATCGTGACGTGGCCGGCCTTGACGGCGCGGAACGGGCCCAACTGCGGCGTCTGCTCGCGGCGTTCGCGCTGCACGGCCAGTCCCGGCGTACGGCCCGGCGGCGGCCGGCCCGGCGTGGGGACGTCGATCCGCGGCGCACCGTACGGGAGTTGCTGCGCCGCGGTGGGGAACCCGCCCGGCTGCGGCGGCACGCGCGGGTGGAGCGGCCCCGCCGGGTCGTCCTGCTGGTCGACGTGAGCGGTTCGATGGCGCCGTACGCGGACGCGCTGCTGCGGTTCGCGCACGCGGCGGTGCGG
The DNA here is from genome assembly GCF_043079785.1 of Streptomyces sp. NPDC015139. Classification (NCBI taxonomy): domain Bacteria; kingdom Bacillati; phylum Actinomycetota; class Actinomycetes; order Kitasatosporales; family Streptomycetaceae; genus Streptomyces; species Streptomyces sp. NPDC015139. The sequence goes on along the minus strand of NZ_JBIBUW010000001.1, from coordinate 783,229 downwards.
GCGGGGCGCACGGAGGTGTTCACCATCGGTACCCGGTTGACCCGGACCACCCGTGAACTGTCCCACCGGGACCCGGACCTGGCGATGACGGCCCTGGCGGCGGCCGTGCCGGACTGGCGCGGCGGCACCAGGCTGGGCGAGCTGCTGCGCGAGTTCCTGAACCGCTGGGGGCAGCGTGGCATGGCGCGCGGCGCGGTCGTCGTCCTCATGTCGGACGGCTGGGAGCGCGGGGACCCGGAACTGCTCGGCGCGCAGATGCGCCGGCTGCACGCCCTGGCCCACCAGGTGATCTGGGCCAACCCGCGCAAGGCCCGCCCCGGTTACGCGCCGCTGGCGGCGGGGATGGCCGCGGCCCTGCCCAGTGTCGACGCCTTCGTCGAGGGGCACAGCCTCGCGGCGCTGGAGCGGCTCGCGGCGGTGGTGCGCGGGGCGGCGGACGGCGCGGACGACGTGAAAGGAGCGCAGCGTGCGTGAGATCCTCCCGGCGCTGGAGCGCTGGTACACCTCCCGGATCCCGTTCGGGCTCGCCACGGTCGTCGCGGTCAGCCGCAGCGCTCCGCGCGGGCCCGGTGCCGCCATGGCCGTGGGTCCGGACGACGAGGTGGTGGGGAGCGTGTCGGGCGGCTGCGTGGAGGGCGCGGTGTTCGAACTGGCGCAGGAGGTGGTGGCGAGCGGCGAGGCCCGGCTGGAGAGCTTCGGGTACAGCGACGAGGACGCCTTCGCGGTGGGGCTCACCTGCGGCGGAGAGATCACTCTGCTGGTGCGGCCGGTGTCGCCCGGCACGGACCCGGTGTTCGGGGCGGTCGCGGGGTCGGTGGACGCGGGCGAGCCGGTGACCGTGGCGACGGTGGTCGACGGGCCCGCCCCGCGCGGTGCCGCCCTCGGCGTGTGGCGGGACACCGTGGCCGGCACGCTCGGCACGAGCGGGCTCGATGCCGCCGTAGCGGCCGACGCGCGCGGTGAACTCGCCCTCGGCGCGACGGTCCTGAGGCACTACGGCCCGCGGGGCGAGCGCCGTGAGGACGACGTCACGGTGTTCCTCCAGTCGTTCGCGCCGCCGCCGCGGATGCTGGTGTTCGGCGCGATCGACTACGCGGCCGCGGTGGCCCGTATCGGCGACTTCCTCGGCTACCGGGTCACCGTGTGCGACGCCCGCCCGGTCTTCGCGACACCCAAGCGCTTCCCGGCGGGCGTGGAGGTCGTCGTGGAGTGGCCGCACCGGTATCTGCGGAGCACCGGCACCGACGAGCGCACGGTGATCTGCGTCCTCACCCACGACCCGAAGTTCGACGTGCCGCTGCTGGAGGAGGCGCTGCGCCGGCCGGCCGCCTACATCGGGGCCATGGGCAGCCGCCGTACCCACGACGAGCGGCGCGAACGCCTGGCCGAGGCCGGTCTCACCCCGGCGGAGCTGTCCCGGCTGCGCTCACCGCTGGGGCTCGACCTCGGGGCGCGTACACCCGAGGAGGTCGCCGTGTCCGTCGCCGCCGAGATCGTCGCCCTGCGCTGGGGCGGCAGCGGAGCGCCGCTGACCGCGACCACCGGGGCCATCCATCCGCCCGCCGCCGTCTGAGTGCGAGGAGAAGTCATGGAGCTGCAGCACGAGTTCACCGTCCCCGTCCCGGTCGACGAGGCCTGGCCGGCACTCCTCGACATCGAACGCGTCGCACCGTGTCTGCCGGGCGCGACGGTGGAGGAGTACGACGGCAAGACCGTGACGGGCTCGGTGAAGGTCAAGGTCGGCCCGGTGACCGTGACCTACCGGGGCACCGCGGTGTTCGAGGAGCAGGACGAGGCGGCGCACCGGATGGTGCTCGTGGCGAGCGGCCGGGAGACCCGGGGGCAGGGCACGGCCCGGGCGACGGTCACCGCGGAGCTGAGCGGGCGCGACGGCGGGACGGCGGTCTCGGTGCGGACCGATCTGACGGTGACCGGTCGTCCGGCGCAGTTCGGGCGCGGGGTGCTGGCGGAGGTGGGCGACCGGCTGGTGTCGCAGTTCGCCGACTGCCTGGCCCAGCGGCTGACCGAGCGGCCCCCGGCCACCGAGGAGCAGCCGGGTGAGGAAGGGACGGCGACGGCCCCGGCCGGCCCGGCGGAGCCGGAGCCGCTGGACCTGCTGCACGTCGCCGGCCTCCCGGTGGCCAAACGGGCGGCGGCCCTGGCGGCGGCCCTGGCGGCCCTGACCGTGGTGGCCCTGCGCCTGCGCCGCCGCAACCGGAGCCGCAGCCGCAGCCGCCACGGCGGACGACGCCGCTAGCGCCCCGGGAGACGGCCGGGCTCCGTGCGCGCTACGCGGGATCTCCGGCCACGCGTGCGTGGACGTGCTGGTCGTGCCAGCCGTCGGCGTGCAGCAGGGCGCTGCGGTGGGTGCCCTCGAAGAGGTAGCCGGACTTCTCGGCCACCCGGCAGGAGGCGGGGTTGCCGGTGGAGTGGCACAGCGTCAGCCGGTGCAGGCCCAGGTCGTCCAGGGCCCAGCCGCTGAGCGCGCGGGTCGCCGCGACCGCGATGCCGCCGCCGCGCGCCTCGGGCAGCACCCAGTAGACGAGCTCGGCGGTGCCGCCGGCCAGGTCGACGTCGTTGAGCCCGGCGAGTCCGACGGCCGCGCCGCCGGTGGGGGCGACGGCCCAGATCGCGCCCGTCTCGGCCGTCCGGCGGGCGTGCAGCCGCTCGATGCGGGCGCGGGCCTCGTCCCGGCTGCCGACGGAGAAGAGGTTCCAGTGGCTGATCGCCGGGTCCTGTCCGGCGGTGTGCAGGGCGTCGGCGTCGCCGTCGTCCAGCCGCCAGGGCCGCAGTTGAAGGCCGCCGGGCAGCGGCAGTACGGGCTGTGCCCGGGTGGCGAGGCGGCCCGCGGGTACGACGTCGGGTATGCCGGCGGTGGAGGTCATCCGGTGATCATGCCAGGGTCCGTCACCGCTGGGGCAGCCGGTGCAGCGTCACGTCGGTGAGCGCTCCGCCGTCGACGGCCGCCGTGAGGTAGGTGCAGTGGGGCTGGCGGCGGCGGTCGGTCGGGGAGCCGGGGTTGAGCAGGCGCAGGCCGCCGGGGGCGGTGGTGTCCCAGGGGATGTGGCTGTGCCCGAAGACCAGGACGTCGAGGTCGGGGAAGCGGGCGGCGCAGCGGGCCTCGCGGCCCTGGGCGGGGCCGGTCTCGTGCACCACGCCGAAGCGCAGGCCGCCGAGCTCGGCACGGGCCACCTCGGGGAGCCGGGCGCGCAGGTCGGGGCCGTCGTTGTTGCCGTACACCCCGACCAGCCGGCGGCTGCGGCTCTGAAGCAGGTCGAGGGTGGCCGCGTCGACCCAGTCCCCGGCGTGCAGGACGACGTCCGCGTGCGGGAGTTCGGCGAGCAGCTGCTCCGGGAGCCGCCTGGCGCGCTTCGGGAGGTGCGTGTCGGACATCAGGAGGAGGCGCACGCGGTCAGCCTATGCGGCTCGGGAGGTCAGCCGGCGGACGCCGCGTACGGCGCCCAGTACGGCGGCGCCCGCGCCGACCGCCGTGGCCGCGGGGTGCCGGACCAGGATCTCCTGCCAGGAGCGGGCGTGGGAGGTGTCGTCGAAGGCGCCGTGGGCGCGCTGGTCGCCGGCGGGTTCACGGTCGACCGGCTCGAAGAGGTTGTCCAGGCCGGCGGGCGGGACGCTGTCGGTCTGCTGGGAGTCGAAGCCGGTGCGGGCCAGGTAGCGGTCGAGCAGGGCCGGTGCGAAGCGGTTGGCCCAGATGGTGGCGACCGTGGTGGCGCCGACGTAGTACTGCTTGCGGCGCGGGTGGTCGGCCGCGTACGCGACGCCCCGCGCGGCGACCTCGGGCTGGTAGATGGGCGGCACCGGCATGGGGTGCTTGGACAGCCGGGAGCGCACCCACTGGAACTGGGGGGTGTTGACGGCGGGCATCTGGGCGACAGTGACGTGCACGCGGCTCCCGCGGTGCAGCAGTTCGGTGCGCAGGGAGGACGTGAAGCCGTTGATGGCGTGCTTGGCGCCGCAGTAGGCGGCCTGGAGCGGGATGGACCGCTCCCCGAGCGCGGAGCCGACCTGCACGACGGTGCCGCGGTCCCGGGGCAGCATCCGTTTGAGGGCCGAGCGGGTGCCGTTGACGAATCCGAGGTACGTCACCTGCGTGACGCGCTCGAACTCCTCGGCGGTGATCTCCTCGAAGGGGGCGAACACCGTGGAGAACGCGCAGTTGATCCACACGTCGATGGGACCGAAGGTCTCCTCGGCGGCGTCGGCGGCCGCCTCCACGCGTGCCGGGTCCGCGGTGTCGGCGACCTGGACCAGCGGTCGTCCGCCGAGGGCGGCGACCTCGTCCGCCGCCTCCTCCAGGCCTCCCTTGCCCCGGGCGATCAGCACGACGTCGGCACCGCGCCTCGCGTACAGCCGGGCGGTGGCCCGCCCGATCCCGGCGCTGGCACCGGTGATGACGACGGTCGGGGGCATGGTCATCTCCTTTCGTACGGTGTGTCGTACGGCGTGTCGTATGGCATGGAACGGTTCGTCGGGCGGGAAGCGGCGGCTCGCATCGGTCTCACTCCACCCGGTACCGCCGCGCCCGCTCCTCGACGAGGGTCAGGCCCAGTCCGGGCGCCCCGTCGGCGCCCGGGGTGACGCTGCCGCCGCCGGGGTCGAGGACGCCGTCGAAGAGGAGCCCCTCGATGCGGACGTGGTCGTGGAACCACTCCAGGTGGCGGAGGTTGGGCACGGCGGCGGCGACGTGGGCGTGGGCGTGGGGCGCGCAGTGGCCGGACACGTCTAGTCCGTGCGCGTGGGCGAGGGCGGCGGCGCGCAGCCAGACGGTGATGCCGCCGCACCGGGTGACGTCCGCCTGGAGGCAGTCGACGGCGCCGGCGGACAGCATGGCGGCGAAGTAGGGCAGCGTGTAGCCGTACTCGCCCGCGGTGACGTCCATCGGGACGCGGCCGCGGATGTCCGCGAGCATGCCGAGGTGGTCGGAGGAGACGGGTTCCTCGAACCAGGTCACGTCGTGGTCGGCGAGGCCGCCGGCGATCCGCACGGCCTGCCCGCCGGTGTAGGCGCCGTTCGCGTCCACGTACAGCTCGGCCGTGTTACCGACGCTGGCCCGCGCGCGGGCGACCCGTTCCAGGTCGCGGGTCTGCCGGGTGCCCCAGGACTCGCCGATCTTGATCTTCACGCGGGGGATGCCCTGTTCCTCGGTCCAGCCGCGCAGTTGCCGGTCCTGGCGCCCGGCGTCGTAGGTGGTGAAGCCGCCGCTGCCGTAGACGGGCACGTCGTCGCGGGCGTGGCCCAGGAGCTGGACCAGGGGGACGTCGAGCAGCCGGGCCTTGAGGTCCCACAGGGCGATGTCGACCGCGGCGATCGCCTGGGCGGTCACGCCGGGCAGTCCGGCGTTGCGGACGGTCCGGCACATGCGCTCGTTGGCGCGCGGCACGTCGAACGCCAGGAGACCGGTGACGGTGCCGGCGAGCAGGTCGCGGACGACGTGGGCGGTGGCGGCGGGCGCGTAGGTCCAGCCGAGTCCGCTGGTGGTGCCGGAGCGGGCGGTGACCAGGACCAGGGTGGTCGAGTCCCAGGCGAGTGTCCCGTCCGCCTCGGGGGCGTCGGTGGGCACGGTGTAGACGGCGGTGTCCACGGTCTCGACGGCAGGCGGATCGGTCATGGTCACCTCCGCGGCCGGCACAGCCCGCCGACCGCGCCCGCGGCGAGAACGGCCAGGGCGGCGGTGGTCGCCCAGCGGGCCGTGCGGGACGGCTCGGGCGGCCGGTCGGCGAGGCGTTCGGGCCGGTCGCTCGGGAGGTCGCCGTCGAGGGCGAGCGCGAGGACTTCGGCGAGGTGCAGGGCGCGGCGGCCGGTGCCGCCCTGCTCGATCTGGGTGCGACAGCTGAAGCCGTCGGCGAGGACGAGGCTGTCCGGGGCGGCACCGCGCACGGCGGGCAGGACGCCGAGTTCGCCGACGGCCATGGAGACCTCGTGGTGGCCGCGTTCGAAGCCGAAGTTGCCGGCCAGTCCGCAGCAGCCCTCGTCGAGGACGTCGGCGTCGAGGTGGGCGCGGCGCATCAGTTCGCGGTCGGCGTCGAACTTCATGACGGCGTGCTGGTGGCAGTGGGTCTGCACGGTCGCCTGCCGGGCCAGCCGCGGTGGCCGCCAGTCGTCGGGCGCGTGGTGGACGAGGTGTTCGGCGAAGGTGCGGACCTGGCCGGCGAGCCGCCGCACGTCCTGGTCGGCGGGCATCAGCTCGGGGGCGTCGGAGCGGAAGACGGCGGTGCAGGACGGTTCGAGGCCGATGACCGGGGTGCCCGCGTCCAGATAGGGGCGCAGGACGTCGAGGGTGCGGCGCAGGACCTTCTCAGCGACGGGCAGTTGGCCGGTGGAGATCCAGGTCAGGCCGCAGCACACCGGTTCGGTGGGGACGGCGACCCGGAAGCCCGCGTCCTCCAGGACCCGTACGGCCGACTTCGCGATCGAGGGGTGGAAGTAGGTGCTGAAGGTGTCGGGCCAGAGCACGACGGTGCGCGGGTCGGCCGGGTCGGGGTTCTCGGTGTCGCGCTGCCGCCACCACTGGAGGAAGGACTGCGCGGCGAACACGGGTGCCTCGCGGGCCTCGTCGACGCCGGCCAGCCGCTTGCCCACGCGGGCCAAACCGGGCGCGTGGAGCACGGAGTTGACCAGCCGGGGGGCGATGCGGGACAGCTTCGCCCACAGCGGGAGCCAGCCCATGGCGTAGTGGGCGGCGGGGCGCAGGCGGCCCTCGTAGTGGTGGGAGAGGAACTCGGCCTTGAGGGTGGCCATGTCGACGCCGGTCGGACAGTCGGACTTGCAGCCCTTGCAGGCCAGGCAGAGGTCGAGCGCGTCGTGCACGGCGGTGGAGCGCCAGCCGTCCTTGACGACGGAGTCCGCGTGTCCGTCGAGCATCTCGAACAGCAGCCGGGCGCGGCCGCGGGTAGAGTGCTCCTCCTCCATGGTGGCCCGGTAGGAGGGGCACATGACGCCGCCGGTGTGGCCGCGGCAGTTGCCGATGCCGACGCAGCGCATCACCGCGCGGTTGAAGGAGTGGTCGTCCTCGGGGAAGCCGAAGTGGGTCGCCGGGGTGTCGGGCCGCCAGGTGGGCCCGAGCCGCAGCTGGCCGTCGACGGGGTTGGGGTGGACGATCTTGCCCGGGTTCATCCGGTTGCCGGGGTCGAAGACGGCCTTGAGCTCGCCGAAGGCGGTCACGAGCCGTTCGCCGAACATCCGGGTGAGCAGTTCGCCGCGGGACTGGCCGTCGCCGTGCTCGCCGGACAGGGAGCCGCCGTAGGAGACGACGAGGTCGGCGGCACGCTCCACGAAGCGGCGGAAGTCGGCCACGCCCTCGGCGGTCTTCAGGCCGAACGGGATGCGGGTGTGGACGCAGCCCTGGCCGAAGTGCCCGTAGAGGGAGGGGTGGTCGTAGCCGAACTCCTCGAACAGCCCCTTGAGGTCGCGCAGATAGTCGCCGAGCCGTTCGGGCGGTACGGCGGAGTCCTCCCAGCCCTCCCAGGTCTCCCGGTCGTCCGGCGGGCGGGCGGTGACGCCGAGGCCGGCCTCCCGGGCCCTGAGCATCTTCTGCTCGCGCTCGGGGTTGTCGGAGAAGGCGACGTTCGCGTCCTTCTCCTCGCGGCCGACGGCGCGCAGCAGGGCGTGGGCCTGGGCGTCGACGTCCTCCTGACTGTCGCCGCTGTACTGCACCAGCAGCCAGCTGTCGCCCTCGGGCAGGGTGTCGAGCGAGTCGAGGTAGGCGCCCTCCTCGCGCATCAGCTGGGCCATGCGCCCGTCCAGGGCCTCCAGCTGGCTGGGCGAGCAGTGCTCCAGGAGGTGGGACACGTCGTCGGCGGCGGCGCAGATGTCGTCGTAGCCGAGGACGAGCAGCGACTGGCGGGCGGGGACGGGGACGACGTCCAGTTCGGCGCGCAGGACGGTGACCAGGGTGCCCTCGCTGCCGACGAGCGCCCTGGCCACGTCGAAGCCGTTCTCGGGCAGCAGGGAGTCGAGGTTGTAGCCGGAGACGCGCCTCGGGATCTTCGGGAAGCCGCGGCGGATGTCCGCGAGGTACTCGGTGGCGATGCGGTCGAGGCCCGTGTAGATCTCGGCGAGCCGTCCGCCGCCGGCGACGATCCGGGCGCGCTCGGCGGGCGGGGTGGGACCGACCCAGGCGCGCTGACCGTCGTAGGTGAGGATCTCCAGCCGGCGGACGTTGTCGACGGTCTTGCCGTAGGCCTGGGCGGAGGCGCCGCAGGAGTTGTTGCCGATCATGCCGCCGAGCGCGCAGTGGCTGTGGGTGGAGGGCTTCGGCCCGAACTGGAGCTCGTGCCCGGCGAGTTGCCGGTTGAGTTCGTCCAGGACGATGCCGGGTTCCACCACGCAGGTGCGCTGTTCGGCGTCGACGGTGAGCACCCTGCTGCAGTACTTGCTCCAGTCGATCACCACGGCGGTGTTGGTCGTCTGTCCGGCCAGGCTGGTGCCGCCGCCGCGGGACAGCACGGGGGCGGCGAAGCGCGCGCACACCGCCACCGCCCGGGCGCCCGCCTCCACGGTGCGGGGGACGACGACGCCCAGCGGGACCTGCCGGTAGTTCGAGCCGTCCGTGACGTAGGCGCCGCGGCTGCCCGCGTCGAAGCGGACTTCGCCGTCCACCTCGGCACGGAGGGCCGCCTCCAGGCCGGACGTGTCCGGAGGGGTCATCTGCGCTCCTTCACCTGCCGTCGTCGCTAGGCGCGGGCCCGTCGTGCGGTCCGACGGCGGGCGAGTACCCGGCAATCATTCAGGCAAAACTGAACAGTTTCGCCTGGACAGTTTCCACTGTCGGTCCTAGGCTGGCGGCATGGATCACATCTCCGACTCGGCCGTCCGTGCCGCACGTGACCTGCGGGTGGTCTTCAGCCGGCTGCGGCGCCGCATCCGGGAGATCGCCCAGGACGCCGACCTGACCCCCTCCCAGGAGTCGGCGCTGACCCTGGTCGGCAAGCACGGCGCGGCCACGGCCAGCGCCCTGGCCGCCGCCGAGGGCGTACGGCCGCAGTCCATGGCGACCACGCTGGCCGCGCTGGAGCAGCACGGACTGATCCGCCGTGCCCCCGACCCCGACGACGGGCGCCGCCAGCTGGTCACGCTGACGGACGCGGGCCGGGCGCGCGTCGAGGGCAACAAGCAGGTCCGCGAGGAGTGGCTGGCCCGCGCCTTCCAGGACCGGTTCACCGCCGAGGAGCGGGAGGCGGTCCTGCGGGCGCTGGAGCTGATGGACCGGCTGTCCCAGCCGTGATCCGGTGCGCCTCCGCCCGCGCCGCCCCCGCGGCGCACGCGCCGTCCGGCCACTCCCCGGCCGGCGCGTCCTCCCCATCCCCCCGAATCCCCGAAAGGCCCGGCCGACCCATGTCGCTCACCACCCTCGACCCCCGTACCGCCCTCGTGGCGGTCGACCTGCAGAACGGCATCGTGGCCATGCCCACCCAGCCGTACCCGGGCCCGGAGGTCGTGTCCCGCACGGCGGAACTCGCCGACGCCTTCCGCGCCCGGAACCTTCCCGTGGTGCTCGTCCGGGTCTCCTTCGCGGCCGACGGGGCGGACGCGGTCCCCGGCCGCACCGAGCGCCAGGCGCGCGGGCTCGCCTTCCCCGAGGGCTGGGACACCATCACCGACGAGCTCTCCGGGCACCCCGGTGACATCCGGGTCACCAAGCACAACTGGAGCGCCTTCCACGGCACCGACCTGGACACGCAGCTGCGCCGCCGGGGCATCACCCAGATCGTGCTGACCGGCATCGCCACCAGCATCGGCGTGGAGTCCACCGCCCGTGACGCCTACGCCCACGGCTACCACGTCACCCTCGCCACCGACGCGATGGCCGACGCCGACCCCGCCGCTCACCAGGGCAGCGTCGAGCGCATCTTCCCGCGGCTCGGCGAGTCCGGCACGACCGCGGAGGTCCTGGAGCTGCTGGCCAAGACCCACGCCTGACCCTCCTCGGCCCGGCCCCTTGTGCGCGAGTGTCCGCACACGCGCACGAGCGGCCGGGTTAGCATGCGGCCACGCACACCGTGTCACCGAGGCAACGGCAGGCGAACAAAGGGGGCTTGGAACCGGATGCCGGTCAAGGTCAGCGTCGTCGTCCCCGTCTACAACCCAGGGCCGTACATCGAGGACTGCGTCGCCTCGCTGCTGAACCAGTCCCTGCCCGCCGACGCGTACGAACTGATCTTCGTGGACGACGGCTCCACGGACGGCACCCCCGCCCGGCTGGACGAGCTCGCCGCACAGCACGCTCATGTGAGGGTCCTCCACCAGGAGAACTCCGGCTGGTCGGGCAGGCCCCGCAACGTCGGGATCGACGCCGCCCGGGGCGAGTTCGTGATGTTCGTCGACAACGACGACCACCTGGGGCCCGAGGCCCTGGAGCGGATGTACGACTACGGGGTGGCCAACAAGGCCGACGTGATCGTCGGCAAGATGGCCGGAAAGGGCCGCCCCGTGCCGGTGGAGCTGTTCCGCCGCAACCACCCGCACGCCACGGTCGACAACGCGCCGCTGATCGACAGCCTCACCCCGCACAAGATGCTCCGGCGCTCCTTCCTGGACCGCACCGGCCTGCGCTTCCCCGAGGGCCGGCGGCGGCTGGAGGACCACGTCTTCGTCACCGAGGCCTATCTGCGCGCGGACAACGTCTCCGTGCTCAGCGACTACGTCTGCTACTACCACGTCAAACGCGACGACGCGGCCAACGCCGGCTTCCAGCGCTTCGACCCCGTCGGCTACTACAAGAACCTCCGCGAGGCCCTCGACGTGGTCGAGCGGTACACCGAACCGGGGCCGCTGCGCGACAAACTGATGCGCCGCTGGCTGCGCGTGGAGATGGCCGACCGGATGAGCGGACGCCGGCTGCTGGCGATGCCCGACGACTACCGGCGCGAGCTGTTCCGGGAGATCCACGCCGTCGTGGTGGAGCGCTTCGGACCCGGAGTGGCCGCCGGGCTCCGCCCCGGTCAGCGGATCGTCGCCGCGCTGCTCCGCGAGGACCGCTACGACGACCTCGTCGCCCTCGCCGAGTGGGAGGCCGGGGTGCGGCCCCGGTCCGTCCCGACGGCCGTCGAGTGGCAGGACGGCACCCTGCGGATCGGCCTCACCGCCGAGTACGTCACGGCCGACGGGCCGCTGAGCGTGGCCGCCGACGCCCCCCGGCCGGCGGCGGACGGCGCGCCCCGCGACGCGGCCGAGGCCGCCGCATGGCTGGGTGCCGCCGCGGCGGACGGCTTCGAGCGGGCCGCCGCCGACCTGATCCTGCGCGACCGGGCGACCGCGGCCTCCTTCTTCCAGCCGGTCGAACTCACCCGCGAGCGGATCCCCGCCGAGGACGGCGGCACCCGCCTGGTGCTGCGCGCGACCGCCGGCGTGGACCCCGGCACCGCCGCGGGCGGCGCCCCGCTGCACGGCGGGCTGTGGGACATGTTCGTCCGGGTCTCCCTGGGCGGCTGGACCAAGGAGTGCCGCCTGGGCCCCGCCCCCGAGCAGGCGCCCGCGCTGCCGCCGGCCGGGATCGTCGCCGGGCGGGTCGTGCTGCCGTACTGGACGAAGCAGGGCCGCAACCTGTCGCTGGACGTGGACCGTGCCGTGAAGTCCCTCGGCCTGCACCGGCTCACCCCGGCGGACGCGGCCGTCTCCGACACCGAGACGCTGACGGTGGCCCTGCCGCTGTACGTCCCGGACAGCACGGCGGCCACCCTCCGGTTCACCGCGACGGCCTCGGGCCGCACGCTCGACCGGCCGGCCGTGCTCACCCCCGCCGACGGCGTGCACTCGCTGCTGGAGGCCTCGATACCGCTGCGGGAGCTGCGCAACGCCGTCTGGCGGACCGGGCTGGGTCTGCCGGACGGCCGGGTACCGGCGCTCGCACTGCTGCTGCGGGTGGGCCGCGGCCGTGGTGACGTCGAGGTGGTCCGGCCGGCGCACCCGGGACCGCTGCGGCGGCTGGTACGCGTGGCGCGGCGCGCACTGCGCTCGGCGCTCGGCAGGACATCGACGGGAAAGGCCTGATCACGTGCGGCAGTTGGGGATAGCGGACGCCTGGGTGCTGGAACCGCGGGTGTTCCCGGACGAGCGGGGCAGCTTCCACGAGTGGTACCGGGGCGCGGAGTTCCGCGAGGCCACCGGCTACGACCTGGAACTCGCCCAGGCCAACATGTCGGTGTCCGCCCGGGGCGTGCTGCGCGGCATCCACTTCGCGGACGTGCCGCCCGGGCAGGCCAAGTACGTCACCTGTGTGCGCGGAGCCGTCCTGGACGTGGTCGTGGACATCCGCGTCGGCTCCCCCACCTACGCGCGGTGGGAGGCGGTGCGGCTGGACGACGAGAGCCGGCGCGCGGTCTTCCTCGCCGAGGGCCTCGGGCACGCGTTCATGGCGCTGACCGACGACGCGGCGGTGGTGTACCTGTGCTCGGCCGGGTACGCGCCCCAGCGCGAGCACGGGCTGCACCCGCTCGACCCGCAGCTGGGCATCGCCTGGCCCGAGGGTGTCGAGCCCGTGCTGTCGGCCAAGGACACCGAGGCACCGACGCTCGCCGAGGCGGAGCAGTCCGGGCTGCTGCCCACGTACAAGGAATGCTCCGCCCACTACGAGCGGTTGCGCGGCCGGTAGGGGCCGCCGGGTTCAGCGTCCGGCGGCGTACGGCGCGAGCGCGCGGCGCAGCGGCTCCCAGCCGCGGGATCGGCCGGTGCCCCGGTTGCGGGACGCGGCCAGCGGCTTCCAGAACCCGGCGCCGAGGAAGTCCTCGGGCTTGACGGCGGTGGTGCGCCCGAGGACGGACTCCGGGACCTTCTGCGGGTCGGGGACCTCGAACTCCGCGATGATGTCGTCGTAGCGGTCCTTGAGGACGGTGTTGTCCGGGTCGGCGCCGAAGACCACCAGCTGGCCGGTGGGCGCGGTGTCGACGAGGACGGTCACCAGGTCGGGGCGGTGGCGCTGGAGGATCTCGATCAGCTTGTAGACGTCCCCGGTCCAGGCGTTGGTGTGCCGGTCGCGGGCGGCCTCGTCCACGTTGCGCGGCAGCATGTCGTCGAAGACGATCACGCTGGCCCAGTCCGCGTGCTTCTCGATGTTGATGAAGTCCCGCAGCGCGTACTCGAACAGATGCATGCCGTCGATGAACGACAGGTCCAGGGTGGTGCGCTGCCAGTGGCCGAGCGGGCTGCGGTTGCGGGCGAGGTTGCGCAACGGGTGGCGTCCGCCCCGCAGATGGGCGAGCGGGTTGTCGCGGGCGAAGAAGTCGTCGCTGGTCGCCTTGGCCAGGTGGACGTCGCAGCGGATCTCGCTGACCACCTTGAAGGCGGGGTCGATCGCGATGCTGGGCACCCGGGAGAGCGTCAGGCTGCGGCCGTCGTTGACGCCGATCTCCAGGTAGTTGCGGTTCGCGGTGGCCTTGTGGAGTCCCCGCAGGAACTCGTGGCGTTTCACTCGGACGTCTCCTCGCGGATTCGCCGACCGCTTGCCCGTCGGCCACCGGCACCAGTCGTTCGGCCGAGGTGTGCGCGATCGGTCGCAGCCTGGACCCGGTGCCGCCGGAGAGCACCAGAGCCTTCCTTCGCCCCACCCTAGTGGCGATCGTCCCGATCGGACCTGCGTTTGTACGACTGGATGGTCACGTCAGGACACCGCGCTGCCCACCGCGGTTCACCGCGCGGTGCCGGGCCCGCGGTGCGCCCTTCCGGGCAGTCGTCTCAGTCGTCGCCGCGCACGATGTTGTCCTCGGCCGCCTCGCCCTGCCGGCGGGCGGCCGCGTGCTTCAGCACGGCGGGCCGGCAGGTGCGCGGTCCGCGGCCGTGACGGCGGCGGGCCTCGGCCCAACCGGTCTCGGCGTAGGGCAGTGCGGTCCTCTGACTGGCATGCGCGGTCACGTCATTCATCTTCCCTCTGCACGATCGGTGTCCGGCCGGGTCCCCCGCTCGGGCGTGGGCAAACCCGGACGGACGGCGGCGGTCAGGTACGGCCGCCGCCACCGCCGCCGAACGAGCCGCTCGATCCGGGGGACCAGCGCGGGCGGCTCTGGTCCTCGGCCCGCTTGCTGCCGACGTTGCCGAAGTGGTGGGGGGTGAGCCGCTCGTCGCCGTCCGCGGCCCGCGGCACCTCGTCCGGCTCCCGCATCTCCTGCACTTCGCGGACCGGCCCGGACGGCGGCACCCGGGGCTGCTCGTCGGGGCGCGGCGGTGCCGGTTCACGCTCGCGCACCTTCGCGCCCAGCCGGAAGGCCCAGATCAGTCCCGCGACACAGGCCAGCCCGGCGACCAGGATGAGGACGTATCCGAACACCTGAACGCCGGCGGCCGCTTCGTACATGGAAGTCGTCATGGGCGCCGGGTACCCGGGGCCGCGCCGAGGATGCCGGGCCGGACGGCGGTCAGCCGTTCGGCGCAACCCGCGGCCGGGCCGGGCGCGGACGTGCAGGGCGTGGCGCTGACGGGCTTCGCGGCACCGGGAGTACCGTCACCCGCGATGACGGATTCGCCGCACATGTCAGAGATCGTGGAGATCACCGCCCGGTACACGGAGCCCGCTCCGCGCCCCGGCCGGACCCTCCTGCGCTGGGTGTCCACGGCCGACCACAAGGTGATCGGCCGTCTCTACATGGTCACGGCGTTCTGCTTCTTCCTGCTGGCCGGTCTGCTCGCGCTCGCCATGCGCACCGAACTGGCCGAACCCGGTATGCAGGTGCTGAGCAAGCAGGGCTACCTGGAGTTCGTCACGATCCACGGCACGATCATGATGCTGCTGTTCGCGACGCCCATGTTCGCCGGGTTCGCCAACGCCGTCATGCCGCTCCAGATCGGGGCCCCGGACCTGGCCTTTCCGCGGCTCAACGCGCTGTCGTACTGGATGTACCTCTTCGGCGGGCTGATGGTGGTGTCGGGCTTCCTGGTGCCGGGCGGGGCCGCGGCGTTCGGCTGGTTCGCCTACGCGCCGCTGAACAGCGCCTACTACTCCCCCGGCGCGGGCGGTGACCTGTGGACGATGGGGCTGGTCGTCTCGGGTGTGTCGACGACGCTGACCGCGGTGAACTTCATCGCGACGATCATGTGCCTGCGCGCGCCGGGCATGACGATGTTCCGGATGCCGATCTTCACCTGGAACGTGCTGTTCACCTCGATCCTGGTGCTGCCCGCCTTCCCGGTGCTGACGGCGGCGCTGCTGACCCTGGAGGCGGACCGGAAGTTCGGGGCGCACGTCTTCGACGCGGCGAACGGGGGCGCGCTGCTGTGGCAGCACCTGTTCTGGTTCTTCGGGCATCCCGAGGTCTACATCGTGGCGCTGCCGTTCTTCGGGATCGTCTCGGAGATCATCCCGGTCTTCTCCCGCAAGCCCCTGTTCGGCTATGTGCCGATGATCGGGGCGACGATCGCGATCACCATGCTCTCGGCGGTGGTGTGGGCGCACCACATGTTCGCGACCGGCGCGGTGCTGCTGCCCTTCTTCTCGATCATGTCGTTCCTGATCGCGGTGCCCACGGGCATCAAGTTCTTCGCGTGGATCGGCACGATGATGCACGGTTCGCTCTCGTTCGAGACGCCGATGCTGTGGTCGGCGGGCTTCCTGGTGTCGTTCCTGCTGGGCGGGCTGAGCGGGGTGCTGATCGCCTCGCCGCCGCTCGACTTCCATCTGACGGACTCGTACTTCATCGTGGCGCACCTGCACTACGTGCTGTTCGGCACCGTGGTGTTCGCGATGTTCGCCGGGTTCTACTTCTGGTGGCCGAAGTTCACCGGGAAGATGCTGGACGAGCGGCTCGGCAAGGTGCACTTCTGGCTGCTGTTCCCCGGGTTCCAGCTCACCTTCCTGGTGCAGCACTGGCTCGGTGAGCAGGGCATGCCGCGGCGGTACGCCGACTATCTGCCCGGGGACGGGTTCACGGCGCTCAACACGCTGTCCACGGCGGGTGCGTTCCTGCTGGGCGTCTCCACGCTGCCGTTCCTGTACAACGTCTGGCGCACCGCCGTCAGGGGCGAGAAGGTCGGCCTCGACGACCCCTGGGGCTGGGGGCGGGGCCTGGAGTGGGCGACGTCCAGTCCGCCTCCGCGGCACAACTTCGTCGCCCTGCCCCGTATCCGGTCGGAGTCCCCCGCGTTCGACCTGCACCATCCGGGGATCGACAGCCCGCCCGGGAAGAAGGCGACGCGATGAAGGCCGAGGCGGTGCTGTTCGGCGCCGTGGCGCTGTTCTTCGGGGGTTGTGCCGCCCTGTACGGGGTGTGGTCGGGGGATGCCACGGGCACGACCGCGCTGGTCGTCGCGTGCGGGATGGCGGCGCTCGTCGGCTTCTTCTGCCTGATCCAGTACCGGCGCCGGGGGCTGCGCCCGCAGGACCGCACCGACGCCGAAGTGGCGGACGCGGCCGGGCCGGTGGCGTTCTTCCCGGACGCGAGCGTGTGGCCGATCGTCACCGCGCTCGGCTTCGCGGTGACGGCCGGCGGGGTCGTCTACGGGCTGTGGCTGTTCCTCATCGGTCTGGGTGTTCTGGCGCGCGGGGTGTTCGGGCTGGTGTTCCAGTACGCGCGCCGGTGAGCGGCTTGCGGGGAGCGCCCGGCCGGAAGGACTCGACGGGTTCGTGGTCGCTCTCGTAGCCGCCGGTGACGCTCTGGCGGATGTCGCCGGTGGGCACTCCCTCGGCGAGCCGCTCGCGTTCGGCCGCGGTCAGGGCCCGGCACAGCCACCGGGTCACCAGGAACGAGAGGACCGGCGCCGCCACCAGGGCCACGCGCAGGATCCAGGTCAGGGCGTCGACGGAGACGCGGAAGACCTGGGCCATGATGTCGTTGGCGCCGGCCAGCAGCAGCACGCCGTAGAAGACGGTGCCGGCCACGCCGAGTCCGGTCCGCACGGGGCGCTCGCGCGGCCGGTCGCACAGGTGCTGCTCGTGACGCCACTCCCCGGTCAGGCGCTGCTCGACGAAGGGGTAGGCGTAGAGCACGGCGAACAGCAGGCCGGGCAGGACGACGGCCGGGAGCAGCACGTTCCACATGACGGTGTGCCCGGCGACGTTCGTCTCCCAGGGCGGTACCAGCCGCAGCGCCCCCTCCAGGAAGCCGACGTACCAGTCGGGCTGGGAGCCGGTGGAGACCTGGTCCGGGCGGTAGGGGCCGTAGGTCCACACCGGGTTGATCTGGGCGAGGCCGGACAGCAGCACCAGCACACCGAACACCGTCAGGGACAGGCCGGCCGAGGTGCCGGTGAACTGCGGGTAGAGGGGCTTGCCGAGGACGTTGCGGTTGGTGCGGCCCGGACCGCGCCACTGGGTGTGCTTGAGGTGGAAGACCAGGATCAGATGGGCCGTCACCAGGGCGATGAGGGCGCCGGGGAGCAGCAGGATGTGCAGCGGGTAGAGGCGGGTGATGATGTCGTGTCCCGGGTACTCGCCGCCGAAGGCGAAGAAGGCCAGGTAGGTGCCCACCACCGGGATCGACGTCATGATGCCCTGGGCGATGCGCAGTCCGGTGCCGGAGAGCAGGTCGTCGGGGAGCGAGTAGCCGGCGAAGCCCTCGGCGAGCGAGAGCATGAACAGGGTCACCCCGATCGCCCAGTTGAGTTCGCGGGGCCGGCGGAAGGCGCCGGTGAAGAAGATCCGCAGCAGGTGCAGGCCGATCGCGGCCACGAAGACGAGCGCGGCCCAGTGATGGGCCTGCCGCATCAGCAGGCCGCCGCGCACGTCGAAGCTGATGTGCAGGGTGGAGTCGAACGCGGCCGACATCGCCACGCCCTGCAGCGGCACGTAGGAGCCCGTGTAGACGACCTCGCGCATCTCCGGCTGGAAGAAGAAGGTCAGCCACACACCGGTCAGGATCAGCAACAGCAGGCTGTAGAGGGCGATCTCGCCGAGGAAGAAGGACCAGTGCTCGGGGAACGCCTTGCGCAGGAGTGTGCCGCCCTCCAGGACGGGCAGCCGTGCGTCCGCGGCGTCGGCCAGCCGCTCGGCGCGGCGGGCCGTCCGGCTCACGTGGTCTCCGTCGCCGCGGCCCGCTCCACCTCGGCCTCCACCTCGGCGCGGGGCCGGCCCGTCTCCCTGGCGTACTCGCTGACGGCGGTCTGCACGTCCCGGGCGAGGTCGCGCCAGGCGCGCAGGGCGGTCTCGTAGGTGCCCGACTGGGCGCCCGTCATCCGTCGCTCGGCCGGCGGGCCGTAGGCGTCCCGCAGATCCTCGACCGTGGTGTGGGCCGCGGCGGCCGCGCGCTGCTTCTGCACCAGTTCTTCGAAGGTGTGTGCCACATCAACCGACCCTAGGCACCGCTCGCCCGATGCGCCTCCCCAGCCTGCCTGAACGGTGCCCCGACGCACCCGAGTGGGTGTCAGTCGGGGGCGACGAGGTCCGCCCAGACCTGCTTGCCGCCGCTGACCGGGATCGTGCCCCACGCCGCCGAGACGGCCTCCACCAGCAGGATGCCCCGGCCGCCGGTGGCCTCCCAGCCGATGCTCGCGGGCTTCATGGGGCTGCGCGGCGAGGAGTCGGCGACGGCGAGCCGCAGCCGGTGGTTGACCAGGCTCATGTCGAGCCGGACCGGGCCGCCGGTGTGCACGAGGGCGTTGGTGACGAGCTCGGAGACCACGAGGAGGGCCGCGTCGAGGGTGTCCCGCTCGACGCCCCAGGTGCGCAGGGTGCGCCGGGTGAAGCGGCGTGCGTGGCGGACCGCCTCCGGTACCCGCCACACCGTCCAGCTCTCGCGCAGCGGCCGTACCGCCATGCCGTCGAAGCGCATCAGCAGCAGGGCCACGTCGTCGCCCCGGTGGGCGCCGGTGAGCAGGGCGTCGGCGACCTGCCCGAGGTGGGCGGGGTCCGCGGCGGCCAGCGCGCCGGCGAGCCGTTCCATGCCGACGTCGAGGTCCTCGTCGGCGGACTCCACCAGTCCGTCGGTGGTCAGCGCGAGCACCGTGCCCGGCTGGAGCCGGAGCGGGGTCATCGGGAACTCGGCCCGGCCGAGGACACCGAGCGGCGGGCCGCCCTCGGCCTCCACGATCGTGGTCGAGCCGTCCGGGTGGCGCAGCACGGGCTGGAGATGGCCGGCCCGTACGCACAGGGCGGTGCCCTGCTCCATGTCGACGTCCACGTAGGCGCAGGTGGCGAAGAGGTCGGTCTCCATGTCCATCAGCAGCCGGTTGGCGTGGGAGACGACGACGTCCGGGGGGTGGCCCTCCGCGGCGTAGGCGCGCAGCGCGGTGCGCATCTGGCCCATCAGGGTGGCGGCGCCCGCGTTGTGGCCCTGGACGTCGCCGATGACGAAGGCCACGTGGTTGTCGGCGAGGGGGATGACGTCGTACCAGTCGCCGCCGACCTCCAGGCCCGCGGTGGTGGGCAGGTAGCGGGCGACGGCGACCGCGCCGGGCAGCCGGGGCAGGCGGCGGGGCAGCAGGGTGCGCTGGAGCATGCCGACGAGTTCGTGCTCGGCGTCGAAGGCGTGGGCGCGCAGCAGGGCCTGGCCGGTCAGGCCGGCGCAGACGGTGAGCAGGGCGCGTTCGTCGGGGGCGAACTCGCGCGGGCGGTCCCAGCCGATCAGGCAGGCACCGGCCATGCGGCCGCCGGCGGGCAGCGGCAGCACCGCGAGGCCGCCGGGGCCGACGTCGGCGAGGGCGGGCTCCAGCGGGCTGCCGGCGGGCCAGATCCGGGCGCGCCCCTCGCGCAGCGCGGCCGACAGGGTGGGCATGGAGCGTACCGGGGCGTCGGGCCACTCGGTGCGCCACTCGCTGCGCCACACCTCGGGCCAGAACTCGGGTTCGGGCGGGTCGAGGACGGTGACCACGAGCCGGTCGTTCTCGAGTTCGGCGAGCGCGATCCGGTCGGCCTGCAGGGGCTTGCGCAGGGCCGCGACGACGGCGTTGCCGACGTCCTTGACGGTGCCGGCGGTGGCCAGGGCGGCGGCAAGGCGCTGCACCCGGGCCACGTCGGTGACGTCGGAGCGGAGCGTGGAGGCGTCGGCGAGGGTGCCGACGAGCCGGGCCGGGCGGCCCTTCTCGCCCGGCAGCAGCCGGCCGCGGAGCCGGAGCCACTTCGGCGGGCCGGAGGGCTGCAGGATGCGGAACTCCAGCTCGCGGTCGCCGATGGACATGTGGTCGGCCTCGACCACGGACATCAGGGCGGGCAGGTCCTCGGGGACGGTCTGCCCGAGCAGGGTCTCCACCCGGCCGTCGAAGCTGTCGCGGGCGATCCCGAAGAGGGCGAGGATCCCGTCGCCCACCTCCACCCGGCCGCTGTCCATGGCCAGGCTGAAGGTGTCCGGCGGCAGCTCACGGCCCTCTTCGGCGGCCTCCTGCGGGGCGGGTACGGCGATCGCCCGGGCGATCAGCTCCAGGCAGGCGCGGTCGTCGCTGCCGAACCCGCCGGGGTGCTCGCTGACGGCCAGCAGACAGCCGCAGCCGGCCGGGCCGAGCGGCACCGCGGCCAGCGAGAACTCCCCGGACGGGGTGCGCCGGGCCTCGGGGCCGCCGGCCAGTTCCGCCGGGCCCAGCCAGCGCGGACGTCCGGTGCGGTGGGCCTCGGCGACCGGGGAACCGCCCGCCGCCGGATAGCTGTCCCTGAGGCCGTACAGGGTGCGTGGCAGGCCCGCCGACTCGGCGAGGTACAGCTGGGTCGGGTCGTCGCCGGGCGTGTACACCCCGGCGAAGGACGCGGCGGCGAACACGAGGGCCTGTTCGAGGATGCGGCGGAGCCGCTCGGGGGAGACCGGCGACGCGGTGAGCGTGTCGAGGGCGGATTCGGCACGTTCCGTCCTCGTGCCGCTGATCGCAGCGCCGTCACTCACCACGTTCGCCATTACAGCGCGTGTGAGGCTCCCGCGCAGCCCCTGTGAAGAGTCCGGGTGCCCGACGGGCCCGCGCGCCGCCTGTTCCGGGGCCCTCGGGTCGAAAGCGGCCGAACACATCTTGACCCGTGAGTTCCGCACGCGGATGTCGTGACAGACGTGACTGTCCGCGACCGGGTGGCCGCTGAGAGTGTCTTCCCGTCACCGCACGGCACCGCACGAGGAGGGACGGGAGGCGCATGGACAAGCGCTACGAGGTGTACGCGCTCGCCGACGGACACTTCTACGACGCGCCCGACCGGCTCTCGGCCGCGGACGGTGAGCCCGCGCCGCTGTTCGCGACGGCGTGCCGCACCGTTCCGGAGGGCTGGCACGCGGCCCGCTCCGGCGACTGGCTGACGCTGACGCCGGTCGACGCGGACGGCGCCCCGCTCCCGTCGCCGGCCCAGGGCTGGAAGATCCACTCCTCGGCGACGGCGGCGAACGCGGAGCGCATCGCCGCGATCGTCTGGGACTACTGCGTGCCGCGCCGCATCCCGTTCAAGTTCGTGCCCGGCCCGCACCTGCTGCATCTGCGCAACGCCAAGTACGCGGGCCGCGACACCAGCGGCAAGTTCGTCACCGTCTACCCGGCCGACGAGGAGCAGTTGCAGCGCACCCTGCGGGAACTCGGCGCCCTGCTGGAGGGTTTCGAGGGGCCGTACATCCTCACCGACCTGCGCTGGCAGGACGGCCCGCTCTACGTCCGCTACGGCGCGTTCGCCCGCCGGTACGTGGTGGACGAGCGGGGCACGCTCGTCCCGGCGGTCGCCGACGCCACCGGACGGCTGGTCCCGGACCGGCGGGCGCCGTCCTTCCAGGTGCCGGAGTGGGTGAGCCTCCCGGAGTTCCTGCGGCCGCACCTCGACGCCCGCAACACCACCACGGTCGGCGACCTGCCGTACCGCATCGAGAAGGCACTGCACTTCTCCAACGGCGGCGGGGTGTACACCGGCACGGACACCCGGGACGGGCGCCGGGTGGTGCTGAAGGAGGCCCGGCCGCACGCGGGACTCGCCGCCGACGGCGCGGACGCCGTCGCCCGGCTGGAGCGGGAGCGGGCCGCGCTCCAACGGGCCGCCGGCACCGGCGTGGTACCCGAGGTGCGGGACTGGTTCACCCTGGGCGACCACCGGTTCCTGGTCATGGACTTCCTGGAGGGCCGCCCGCTCAACTCCTTCTTCGCCGAGCGGCATCCGCTGCTCACCTCCGACCCCGACCCGGCGAAGGTCGCCGCGTACACGGCGTGGGCGCTGCGTGTCCACGCCTCGGTGGAACGGGCGGTGGCGGCGATCCACGCGCGCGGGCTCGTCTTCAACGACCTGCACGTCTTCAACATCATGGTGGCGCCCGACGAGGAGACGGTGCACCTCATCGACTTCGAGGCCGCGGCCCCCGCCGAGGAGAACGCCCGGCAGACCGTCGCCCACCCGGGCTTCTTCGCGCCACCGGACCGGCGCGGCCCGGACGTCGACCGCTATGCCCTGGCCTGTCTGCGGCTGGCCCTGTTCCTGCCGGTGACCACGCTGTTCGTGGTGGACCGCGGCAAGGCCGCGCATCTCGCCGAGGTGATATCCGAGCAGTTCCCGGACGTCCCGCGGGCGTTCCTGGACGAGGCGGTCGCGGAGATCACCCGGGACACGGGCGGCGGGCGGAGCCGGCCGGCCGTGCCGGTGGTGCCCGGCGACTGGCCCTACAGCCGGGACTCGATGGTGAAGGCGATCCTCGCCTCCGCCACCCCGGAACGCGACGACCGCCTCTTCCCCGGCGACATCGCCCAGTTCTCCGACGGCGGCGGCCTCGGGCTCGCGCACGGCGCGGCCGGCGTGCTGTACGCGCTGGAGGAGTCCGGGGCCGGCCGCTACGACGAGGGCGAACGCTGGCTGCTCGACCACACCGCCCCGCCGCCGCCCGGCACCCCGCTCGGCCTGTACGACGGCCTCGCCGGCGTGGCCCTGGTCCTCGACCGGCTCGGCCACCGCGGCCGGGCGCTGGACCTGCTCGACGGCATCCTGCGGGAGAACTGGCGCAATCTGGCCTCCGATCTGCAGGGCGGGCTCGCGGGACTGGGGCTGGTCCTCGCCCGGCTCGCGGCCACCACCGGTGAGCCGGGCCTGCGGCAGCACGCCGCCGACGCCGCCGACATCCTCGTACGGCGCCTCGCCGAACCCGTCCCGGACACCCCGCGCCGCCGCGCCGGGCTGCTGCGCGGCGCGAGCGGGCCCGCGCTGTTCCTGATCCGGTGGTACGAGGAGACCGGTGAGACGCGGTTCCTCGACGCGGCCGCCGAGGCGCTGCGCCGGGATCTCGCGGTCTGTGTGGTGCAGGAGGCGGGCGGCGGCCTGGAGGTGGACGAGGGCTGGCGGACCCTGCCCTACCTCGGCGACGGCAGCGCCGGGATCGGACTGGTCCTCGACGACTGGCTCGTGTACGCGGACGACGAGCGGTTCCGGACCGCCCGGGCCGGCATCCTCACCGCGGCGACCTCACGCTTCTACGCCCAGCCCGGCCTCTTCCAGGGCCGCGCCGGGATGATCCTCCACCTGGCCCGCAGCTCCGCCCCGGGTGCCACCCGGGAACGGCTGGAGCAGCAGATCGCGGGCCTCGGCTGGTTCTCCATGGGCTACCAGGGCCAACTGGCCTTCCCCGGGCACCAGATGATGCGTCTCTCCATGGACCTGGCCACCGGTACGGCAGGCTGCCTGCTCGCGCTCGCCGCGGCACGCGACCCCGAGCGCAGCGCGCACCTGCCCTTCCTGCCGCCCCCCCGTGGCGGCCCCCGCACGCGGCTCCGCGCATTGACGGAGTCGTGATCCAACCCCCGTCCCCATAAAGGGAAAGGACATCACCATGGCACTTCTCGACCTGCAGATCCTCGAGTCCGACGAGCACACCCACACCGGCGCGAGCACCGCGAGCCTGCTGTCCTGTGTGTCCGCGGCGAGCGTACTGCTCTGCCTCTGACCGAGCAGGTGCGTTCACGGCTCCGGGCGGCCCTCCTCGCGGGGAGGGCCCCCCGGGGCCTTGCCGTTCCCGTGGGCGCCGGGACCCCGTCCGCCGTAGTCCGCTTCCGGCCGACGCCTCGGGCGCGCCGGCTTCCCCCGCCCACTCAGCCCCCGCTTCCGTCCGACCCGAGCGAGGCCGCAGCCGATGACCCTCCGTGCCGACGCCGCCGACGCCCCTCCGACTCCGAGTCCCGCGGCCGTCCGTGACCTGTCGCGTGCGGTGCTGCGGCACACCGGCGCCCGCTGCGCCGCGCTGTGCGCCGTGAGCACGGCGGCCACGGCGGCGGGCCTCCTGCTGCCCGCGCTGCTCGGCCACACCCTCGACCTGCTGCTGGCGCACGCCCCGGCGGCCCGCTGGGTCGGCGGGTGCGCCGCCCTCGTCCTGCTGACCGCGGTACTGGAAGGCTGCGCGGGCGTGCTCACCGGCACGGCCGACGCGCGGGCCACCGCCTGGCTGCGCCACCGCCTCACCGGGCACGTCCTGGCACTGGGGCCGCGCGCCACGGCCCGGTTCGGCTCCGGGGACCTGGTGGCGCGGCTGGTCGGCGGTGCGGCGCAGGCCGGGACGGCGCCGGGCGCGCTGGCCGCGCTCGCCGCCGCGCTCGCCGGTCCCGTCGGGGGGGTGATCGCCCTCGGCCTCATCGACCCGTGGCTGGCGGCCGTGTTCCTGGCCGGGGCCCCGGTACTGGCCCTGCTGCTGCGCGCCTTCGCCCGCGACACGTCGGCCTGCGCGGCCGACTACCAGCGGGTGCAGGGGCGGATCGCGTCCTCCCTCGCGGACGCGGTCGGCGGATTCCGCACGATCCGGGCCGCGGGCGCCGAGGACCGGGAGACGGCACGGATCCTCGCCCCGCTGCCCGAACTGTCCCGCGCCGGGCACCGTATGTGGCGGGTGCAGGGGCGGGCCGCCGCGCAGGCCGTCACCGTGGCGCCGCTGCTCACCCTGGGCGTGGTGGCGGTCGCCGGACTGCTGCTCGTCCGGCACCGCCTGACGGTGGGTGAGGTGCTGGCCGCCTCCCGGTACGCGGCGCTCGCCACCGGAGTCGGCGTCCTGGTCGGCCAGTTGGCGGCGCTCGGCCGGGCCCGGGCGGCGACGGCACGGCTCGCCGAGGTGACCGCCGAGGGCGCGCCCGCCCACGGCGCCCGCCGTCTGCCGTCCGGTCCCGGCCGGCTGGAACTGCGCGGGGTCACCGCCCACCGCGGCGCCCGGACCGTCCTCGACGGCGTCGACCTGGTCGTACCGGGCGGCACGACCCTGGCGGTCGTGGGCCGTTCCGGCACCGGCAAGTCCCTCCTCGCCGAGCTCGCCGGCCGGCTCGCCGACCCGGACGCGGGCGAGGTCCTCCTCGACGGCGTCCCGCTGCCCGAACTGTCCCACGCTCAGCTGCGGCAGGCGGTCGCCTACGCCTTCGAACGGCCCGCGCTGCTCGGCACCACGGTGGCGGACACCATCGCGTTCGGCCTCGCGGCCCCCTCCCCCGCCGGAGTCCGGGCCGCCGCCCGCAAGGCCCGCGCCGACGCCTTCGTCCGCCGGCTGCCCGCCGGCTACGCGACCCGTTGCGCCGACGCTCCCCACTCCGGCGGCGAGTCCCAACGCCTCGGCCTGGCCCGCGCCTTCGCCCACGGCGGTCGGCTCCTGGTCCTCGACGACGCCCTGTCCAGCCTCGACACGGTCACCGAGCACCAGATCACCCAGTCCCTCCTGGGCCCCGGCCCGACCCGCCTGCTGATCGCCCACCGCGCGACGACAGCGGCCCGCGCGGACAGGGTCGCCTGGCTGGACGGGGGCCGCGTACGAGCGATCGGCACGCACCATGAGCTGTGGGCCGACGCCGACTACCGCGCGGTGTTCGGCGAGGAGAACGGCACGAACCCCGAGGGCGCCCGCGCCGAAGGCCCGGGAGTCGGCCCGGACCCCGGGGGCAGCGCCGCCCACGCGGAAGACGCCGGAGTCGGCCCAGCCCCGGGAACCCCGGAGCCCGCCGTCGGGAACGCCGGGGCCGCAACGGGCAGCGGGGGTGGGGGTGCCCCGGACGACACCGTCGGGGACGGGACAGGTACCCGCGGTCAGGACGGTCCGGCCGAGAGCACGGGCACCGCGGCCGGCAACGCCGGGACCGGGGCCCGGTGACGGCGGCCGTGGGCGGGCGGGTGCGCCGGACGCTGCGGGTCCGGTGGCTCGTGCTGGTCCGGCTCGGTGCCTGGTCGGTGCTGGAGGCGGGCCAGACCTTCGTCGTCGGTCTCGCTCTCGCGCGGGCGCTGGACTCCGGCTTCCTGGCCGGGAACGCGCGGGCCGGTCTGCTGTGGCTGGGGGCCGCCGCCCTCGCCGTGGCCGTCGGGGCGTACGGGACCGGGCGGGTGTACGGCGCGGTCGCCGCGCTGGTCGAGCCGGTCCGGGACCGGCTCGTCACGGCCGTGGTCGGGCGGGGGGTCCGGGAGGCGGACACGGGGGCGCTGTCCGGGCTGACCCAGCAGGTGGAGATCGCCCGGGACGCCCTCGCCGGACTGGTGATGGTCTCCCGCTCGTTCCTGTTCACCTCCGCCGGCGCGCTGATCGGTCTGTTCTCCCTGGCCCCCCTGCTGCTCGCGGTCGTCCTGCCGCCGCTGCTGGCCGGTATGGCCCTGTTCGCGGTGACGCTCCGGCCGCTGGCCCGCCGTCAGGAGGCGTTCCTCGCCGCCGACGAGGCACTCGCCGGGGAGCTGGGCACGGTGTGCCCGGGACTGCGGGACGTCACGGCGGCCGGTGCCGAGGCGCGCGTCGCCACCGACACCGGGCGGCTGATCGACGCGGAGCTGCGGGCCGCAGGCGCGCTGGCCCGCTGGAGCGTGACCCGGGTGGCCGCCCTGGCCGTGGGCGGCCAGACGCCCGTGGTGCTGCTGCTCGCCACCGCGCCCTGGCTGCTCGGTCACGGTGTCACCCCGGGCGCGCTGGTCGGCGCGCTGGCCTACGTCACCCAGTCGCTGCTGCCCGCCCTGCACAACCTCGTCCACGGGCTGGGCACCGGCGGCGCCCGCCTGACGGTCGTCCTGCGCCGCCTGACCGCACCGGACGCCCCCGCGCGGGGACGCCCCTCCCGCTCCCGGACCGTGCGCCACCCGGCAGTACCCGCCCCCGCCGAGCGGACGCCCGGCACCGCGGCGGTGCCGGCCCGGCGCACACCGGAGCCGAAGCCGGGGAACCACCCGGCCGCACCGGGCACGGCGGACTCCCCCGCGCGGTCATGGCCCCACGACGCCCGGACGACCCCACGCGAACGCCGGCCGGCCGGCCTGGAGCCCGTGGGAAAGCCACCCGCGGCACCGCGTCCCGGCGCTCCCGCCCTCGACCTGGATTCCGTCACCTTCGCCTACGGCCCCGCGAGTGAGCCCGTGCTCGACGGGTTCGCTCTCACCGTGCCGGTGGGCGGGCACCTGGCCGTCGTCGGGCCGAGCGGGATCGGGAAGTCGACGCTCACGGGACTCGTCGCCGGGCTGCTGCGGCCGGTGCACGGCGGCATCCGCGTCCACGGGCACGCCGTACCGGGGCCGGAGGCGGCCGCGCTGCGGGTCCTCATCCCCCAGGAGGCGTACGTCCACGGCGGCACTCTGGCCGAGAACCTCACCCTCTTCCGCCCCGGCCCGGTGCCCGAGGCGGAGCTGCTGGCGGCCGCCGACGTCCTCGGCCTGACCCCGCTGCTGCGGACGCTGGGCGGCCCCGCCGGCCGGGTCGATCCGGCGGCGCTCTCGGCCGGTGAGCGGCAGTTGATCGCGCTGACCCGGGCCTATCTGGCCCCCGCCCCGCTGGCCCTGCTCGACGAGGCGACCTGCCATCTGGATCCGGCGGCGGAGGCGCGCGCCGAGCGGGCCTTCGCCGAGCGGCCGGGCGGCACGCTGGTGGTCGTCGCCCACCGGATCAGTTCGGCCCGCCGGGCCGACCGGATCCTGGTCATGGACGGCGCGCACACGGCCGCCGGCACGCACGAGGAGCTGCTGCGGACCTCGGCCCTGTACCGGGACCTGGCCGGTGGCTGGATCGCCCCGGCGCCGCTCGCCCGCTAGTCACACCCAGCCCTCACCACGCGATATCCGGATCGCGTCGACGCGGTTGCGCGCGCCGGTCTTGCGGGTGATGGACGCCATGTAGTTGCGGACCGTGCCGTGGGAGAGGTGCAGGCTCCCGGCGATCTCCGCGATGGACGCGCCGCCGGCCGCCAGGGACAGCACGCTCAGTTCACGTCTGGTCAGCGGCATCTGCGCGGCCTTGAGGAACCCGAAACCCAGCGAGGCATCGACGAAACGTTCCCGCGATGCGACGCTCCGTATGGCACGCACCAGCCGGTCGGGCGAGCCAGCCTTGTCGACGAAGCCGAGCGCCCCCGCCTCCGCAGCGCGTCTGAGCAGTCCCGGCCGGTGCGCGTGCGCCAGCACCACCAGCGCCGGCGGTCTCCCCCCGGCGCCGGGCGGGCACAGGTCGCCGAGCGGCGGCACCCCGTGGCCGTCGGCACAGTCCAGGTCCGCCGCGCACACGTCCGGACGTAACGACCGTAACCGCGAGGCGGCTCCGCGCCATGGCGTGTCGTCCACAGCGAGCCCGGGATCCCGTCGCAGCCACTCCGCGAGAACCGATCGCACCAGACTCGTGTCGTGCACCAGAAGCACCCGGATCACTGCTCCGCCCCCTCGGATGGTCGCCGTACCTGCGTTCGTCCGGCCGTCGTGGTTCGCTGCCGTCCGTCTTCCCGTCGTCCGCGCCCTCTTCCACGCCGTCTTCCGCGCCGTCTTTCACGCCGTCGACTTTCGGGCGCGGTGAGCGCGTGCCCATTCTTCGGCCGGATCATCCAGGGCGGGCGCGAAGATCCGGCCATCGGGGTGCGCGGGGGCGCACGGGGAGCGGGCGTGTGCCGCTTCGCGCATCGGCCGACCAGGCATGCGTCGGGGCGTTCGGGGTATGCGAACGCACCCGTCGTACGGGTCCGGGCCGTGATCACGGCGGCCGGCTCGCCGTGCGCGGGGCGCACCCGCGAGGGAGTCTTGATCCTTGGGTGCGACGCGCGGCCGTAGGAGGCGGCCGTAGGAGGAGGTGGTCGGCGTGTCCGACGGGCCGGGGCCGGGACGCGCGCCGGCGGCGGACGCGGCGTCGGTCGGGCGGCCGGTGCTGTCGCTCGCGCTGGCCTCGCTGGTCGAGGAGGTGCAGGCGCACTCGGGCGCGGTGTACCTGCTCAGGCCCGACGAACCGGTCCTGGAGATGGCGGTGACCGCGGGCATGCCCCGGGCGTTCGCGGCGCCGTGGGAGCGGGTGGGGCTGAGCGCGCCGATCCCGGTCGCCGACGCGGTGCGGCACCGGCGGCTGGTGTGGGTGGCCGGCGAGGACGAGATGGCCCGCCGCTATCCGCGGATCTCGGTGGTGCTGCCGTATCCCTTCGCGCTGGCCGCGCTTCCCCTGGCGACGGAGCGCGGGGTGTACGGCGCAGTGTTCGTGACCTGGCCCGGCGCTCATCCGCCGGAGCTGTCCGACCGGGAGCGCGAGAGTCTGTCGGCGGCCTGCGACCGGCTGGCGCTGCGGCTTCAGCGGGCCGCCGAGGAGAACCGGCCGGTCGGCCCCGAGGCCGATGTGATCGCGGCACCCGCGCCGGGCATCGCCGGCACGCTGGGCTCGCTCGAGGCGGTCCGGATGGTGTCCAGGCTGCCGTACGGGCTGGTCTCGCTCGACCTGCACGGCAGGATCGGCTTCGTCAACGCGGCGGCGGCCGAGATGCTCGGAAGACCGGCCGGGGAACTGCTCGGCAGCAAACCCTGGGTGTCGGTGCCCTGGCTCAACGACCCGATGTACGAGGACCGTTACCGGGCGGCCCTGATCAGCCAGCAGGTGATGTCGTTCGTGGCGCTGCGCCCGCCGGGCGAGTGGCTGTCGTTCCGCATGTATCCGAGCACGACCGGGCTGAGCGTGCGCATCAGCCGGGCGCGGGCGGTGGCTGAACTGGCGCGCAGGGCACCGGAGTCCGAGGCGCATCCGGCACGGCTGGTGACCATCTCCCAGGTGCTGAGCCTGGCCGGTGCGCTGACCGAGGCGGTGGGCGTGCAGGACGTGGTGCAGCTGGTCTGGGACGAGGTGGCCCCGGCCGTCGGCAGCCGGGCGCTGGTGATCCTCGGCTCGCAGGGCGGCCGGCTGCACGTGCTGGGGCATCGCGGGTACGCGAACGCGCACGTCGTGGAGCGGTTCGACGGGCTGCCGCTGAGCGAACGCACCCCGGGCACGCAGGCCCTGAACAGCGGGGTGCCCGCGTTCTTCGACACGAGGGAGCAGCTGGAACGGCTGTATCCCGGCCGGCACGAGACCCCGGACGGTTTCGCGGCCTGGGCGTACCTGCCGCTGATCGCGTCCGGCCGGCCGGTGGGCACCTGTGTCCTCGCCTACGCCGAACCGCACGCCTTCCCCGCCGACGAGCGGGCGGTCCTGACGTCCCTCGGCGGTCTGATCGCGCAGGCGCTGGAGCGGGCGCTGCTCTACGACGCCAAGACCCGGCTGGCGCACGGCCTCCAGCAGGCGCTGCTGCCGAGCACGCTGGCGTCCCTGCCCGGCATCGAGGCGGCGGCCCGCTATCTGCCGGCCACCCACGGCATGGAGATCGGCGGCGACTTCTACGACCTGGTGCCGACCCGGCCGCTGGCGGCGGCGGTGATCGGGGACGTACAGGGGCACAACGTGACCGCGGCGGGCCTGATGGGGCAGATCCGCACCGGGGTCCGCGCCTACACCACGGTGGGGCAGGCGCCGCACGAGGTGATGAGCAGCACCAACCGGCTGCTCATCGACCTGGGTTCGGAGCTGTTCGCCAGCTGTCTGTATCTGCGGCTCGATCCCGAGCGCGGACGGGCCGTCATGGCGCGTGCGGGGCATCCGCCGCCGCTGCTGCGGCGTCCCGACGGGCGGGTGCGGGTGCTGGACCTGGCCGGGGGCCCGCTGCTGGGGATCGACGCGGCGGCGGTCTACCCGACGACCGAGGTGTCCCTGGCGCCCGGCTCGGTCCTCGTCCTCTACACCGACGGCCTGGTGGAGTCCCCGGGCGTCGACATCGAGGACGCCCTGGTCGAGCTCGGCGCGCTGCTCTCGGAGATCGGTGACCAGCCGCTGGAGACTCTCGCGGACGAAATCCTCCGGCACAGCGCGGCGGCCCGGGAACGCCTGGACGACGTGGCGGTGCTGCTGCTGCGGGCCCGCGACGACGGCTGACACCTCCGTCACCGCGGGCGGTTCAGCATGGTCCGGACTCGTGTCCGTAACGCGCCGGCCGGGCCGCCTCGGACGTCGTGGTCCGGCCCTCCCGCCGGAGGGCCGGACCGGCCCCTGCCCGCCGGAACCGCGACGAGGTGGGCAGGGGGTCCGGGTGCGTCCGGCTCAGTGCGTGTCGGTCTGGGACGAACCGTCGTCCGCCGCGCCGCTGCCGGACTGGTCGCCCGCCGCGCCGGACGGGTCGGTGCCGCCACCGATCTGGTCGCCGCCGGCACCGGATCCGTCACCGGCACCCGCCTGGTCACCGGCACCCGCCTGGTCACCCGCGCCTGCCTGGTCACCCGCACCGGCCTGGCCGCCGGCCGAGGCCGACGGGTCGGCAGCGCCCGACTGGTCACCGGCGCCCGCCTGGTCGCCCGCACCGGCCTCGTCGCCCGCGCCCGCCTGATCGCCGGCGCCCGCCTGGCCGCCCGCGCCCGCGCCGGCGTCGCCGAGGGTCGCGCCGGTGGCCTGGAGCGCGGCGGTGACCGGCTGGAAGAAGGTCTCGCCGCCGCTGGTGCAGTCGCCGCTGCCACCTGAGGTGAGGCCGACCGCGCCGCCGTCCTGGGTGAACAGGGAGCCGCCGCTGTCGCCCGCCTCGGCGCAGACGTCGGTCTGGATCAGGCCGGTGACGGTGTCGACGCCGTTGGGGTCGGTCTCGCTCTGGAAGTTGACGGTGGCGTCGAGGCCGGTGACCTTGCCGTCGTGCAGTCCGGTGGTGGAACCCATCCGGAACACCGCCTGGCCGACGGTGGCGTCGGCGGCCTGCTTGATCTGCACGGTCTGGCCGTTGCCGACGTTGACCTCGCTCGGCGCCTGCGTGTTCGGGTCGTTGTACTTGACCAGCGAGAAGTCACCGTTGCCGGGGAAGGTCGCCTGGTCGACGGTGGCGACCGGCTGCCCGTTCTGGGAGTCGGACCAGTCCTTGGCGGCCACCCCGCAGTGACCGGCCGTCAGGAAGGCGGGGCTGCCGTCGGAGGCGGTGACGTTGAAGCCGAGGGAGCAGCGGACGTTGCCGCCCTGCGCCTGGGAGAAGATGGCGTCGCCGCCCGAGACGAAGGTCTTGAAGCTGCCGGCGGACTTCTTCACCGTGGCCACGTCGGCGCCGAGGCTCCGCACGGTCGACTGCAGTCTGTCCCACTTGGCGCCGGTGACGGTGGAGTCGGCGGTGACGAGGACCTTGTCGGTGCGCGGGTCGACCGCCCAGGAGGTGCCGGGGATCGTCGCTTCGGTCTTCAGCGTCTTCGCGGCCTGCCGGAGTTCGCCGAGGCTGTTGTCCACCTCGCGGACGACCGCGCCGGCCTTCTTCGCCTGGACGATCACGTTGTCGTCGCCGTCGACCACGTTGACGACGAGCTGCTGCTTGCCGCTGTCGTAGTACGAGCCGGCGAAGGCGTCGCCGAGGATCTTCTGCACCTGGCCGGCGAGGTCCGAGGCGTCCGCTGACTTCAGGGTCTTCGCACCGGTGGCGCCCGACGCCGCGTTCTGGCCGTTCTGGTCCTGCGACGCGTTGGCGTTGGGCAGCAGGAGGGCCGCCGCTCCGAGCGCCGCGACACCGCCCACCGCTATCGCGACCTTGCGCTTGGGCATTCGCCTGTGACTCAAACTTCTCGACCTCCTGAGACGGGGGGGCTGCCTGTGAGGGGCAGTTCGTTCCGGGGCGCCTGGATGGCCGTTTGTACGCACCGGCCGTGCGGTGTGTTCAATTCCGTTTCCCAACGGCGGCCATTCGGCGGGGAATCGGCCACCCTCCGCGTGGCGGGGAGGGCGGCCGGGAACGATCCGCCGTATGACGATGACCCCCGCCGAAGGCGACAAGATCCTCTCCGCCAACTTCGCCCCCTGGGTGCTCGATCTCGGGCTGACCGTCGAGGAGGTGGGCAAGGACCGGGCCGTACTGCGTCTGCCCTGGTCCGAGCGGCTGGCCCGGGAGGGCGGCGGGCTGTCGGGGCAGGCGCTGATGGCGGCCGCGGACACGGCGACGGTGATCGCGGTGTCGGCCGCGCGGGGCGGATTCGTTCCGATGACGACGGTTCAGCAGTCCACGTCGTTCCAGCGGGCGGTGACGGGTTCGGATGTCCTGATCGAAGCGGTGCTAACGAAGCTGGGCCGGCGGATGGCCTTCGCCGACATCACGCTGAGGGACGCGGAGTCGGGCGCGCTGGCGGCCCGGGCGAGCACGGTCTACGCGATCCTGGCCTGACACGTTCGGCCACCGACCGGTGACGGTGCGTTCCGGCGGCGTAGCGGAATCCCGGCTTCAGGGAATCTGCACATTGAATGCTCAACCAAGTCACCGCCGTCGGCTTATCTGCACATCCGCGCGCCCCCTCGCACGCCTTTGGCGCGGAGTGCCGGATTCGCCGCCCGGCGGGCAAGGGGTGGAACGGCGGTGAAGTCGTGCCGCATGTGAAGGAGTCGCCGACATGCCGTGCGCACACCTGCACGGTTGAGGCCGTTACCGAACCAAGTTCCCAGGTGGGAGCACTGGTTGATTGGAAGCGCGCCCGCCGTGCGTGCTTTGATCCATCGCACCGCAGGGAGGCCGGGGCCTTGAGGAATCCGGGGCCCGGATCCCTGCGGTCGCGGCCGTCCGTCTGTCCCCAGAGGGGGCCGCTCTCCCCCTTGTGAAATATCCATACGAAGGGAAGTTCCATCATGAACTCCACCCCCCAGGTTGAGACCGTCGAGATCTCGGACGCCGAGCTGGACAACGTTTCCGGCGGTCTGTCCGTGAACGCCCTGAACACCGTGACCGGTGCCGTCAACGGCCTCGCCCCGGTTTCCGGCCTGGTCGACACGGCCGTCGGCACCGTCGAGGGTGTCACCGGCCTGAACGTGGCCCCGGTTTCCGGCCTGGTCGCCGGTCTCTGATCGCACCTCGGTGTGTCACCGCTGGTCCCGGAGCCGTCCCTCGGCTCCGGGACTCTCGGGTGCCCGAGGGCGGCCGCCGTCCGCGGCAGCGCCCTCATGTGTCGTGACGATGTCTCTCCTCGGGTGAGGGAAGTTCCGTGCAGTTCCGCCAACAGGCCCTCGCCAAGCTCCAGTCGCCGGAGGAGCTGGACCTTCCGGTGCGGCTCGCCCGCCCGCAGGGCTGGCTCGCGCTCGGCGTCACCGTCGTCGTGATGGCCGCGGCCTCCGTCTGGGCGGTGACCGGCTCGGTCACCTCCACCGTGAGCGCGCAGGCCGTCCTCACCCACGGGCAGGGCAGCTACGTGCTGCAGAGCCCGGTCAGCGGCCAGGTGACGGGCGTCCTCGCCGAACAGGGCCGGCGCCTCCCGGCGAACGCCCCCGTCCTCAAGGTCCGCACCGCGCAGGGCACTTCGGTCGTCCGCACGGTCGCCGCGGGCCGCGTCACCACGCTCGCCGCCACCATCGGGCAGATCATCCGGACCGGCACCGACGTCGCCGCGGTCGAGAAGGTGGCCCACGCCTCCGACCCGCTGTACGCGACCGTGTATGTGCCCGCCGAGAACGCGGCGGCCATTCCCGCCCACGCCTCCGTCGACCTCACCGTCTCCTCGGTGCCGAGCGAGCGGTACGGCGTGCTGCGCGGCCGGGTGAAGTCGGTGGACCGCACCGTGCAGTCCGCCCAGTCGATCTCCGCGTTCCTCGGCGACACCCAGCTCGGCGAGCAGTTCACCCGCAAGGGGCGCCCGGTGGCCGTCCTGGTCGAACTGGACCGGTCGGGGACCGCCAGGAGCGGCTACCGCTGGTCCACCGCCGGCGGGCCGCCGTACCGGCTCGACTCGATGACCCTCGCCTCCGCCTCGGTCAGGCTGACCGACCAGCGGCCCGTCGATTGGCTGCTCCCGTGACCACCACGCAGGAAACCCGCGGCCGCAGACGCGCCGCCCCCGCCAAGCGGCCGGTCCCCAAGTCCCGTACCGGCACGGTCCGTACCCCGACCGTGCTCCAGATGGAGGCCGTCGAGTGCGGCGCCGCCTCACTCGCCATGGTCCTCGGCCACTACGGCCGGCACGTCCCGCTGGAGGAGCTGCGCATCGCCTGCGGTGTCTCCCGGGACGGCTCACGCGCCAGCAACCTGCTGAAGGCGGCCCGCGGCTACGGCCTGACCGCCAAGGGCATGCAGATGGACCTGGCCGCCCTCGCCGAGGTGCGCTCCCCGGCCATCCTCTTCTGGGAGTTCAACCACTACGTCGTCTACGACGGGATCGGCCGCCGCTTCGGCCGGCGCGGCGTCTTCGTCAACGACCCCGCCAAGGGCCGCCGTTTCGTGCCCCTGGAGGAGTTCGACGGCAGTTTCACCGGTGTCGTGCTGGTGCTGGAGCCCGGTGAGGGCTTCACCCGGGGCGGGCGCAGGCCCGGCGTCCTCGGCGCGATGCCGGCGCGGCTGCGCGGCACCGCGGGCACCCTGCCCGCCGCCGTGCTGGCCAGTCTGCTGCTCGTCGCCGTCGGCGCTGCCGTGCCCGCGCTCAGCCGCACCTACATCGACATGTTCCTCATCGGCGGCCAGACCTCGCTGCTGGGCGTGCTGTTCACCTCGATGGCCACCTGCGTGCTGCTGACCCTGGTGCTGACCTGGCTCCAGCAGGCCAACCTGCTGCACGGCCGGATCATCTCCTCCACGCTCTCCAGCGCCCGGTTCCTGCGCCATCTGCTGCGCCTGCCGGTGACGTTCTTCGCCCAGCGCTCCCCCGCCGACCTGGTGCAACGGCTCCAGTCCAACGACCAGGTGGCGGAGACCCTGGCCCGCGACCTCGCGGCGGCCGGTGTGGACGCGGTCGTGGTCGTGCTCTACGCCGTGCTGCTGTACACGTACGACCCGCAGCTGACCTTCGTCGGCATCGGCGTGGCCCTGCTGAACCTGGTGGCCATGCGGCTGGTCGTACGGCTGCGCGCGACCCGCACGGCGAAGCTGCGGGCGGACACGGCGCGGCTCACCAACACGTCGTACACCGGGCTGCAGCTGATCGAGACGATGAAGGCGACCGGCGGCGAGGACGGCTACTTCCGCAAGTGGGCCGGGCAGCACGCCACCACCCTGGAGGAGCAGCAGCGGCTCGGTGTGCCGAGCGCCTGGCTCGGGGTGGTCGCCCCGACCCTCGCCACCTTCAACAGCGCCCTGATCCTGTGGATCGGCGGCATGCGGGCCGTCGAGGGCCACATCTCGGTCGGTCTGCTGGTCGCCTTCCAGGCGCTGGTCGTCCGCTTCACCGCGCCGCTCACCCGGCTCAACGGCGTGGCGGGCCGGATCCAGGACTTCGCGGCCGACGTGGCCCGGCTCAAGGACGTCGAAAACTTCCAGGCCGACCCGCTCTACGACCGCCCCGGCACCGGCGACTCCACGCGCCGGCTGCACGGACACGTCGAGCTGGAGAACGTCACCTTCGGCTACAGCCCGCTGGACCAGCCGCTGCTGACCGGCTTCGACCTGACCGTCGGACCCGGCCGGCAGGTGGCTCTCGTCGGCGGCTCGGGCAGCGGCAAGTCCACGGTGTCCCGGCTGATCTCGGGCCTGTACGCGCCGTGGGACGGGGTGATCCGGATCGACGGCCGCCGGCTGGAGGACATCCCGCGCGGCGCGCTCGCCTCCTCCGTGTCCTTCGTCGACCAGGACGTGTTCCTCTTCGAGGGCTCGGTGCGCGACAACGTGGCCCTGTGGGACCCGTCGATCCCCGACGAGGCCGTGGTGGAGGCGCTGACGGACGCGGCCCTGTACGACGTGGTGACGCGCCGGCCCGGCGGCATCCACAGCAGGGTCGAGCAGGACGGCCGGAACTTCTCCGGCGGCCAGCGCCAGCGCCTGGAGATCGCCCGGGCGCTGGTGCGCCGGCCCAGCATCCTCGTGCTGGACGAGGTGACCAGCGCGCTGGACGCGGAGACCGAGCTGATCGTGATGGACAACCTGCGCCGGCGCGGCTGCGCCTGCGTGGTGATCGCCCACCGGCTGAGCACGGTCCGCGACAGCGACGAGATCGTCGTGCTCCAGCACGGCACGGTCGTCGAACGCGGGCGGCACGAGGAACTGGTGGCACACGGCGGCGCGTACGCGGCGCTGGTCAGGGAGCGTTGAGATGACGACCGTTCAGGAGGGGTACGACGGCGACCTGGTGCTCGGTGCGCTCGGCGCGCTCGGCACCCGGTCGGACTGCGCGGGCCTGACCCGGGTGGACCTGGAAGGCCCTCAGGTGCTGTGGCTGGTCGCGGCCGGCGCCCTGGACCTGTTCGCGGTGGACGCGGCCGAGCAGGGCCACTGGCACCACCTGGGCCGGCTGGAGGCGGGCGCGCTGCTGCTCGGCCCGGTCGCCGGCCCCCAGCACACCCTGGTGGCGCGCCCGGTCCGCGACTGCGTCCTGCACCGCGTCAACCTGCGCGAGCTGTACCAGCCCGCGCACACCCAGACCTGGTCGTACGACGAGTACGGCAACCCGCAGTACGTCCCGCCTACGTCGAGCCCGCTCGAGTACGCGCTCGCCCTCGGCGTCGGCCGCGGCCTGTCCGTCCTGTTCCAGGCGCCCATGGCCGAGGAACGGGCCGCGGCACCCGCCGACGACGACGTCTTCTGGATGCAGGTGCCGCCGGGCAGCGTGCAGTACGGCTCGCTGTACGGCGCGGAGGCCGCCGCCGATCTGCTGATGGACCCGGCGCTGTGGCAGAGCATGGTCGACCAGCAGTACCGGCTGCTGACCGCGCTGGACCGGTGGATCGAACAGCTGGAGCGCACCCACGAGACCCGTACGGCCGCCGGTATCAAGGCCGGTGAGGCGGTGCGGGCCCAGGCCGACCGGACCCTGCTGGCCTCCATCGGCAAGCGCTCGGCCCGCCGGACGACGGCCGCCGACGCGGACGCCTCGTACGCGGCCTGCCGGCTCGTCGCCGAGGCGGCCGGGATCGAGCTGGCCGAGCCCGCGCAGAGCGGCACCGAGAGCGACCGCCTCGATCCGGTCGAACGGGTGGCGCTGGCCTCCCGGGTGCGCACCCGGGCGGTCCGTCTGGACGGGCGCTGGTGGCGGGAGAACGTGGGCCCGCTGGTCGGGCACCGGGCGCTGTCCGGGGCGCCGGTCGCGCTGCTGTGGCGGCGTGGCGGCTACGTGGCCGTACAGCCGGCGACGGGGCGTGAGACACCGATCGAGAAGGCCAACGCGCAGGAGTTCGAACCGCGCGCGGTGATGTTCTACCGGCCGCTGCCCGACAAGCGGCTCGGGCCGCTGGGGCTGCTGCGGTTCAGCCTGCGCGGCACTCGCGGGGACCTGCTGCACCTGCTGCTCGCGGGGCTGGTGACGGTGGCGATCGGCGCGCTGGTGCCGGTCGCCACGGGCAAGGTGCTCGGCGAGTACGTGCCGCGGGCGCAGACCGGCCTGATCGTCCAGGTGTGCCTGGCGGTGATGGTCAGCGGGCTGGTCGCGGCGGCGTTCACGCTGCTGGAGAACCTGTCCATCCTGCGCCTGGAGGGCCGTATCGAGGCGGCGCTCCAGCCGGCCGTCTGGGACCGGCTGCTCCGGCTGCCCACCCGGTTCTTCACCGAGCGTTCGACCGGTGAGCTGGCGAGCGCGGCGATGGGCATCAGCGCCGTCCGCCGGCTGCTGGCGGGGGTCGGCCCGGTGGTCGCGCAGTCGGCGACGATCGGCGCGATGAACCTCGGCCTGCTGTTCTGGTACAGCGTGCCGATGGCGATGGCGGCGATCGGCATGCTCGTCGTCATCGCGGCCGTGTTCCTGGGGCTCGGGCTGTGGCAGGTGCGCTGGCAGCGGCGGCTCGTGGTGCTCGGCAACAAGCTGAACAACCAGGCGTTCCAGACCCTGCGCGGGCTGCCGAAGCTGCGGGTGGCGGCGGCCGAGAACTACGCGTACGCGGCCTGGGCCCGGGAGTTCGCGCGCAGCCGGGAGCTCCAGCAGAAGGTCGGCCGGATCAAGAACCTCACCACGGTGCTGGGCGCGGTCTACCTGCCGGTGTGCACCCTGCTGATGTTCATGCTGCTGGCGGGTCCGGCCAGGGGCGCGATGTCGGCGGCGGACTTCCTGACCTTCAACACGTCGGTGACCATGGTGCTGACGGCGGTGACCCAGCTGACCGGGTCGTTCGTCTCGGCGGTGGCCGCGCTGCCGCTCTTCGAGGAGATCAGGCCGGTCCTGGACGCCACGCCCGAGGTGCGCACGGCCAGCACCCGCCCCGGCCCGCTGTCGGGCGCACTGGAGGCCCGCCGGCTGTCGTTCCGCTACGCCGACGACGGCCCGCTCGTCCTCGACGACGTGTCCTTCGCGGTCCGGCCGGGCGAGTTCGTGGCGATCGTCGGCCCGAGCGGCTGCGGCAAGTCCACCCTGCTGAGGCTGCTGATCGGCTTCGACAGGCCGGTCTCCGGAAGCGTCCTGTACGACGGTCAGGATCTCGCGGCCCTGGACCGGTCGGCGGTGCGTCGCCAGTGCGGGGTCGTCCTCCAGCACGCGCAGCCGTTCACCGGCTCCATCCTGGACGTCATCTGCGGCGCCGAGCCGTACACGCCGGAGGAGGCGATGGCGGCGGCCGAGATGGCGGGGCTCGCGGAGGACATCAAGCGGATGCCGATGGGCCTGCACACGATCGTCGCGGGCAACGGCGCGATCTCCGGCGGGCAGCGCCAGCGGCTGATGATCGCCCAGGCCCTCGTCCGGCGCCCCCGGCTGCTCTTCTTCGACGAGGCCACCAGCGCCCTGGACAACGACACCCAGCGCATCGTCATCGACAGCACCCGCAAGCTGAACGCCACCCGTGTCGTCATCGCCCACCGGCTGTCCACGGTGCTGGACGCCGACCGGGTGATCGTGATGGAGGACGGCAAGGTGGTCCAGCACGGCAGCCCGGCCGAACTGCTCGCGGACACCTCCGGCCGCCTCCACGAACTGGTGCGCCGCCAGATGGCCTAGCGGCCGCGTCCGGATCAGTCGGGGTCCCGCGCACCGGGTTCGTCCTCGTGGTGGGACGGCATCCAGTGGTGTTCGGTGAACCAG
Source organism: Streptomyces sp. NPDC015139 (assembly GCF_043079785.1). Taxonomy (NCBI): domain Bacteria; kingdom Bacillati; phylum Actinomycetota; class Actinomycetes; order Kitasatosporales; family Streptomycetaceae; genus Streptomyces; species Streptomyces sp. NPDC015139. The sequence goes on along the minus strand of NZ_JBIBUW010000001.1, from coordinate 743,244 downwards.
CGGCCGAACAGGGCGCCGCCGTAGATGACGAAGCCGACGCCGATGAGCCAGGACTCCACGACGAGCACCGTGCCGACGGCGCCGTAGCTGAGGGCGTTGGTGACGATGAGGGGGGTGAAGACGAGGTAGGAGAAGGCCCTCAGGCCCGCCAGCCCGATGACGGTGGCGAACGCGCCCGGCAGCAGGGCCCGCCAGCGGACCTGGCCGCCGAGCAGGAAGCGCTGTCCCCACCAGAAGAACAGCACACCGCTCACCGCGGAGAGGGTGATCCGCTGGCCGCCGTGGAGCGTCGTCTTCGTCGCCACCTCCTGGTAGAGGTACGTGGTCAGCACCACCAGCCAGGTCGCCTGCCGCCACACCCGGTGCCAGGGGCCGGCGGCCAGCCCCCAGATCCGCTCGTAGGCGTTCTGCACACTGCCCCCGAAGGCCACGCCGAAGACGGCGAGCAGCACACCGCTCAGGACGCTGGTGGCGCCGATGACATTGCGCGGCGGGCTGATGACGTCGGTGATCACGTGCGCGGACCGTCCGGACAGCCCCATCCCGTCGGTCAGCCAGGACGCGAAGCCGCCCCGCCCGAGGGGGTCGGCCGCGGCGACCACGATCAGCAGCGGTGCCAGGGTCACCAGGGCCAGGGTGGCGAATCCCATGGCCCGGTGCATCAGTTCCAGCTCGCGACCGTGGTCGAACAGGGCGCCGACACGCAGCCACTCCCACGCGCGGTGCAGGCCGCGCCGCCACCGGTTCACGGCTCCTCCCGTGCTCGCCGCCCACACGCTCTCCTGTGCCGATTCATCCACCCCGGCGCGTACCGGGCAACTCGCCGGGGGGCCGGAGGCACGGCGCCATGGTGCGCGGCCCCGGCCGCCGGATCCGGCGACACGTCGGGCACGTCCGCCGTTTGCGCGCCGCGTCACCGGAGAATCGGGACCCGTGCGCACTCCTGCCGAAGTGCCCGGCACGGACCGGCACATGCCGGGCCGCGGGCGGCGAACACTCATCGTGACCGCGAGCATGGGGGCCGGCCACGACACCGTCGCCGCGGAACTCGCGCGCCGCGCCACGGCGTCCGGGCACGAGCCGCACGTGGTCGACCTGCTGGGGCTGCTGCCGTACGGCCTCGGCACCGGGCTGCGCCGCTGCTACCAGGCCTCGGTACGGCACTTCCCCTGGGCGTACGCCGGTGTCTACGGCGCGTTCCTGCGCACCGGCACCGGTCCGCGCCCCAGTGGCGTGCCGCTGGCCCGGCTCGCCGCCGGCCGGCTGACCGCCCTGGTGGACCGGCTGGACATCGACGTGGTGGTGTCCGTCTTCCACCTGGCCGCGCAGCTGACCGGCCATCTCCGGGAGCGGGGCGGGCTGCGGGTGCCGAGCGCGGTGTTCCTGCTCGACTTCGCCGTGCACCGGCAGTGGCTGCATCCCGGCAACGACCGGTACCTGTGCCTGACGGACCGGGCGGCGAGCGAGGTGCGCCGGGCGCTGGGCACGCCCGTGGTGACGACCGGGCCGGTGGTGGCGCCCGCGTTCCTCGCCCCGGCCCCCGGGGCGGAGCGGTGGCGGGAGCGCTTCGCCGGGCTCGCGCCGGGCCGCCCCGCCGTCCTGCTGTCGGCGGGTGCCTGGGGTGCGGCGTCCCGCCCGGCCGGCACCGCCCGGCTGCTTGCGGGGGCCGGCTATCTGCCCGTGGTGCTGTGCGGCCGCAACGAAAGGCTGCTCGCCCGGCTTACCGGGGTGCCCTCGGTGCTCGCCCTGGACTGGGTCGGGGACATGCCCGGACTGCTGGCCGCGTGTCACGCCCTGGTGGACAACGCCGCCGGCCAGACCGCCGTGCAGGCCCTGGCCTCGGGGCTGCCCGTGGTGGGGCACCGGCCGCTGCCCGGCCACGGGGCGGAGGGGGTACGGCGGATGGCGGAGCTGGGGCTGTCCGAGTACGCCGGCGACGGGCCCGCGCTGCTGACGGCGCTCGGCCGGCTCCCGGCGGGCGGCCGGGAACGCGCGGAACGCGCGGAACGGGGCCACGCGCTGTTCCGGCACGATCCGATGGAGTACGTGGCCGGGTTGTGAGCCTGCCGGGGAACGGCGGGCCCGTAGCCGGGGGCCGACTGCCTTTCCGGCATGCCGTTGGAAGGCCCTGAGGCCACCGAGGACAGCGGGACCGGGCGTGCAACGCCCCCTGGCGCTCACCCCTCGCCGACCGGGGACGGCGCGTCCGGCCCGGCCGGTCCCGGGGAGCCGGTGTGGTCGGCGAGTGGGCCCATCGTGAGGCCCGCCTCCCGGCAGCTCCGGACGAGGGCGGGCAGGGCGCCGAGTGCGGAGTGCCAGCAGCCGGGGGCCGAGTGCCGGTCCGTGTCGTGCAGCAGGACGGTGCCGCCGCCGCGCAGGTCCGCCGCGACCCGGGCCCGTACGGACGCCGCCGTGGCGTCGGCCGTCCAGTCCTCGCCCCAGGCGGACCACAGCACGGTCCGCAGTCCGGCCCGCCGGGCGGCCGCCCAGCGGCCCGAGGTGAGGATGCCGTACGGGGGGCGGTACCACTGCGGCCGCCGGCCGGTGACGTCCCGCACCGCCCGCACCGTCCGGGCGATCTCCGCCGAGTCCCGGCCGGGCGCGGGGCGCCACGGGCGGTCGTGGGTCCAGCCGTGCACGGCGAGCTCGTGGCCGCGCGCCACCGTCTCCCGGGCCAGACCCGGGTGGCGCACCAGATGCTCGCCGAGCACGAAGAACGTCGCCCGCGTCCCGAGGTCGTCCAGCGCGTCCAGGAAGCGCGGTGTCGACTCCGGGTCGGGGCCGTCGTCGAAGGTCAGCGCCACATGGTCGCGGCGGCCGGTCCCGCTGAGCCCGGGGAAGAACCGCAGCCGTACGCCGGGGAGCCAGGTGGCCGCCGGACCGATGTGCGCCGCGGCGACGCCCACCGGCAGCAGGGCCACCGTCGTCCGCCACGCGCGGCCGGACACGAGGGACATCGGACTGCCTCCTTCAGTGGATTCGACCGGCGCGCACGGCCCGGCCGGTGTCAGGGCCTGCGGGGTGCCGGCGCCCGCCGCCCGTTCCGGTCGGGCGGGTGGTCCGGTACGGACGTGTCCCAGTCCTGACCGGCCGACTGGGCATGGGCCAGGCCGATGCTGCCCGCCCCGATCAGGACGACGCCGATCACCTCGGGAATCACCCTCAGCCCCAGGTGGATCGTCTCAGCGAACAGGACCCAGCCGAGCACGACGCTGGTCAGCGCGTCGCCGAGGGTGAGGGCGGGCTGGGAGGCCGTCAGCGATCCGGCGCTCAGCGCGCTCTGCAGCAGCAGGAAGGCGACGAGTCCGGCGCCGGCGGTGGCGTACAGCGACCAGTGCGTGAACATGGCCTCCGGCCCGTGGGCGAGCCGGCCCACCGCCTCCTTCATCAGCGCCGCGGTGGTCGCGAAGGACACCGCGGAGGCGAGACCGAGGAGCGCCGCCCTGGCCGCGCCCCGGACCGGGCGGGAGACGGCGACCAGCACGACGACGGCCCCGAGCGCCCCGCAGCCGCCCAGCAGCCAGGCCTCCGGCGGCGCGGTCGGCCGGCCGGGGGACGGCGCCGCCGCGAGGAGGAACAGGGCGAGCCCGACGGCGAGGGCGGCGAACGCCAGCCAGGTACGGCCGTCCGGGCGGCGCCGGAAGACGACACTGCCCACGGCCAGCGTGAACAGCAGCTCGGCGGCGAGCAGCGGCTGGACGAGGGACAGGCTGCCCGTGGCCAGCGCCCCGGCCTGGAACAGGCTGGACAGCGCCAGCAGTCCCGCGCCGGCCAGCCAGGACGGGCGCCGCAGCAGATGCAGCAGCCGGCGCCCGGCGGCCCTCGCACCGGTGCCCTCGTCGCCCTGCTCCACGGCGGCCCGGCGCTGGAGCACCGAGGCGGACGCGTTGGACAGCGCCGCGAGCAGGGCGAGCACCACCGTGAGGGCGATCATGTCCGCTCACCCGAAACGCGCGGCGAGCCGCCGGTAGAGCCCGGGCGCGGCTCCCCGCACCAGGGCGGGCACGCGCAGCCAGCCGGGGACGTACACCTCGTCCTTGTCGTGCCGGACGGCGGCCCACACCGCGTCCGCCACGCGCGCGGGCGGCACCGGTCTCGGCCAGGGCCGCGTGTACGGGGTGCCCCGCCGGTCGAAGAAGGGGGTGTCGACCACACCGGGGACGACATGGCTGACGCGGACGCCGGTGCCGCGCAGTTCGTACCGCAGGGCGTCGGCGAAGGCGGCCAGGGCCGCCTTGGCGGCGGAGTAGACGGCTTCGCCGCGCACGCCGACGCTGCCGGCGAGGGATCCGACGAGCACGACGCGTCCGGATCCGGCCGCGACCATGTGGGGCAGCACGGCCCGCACCAGGTGCAGGTTGGCCAGCAGGTCGACGCCGACGACCTCGTCGATGCGTGCGGCCGGCATGGCGGTGAAGTCCCCGGCCCAGCCCACCCCGGCACCGGCGACGAGCAGGTCCAGCTCCCCCAGGTGGTCCAGGGCCAGCTCGGTGAGCCGGCGGTCCGCGCCGGGCCGGGTCAGGTCCGCGGGCAGGGCCACGGCACCGGCCAGGGCGGCCACCTGCTCCAAACGGGTGACGTCGCGCCCGTTCAGCACCATCCGCCAGCCCCCCTCGGCGGCGAGCCGGCGCGCCACGGCCGCGCCGATGCCGGAGGAGGCGCCCGTCACCAGAGCGGTGCCGCCCCCGCCGGTCCGCCGCCCGGCGTGCGCGGCGGAACCCGTCCGGGGGGCGGAGGTCACGACCGGCCCGGCGCGGTTCGAGGGGCTTGCGGGGGACGGGGCGTGGGACATGGTGACGACCTCATTGCGACGGTGTGCACGGGCTCGCGGACTCCGGGGCCGAACCCTCGCGGTGTATCCAGGGCGCCACAGACTGAAACACCGCGCACGGCGGGGCGGCCGGCGCCCTCTCCCGCGCGGGTCCCCGGTCGCCGGGCGGGGCCACGGGAGCGAGCATGAAGGCGAGAGCGGACCGGGGGCCGGTCCCCCGTCCGTTCACCGGGACCCTGGCGGGAGTGGCGGATGACGGACACCGACGTACTCATCGCGGGGGCGGGCCCGGTCGGTCTGACCGCCGCCCTGGAACTGCGCCGGCGGGGCGTCGGCTGCCGGCTGGTGGACCGGCTGCCCGCCCGGCTGCCGTACGCCAAGGCCGTCGGTGTCCAGCCGAGGACGTTCGAGCTGTGGGAGCGGATGGGCGTGGCCCGCGCCGCGCTCGACGCCGCGCTGCCCATGCGCGGTCAGCTGGTCTACGTGAACGGTGTGCAGCAGGCGCGCGTCGAGCTGGAGCTGCCGCCGGAGGTGCCGTACGGCTTCGCGTGCCTGCCGCAGTACGAGACCGAGCGCATCCTGGAGGAGCGGCTGGCCTGCTTCGGCGGGCGCATCGAGCGCGGTACGGAACTGGTCTCCTTCACCCAGGACGCGGACGGCGTCACCAGCGGTCTGCGCACGGCCACCGGTGAGGAGCTGGAGATCCGCTCCCGCTTCGTCGTCGGGTGCGACGGCGCGCACAGCGTCGTGCGCAGGACGCTGGGGCTCTCCTTCGAGGGCGGCGCGCTGCCCGAGGAGTACATGCTCGCGGACGTCGAGCTGGACTGGGATCTGGCGCCCGGGTACGGCGTGCGGGCCATGCACGTTCCCCCCGGCGGCGAGGTGGACGACCTGCTGGTGTGCATCCCGCTGCCGGGCCGGTGCCGCTACCGGGTGTCCATGCGGGTCCCGCCGGAGCTGTCGCTGCGGGGCGGGGCGCGGGGGCAGGACGCGGTGGCCCACGGTCCGGAGTCCGGGCGTGCGCCGAGTCTGGAACACATCCAGGAGGTCGTCGACCGGCTGTCGCCCCGGCCGGCCACGGCCTCGGCGATGCGCTGGTCGTCGGTGTTCCGCGTCAGCCACCGCCTGGTGGGCCGGTACGGCGGGGGGCGGGTCTTCGTCGCCGGGGACGCGGCGCACATCCATCCGCCGACCGGCGCCCAGGGCATGAACACAGGGATCCAGGACGCCTGCAACCTCGCCTGGAAGCTGGCCCTCGCGGTGGCGGGCGACGCCGAGCCCAAGCTGCTGGAGAGCTACGACGCCGAACGCCGGCCGGTCGGCGAGGAGGTGGTGGGCCGCACGCTGAGGCACGCGACGCGCCAGGGCGTGCAGAGCGACCCCGGCGATCCGGTGACGGTCATGCTGCGCGAGGCGCAGCTGCTGATCACCTACCAGGACAGCCCGGTCGTGGAGCCGGGTCCCGCGGCCGGGCGCGGCCCGGCCGCGGGTGACCGCGCGCCCGACTGCGGGGGCCTGCGTGATCCGATCGCGGCCTTCCCCCTCCGCCTGCACGAGGTGCTGGGCGGACACGACCACGTGCTGCTGCTCTACGCCGATTCCGCCGGCGGGACGCGGGACTGCGCGGCGCTCGCGGACGAGGCACGCCGTCTGTCACACGGGCGGGTGGCCGTCTACTGCGTGCTGCCGGACGGGGTCGAACCGGGCTTCCTGCCGGTGCCGGTGCTGCGGGACGGCCGGGGCGAGTTCCGCGACCGGTACACGGCCGGCGGGAGCACCGCCTTCCTGGTGCGCCCGGACGGCCATCTGGGCGCACGTATCTCGCCGGCCGGTCCCGGCTCCTTGTCGTCGGCCCTGGTGAAGGTGTTCGCGAGCTGATCCGTCCGCGCAGCCGCCGGGGTGATCGCGAGGGCGGCCCGGTCGGCGGGCGGGTCAGTCCAGGCCCGGCACGGGCGCGCCGGAGGGCACACCGGCGCCGACGTAGCCGTCGTAGAACTCCTTCCAGAGCGCGCTCGCCCCGGTGTGCGGGCCGTCGACGGCCCGACCGCCCGCCGCGGCGTCCAGGGCGGTCAGGCACACCTCCCAGCCGGCGCCGTTGCGGGCGGCGGTGTCCGCGGCGCCGAGCACGTCGGTCAGGGTGAAGCGGGTGCGCCCGTCGTCCAGTGCCGCCAGGTCGAAGTGGAGTTCGTCGCCGCCCCAGGCGAAGGACAGGTGCCGGGGCGGGTCGACGGCGAGGACCCGGCCGGTGGACTCGGGCGTGTTCGGGTCGCCGGTGAAGCGGACGGCGCCGCCGGGGCGCAGCTCCATCTCGGCCCGGGAGGGGAACCACAGGGCCAGTTCGGCGGGGTCGGCGACGTACCGCCAGACACGGTCCACGGGGTGGTCGTAGGTACGGCCGAAGCGGACGGCGGGGCGGCCGTCGTGCAGGGTCAGATAGGCGCCGGTGAGGTCGACGGACATGTGCTCGGGTCCTTCACGTCGGGGCCGGGTGTCGTCCGGCGCCTCGTCGGGGCGGCGGCCCAGGCGGGCGCCCCAGCGAAACGTTGCCGTTTCGTTCGGACTGGTTTACGCTCCATGTGTACGAAACGGTTTCGTTTACGCGCCGTTCGTTCTCTTGCGTATCCGCACCCGGACGACTTCCCTGGAGTGGTTCCCCCATGTCCCAGAAGACCCTGGCCGAGTCCTCCCGATCGGGGGCACCGGCGACCGAACGGGGCGAGGCCTCGCCCCGCCGGTGGTGGATCCTCGCGGTCATCGCCATCGCGCAGCTGATGGTGGTCCTCGACGCCACGATCGTGAACATCGCCCTGCCGTCCGCCCAGAGCGACCTCGGCTTCTCCGACGGCAGCCGGCAGTGGATCGTCACCTCCTACGCGCTGGCGTTCGCCTCCCTGCTGCTGCTCGGCGGCCGGATCGCCGACCTGTTCGGCCGCAAGCCGGCCTTCCTCGTCGGGGTCGTCGGCTTCGCCCTGGCCTCCGCGCTCGGCGGCGCCGCGAACGGCTTCACCATGCTGGTCGTGGCCCGCGCCCTGCAGGGTGCCTTCGGCGCGCTCCTCGCGCCCGCCGCGCTGTCGCTGCTCAACACCACCTTCACCGACGCCCGGGAACGGGCCCGCGCGTTCAGTGTGTACGGCGCGATCGCCGGCGCCGGCGGTGCCGTCGGCCTGCTGCTCGGCGGTGTGCTGACCGACGCGCTCGACTGGCGCTGGACCCTGTACGTGAACGTGGCCATCGCGGTCGTCGCCTTCGCGGGCGGCTGGATCCTGCTGGGCCACCATCGCGACGCGGCGGACGCCAAGCTCGACGTGCCGGGCACCGTCCTGGTCGCCTCCGGTCTGTTCTCCCTGGTCTACGGCTTCTCCAACGCCGAGTCCCACGACTGGGGATCCCCGCTGACCTGGGGCTTCCTGATCGCGGGCGGGCTGCTGCTGACCGCCTTCACCTGGTGGCAGACCCGGGCGGCGCATCCGCTGCTGCCGCTGCGCATCCTGCTGGACCGCGACCGCGCGGCCTCCTTCCTGGCCGTGCTGATCACCGGTGCGGGCATGTTCGGCGTGTTCCTCTTCCTGACCTACTACCTCCAGCTCAACCTGGGCTTCAGCCCCACGAAGACCGGTGTGGCGTTCCTGCCGATGGTCGGTGCCCTGATGGTGGCCGCACAGCTCGGCACCACCGTCCTGGTACCCCGTCTCGGCCCGAAGGCGGTCATCCCGCTGGGCTTCGCGATCGCCACGGCCGGCATGGCCTGGCTGGCCGGCATCGGCGTCGGCTCGCACTACCTGAGCGCGGTGCTGCCGCAGCTGGTCGTGATCGGTGTCGGCCTCGGCCTGGTCATGCCGCCGGCCATGCAGCTGGCCACCGGCGGGGTGGCGGCCGAGGACGCGGGTGTGGCCTCCGCGACCGTCAACGCCATGCAGCAGGTGGGCGGTTCCATCGGCACGGCCCTGCTGAACACCCTCGCCGCGAGCGCCGCCACCGACTACCTCGCCGGCCGGGACGCCACGAGCGAGCTGGTGCGGGCCCAGGCGACCATCGAGAGCTACACCACCGCCTTCTGGTGGTCCGCGGTCCTCTTCGGCGCGGGCGCGGTGATCGCCTTCCTGCTCTACCGGCGCGGCGTGCCCGAGCAGGACGCGGGCGCGGCACCGGTCGTCCACATGTGACCGCCACGTAACCGCACCCCCGAGGGGCCGCCGTCTTCAGGGAGACGGCGGCCCCTCGCGTTGTCCCTCCGGGCGACAGGCCGCACCCCCCGCGGGACGCTTGAGGCGGCGGGTGCGGGTAACTCGCGGTGGATCAAGACCGTAACGATTCGAGGAGGCGCCATGCCCGGCGGGAACGACCACGAGGAGCGGCCCGAGACGGCCCTGGAGGAAGTGCTCCGGGAGGTCGAGGAGGCCGAGAAGCGCGACGAGGACGGGTCCCGCTCGGGCAAGGCCGGGGACGCCACCAGCCCGAACGTCGGCGCGCAGGAGCAGGCGGAGGAGGACTGAGACGGACGGCCTGGCGGTGTGACCGCTCCCGGGCCGGCGCGTAGGGGTTCGACGGCTCCGGTGGATTCTTCGGCGCGCAATGGATCACTGGTGCTTTCCCGCGGCCCGGGTACCCGGGCCGCATGAGCCACCACCTGCGAGGACCTCAGCTGCCCCCGTCCAGAGGACCGCTGTCCGCCGCGGTCACCGGGTATCTCGGTGGCACCGGCCCCCTCCCCCGCCCGGCGGCCGCCGAGGAGGCGGACCCGTACGGCGACGACCTCCAGCTCGCCCTCTACCTCTGCTACGAGCTGCACTACCGCGGCTTCGCCGGCGTCGGCCCGGAGCGCGAATGGGACCCGGAGCTGCTGCGCGTCCGCGGCGCGCTGGAACAGCGCTTCCTGTCCGCTCTGCGCGCCGACACCCCGGTGCACGACAGCCTCGACGACGCGCTCGGCGCGCTTCTGGTCGAACCCGTCGACGGCACGGGCGTCAGCCACTTCCTGCGTGACGAGGGCGAGTTGTGGCATCTGCGCGAGTACGCGGCCCTGCGTTCGCTCTACCACCTGAAGGAGGCCGACCCGCACGCCTGGGTGCTGCCGCGGCTGTGGGGCCGGGCGAAGGCGGCGATGGCGGCGGTGGAGTTCGACGAGTTCGGCGGCGGCCGGCCCGAGCGGGTCCACGCCCGCCTGTTCGCCGACCTGATGACGGACCTGGGCCTGGACACGGCCTACGGCCGCCACCTGGACGCGGCGCCGGCCCAGATGCTGGCCGTCGTCAACCTGATGTCCCTGTTCGGGCTCCACCGGGCGCTGCGCGGCGCGCTGGTGGGGCACTTCGCCGAGGTGGAGATCACCTCCTCACCGGGGTCCCGACGGCTCGCCGAGGCGATGCGCCGCACCGGCGCCGGTCCCGCCGCGGAGTTCTTCTACGACGAGCACGTGGAGGCGGACGCGGTGCACGAGCAGGTGGTGCGCCACGACGTGATCGGCGGACTGCTGGAGGAGGAGCCCGAGCTGGCGGGTGACATCGCCTTCGGGATCGACGCGACCGAGTACCTCGAGGACCGGCTGGCTCGGCGGCTGCTGTCCGACTGGCGGGCGGGGCGCTCGTCCCTGCGAACGCCCTTGAGCAGCGAAATGGCCCATACATCCTGAATGTCGGGGTACCCGCGCGAGGTGATCGCTTTGTTGCTTCCGGGCGTGTACGCCCCTCAGGACGATACGGAGCTGCTGGCCGAGGCCCTCCGCGAGGAGAGTCCGCCGCCCGGCGCCCGGGTGCTCGACGTCGGCACCGGCAGCGGGGCGCTGGCGCTGGAGGCCGCCCGCCGGGGCGCCGAGGTGACCGCGGTGGACGTCTCCCGGTGCGCGGTGTGGACGGCGCGGCTCAACGCCTGGCTGAGGCGGCTGCCGGTACGCATCCACCGCGGCAATCTCTTCGGCCCGGTCGGGGACCGGACCTACGACCTCATCCTCGCGAACCCGCCCTACGTGCCGGCGCCCGACGCCGGGCGCGGCCCGAGCGGCCGCTCCCGGGCGTGGGACGCGGGCCGGGACGGGCGGCTGGTGCTGGACCGGATATGCCGGGACGCCCCCGCGCTGCTGCGCGTCGGAGGCGTCCTGCTGATCGTGCACTCCGCGCTGAGCGATCCGGAGCGCACCGTGGAGCAGTTGCGGGCGGCGGGTCTCAAGGCCGCGGTGGTCCGGCGCCGCTGGATCGCGTTCGGCCCCGTGCTGCGCTCCCGGGAGGAGTGGCTGCGCCGGAGCGGGCTGCTCGGGGCGTCCGACGACAGGGAGGAACTGGTGGTCATCCGTGCCGAACGAGTCAGCTGACGACCGCGCCCGCCGGATCACCATGCCGCGGCGCGGGCCGCTGCTGGTCGAGGGACCGGTGGAGATCGAACTGGAGGACGGCACCACGGTGTCGTCGGACCGATTCCGTGTCGCTCTGTGCACATGCCGGCGCAGTCGCAGGTTTCCGTGGTGTGACACGAGTCATCGCCGCAAGGCCTGAACGCCGTTGAAACCGTTGGTTTTTCGCCGCTCCCCGGGAGGCCCCCCACGGGCCTGCCCGGGGAGCGGCTGTGTGCCCGGAGACCGACGGATGGCCCCACTCCGCCCGTCGGCTCCGGCGCGAGATCGCAGGTTCCCCACTCCCGGGGCCGCACTCCCCAGTTACGGTCCTGATCCGGTGTGTCGGGGAACCGCGCGATCCCGGTCCTAGAACGCGAAGACGCTGCCGGTGGCCGCGTCCTTCACGCAGTTGTTGCCGAAGGTGCGCTCGTAGGAGACGCGCTTGCCCTGCCAGACGCCCTGGACCGTGACGACCACGGGGTCGTAGATCTTGGTGCAGAACGCGTCCGCGTGGCCCTTCAGGGCGTCGAAGTCACCGGCGGCGCCGCGCAGTTCGGCACAGGCCTGAGCCGCGGCGGGGTGCGTGCCGGAGGCGCCGGGGGCGCAGACGAGGGTGACGGCGCGCTCCGGGGTCGCCGTGGCCGCCTCGCTGCCGTGGCCGGTGGTGAGCACCAGGGCCGACGGGGCGTAGAGCGACGACGGGGCGGCGTCCGGTGCAGCGACGGCGGCCCCGGTCAGGGGTCCGCAAACGGCGGCGGCCGTGAGGCCGAGGGCCGCTGCCCAGCGCGCGGTGGTACGCATTGTGTGCTTCCTTCCGCTCGAACATCGGGGGTGCCGGCCCGGGTCCGGTCGGGCACCGGGCGGCGAGCGCCACTCTGCCGAGTCCACCGGCGAAACTCACATCGCACCCATGGGTTTCAGTAACCTTCGGTGTTCAATCAGTGGCGTGAAGTTACGGAATTCGAACACGTCGACCGCGGAACTGAGCGGTTCTTGATCGGTGGAACCGGCCGGATGGCCGAAAAACACCTCTTCGTTAATCGGCCTGAAACATTCCGACTTTGCCCGCAGCGAACCCCTTCGTGACGCCTTGTGTTCATGAAACCGAGGGCGTAAGCCTGATTACATGATTACAGCAGAGCAGAGAGCCGAGTTGCGCGGCTGGTTCGCCGGCCGGCTGCCCGACGATCTCTTCACGGAACTGGTCGAGGTGACCGCGGACCGCGAGGAGATCACCGTGACCGGGCGCGTCCCCGCACCGCGGCTCACCGACGACGCCCCGGCCGCCGAGCGGGACGCCGCCCTGCGGGCCCGGATCCAGGAGTTCCGGGAACGCACCCGCGGGGCCAGGATGGAGGTGGCCCGCGAGGCGGAGCACCTTTTCGGCCGCAAGGTCTCCTGGGGTGTGGTGTGCGGGACGGAACGGGCGCTGTTCACCCATGTGGCCGCGCCGGTGATGACCCGGCTGCGCCAGCCCGAGCGACAGGTGCTGGACACCCTCATCGCCGCCGGCGTCGCCCGCAGCCGCAGTGACGCCCTCGCCTGGTGCGTGCGCCTGGTCCGGCGCCACACCGACGACTGGCTGACCGAGCTGCGCGAGTCCCTGGAACACGTCGAGCGGGTACGGGCGCAGGGCCCGGACGCCGAGGAGGTGGCCGACTCCCCCGCCGACGACGGCGGGGACGGCGACGACGACGGATGATTCCGCCGCGCGGATCGCCGCGCGTGCACCGCAGATCGGCTCGTTCCTGTCGCTGCCGGCCGCTCCTGTGACCGTCGTTCACGGGTGGGGCCCCGTGCGCGCCGTCCCGCCCCGTCACGGGCGGCGCGGTCGCCGCCCGTGAGGGGGCCTGCCGACCTGCGGCTACCCGCCAGTATCGTCGGGCTGCACGCGTACTCAGCGACGAGAGGCGGGACGGCCGGATGGCGAAGCACTGGGCGGACTTCCAGTACGAGATCTATCTGAACGGCATGACGGGCTCCGTGCCCCGGCTGCCCACCGACCTGACCCGGCTGGAGGAGCTGGCCGAACACCGGCTCGGCCCCGGCCCGGTGGGCTACGTGGCGGGGTGCGCGGGCGACGGCGGCACCGCCCGCGCCAACCGGTCCGCCCTGGCCCGGCGCCGGATCGTGCCGCGCATGCTGCGGGACGTACGGGAGCGGGACCTGTCGACGGAGGTGCTGGGGCGGCCTCTGCCCGCGCCGCTGGCCCTGGCCCCCGTCGGAGTGCTGTCGATCATGCACCCGGACGCGGAGTCCGCCGCCGCCCGGGCCGCCGCCGCGCAGGGCGTGCCGTACATCCTGTCGTCGGCGTCCAGCACGCCCCTGGAGCAGGTCGCGGAGGCGATGGGGGACGCCGAGCGCTGGTTCCAGCTGTACTGGGGCAAGGACCGGGAGGTGACCCGCAGCTTCCTCGGCCGGGCGAAGACGGCCGGGTTCTCGGTCCTGGTCGTCACGCTGGACACCCCGCTGCTGTCCTGGCGCCCCCGCGACCTGGACCAGGCGTACCTGCCGTTCCTGCACGGGGTAGGGACCGCCAACTACTTCACCGACCCGGCCTTCCGGGCGGGGCTGGCCAAGCCGGTGCACGAGGATCCCAACGCGGCCGTGCTGCACTTCCTCGGCCTGTTCGGGGACCCGGGGCACACCTGGCCGGACCTGACGTTCCTGCGGGAGCACTGGGACGGCCCGATCGTGCTGAAGGGCGTCCTGCACCCGGACGACGCACGGCTCGCCGCGGACGCGGGCATGGACGGCGTGGTGGTCTCCAACCACGGGGGGCGGCAGGTGGCCGGCTCGGTCGCGGCGGCCGACGCGCTGCCCCGGGTCGCGGACGCGGTCGGCGACCGGCTGACGGTGCTCTTCGACAGCGGGGTGCGCACCGGCGACGACGTGTTCAAGGCCCTGGCCCTCGGCGCCCGGGCGGTGCTGCTGGGCCGTCCCTACGTCTACGGGCTCGGACTGGACGGACAGGCCGGGGTCGAGCACGTCGTCCGGTGCCTGCTGGCCGAACTGGACCTGACGCTCGCACTGTCCGGGCACACCGGTCCGGGCACGGTCGGCGCAGATGATCTCGTCACGGACCCCGCCTGAGTCCGCCGTGTCCGGGGGCGGTCCTGCCGCCCCCGGACACGGCGGTCCCTCAGGCGTCCTTCCCGGAATCCTCCGCCGGCCGGGCGGCCGGCCCGTCGGAGCCGGCGATCGACAGTGAACCCGGGCTCGCCGTAGGCGAGTCGGACAGCCAGCGCTGTCCGGCGGACCGGTCGCGGACCTTGACCACGACGTCGGACCCGGCTTCCTCACCGGCGGTGGCGAGGGCCACGGTCCGGTCCCAGCGGGGCAGCAACTCGCCCTGCACCGTGAGGTCGTAGCGCACGTCGTCGGCCCGCTGCGAGCCGGCCCCGGCGCAGCTGCCGAGGGTCACCACACCGGCGTCGGCGTGCGAGTCCAGGCACAGTCCGGTGCCAGCCGCGCTGCGCAACTGCCCGTCGGCGTCGTACGTCCACTGCTGTCCGGCCGTCGTGGAGCAGACGGCGAGCACCGCGGCGGCACCGGACACGGGCGCGCCCCGGACGTCCAGGCACAGGCCGGCGGCCACGTTGCGCAGCCTGCCGGGACGGCCCGTGGCGGGCAGACCGGCGGTGTCCGGCGCGGTGCCGGAGGCGCGCGGGTGCCGGGCGTCGGTGCCGGGCACGGCGCTCGTGGAGGCGACGGGACCGGTACCGGATCCGCCGTCCGGCCACACACCCAGGGCGACGACGGTCGCCAGCAGCACGACGGACGCCACGCCGACGCCGGTGAGCAGCGTCCGCGTGGACCCTACGGCGGCGACGCCGGTACCACCCGGCGGCGACGGTGTCCGGGCGAACGGTCCGGGTGTGCCGCGCCGTCGGCCGCGCGACCCCGTGCCCAGCGACCGCGGCTCCGGCTCGCCGCCTTCGCGGGCCCCGGCGCGCGAGGAGGTGGTCCGGAGGAACAGTCCGGGCTTCCCACCCCCGCGTCGGCGCCCGCCCGGGCCCCGGGAGCCGCCGCGGGCGGGGCCGGGGCGGCGGCCGGGACGGCAGTCGAGGTAGCGGCGGGCGCCCCAGCCGAGGACGGCTTCGGCGAGCAGGACGCCCAGGGCGGCCTCGGAGCTGCCGAGTTGCTCGGCGGCATGCCGGCAGTGGACACAGGCCGCCAGGTGCTCCTGGACGTCGGGCAGCAGGTTTCCACCCCGCCGTATCGGGACGTCCAGAAGGCGGTTGTAGTAACGGCACTCCGTGCCGGGAGCGAGTTCCCGGTGCGCGCGCACCAGGCCTTCCCGGAATTTCTCGCGAGCCTGTTCGAGTGCGATCGCCGCGCTCTCGGTGTCGATGCCGAGCAGTTCGGCGGGCGCGTTTATCGGCTCGGCCTCGACCTCGGTGTGCCACAGCAACGTCTGTTCCAGCCGGGGAAGTCCGAGGAAGGAACGGTCGGAGAGCGCGCGGTTTTCCGGTATCAGTGTCTTCGCGTTGCGCATACCGCGGCCCCCGGCGGGTTTTCCGAGTCCGGGCAGTACGGCGGTGATCCGGTCCGTGGAGGACCAGTTGAGGACCGTGTCCCGCACTGCCACGAGCAGGCGGGGACGGAACGCCTCGCCGGGTTCGCCGAGGGCGAGCCGGCCGAGGACCTGGTGGAAGGCGGTGGCGGTGGCCATGTGGGCCAGGGGCCCGGGAGCGGCCAGGCATATCACCGCGTAGTCGTGTGCCGGCTGCCAGTGCCGGGACATCAGGAGGGCGGTGGACCGGGAGGCCTCCGCGTCGGAGCCGGCGCGCAGCGGGCCGGCGAGGGACTCGTCGGATTCCCCCGGTTCCCCGCCGGGTGGCGGAAAGGGGGGACGAGGGGGGTGGGGGGTGGGCACGGAGCGGATTCCTTTGGTGCGTGGTGCGTAGGTGCGAGCCTCTGGGTGCGCGCGGGGAACGGGAATTCACCGGCGCTCGGCCGGTCCGGTTCCGCAACTGCCGAAAGAACCCTGGACTATGCCCCCCGCACGGGCGCTGCAACCCTTGCACAACTTCCACACGGGCAACAAGGCGCCCGTAGGACATCGGCCTTGTTGAAAGAAAGTCAGAAATACTCGGTCCGGGCCTGGTCGGGCGAGGCGGCTTTCGTATTCCCGTGCGCCCCGTGTGAAGTGTGCGCACGCGCCGGTGGGACGCGCACGCTCCCGGGGCCCCGGGAGCGGTAGTGGACTGGGACCGGCCCTCTCGGAAGGCCCCGCGCGGAACGGCGGCTCTCCCGCGCGCGACCGGCCGCCGGCCTTGTTCCTCCCGCCCTCGGCCGGCGGCCCCGGCGGCTTCCCCCGCCGACCGTGGACGGGCTCACCCGGGAACGGGCCCGGCCGGCCGGGTCCGGCCCGGTGAGTGGGCGTCAGGTCGGTCCGGCCCCACGAGGCGTCGTTCAGATCTGCCAGGAACGCAGTCGGTCCGCCGCCCCGTACACGTCGGTCTTGCCGGAGATCAGGTCGCGGGCCAGGTCGACGAGGGCGCCGTAGGGCGGATCGATGCCGGCACCGCTGACGAACATGTACGCCACCGCCGTCGAGCAGGCGAAGCGGGCGTTGGCCGCGGGCAGCGGCTTGAGCACGGCGAGGGTGTGCAGCAGGGCGGCGGCACGCCAGGCGGCGTCGGAGTCGACGCCGAGCCGCGGCGGGTCCACACGGTGCCGGGCCACGGCGGCGACCAGCGCGGAGAAGTCGTCCACGGCGGGCTGGTCGGGCAGCACCTCTTCGTGCCGCTGGAGCAGCCAGGGGACGTCGATGTGGAGGACGGAGGACATGACTCAGGCGGCCTCGCCCTTGGCGGGGGGCTCGTCGTCGGGAAACGCGGCGGCGAACTCCTCCGCGTGGGCGGCGAAGAAGCGCCGGAAGGTCTCGGCGCCCTCCTGCAGGGCGCGGTGCCGGGCGATGTCGGCGGCGGCCGCCTCACGCACGAGGGCCTTCATCGACGTACCGCGCTCCTTGGCGATCTGCCGCAGGTCCTCTAGTTCCCGTTCGCTGAACTCCACGTTGAGAGCTGGCATGACCCTCACGGTACCGCCCGGGTACTCACGCGTAAATATCCACAGGTCGGATCGGTTGCGGCGCGGTACCCACGGCGCCGCAGGGCTGTGTCCGTTTTCCGCCGGTCACCGGGCCCCGGGCGCAGCAGACTCGACAGCACGCGAAGGCCGCACGCACAGGCGGCACGGAGGTATCCGAGGGAGCACCGATGCATACGCGCACCGTTCACACCGTCCACCCGAGCCCGCTCGGCGATCTGCTGCTGACCGCCTCCGTCGGGCCCGGTGGCCACGCCGTCTCCTCGCTGTCCCTGCCCGGTGGGCCCGACGCGCCGGCCGTTCGTCCGGAGGACCGCGACGACCGGCCGTTCACCGAGGCGCACCGGCAGCTGGAGGCGTACTTCGCGGGCCGCCCGACCCGCTTCGACCTGCCGCTCTCCGCGCCGGGCAGCGCCTTCCAGCAGAGGGTGTGGCAGGCCCTGGACGCCATCCCGTACGGCACCACGACCACGTACGGCGAACTGGCGGCCCGGCTCGGCGTACCCCGCTCCGAGATCCGCGCGGTCGGCCGGGCACTCGGCGCGAATCCGCTCCTGCTGCTCCGCCCCTGCCATCGGGTGATCGGCGCGGACGGCTCGATGCGCGGGTACGCCGGCGGGGTCGGGAACAAGATGTGGCTGCTCACCCACGAGGGTGCCCTGCAGCCGGCCCTGCTGTGAGTTCCGGAGGAGGAACGACGATGACTTTCACCCTGGCCGAGGCCCGCCGCCGGGCCGCCCGCACGGACTGGCCCGCGCTCTCGGCCGGGCTGGACGAGCTCGGCAGCGCCCCCACCGGCCCGCTGCTCACCGCCGCCGAGTGCGCCGACCTGGCCGCTCTCTACGAGAAGCCGGAACTGTTCCGGACCACGGTCGACCTGGCCCGGCACCGGTTCGGATCCGGCGAGTACCGCTACTTCACCCATGACCTGCCCGCTCCCGTGGCCGCGCTGCGCGCCGCGCTCTACCCTCGGCTGCTGCCGGTGGCCCGGGACTGGGCGGCCCGCCTGGGCCGGGCGGCCCCCTGGCCCGACTCGCTCGGCGACTGGCTGGAGCGCTGCCACGCCGCCGGCCAGGACCGGTCGGCGCAGATCCTGCTCAGCTACGGGCCGGGCGACTGGAACGCCCTGCACCGCGACGTCTTCGGCGAACTCCTCTTCCCGCTCCAGGTGGTGATCGCCCTGGACGAGTACGGCACCGATTACACCGGTGGCGAGTTCCTGATGGTGGAACAGCGGCCGCGCGCCCAGTCGCGGGGTACGGCGACCGTCCTGCGGCAGGGGCACGGCCTGGTGTTCACCACCCGGGACCACCCCGTGCGCACGCGCCGCGGCTGGTCGGCCGGGGCGATGCGGCACGGGGTGAGCACCGTGCGGTCCGGGCGGCGGCGCACGCTGGGGCTGGTGTTCCACGACGCCGCCTGACCGGAGGCGCGCGGACGGGCAGCCGCCGGGGCGGCCTCCCGTCCGCCCCGCCGGCCCGGTCAGGCGTCGAGCCGGCTGATGCGCACGGCGCCCCGGTCCTCGCCCGGGTGGGCGCTCGTGAGGGTCAGCCGCAGCCGCGAGCCGCGCACCGCGTCGAAGCGGATCACGCTCGGGGCGTCCGACACCGTGGCCCACTCCACCTCGGCGCCGGTGACCGGCACGTACGTGTGCCCGTTCCACACGGCCACCTCCGCCTTCGCGGGAAGCGTGTGCGTGGCGTCGACGGTGAAGGAGACCGCCACCCGGTCCATGGTCCGGTTCCGTCCGAAGTCGACCGACACCCAGTCCTTCGCGCGGGCACCGGAGAAGGCGGGCAGCAGTGCGGTGGCCGGCTTGGCGAAGGCGTTGGACCAGCCGGTGGCCGGGTCGCCGTCGAGCATGGCGGCGGGCAGGGTGTCCGGGCGGCCCGAGTACCCGGCGTCCGCGTACGGGTGGACGCGCGGGGCCGGGTGGTCGGGCGGGAACTCGGGGGCGGTGGTGCGGACCGCGTCGCGGGCGGGGGTGGTGCGCACGGCCGTCCTGCCCGTGCGCAGTCCGTCCACGCGCGCCCCGACCGCGAGCGTTCCCGGCTCGCCGCCGGAGCGGACGATCGCGACGGCCTTGCCGTGGAAGGCGGTCCGGGTGCTCGCCTGGTAGCGCTCGGCGCTCTCCTGGCGGCCGTTGTCGACCCCGGCGAGGGAACCGCCCCTGACGTCGAAGGTGACGAGGTGCTCGGCACCGGGCACGACCACGCCGTGCGCGTCGACGATCTCGGCGGTCACGAAGAGCAGCGAACGGCCGTCGGCGGGGACGGATTCGCGGTCGGCGGTCAGGCGGACGGCGTGCGGGGCACCGGCGGTGCGCAGCACGTCGGTGGCGACCACCTCGCCGTCCCGGCGGGCGACCGCCTTCAGCTCACCCGGCCGGTACGGCACCTGCCACGCCAGGTGCAGCCTGCCCGCACTGCCGTTGGGGCTCGTGTAACTGCCCGGGTGGGGGCCGTCGGTGAAGGTCTTGTCGTCGCCGGTGGCTTCGGTGGTCTCCAGGTAGGTGCGTCCGTCGGTGGTCCGCTTGACGTCGAACTCCCGTGTTCCCAGGGACTTTCCATTGAGGAACAGCTCGACGGAGGGCACGTTGGCGTAGGCCCACACCTCTACGGTGTCGCCCTCTTCGTGGTTCCAGCTCATGGGCAGCAGATGGACCATGGGCTCGGCCGTCCACTGGCTCCTGAAGAGGTGGTACATGTCCTTCGGGAAGCCGGCCGTGTCGACCGCGCCGAAGAAGGACGCCTTGACCGGGAAGACGTCGTACGGGGTGGGTTCGCCGATGTAGTCGATGCCGGACCACAGGAACTGCCCGGCGAACCACTTCCGGTCCCGGTCCTTCTTGTGCCCGTACTCGCCGCTCATCGTCCAGGAGGCGAGGTTGTTGTCGTAGGAGGAGGTGGCCCGGCCGCCCGGCGTGTGGTTCTCGCCGGTGTTCAGGTGTTCCGGCTCCTGGTAGGCGCCCCGGGTCGAGGTCTCCGAGGAGGACTCGGACTCGAAGAGGAACAGGTGCGGGTAGGCCGCGTGCAGGGCGTCCACCGACTTGGCGGTGTTGTAGTTGAGGCCCAGTCCGTCGATCTTGGCGAGCATCAGGTCGGCCGCGGAGCCCTTGGCGGGCAGGCGCCGGTATTTGTCGGAGCCGATGACGAGCGGGCGGGTGCCGTCGGCGGCCCGGATCGCGCCGATGATCCGGTCGGCCATGGCGAGGCCGGCCGTGGACGTGGAGTCGGGGATCTCGTTGCCGATGGACCACAGCACCACCGCGGGCGAGTTGCGGGCGGCGAGGACCATCTCGGTGGCGTCCTTCTCGCACCACTCGTCGAAGAACCGCCCGTAGTCGTAGCGCGTCTTGCCGGTCCGCCAGCAGTCGAAGGCCTCGACCATCATCACGATGCCCAGTTCCTCGCAGACCCGGATCATCTCCGGCGAGGGCGGGTTGTGCGAGGTGCGCAGGGCGTTGACGCCCATCGACTTCATGATGCGCATCTGCCGCCGGACGGCGTCGACGCTGATCGCGGCGCCGAGGGCGCCCTGGTCGTGGTGGAGGTCGACGCCCTTGATCTTGGCGGGGACGCCGTTCAGCGAGAAGCCGTCGTCCGGGTCGAAGCGGTGGGCGCGGATGCCGAAGGGTGTGGTGTACGTGTCGGTGGTGCGGCCCCCGACGCGGACCTCGGTGCGCAGGGTGTAGCGGTGCTCCGGGGTGGCGAAGTCCCACAGGAGGGGCTTCGGGACGGTCAGCTCGTGGGTCTCCTCGGCCTGGTCGGAGACGGTCACGGTGCCGGCCGTACGGGCGGCGGTGCGGCCGTCGGGGCCGGTGATCAGGGACAGCACCCGGACGTCGGCGGCGGTGCCGGTCTCGTTGCGCACGGTGGTGCGCACCCGGACCAGCGCGCGGTCGGCGGAGATCTCCGGGGTGGTGACGTACGTGCCCCAGCGGGCCACGTGCACCGGCTCGGTGATCACCAGACGGGCCTCGCGGTAGATGCCGCTGCCGGAGTACCAGCGGCTGCTCGGGAGCTGGTTTCGGACCTTGACGGCGAGCACGTCGGGGGTGGTTCCGTCGGTGTGGACGAGGTCGGTCAGGTCCAGGGCGAAACCGGTGTAGCCGTAGGGGTGGCCGCCCGCCTCGATGCCGTTGCAGTAGACGGTGGAGTCCATGTAGACGCCGTCGAACTCGACCGAGATCCGCTTGCCGGCGTACTCGGGCGGGAGGGTGAAGGCGAGCCGGTACCAGCCGAGGCCGCCCGGCAGGAAGCCGGTGCCGCTGGTGGTGCCGTGCTCGGTCGTGGGGGTCTGTTCGATCGACCAGTCGTGGGGGACGGCGACCTCGCGCCAGTCCGAGTCGTCGTGGGCGGGGTCCGCGGCGTCGGCGAAGGCGCCGGTCGGGTCGGTGATGCCGCCCGGGTCGACCAGCGCGAAGCGCCAGCCGTCACGCAGGGGCACCGTGTGGCGGCCACCGGCACCGTTCCCGGCGGCGACGGCGGCCGGAGCCGCGGGAATGCCCAGGAGCGCTCCGGCCGCGGGCGTCGCGGTGGCCGCGACCAGTACCGATCTGCGTGTGACCGTCATGACGGCCCTCCCTCATCAAGTCCCAGAAGTACTCACAACTGATCGTGAACAAACAGATTCTGACGTCGCGCCACGCACGATCGTCAAGGGTCCGGACACGGGCGAGCGCCTGCAACGAGAGATCGGCCGAAATCGCCCCTTGACCTTGTTCGACCCATCGACCGGAGAGGGGGGAGTCGCGGTCCACGCGCGGGTGGGAAGCACTACGCTGGAACACAAGTGGTGCCACCTGTTCACTGTGAGTGTGCGCTTGGGAGCGGCGACGATGAGCCGGGTCTATCCGTTCGACGAGGCGGCGACGGCCCGGGCTGTCATCGATGAGGACGGAACGCTGCTGGAGTGGAACGAGGGCGCGCGGCGCCTGCTCGGCCACCCGGCGGACGCCGTCGTGGGCCGTCCCGCCGCGGATCTGCTGGCCGACGACCGTCCACCGGCCCTCCCCGACGGCTTCCGCTGGGAGGGAACGGTCGGTTTGCGCCATCGGGACGGGCACACCGTCCCCGTGTGGCTGCTCGCCCACCGGCGGCCCGCGCACGACGACCACCGCGGCGGCTGGCTGGTGGTCACCCCGCTCACCGGCGACCGGCCGCCCGCCACGGACGATCCGCTCGCCGCGGCCGGCCTGGTCCAGTCACCGTGCGCGCTCGCCGTGTACGACGACGAGCTGCGGCTGCGCCGGATGAACGACGCGATGGCCTCCGTCGTGGACCTGCCCGAAGAACGGGTCCGCGGTCTGCGGCTCGCGGAGATCGGGGGCAAGCCGCAGAGCGAGGAACTGGAACTGGGCATGCTCCGGGTGCTGACCTCGGGCCGGCCGCTGGACATGCAGGCCTTTCTGCGCACCGGCGGCGGGGACAGCGCGCACGCCTGGCTCGCCCGGATGGCACCGGTCCTGGACGCGGAGGGCCGGGTACGGGGCGTCTCCCTCGCGGCGCACGACGTCACCGACAACTACCGGGCCCGCCAGCGGCTGCAACTGGTCAACGAGGCGAGCGTGCGCATCGGCACCACCCTCGACGTCACCCGCACGGCGCAGGAGCTCGCGGACCTGTGCGTGCCCGCGCTCGCCGACTTCGTCACCGTCGACCTGCTGGATCCCGAGGAGTACGGCGGCGAGCCCCCCGCGCGCATCACCGCCCCGGTGAGTCTGCGCCGCACCGCCCACCAGTCGGTGCTGCGCGGCATCCCCGAGGCGGTGATCGAGCCGGGTCGGGCGGAGGCGTACCCCGCCCTCTCACCGCAGGCCGACTCGCTGACCGCGGGCCGCACGATCACCACCTCGGTCGCCGCGGGCGACATGGACCAGTGGCTGAGCTGGCACCCGACGCGCGCCGAGCGGGTGCGGACGCTGGGCATCCACTCGTCGATGTCCGTGCCGATCCAGGCACGTGGGCTGACCCTGGGGGTGGCGGTCCTCACCCGGCACCTGCGCCCGGACACGTTCAGCGCCGACGACGTGCTGCTGGCCGAGGAGATCACCGCGCGCGCCGCCGTCTGCATCGACAACGCCCGCCGCTACTCGCGGGAGCGGGAGACCGCCCTCGCCCTCCAGCGCAGCCTGCTCCCCCGCAACCTCCCGCGCACGGCCGCGCTGGAGGCGTCCTCCCGCTATCTGCCGGCCGCGCGCGCCGGGGTCGGCGGGGACTGGTTCGACGTGATCCCGCTGTCCGGGTTGCGCGTGGCCATGGTCGTCGGGGACGTCGTCGGGCACGGCATCCAGGCCTCCGCCACCATGGGCCGGCTGCGCACCGCCGTGCGCACCCTGGCGGACATCGACCTGGCCCCGGACGAACTGCTGACCCACCTGGACGATCTGGTGCTGCGGCTGTCGGACGAGTCCGGCGTTGAGGGCAGCCCGGGTGAGGTCGGCGCGACCTGCCTGTACGCCGTCTACGACCCGGTGTCGCGGCGCTGCACCCTGGCCCGCGCCGGGCATCCGCCCCCGGTGCTGGTCCTGCCGGGCGGCCGGCCGGAGCTGCTCGACCTGCCGGCCGGGCCCCCGCTGGGCCTGGGCGGGCTGCCGTTCGAGTCCGCCGAGCTGGAACTGCCCGAGGGCACGGTGCTCGCCCTGTACACGGACGGTCTGGTGCTGTCCCGGGACCGGGACGGCGACAGCGGCCGTGAGCGGCTGTACGAGGCGCTCGCACGGCACACGGACTCCCTGGACCAGACCTGCGACCACGTGCTGCACTGCCTGCTGCCGTCGGGCGGCGCCGCCGACGACGTGGCGCTGCTGCTGGCCCGCACCCAGGGCCTGCCGCCGTCGCAGGTGGTGACCTGGGACATCCCGGCCGACCCCGCGCTGGTCGCGCCGATCCGCAAGCAGGTCGTGGACCAGCTGGACACCTGGGGACTGAGCGAGGCCGCGTTCACGGCGGAGCTGGTGGTCTCCGAGCTGGTCACCAACGCTATCCGGTACGGCTCGCACCCGATCCGGCTGCGGCTGATCCACGACGCCGCCACGCTGATCTGCGAGGTCTCCGACACCAGCCACACCGCCCCGCATCTGCGCCGGGCGAAGATCTTCGACGAGGGCGGCCGGGGTCTGCTGCTGGTCGCCCAGCTCACCCAGCGGTGGGGCAGCCGGCACACCGCCGACGGCAAGACGATCTGGGCCGAACTGCCTTTGTACGAAGAGGACTTCTAGCGCTCGCGGGGACGTCGGCGCGGGCCTCGGGGGAAGGTCGGCGCGGGTCTCAGGAGGCCGTCAGCCAGGGCCGTACCTGCTTGCGGGCCTCGTGCAGGCGGGACTTGAGGGTGCCGAGCGGGATGCCGACGCGCTCGGCGACCTCGGCGTAGTCCAGCTGGCAGATGTCCCGGTAGACCAGCGGCGCCACCAGGTGCGGATGCTCCCGCTCCAGGCGGTCCAGCGCCTCCAGCAGGTCCACCCGGGAACCGGCGATCACGCTGGTGGTGCGGGGGTCGACGGCGTGCGAGGGCTCGATGGCGGCGGGCTGTTCGGCGGCCCGCCGCTTGAGCTCGCGGTACTTCTGCCGGCAGCAGTTGGCGACCACGGTGTACAGCCAGGTGCCGAAGCGGCTGCGGCCCTCGAAGGCGGTGACGTGCCGGGCCACCTGGAGCAGCACGTCCTGGGCGGCCTCCTCGGCGTCCTCCCGGCACGGCAGGAAGCGCGCGCAGCGGCGCACGACCTCGGGCCGGATCTCGGTCAGCAGCCGGTCCAGGGCTGCGCTGTCGCCCGCGGCGGCCCGCCGGGCGAGGTCCTCCATGGGCGCCTGGTCCTGCACCGAAGGGTCCCCCTCCAAGTCGATCTCAGGGCAGGCATGATAGTCGTATGCACTCCCTGGAGCGGATCGGCCGCTACCGCCTCGAACGGCCGCTGGGCACCGGCGCCTTCGCCACGGTGTGGCTCGCCCACGATCCCGAGCTGCAGGCCCCGGTCGCCGTGAAGGTCCTCGCCGAGAACTGGGCGCACCGGCTCGACATCCGGGAGCGGTTCCTGTCCGAGGCGCGACTGCTGCGGCGGGCCGGTTCGAACCGGGTGGTGCAGGTCTACGACATCGGTGAACTCCCGGACGGCCGACCGTACTTCGTGATGGAGTACGCCGACGGCGGCACCCTGGCCGATCTGCTGCGCGGCGGACCGCTGCCGGTGCCGGACGCGCTGGCGCTGACGGCGGAGGCCGCGCGCAGCGCCGCCGCGCTGCACGAGGCCGGCATCGTGCACCGGGACATCAAGCCGACCAACGTGCTGCTGCACACCGCCCCGGACGGCACCAGGCGGGTGCTGCTGGCCGACCTGGGCCTGGCGAAGAGCCTCGCGCAGGCCTCCGTACTGACCCTGGCGGCGGGCTCGGCGGGCTACCAGCCGCCGGAGCAGGCCGAGCCCGGCGAGGGCATCGACGAGCGGGCCGACGTCTACAGCCTGGGTGCGGTGGGCTACGAACTGGTCACCGGGACGGTGCCGGGGCCGCCGGGGAAAGTGGTGCCGCCCCGGCGGCTGCGGCCGGACCTCGGCGAGGACGTGGAGCGGGTGCTCTCGCGCGCGCTGGAGCCCGACCGGGAGCGACGCTGGCCGGGCGCGCAGGCGTTCGCGCACGAGCTGGACCGGCTCGCGGCGGGGCCGCCCGCGGTGGGCCCCGCGCGGCGGCTGGACGGGGTGCGCGGCCGGCTGAACGCCGTGACGCTGGCGGTCGCCGCGGTCCTCGCGGCCACCGCCGCGGCGGTGGCCGTCACCGTGTTCGTCCAGCGGGACGGCGGCGCGCCGGACGACGGGGTGCGGGTCACGGACGCCACCGGCGAGGTCGCCGTCCGGGTACCCGCCGGCTGGGGCCGGGAGCTGCGCGACTCCGGCTGGGACCCGCGCGCGCTCGGCCTGAAGGCGGGCCACCAGCCGGGTCTGGTGGTGGCCGACGACCTGTCCCGCTGGCCGGATCTGAAGGCGGCCGTCGACGGCGTGTTCGTCGGGGTGAGCCGGCACGGCGACGTGGCCGCCGAGGTGAAGGCCCTGACGCACGCCGGCTGCCGCTACTCCGGCAGCCGCACCTTCGCCGACGCCGACTGGCACGGGCCGGTCCGGGTCTGGAGCGGCTGCCCGGACGGCGGTTCGGTCACGGAGTCCGCGCTGTCCCCGGCGGGCGGCGCGGCGGGGCCGCAGGTGTACGTGCAGGTGCGGCAGCGGGGTGCCGGGGACGCCACCGACGGCATACTCCGTTCGCTGCGGGTGTCCTGAAAGACGCGGATGGACGGTCAAGTCCGGGAAAAGATCCCTGCGTGTCCCGAACTTTTCCCGCGTCCGGCGCATCGGATTGTCATGACGGCGCACCCGGCGCCGCGGGCACGCGGTGCGCCGCTCGCCCCGAACAACCAGGAGTGTTGAGCGACATGGTGTACACCCCCCGGTCCACGCGGCACGGGGCCCTGCTCGTGGGCACGGTCGCCGTGCTGGGCCTCCTGACCGCCTGCGGCAACGGCAAGGACGTCCAGAGCGATCCGCCCGTCACGGCGTCCGGTACCGCCGCGCCCGCGACGGACGCCTCGAAGAGCCCGGCCTCCGCCACGTCCGGCACGTCCGCCGCGGCCTCCACGCCCACCCGCTCCTCCGCGTCGTCGGCCCCGGCGGCGACCGCGTCCCCGGGCGGCGGGAAGACCACGGCGGCGGCGGGTTCCCGCTGCCACACCTCCGAACTGGGTGCCTCCGTGGGCCGCAACGACCCGGGCGCCGGCCAGGAGAACTTCCCGCTGGTCCTCACCAACAAGTCCGCCCGGACCTGCACCCTGCGCGGCTATCCCGGTGCGGCCTTCGTCGACGGCTCGGGCACCCAGCTGGGCCCCGACCCCCGCCGGGAGCCGGGCTCGCCGGTGACGGTCACCCTCAAGCCGGGGCAGAGCGCCTGGGCCGGACTGACCTTCTCGAACCCGGAGATCAGCGGGGCGAAGACGGGCGCGCCCGCCTCCCTGCTCCTCACGCCGCCGGACGAGCTGGACCACCTGACGGTGGCCTGGTCGGGCGGACCGGTTCCGGTGTCCGGAAACTCCTCGTCCGTCTCCCTCTCCGTCCTCGCCCCCGGCACCGGCCCCTGACCCGCACGCCCCGCTCCCGGCGACCCCGCTGCCCGCACCCGCGGCAGCGGGGTTCGTCATGAACGCGCCACAACTGTCACAGGACGGCAACAGGCGCCGAAAGCCGCGATCTTTCTTCCGGACCCCGTCATCGAACCCCCAGACCGCACGAAGAGCGGGCCCCGCACCGGGGCCCCGACGAGGAAACCGGGGAGACGATGAGCGGGATCTCACGCAGGCGGATGCTGACGGCGGGAGCGGCGGCGGGCGCCCTGGGCGCACTGGCCGCCTGCTCCTCCGGCACCGGCCTCCGGGTCGGCGGACCGGAGCCGGCGGACGGCAGGGGGACGGCACAGGCCCGGCCGGTGAAGCCGATCGGCGACGGCTCCACCGCGGACACCGGCCCCCAGCCGCACCAGCCGGAGCCGGACCGGCTGCGGCCGGGCCGCAAGCCCCCGCAGTTCGTGGTGTTCTCCTGGGACGGCGCGGGCGAGGTGAGCAACAAGCTGTTCTCCCGGTTCCGCAAGGTGGCCGCCGACCACGGCGCGAAGATGACGTTCTTCCTCAGCGGCATCTACACCCTGCCCGAGTCCAAGAAGCACCTGTACCACCCGCCGCAGCACCCGGTCGGCGCCTCCGCGATCGGCTATCTCGCCGACCGGCACATCCACGCCACGCTCCGACAGGTGCGCGCCGCCTGGCTGGAGGGCCACGAGATCGGCACCCACTTCAACGGGCACTTCTGCGGGGCGACCGGCGTGCGCAACTGGTCCCCCGCCGAATGGCGCAGCGAGATCGACCAGGCCACGGCCTTCGTCACGCGGTGGAAGACCAACACCGGCTTCACCGACCTGGAACCGCTCCCCTTCGACTACCGCAAGGAACTGACCGGCGGCCGCACCCCCTGCCTCGAGGGGCAGGCCAACCTGCTGCCCACGGCCGCCGCGCTCGGCTGGAAGTACGACGCCAGCTCCTCCGGCGGCCTGCAGATCTGGCCGGCCAAGGTGCAGGGCGGGAAGGTGTGGGACTTCCCGCTGCAGTCCATACCGTTCTCCGGCCACTCCTTCCAGGTGCTGTCGATGGACTACAACATGATGTTCAACCAGTCGGGCGGGAACCCCCTCGGTGACCGCGCCCAGTACGACTCCTGGCGCACGCAGGCCCGGGACACCTACCTGGCCGGCTTCCGCCGCGCCTACGAGGGCAACCGCGCCCCGTTCTTCATCGGCAACCACTTCGAACGCTGGAACGGCGGCATCTACATGGACGCCGTCGAGGAGGCGATCGGCCGGATGGCCGAGCACGACGACGTGCGGTTCGTGTCGTTCAAGCAGCTGGTGGCCTGGCTGGAGGCGCAGGATCCGGCGGTGCTGCGCAAGCTGCGGACGCTCACGCCGGGTCAGGTCCCGGCGGGCGGCTGGGAGGAGTTCCTGGGCGCGGCGGGCACCCGGTCGTCGTAGCCCGCACGGCATCGTCTGTTTTGATGGGCGGGCACCGACGTGATCGACCGGAGGACCCGCCCTGAACACCCCCCTCGCCGAGGCGCTGTCCGCCGTCCTGCTCGCCGCCGTGCTCGCCTGGGCCGTCGTGCGGCCCTTCGGGTGGCCCGAGGCGGTGCTGGCGGTCCCCGCCGCCGGGATCGCGATCGCGACCGGGGCGATCCCGCTCAACCACGCCCGGGCTGAGGCCGAGCGGCTCGGGCCGGTCGTCGGGTTCCTCGCGGCCGTGCTGGTGCTGGCCCACTTCTGTGACGTGGACGGGCTGTTCCAGGCGTGTGGGGCCTGGATGGCCCGCTGGGCGGCGGGCCGCCCGGTGCGGCTGCTGACGGCGGTCTTCGCGCTCGCGTCCGCGATCACCGCCGTGCTGAGCCTGGACGCCACGATCGTGCTGCTCACCCCGGTGGTGTTCGCGACGGCCGCGCGGACGGGCGTACGGCCCAAGCCGCATGTGTACGCGTGCACCCATCTGTCGAACACCGCGTCGCTGCTGCTGCCGGTGTCCAATCTGACGAACCTCCTCGCGTTCGCGGCGAGCGGGCTGAGTTTCGCCCGGTTCGCGGCGCTGATGCTGCTGCCGTGGCTGGTGGCGATCGGGGCCGAGTACGTGGTGTTCCGGCGGTTCTTCGCCCGTGACCTCGCGGCGGCCGCCCCGGCGGGCGCGGACGGCGGGCAGGCTCCGCGGCTGCCGCTGTTCGCGCTGGTGACCGTGGCCTGCACGCTGGCCGGGTTCGTGGTGGCCTCGGCGTTCGGCGTGGAGCCCGCCTGGGTGGCCGCGGCGGGCGCCCTGGTGCTGGCCGGGCGGGCGCTGCTGCGGCGCCGGGCGACCCCGCTGACCGTCGTACGGGCGGCGGCCCCGTCCTTCCTGGCGTTCGTGCTGGCGCTCGGCATCGTGGTGCGGGCGGTCGTCGACAACGGCCTGGCCGACGTGCTCGGGAACGTCATGCCGGACGGCACCACGCTGCCCGCGCTGCTCGGCATCGCCGCGCTGGCCGCCGTCCTCGCGAACCTCATCAACAATCTGCCGGCGGTGCTGGTGCTGCTCCCGCTGGCCGCGCCGGTCGGGCCGGGCGCGGTGCTGGCGGTGCTGCTCGGTGTGAACATCGGCCCCAATCTGACCTACGCCGGGTCGCTGGCCACGCTGCTGTGGCGGCGGATCGTGCACCAGCACGAGCACGGCGTGGACCTCGGGGAGTTCACCCGGCTGGGGCTGATCGCCGTGCCCTCCTCCCTCGCGGTCGCGGTGGTGGCACTGTGGGGGTCGCTGCAGATTCTCTGAGGGCTCTTCGCGGGCCTTCGCCGGTTCGAGGGAGGCCGTCCGGATGCGTGTGATCGCCTGGCTCGTCGAGGGCACCTGGCCCTCCTGCGTGGACGCCGTGCGCACGCACGCGCCGCCGGCCGCCGAGGTGGTGCTGCTGCACGTCAGCGGTCCCGACGTGCCCGGGCTCGCGCACGGCGCGTTCGCGGGTCTGCTCGGCCGCGGCCACCCGGAGCGGGATCCCGGGGATCTGGTCGAGGCCCTCGGCGGGAGTTCGGCCGCCGAACTCCTCGACGCGGCGGCCGGCCGGCTCGGCCGCCCCTGTGTGCGCGAGGAGCGGGCGGGCCGGGTCGAGCGGGAGGTGGTGGACGCCGCCGAGGGCGCCGATCTGCTGGTGCTGGCCCGGGACGGGGACCGGTCGCGGCTCGGTCCGAAGAGTCTCGGCCCGGCCGTCCGGTTCGCGGTCGACCACGCGCCCTGCCCGGTGCTGCTGGTGTGGCCGGAACCGGCTCCCGGGCTGGCGACGATCCCGCCGCCACCGCCGCACCACCCCCACTGAGTCAGCGGTGGTGACGTCTGCCGCCGCCGTAGTCCCCGCCCCCGCCGCAGTAGTAGGGGTGCGCGGCACAGGGGTCGGGGGACGTGGACGCCGTCGGCGTGGGGGTGGGGGTGGACCGGCTCGGGGTGGGCGTCGGACTCGGTGACGCCGTCTTCCGGGTGCTCCCGGAGGTGGTGGGCCGGGGGGCGGGGGTGCGCGAAGGGTCTTCGTCGTCACCCCAGTTGACGTTCTGCATCCGCAGTTCGGGCTTGACGGTGTCGATGGTCCAGCGCTGTGCGTCGCCAGTGGCGCGGGTCTTGAGGACGAGGGCGCCGGAGCCGTCGGTGGCGGCCGGGGTGAGGGCCAGCTCCTGGTTCCAGCGCGGGACCAGGGCTCCCTGGAGGGTGAAGTCGTAGCGGATGTTCCTGCCGGAGCGGCCGGTGGCCGTACAGGGGGCGAGACGGACCGAGTAGCCGAGGTGGGAGTCGAGACACAGGCCGGGATCGGCGTCGCTGCGCAGCAGTCCGTCGGTCTCGTACGTCCACTGCCGCTCCGGTGTCGCGGAGCAGGCGGTGAGTTCGGTCTCGGCTCCCTTGACGGCCTTGCCGCCGACGACTCCGACGCACAGCCCGGAGGCGACGTTGTGCAGCGCGCCGTGCAGGGCGCCCTGGCCGGTGGCGGGCGCGGCGGCCCAGGACGTGTCCGGGGACGCGGAGTCCTTGCCCGGCGTCCGGGAGGGGGTGCCGCCGGGGTGGGGGTCCGGGGAGTCACCGGAGCCGAGCACCGCCCACAGCACCAGGGGCAGGGCGACGAGGCCGCTGACGGTGACGACGGCCAGGGTGAGGTTGCGGCGGCGGGCGCGGCGGGCGGCACGGTGCGCGGAACGGGGCGACACGGAGGTTTCACCGGCGGCGGTCCGGCCGGCGGGCGCGGTGGATCCGGTGCCGTTCGGGCCGGCCGGCGCGGCGGATTCGGCGGAGGTCGTGGCGACGGCGGGGATCGCGGATCCGTCGGACATCGCCGCTTCGGCGGCCGTGAAGGACTCGCCGGCCGGGGGCGCGATGACGGAGGCGGGGGCGGGGACCGGTGCGGCCGGTGCCTCCGCGCCGTACGCCCGGGACTCCACGTAGGGGCGGGCGCCCCAGCCGAGCACCGCCTCGGCGAGCGCGAGCCCCAGCCCCCCGTTGAACCGGGCGAGCTGGTCGGCGGTACGGCTGCAGTGGGTGCACCGGGACAGGTGCTCGCGCAGGTCGGGGTCGACCTCCGCGCCGCCGCGCCGGTAGGTGACGTCGAGCATGCGCAGATAGCGTCCGCACTCGGCCTCGGGGGCGAGTTCGCGGTGGACCTGGAGGCACTCCTCGCGCAACCGCTCGCGGGCCCGGCGCAGTTCGACCCGGACGTCGTCCTCCTCAAGGCCGAGCAGGGCGGCCGGCACCGCCGGGGGTTCGGCCTCGACCTCGGTGTGCCACAGGACGGCACGGGAGGTCGGGGGCACGCGCTGGAAGGCGCCGGACAGCAGCCGCCGGCCGGACGGCGGCAGCAGCCGGGCGGCGGCGCGACCGCCGGTGCCGTCGGCCGACCGCAGGCCCGGGTGGAGGAGTTCCTGGCGGCCGTCGGAGGCCCACTCGGAGGCGATCCGGCGGATGGTGACGAGCACGTGGGGCCGCCAGGCCGCGGTAGGGCCGCCCTGCCGGATCGACGCGCCGAACAACCGGGTGAAGGCGGCGGTGGTGAGCATCCCGGCGGCCCGCGGGTTGTCGGTGCACAGCCGGGCGTAGGCGAAGGCCGCCTCCCAGTGCCGGTCGAGGAGTTCCCCGACCGGATGGAGGGCAGGCGTGGCCCCCGTCCACTTCTTCAGTTCGGCACTGAGTTGTTCGTCCGACAGGCCTGCCTCATTCACGGCTGCATTCCTCCGGGCGTGCTGCGACATTAGTCCGTACCAAAGCGTTCGGCGAGGTCATGGGCGACCCGGACGTCCACCTGGCGCAGCTCTTTTGGA
The DNA here is from genome assembly GCF_043079785.1 of Streptomyces sp. NPDC015139. NCBI lineage: Bacteria > Bacillati > Actinomycetota > Actinomycetes > Kitasatosporales > Streptomycetaceae > Streptomyces > Streptomyces sp. NPDC015139. Next base: position 710,705 of record NZ_JBIBUW010000001.1, on the reverse strand, counting down.
GCGTGAAGGGTGTACGGGGAACGGCCCGGCACGTACCGCGGAAATGTTTTCGCGACCGCGCACCGACAGCGCGCATTTTTACACAGCTCCGCACACCGGAACAAGATTATCGCCATTCCGGGAGAGCGCATTGCCTATTGACATTTCGTCGATGAAATCCCTTTCCCTCATTTACGGCCGCGCCCTCGCCCGGTAGGCGCCGGGCGGTACGCCGTAGCGCGTCCGGAAGACCCGGCTGAAGTGGAACGGGCTCGGGAACCCGGCGGCCGCGGCCACCCGTTCCACCGTCAGGTCGGTGACCTCCAGCAGCCGTGCCGCGTGCCGCAGCCGTGCCTCGCGCACGGCCCGCATCGGGGACCGGCCGGTCCGCAGGGTGAACAGATGGGCGAACCGGGAAGGGGAGAGGGCAACGCCTGCGGCGAGCGACCGTACGGTGTGCGGGGCGCCGGGGTCGGCGGCGATCAGCTCCTCGGCGCGGCGCACCCGGGCGTCGGCACCCACCTCGCCTGCGGCCGGTCGGGCGCCGGCGGCGGCGAGCAGGACGACCTCCTCCAGTGCGCACAGCGCCAGTTCCCGGGTCAGGCTGCCCTCCGCCACGACCACCGGGTCCGGTCCGTGCGGCGGCTTCGCGGCTGGCCCCCGGGAGTCGGCGGCCATCCGGCCGAACGCGGCCTCGACCCGCCGGCGCAGGGGGCCGGACCGGACCGGGACCGCGTACAGGCCGTCGGCGCGGGCGTGGGGCGCCAGCCAGGACGTCCAGGCCGGCCGGGCCTGGCAGTGCGCCCACCAGAACCGCCAGTGCCCGGCATCCGGCGCGACGGTGTAGCGGTGTCCGACACCGGGGGCCAGGACCACCAGGTCCCCGGCTCGGGGCCGGGCGCGGGCGGTGCCCTGGCGGATCTGGCCGCGCCCGCCGGTGGTGAAGGTGAACAGCCAGCTCAACGATCCCTGGGGCCGGTTGACGCCGTAACCCGGCCCCTGGTCGTAGCGGCCGGTCACCACGAGGCCGGGCGGCGGCGACGGGTCGCCGGGCGTGGCAGTCACGGGCAGGTTCTCGGCACGCACGGTCATCCTCCCGTCGGGCGGCTCGGCCTAGCGTGACGGAAGAGGACGGCGGACGCGAGGGGTGGATCCATGACGGCCACGGACAACGGCGCCCCGGGTGCCCCCGTCGGGCGGGAGACGCTGCGACGGCGCTTCGCCGAGGACGGATTCACCGTCGTGCGCGGGCTGTTCCGCCGCGGCGAAGTCCGGCTGCTGTGTGCCGAGTTCGCCGCGCTGCACGCGGCCGGAGCCGTGCCCGGCCACTTCGCGCCCGAACCGGCCGCGTCCGATCCGCTGCGCAGGTTCCCGCGGGTGATGCAGCCGCACGAGTTCAACGCCCTGGCACGCGAGTTCCTCCTGGACTCCCGTCTGCGGGCCGTGCTGGAGGTGCTGTTCGGGGAGGAGGTGCTGGCCGCGCAGAGCATGTTCTACTTCAAACCGCCGGGTGCGCGTGGGCAGGCGCTGCACCAGGACAACTTCTACCTGCGGGCCGAGCCGGGCACGTGCGTGGCCGCGTGGGTGGCCTGCGAGCCCATCGACCGCGGCAACGGCGGCCTGGAAGTGGTGCCGGGAACCCACCGGATGGACCTGTTCTGCCCCGAAGAGGCCGACGCGGAGCTGTCGTTCGCCCGCGAGTACGTTCCGCCGCCGCCCGGTCTGGTGGCGGTGCCCGTCGAACTGGGCCCGGGCGACGTGCTGTTCTTCAACGGCAGCCTGGTGCACGGCTCGGGGCCCAACCCGAGCGCGGACCGCTTCCGGCGCTCGTTCATCGGGCACTACGTGGGCCGCTCGGCCCTGCGCATCGGGGCGTACTACCGGACGCTCACCATGTCCGGGGAGCGGGTGGAGCTGGCGGAGAGCGGGGGCGCCGGTCCGTGCGGCACGGAGTTCGCGCCGCACGGACCGCACTGACGGATCAGTGGCCGCTGATGGCGCGCGGGGTGTAGGGCCGCTCCAGCTCCTCGATCTCCTTCTCGCTCAGGCGGAGTTCGACGGCGGCCACCGCGTCCTGGAGGTGCTGCGGCCTGGCGGCGCCGACGATCGGCGCGGCGACCGTGTCCTGGTGCAGCAGCCAGGCGAGGGCCACCTGGGCGCGGGGCACGCCCCGGTCGCCGGCGATGCGGGTGACGGTCTCGACGATGGCGCGGTCGCTCTCCAGGTACAGGCGGCCGCCGAAGTCGTCGGTGGCGCTGCGCTCGGTGACCTCGCCCCACTCGCGGGTCAGCCGGCCGCGGGCGAGCGGGCTCCACGGCAGCACGCCGACGCCCTGGTCCGCGCAGAGCGGCAGCATCTCCCGCTCCTCCTCGCGGTAGAGCAGGTTGTAGTGGTTCTGCATGGTCGCGAACCTCGTCCAGCCGTGCCGCTCGGCGGTGTACTGCGCCTTGGAGAACTCCCACGCGTACATCGAACTCGCCCCGATGTAACGGACCTTGCCCGCCTTGACCAGGTCGTGCAGCGCCTCCATCGTCTCCTCGACGGGGGTCGCGTGGTCGTAGCGGTGGATCTGGTAGAGGTCGACGTAGTCGGTGCCGAGCCGGCGCAGGCTGTGGTCGATCTCGCTCATGATGGCCTTGCGGGACAGTCCGGCGCCGTTCGGGCCGGGCCGCATCCGGCCGTTGACCTTGGTGGCCAGCACGATCTCGTCGCGGTTCGCGAACTCGCGCAGGGCCCTGCCGACGATCTCCTCGCTGGTGCCGTCGGAGTAGACGTTCGCGGTGTCGAAGAAGTTGACGCCGGCCTCCAGCGCCTGCCGGATGAGCGGGCGGGAGGCCTCCTCGTCGAGGGTCCATTCGTGCGTACCGCGGTCCGGAAGTCCGTAGGTCATGCAGCCCAGACAGATCCGCGAGACGTCCAGGCCCGTCGAACCGAGCTTCACGTACTGCATCGTTGCTGCTCCTGCCTTCGGGACGATGGTCACCGCCGAGCCTACGACCCGGTCCGGCGCCGATTTGACGGTGTGCGCGCGCGGGCGATTTGATCCTGACACGTGCCGCGCCGCCCGGCGTGGGCAGGACGGAGCAGACTTGCCCCCGAAGGGTGCTTCTCGCGCCACGGTCTCCCGGACGTCCGTGGGTGCCCTGTGGGCCGCTCTGGCCGTCACCGTCCCGCTCCTTTCCGGGTGCGGTTTCGGCGGTGACGGGAAGGGCGGACCGGCCGCGCCCGCCGCGGTGCGGCTGCCGCCGCGCGGCGCCGGGTTCGACTACCAGATCGGCGGCGCCTATCCCCCGCCGAAGGGCGTGCGGATCGTCAGCCGCGACCGGTCCGACTCCCCCGCGCCGGGTCTGTACAACATCTGCTACGTCAACGCCTTCCAGGCCCAGCCCGCCGAGCGCGCGTCCTGGCCGGCCGACCTGCTCCTGCGCGACGCGCGCGGCCGGGTCGTCATCGACGAGGACTGGCACGAGCCGCTGCTCGACCTGCGCACCCCGCAGAAGCGGGAGCGGGTGGCGCGGCGGGTCGGCCGGTGGGTCGACGGCTGCGCGGAGAAGGGTTTCGACGCCGTCGAGCCGGACAACTACGACAGCTACACCCGCTCCGACGGCCTGCTCACCGCGCGGGACGCCACCGCGTTCATGGCGCTGGTCTCCCGGCACGCGCACACCCGGCACCTGGCCGTCGCGCAGAAGAACACCGCCGAACTGGCCGGGCGGAGCGAGCGCGCCGGGCTGGACTTCGCGGTGGCGGAGGAGTGCGGGCAGTACGACGAGTGCGGGGTGTACGCGAAGGCGTTCGACGACCGGGTCGTGGACATCGAGTACACCGACGGCGGCCTGCGCTCGGCCCTCGCCCACTGGGGCGGCCGGCTGAGCATCGTCCGCCGCGACCGGGACGTCTCCACACCGGGCAGCGCGGGGTACGTCCGCAGGACGCGCTAGCCCACGCCCGCCGGGCCGGCACACGATCGCCGCCGTTCTCCCGTCAGGCCGCGTCCAGCAGGTCCAGTGCCCGTTCCCAGGCGAACCGCGGGTGCCCGCCGTCCGGTCCGGGTTCGCCGGTGAAGGGCTCGCCGAAGCGCACGCCCATCCCGCGCAGCCGGGTCAGGCTCTCCCGGTAGGCGGGATGGGCGGCCAGCGCGTCGGCCACGCAGGGCAGCACGGCGATCGGCACGCCCAGGCCCGCGGCCTCGCACAGGGTGCCGACGGCGAGGGTGTCGGCGAGGCCGGCGGCCCACTTGTTGAGGGTGTTGAAGGTGGCGGGCGCCACCACCACGGCGTCCGGGGGCGGGAACGGGCGGGGATCGGCCGGGGAGCGCCACGCCGACCGGACGGGCCGGCCGGTGCGCGCCTCGACCGCGTCGGCGTCGAAGAACCCGCCCATCGCGACCGGTGTGGCGATGACCCCGACCGCCCAGTCCCGTGCCTGGGCGGCGCGGATCAGCTCGGGCACGCCCGAGGCGATCCCGGCCGCGCAGACGACGACGTACAGGAAGGGCTTCTCGGTGCGTTCGGTCATCCGGGAACCCTACTGAGGGTGCCGGGGCAGCGGCCCGGCGGGCGGTCAGCCGGCGGTCTCCGGCAGGGTGATGGCGTGTACCGGGCAGGCGCGTACGGCCTCGCGGACCATCGCGTCGCCCGCGCCGTCCTCGCGGCCGGGCAGCAGCGTGCTGTATCCGTCGTCGTCCTGGGTGAACACGCGCGGCGCGGCCAGCGCGCACTGTCCCGCGCCGATGCAGACGTCCCTGTCGATCTCGATGTGCATGGCTTGAGCCTCTTACCAGGTCACGGGGAGTTCCAGCATCCCCTGGATCGTGTCGCCGGGTTTCCAGGGAATCTCCTCGGCGGGCGCGGCCAGCCGCAGCCCGGGCAGCCGGGCCAGCAGGCCGCCGAGGGCGATCTCCAGCTCCACCCGGGCCAGGTTCTGGCCGAGGCACTGGTGGATGCCGAAGCCGAACGCCACGTGGCGGCGGACGGAGCGGTGGAAGTCCAGGCTGTCGGGCTCCTCGTAGAGGGAGGCGTCCCGGTTGATCACGGAGGTCGAGAAGAGCACGCCCTCCCCGGCCCGGATCGTGGTGCCCTCGACATCGATGTCCTCCAGGGCCACGCGTGCCAGCCCCTCGGCGATCGACAGCATCCGCAGGAGCTCCTCCACGACGGTGGGCAGCAGTTCGGGGTCGGCGCGCAGCTCGGCGAGGCGGGCGGGGTGCCGCAGCAGGGTGTAGGTGCCCAGGGAGATCATGTTGGCGGTCGTCTCGTGGCCCGCGACCAGCAGGATGAGGGCAAGGGACAGGAGTTCGGCGCGCTCCAGCGTGCCGTCGCGGAGCTGGTGGTGGACGAGGTCGTCGAGGATGCCGTCGCCCGGGCCGGCCGCCTCGGCCTTCCGGTCGATCAGCCCGCCGAGGTACTCCTCCAGACGGTCGCGGGCGTCCTGGGTGTCGGCGGCCGTCGGCCCGCGCAGCAGCCTGCGGGACTGCTCCTCGAAGAACGTGTGGTCGGCGTACGGCACTCCGAGCAGGCCGCAGATCACCGTCGAGGGCACCGGCAGCGCGAAGGCGGAGACCAGTTCGGCGGGCGGGCCCTGCGCGATCATGGCGTCCAGCAGCTCGTCCACGATCCGCTGGATCCAGGGCCGCAGGGCGACCGCCCGTTTGACGGTGAACGACGGGATCATCATCCGCCGCTGCCGTTGGTGTTCGGGGTCGTCCGCCCCGAGCAGGGCCACCCGCCGGTCCCGGGCGCCCGCGAAGCGTTCCGTGGGGATGGGGAAGCCGGGGTGGCTGCGGTCGGTGGAGAGGCGGGAGTCGGCGAGCAGGGAGCGGGCGGTGGCCTGTGCGGTGACCAGCCACACCTCGCGGCCGTCGTAGAGGGTGACGCGCGACAGGGATCGTCCGTCGCGCAACGGGTCGTACCCGGTGGGCGGGTGGTAGGGGCAGGTGCGGTCCTGGGGGAAGGCGACGGGGGCGGCCGCGGTCGCCGGGCCGGTGCTGTCCGTCAGTTCCGTCATGGAAAGACCTCGCAGACGAAGAAGTGCGTCGTGCCGATCTTCATTAGATGCCCCGGGCACCTAAGGGGCGACGGCAAGTTCGGCCACTTCGGTGATCCGCGGGATCTGGCCGAAGGGCGGAGCCCGCGGGGTCCGGAACCGGCCAGGTCCCGGTGCGGGGACGGGCCCGGTCGGCAGGGGTGACCACCCCGGGGAGGCGTCACCCGGTCGGCCGAAGCGACCCGCGTAACGGATGATTCCCGGGTCACGGATGTCAAAACTGGTGACGGACGCAGGTCGGACCGACGAAGGAGACCGATTCCATGCCTCTTGAGGGCGAGTACGAGCCCAGCCCGGCCCAGTGGGTGCGCGAGCAGGTCGAGCTGTACGAGAGCTCCGGCGGGACGCGGGGCACGACCCTGCTCGACACCGGGCTGCCGGTGATCCTGCTGACCACCCGGGGTGCGAAGAGCGGGAAGATCCGCAAGACCCCGCTGATGCGGGTGGAGCACGACGGCGCGTACGCCGTGGTCGCCTCCCAGGGCGGGGCGCCCACGCATCCGGTCTGGTACTTCAACGTCAAGGCCGACCCGCACGTCGAGCTGCAGGACGGCCCGGTCAAGCAGGACATGCGGGCCCGCGAGGTCACCGGGCAGGAGAAGGCCGAGTGGTGGGAGCGGGCCGTCGCCGCCTACCCGCCGTACGCCGACTACCAGGAGAAGACGTCACGGGAGATCCCCGTCTTCGTGCTGGAGCGCACCGGCGCGCACTGAGCGGGGTGCGGTGCCCGTCCGTCGCGGAGAAATCCGTGCCCGCCGGATGTGTGAAGCGGGTTCCGGGCGGGCACCCGTGGTTCAGGCCCCGCCGCGTTCCCCCGTCGCGGCGGGGCCCTTCTGTGTTTCCCGTGCGTCGCCGTCGGTGCGGTCGGTCACGTCGAGGAAGATCTGGTCGGCCTCCGGGAAGGTCCGGGACAGGGACCGCTTGATGCGGACGGACACCTCTTCCACCCGCTCGCTGTCCAGCCCCGGCATCAGGTCGATGCGCGCGGCCACCAGGGTGGAGTCGAGGCCCATCTTCATGGTGAACAGCGCCTCCACGCTGTCGATCTCGGGCTGCGCGTCGAGCAGCGACCGGATCCTTCCGCTCTGCTCCGGGTCGGCGGCCTCACCGATGAGCTGGTCGCGGGCGTCGCGGCCGAGCCGGTAGGCGACGTAGACCAGCAGGACACCGATGGCCAGCGAGGCGGACGCCTCCCAGACCACCTGCCCCGTCACCATGTGCAGGGCCATTCCGATGATCGCGAGGGTCACGCCGAGGACCGCCGTGCCGTCCTCGGCGACCACGGTGCGCAGGGCGGGGTCGCGCATCGCACCGAGCCCCCCGACCTGCCGGCGCACCTGGTGCAGGGCGCGCAGCAGCGAGGCGCCCTCGGCGAGCAGGGCCACACCGAGCACGATCAGTCCGGCCACGTAGCCGCTGAACTTCTCCTCGGTGTTCGCGTGCAGCGCCTCGAAGCCCTGGAAGAAGGAGAAGCAGCCGCCCATGACGAAGATGCCGACGGCCGCGAGGAGCGACCAGAAGAAGCGCTCCTTGCCGTAGCCGAAGGGGTGCCGCTCGTCGGCGGGGCGGCGGCTGCGGCGCAGCGCGGCCAGCAGGAACACCTCGTTGAGGCTGTCGGCGACCGAGTGCGCGGCCTCCGACAGCAGCGCGGGCGAGCCGGCGAGGACACCGCCCACGGCCTTGGCCACGGCGATGACCAGGTTGGCGGCCAGCGCCACGAGGACGGTCACCTTGGTGTGCCGGTCGTCCTTCGAGGGGCCCGTGCCGCCGTCCGCCGCGGCCGTGCCGCCGTCCGGCGCCGCTCCCACGTCCCCGCCCGTGCCGTCCGGCCTCCCGGCCTCGCCGGGCGCCGGGGGGCGCTCGGGTGCCGTGTCGTGCTCCTCGGCCGTCCGTGCGGCCGTCTCCCGTTCCGAGGATGTCCCACTCACCCTTCGCCGACTGCCCCCGTGGCTGCGGATCACACCGTGCGACCGGCCGAAAACGGGGAACGCGTTGCACCGAAAGCCCCCGGCCCGCGAGGAGGAGCGATGGGCGGCGACGGCAACAGCGCATACGGCCACACGACGTTCTCCAGGTCAAGAAGCCATTTCACGGACCGCATCACCGCCGACGGCCGGGACGGCTGGCCGGTGACGGCGGGCCGGTACCGGCTGGTGGTCTCCCGTGCCTGTCCGTGGGCGAGCCGGGCGGTGGTCTCGCGCCGGCTGCTCGGTCTGGAGGACGCCCTGCCGATGGCGGTGGCCGACCCGATCCAGGACGACCGCAGCTGGCGGTTCACCCTGGATCCGGAGGGCCGCGACCCGGTGCTCGGCATCCGCTTCCTGAGCGAGGCCTACGACCGCCGGGAGACGGACTACCCGGGCGGGGTGAGCGTGCCCGCGGTCGTGGACGTCCCGAGCGGGCGGCTGGTCACCAACGACTACCAGCAGCTCACCCTGGACCTGGCGACCGAGTGGACGTCCCTGCACCGGGACGGCGCGCCGGACCTGTACCCGGCGTCCCGGCGCGACGAGATCGACGAGGTGATGGCCGACGTCTACCGGGACGTCAACAACGGGGTGTACCGGGCCGGGTTCGCCAACGAGCAGAAGCAGTACGAGGAGGCGTGCACGGCGCTGTTCCGGCGGCTGGAACTGCTGGCGGAGCGGCTGGCCGGGCAGCGGTACCTGGTCGGCGACACCCTCACCGAGGCGGACGTCCGGCTGTTCACCACGCTGGTCCGGTTCGACGCCGTCTACCACGGCCACTTCAAGTGCAACCGCTGGAAGCTGGCCGAGAACCGGGTGCTGTGGGCCTACGCCAGGGACCTGTTCCAGACGCCCGGGTTCGGCGACACCGTCGACTTCGACCACATCAAGCGGCACTACTACCAGGTGCACAGCGGCATCAACCCCACCGGCATCGTGCCGCTCGGCCCCGATCTCGCCGGTTGGCTGAGCCCCCATCACCGGGAGGAGCTGGGCGGCCGGCCGTTCGGCGACGGTACGGCGCCGGGTCCGGTGCCCAAGGGCGAACGAGTCGCTCCGGAGGGACGGCCCGCATGAAGACGGCCCGACGAGGAACATGAGGGCGGCATGACGAGGAAGGAGTCAGACATGGCCAAGAACAAGAAGAACAAACTCCCTCTCGCCTACAAGCCGGTCGGGTTCGCGCTCAGCTGGGCGGGCGGCGCGCTGGCCGGCATGGCGTTCCGGCAGGCGTGGAAGGCGATCCGGCACGAGGACGACGCTCCGGACGCCCTGGACCCGGACCGGGGCTGGGGCGAGATCCTGCTGGCGGCGGCGGTCCAGGGCGCGATCTTCGCGGTGGTGCGCAGCGCCGTGGACCGCACGGGCGCGAAGGCCATCGAGCGGTCGACGGGTGTGTGGCCGTCGTCCGACAAGGGCGGCCGGGACTGAGCCTCGCGCGAAGGGCGCCTTCCGGTCCGTGGTCACGGCCGGGAGGCGCCCCCCTTGTTCCGTCCGGCGGGGCTCGGGGGCGTCACCCCGAGCCCGGCGCCCGTCACCCCTGCTTGGGCGCCCTGTTGGGGACCATGCGCAGGGTGAAGGAGTGCCCGGCGGGATCGGAGTAGCCGCGCTCCTCGTAGGGGCCGGCCGCGTCCCGTGCCTCGATGGGCCGGCCGCCGAGCCCCACCACCCGGCGCTCCGCCTCGTCCAGGTCCTCGACCAGGAAGTCGAGATGGACCTGGAGCGAGTTCTCCGGGCGGGGCCAGCTGGGCGGGGTCGCGTTGACGTCGCGGCGGAAGGCCAGCCGGACGCCGTCCGCACCCTGTATCTCCACGAGGTTGGCGGACGCGTGCGTCTGCTCACCCTCCAGCAACTCCTTGTAGAACTCGGCGAGTTTCTCGGGTTCGGCGCAGTCCAGGATCAGGACGCCCGCTTTCACCAGTGCCATGCTTCCTCCCGGGGGTCTCCTCTTCCCTGCGCTTATCCCGGGCCCCCGGATTCAGTCGGCGAGCAGCCACCGCCCGTCGCGCATGAGCTCCCTGCCCGGCAGCTCGTTCGCCTCCCGCCAGGCCTGGACGCGTTGCGGCAGGACGGTGAAGTACAGGTAGCGGGTGGCCAGTTGACGCGGGTCGAAGCCGGTCTTCCCGGCGAAGACCTCGGCGTCCTCCTCGGGCAGGTCCTCGGGCGTCACCGCGCGGACGGTCCCCTCGATCATGACGACGTCGCGCGTCGGGCCGATGCCGAGGCGGGCGGTGCCGGTGGCCACGAGGTTGCGGCCGGTGGGGCTCTCGGCAGGGGTGGCGATCAGCAGGACGGTGCCGTCCCACACGAAGGACAGCGGGACGAGGTACGGGGCGCCGCCGTCGGGGCCGGCGGTGGCGACCCAGGCGTCGACGTCGTGCTCCAGCCGGTGGAGGGTGTCCTTCTTGCGCTGTTCGGCGGAGCGGGCGGGCGCTTCGGTCATGGCGTACGGCCTCCTCGGGTGCGGATGGCTACCAGTGTGTCCGTCACCCTCCGGTCTCCGCACGGAGGTGATCAAGGCGTGTCCGGGCGGCTACGAGGAGGAGTTCCAGGGCGGCCGGGTAGGAGCTGCGCCGCATGGTGGCGGCGAGGTGGCGGGCGGTGGCCGCGATGTGCGGATGGGTGTCGGCGGGCAGCCGGCCGTACGTCGTCCGCCACACCTCGGTCTCGGCGTCGCGGGCGGCCCGGGGCAGCGAGGTGCCCGCGGAGTCCAGGGCGCCGAAGGCGAGGGCCTGGTCCACGAACGCGTGGTAGATCCGCACCGCCTCCGGATCGGGAAACCCGGCCTGGCGCAGCACACGCAGGATGCTCTCCACGGCCTGGATCTCGTGCGTGCGCCCGGTGACGCGGTGCGCGCCGAGCACGGCAGCGCGGGGGTGAGCCAGGGCTCCGGCATGCATGCGCAGCCCGAGGTCGCGCAGGTCCGCCGCCCAGTCGCCGGTGGGCCGCCAGGCGCGCAGGGTGCGGCCGATCAGCTCGTCGGCGACGGCCAGCATCAGGTCGTCCGTGTGCCGGAAGTACCGGTACAGGGAGCTGGGGTCGGCGCCGAGCGCCCGGCCGAGCCGACGCACGGAGAGCGCGTCGGCGCCGTGCTCCTCGATCAGCCGGAGCGCGGTCCGCACGATCAGTTCCTCGGAGAGGACGACGCCCTGCTTGGTGGGCCGCCTGCGCCGGCGTTCGGCGGGCGGGACGACGCGTTCGCTCATGGGCGGCCTCCCTCGTGGTTGCCCGGAACCTTATGACAACACCGTTGACCTGTGAAGCGGCCGGACGGTTTCATCTGCGGTCACCGGGGCCCGTCCGGGCCCCCTGGTGCGAGCGGAGAGCCGGCCATGAGCGACAGCCCCTTCGGTGTGGATCCCCCCGCGCGGCCCGAGCTGCGCAGGTCCCTGAGCGTGCTGGACGGCATCGCGGTCGCCGCGTCCAGCACGGCGGCGACCACCAGCATCGGCATAGGCCTCGGCGTGACCGCCGGGGTGGTCGGCCTGCATCTGCCGGCCATCATGCTGCTGGCGTTCCTGCCGGTGCTCGGCATCGCCGGCGCCTTCTCCCGGCTGAACCGGGTGGAACCGAACGCGGGCAACGGCTACGTGTGGGTGGGCCGGTCGCTGAGCCCCTGGCTGGGCTTCACGGTCGGCTGGGTCAACATCGTGGCGAGCGTGGCCTTCCTCGCCTACACCACGGCGGTCACCGGGTCCGCGCTGCTGCAGCTGGCCGGGGACGCGGGGGTGCACCGCATCGGCTCGCTCGCCCTGGACCCGGGCTCGACCGCGCAGACGACGCTGGTGGGCATCGTCGTCCTGGTCGCGGTCACGCTCACCGCCGTGACCGGTGTGCGCACCGCGGCCAGGCTGCAGTCGTGGCTGCTGGTCTTCGAGTACGCCGTGCTGCTGGGCTTCTGCGGCTACGGCATCGTCACCGGCCCGCATCCCTTCCGGCTCTCCTGGTTCGATCCGTTCGCGATCCCCTCGGCGAGCGCGCTGGCGCAGGGGCTGCTGCTGTCGGTGTTCTGCTACTGGGGCTTCGAGACGGCGTTCACCGTGAACGAGGAGGTGCGGGACCCGAAGGACGCCTCCCGGGCCGGGCTGATCACCCTGGTCACGATGCTGGGGCTGTTCCTGCTCGGCTCGGTCGCCTTCCAGCGGGTGCTGTCCGAGCCCGAGCTGGCCGGACACGGGGCGGAGGGGCTGGCGTACTTCGGCGACCGGCTCGCCGCGCAGCCGCTGGCCGCCCTGCCCCTCGTGGCGCTGATGTTCTCGGCGGTGGCCTCGCTCCAGGCCGGGGTCATCCCGACGGCGCGCGGGATGTTCGCCATGAGCCGGGACCGCACCCTCGGGCCGGTGTGGTCCAGGATCAGTCCCCGGTACGGCACACCGGCGGCCGGCACGCTGCTGATCGGCGCCCTCGCCACGGTGGTGGCGGTGCTCGCCCTGGTGATCCCGCGCCTCGCCGACATGATCATGGCGACGGTGAACGCCGTGGGGATCGTCGTCGCACTGTCGTACGCGCTCACCGCGCTCGCGGCCGCGGCCCGCTTCCGTTCGCTGCTGCGGGAGGACGTCCGCCAGGGTGTGCGGGCGGTGGTGCTGCCCGCACTCAGCGCCCTCGCCCTGCTGGGCCTCGGCGGGTACCTCGGCTGGTCCTTCTACACCTCCGCCGACCACTTCGAGGTCAGCGCGGACAACGGCTGGTTCCTGCTGCTCATGCCGCTGGTCATGATCCTCTCCGGGGTCCTCGCGGCCGCGTGGGCCAAGTGGGTGCGCGGATCGGCGTACTTCCGCACCGGCGAGGGCACCGACGCCGACTCCCCGCAGCTCCTGACCACCTCCAACTGACCCGAGGAAAGACATCATGCACGCTGATCTCCTTTTCACCGGCGGCCCCGTCCTCACCCCCGAGGGCCGTACGGCGACCGCCGTCGCCGTCACCGGCGACCGGATCACCGCCGTCGGCCGTGCCGAGGTACACGAACTCGCCGGGCCCCGCACGGAGGTGGTCGACCTCGCCGGGCGGCTGCTGCTGCCGGGCTTCCAGGACGCGCACGTCCACCCGGTGCCGGCCGGTCTGGAGCTGTCCCAGTGCGACCTGAGCGGCACGACGACGGCCGAGGACACCGTGGCCGCCGTCCGCGCCTACGCCGAGGCCCACCCCGACCGCACGTGGATCCTCGGCGGCGGCTGGTCCATGGAGGCCTTCGCCGGCGGCGTTCCCACGAAGGAGCTGCTGGACGCGGCGGTCCCGGACCGGCCGGTGTACCTGCCCAACCGGGACCACCACGGCGCCTGGGTCAACAGCCGGGCGCTGGAGCTAGCCGGGATCGACCGGCACACCCCCGACCCGGCCGACGGGCGGATCGAGCGGGACGCCTCCGGCGAGCCCAGCGGCACGCTCCAGGAAGGCGCGATGCAGCTGGTGGGCCGGCTCACGCCGGCCGCCACCCCCGCGGACCGGCTTGCCGCGCTGCTGCACGCCCAGCGGCACCTGCACGAGCTCGGCGTCACCGCCTGGCAGGACGCGCTGATCGGCGACTTCCTCGGCATGGACGACCCGGCCGAGGCGTACCGCACCGCCGCCGAGGAGGGCACGCTCACCGCCCGGGTCCGGGGCGCCCTGTGGTGGGACCGCGAGCGCGGGGCCGAGCAGATCCCCGAACTCGTGGCCCGCCGGGACGCGCTGGGCCGGGGACGGTTCCGGGCCGGCACGGTGAAGCTGATGCTGGACGGCGTCGCCGAGAACCACACGGCCGCGCTGCTGGACCCGTACCTGGACCGGTGCGGCTGCGCCACCGCCAACCGCGGCAAGAGCTTCATCGACCCGGAGCGGCTGCCCGCCTTCGTCACCGAGCTGGACGCGCTCGGCTTCCAGTGCCACTTCCACGCGCTGGGCGACCGGGCCGTACGGGACGCCCTGGACGCCGTCGAGGCCGCCCGTGCGGCCAACGGGCCGAGCGACACCCGGCCGCACCTCGCCCATCTCCAGGTGGTGCACCCCGAGGACGTGCCCCGGTTCGCCCGGCTCGGGGCCACCGCCAACATCCAGCCGCTGTGGGCCGCGCACGAGCCGCAGATGGACGAGTTGACGATCCCCTTCCTCGGACCGGAACGGACCGCCTGGCAGTACCCGTTCGGCGCGCTGCTGCGCTCCGGGGCACGGCTCGCGGCGGGCAGCGACTGGCCGGTGAGCAGCCCCGATCCGCTCCAGGGCCTCCATGTCGCGGTCAACCGGGTCGAACCGGGAGGCTCGCGGCCGGTGTTCCTGCCGGACGAGCGGCTGACCCTCGGGGACGCGCTGACGGCGTACACGGCCGGTTCGGCGTACGTGAACCATCTGGACGACACCGGCCGGGTGGCGGCCGGGGCGCTCGCCGACCTGGTGGTCCTGGACCGCGACCCGTTCGCCGGGCCGCCGGAGGCGATCGCGGAGACGGCCGTGGCCCACACCTATGTCGGCGGCGAGCGGGTGTACGCGGCCGGGTGACCGCTCAGTCGCAGCCGACGCCCTCCTTCAGCAGCGGCCACGCCTCCACTCCGGCGGCCGTGCGGACGTACGCGGTCGCACGGTCGTCCGTCAGCCACAGCCGCCGGCCACGGTGGTGGTAGCCGGTGTCGTGGGCGCCGGCGGGCATGCGGACCTTCGCGCGGTACGGCTTCGGGAGCAGGCCGTCCCGGTGGAGCACCCCGTCGGGGTCGCGGGCGTACGTCCGGTCGTCCAGTTGGAGGAAGGAGGCCGACTGCCAGCCGCAGTGCTCCGGTCCCGCCGAGCTGCTCAGCCTGCTCACCGGGACCCTGCGGCCGGCGCGGTCCGTCCAGATCTGCCAGTCGGTGGTGGCGGTGAAGCTCTCGGGGAGTTCGGCCGGGTCGCAGGCGGCGCTGGTCTCGGGGCCCCAGCCGGGCCGGTCCTTCTGGTCCCTGGCCACCACGACCGCCACCTTGGTCCGGCCGTCGACGTCGTAGGAGTACAGCACCCGGTCCCGCTCCTTGCGTTCCACGCGGTAGCCGTGGTCCGGCTCCTCCGGCTGGAACATGTCGAAGTGGAGGGCGAGCCCCTCCTCCGGGGTGGCTCCCCCGTCGGACCTGCTCCAGCCGTCGGGTCCCGAGCCGTCGAAGATCTCCCCGTCGCACTCCAGCGCCCGGCCCGCGGCCCCGGAGGCCAGGAGGAGCGCCCGGGGGCCGCTCTCGTCGATCTCCCGGGTGGGCACGTCGAGCCGACCGCTGTACGGGGCCGCCGGCGGGGTGCCCTTCAACACCAGGTCGGGCCGGGGGCCGTCGTCGCACCCCACCGCCGCCACAGCCGTCAGTACCGCCAACGCCACGAGTCCTCCGCGCATGTCCCGCCCCTCTTCTCCGGTGCCGTGTGCGGTCCTTCGACGCCGATCCGGGCGGGAACGTTCGCACGGCCGGCGGCGCGTGGCGTTCTCCGGGCGCGCCGATCGGGGCAGGCTGGGTGACCATGAGCGATGTGACCACGATGCGAGCCATCAGCCAGGACGTCCTCGGCGGTCCCGAGGTGTTGCGGGAAGTACGTGTGGAGCGGCCCGAGCCGGGCCCGAACCAGGTGCTGGTGCGGGTGCGGGCCGCCGGGCTGAACCCCACCGACTGGAAGCACCGGGCGACCGGCGGGTTCCTGGGCGAGCCCCCCTTCGTCCTCGGCTGGGACGTGTCCGGCGAGATCGCCGCGACCGGGATCGGCGTGGCCGCCTTCCGGCCCGGTGACGAGGTCTTCGGCATGCTGCCCTATCCGTACGGCCACGGCTCGCACGCCGAGTACGTGATCGCCCCGGTCCGCGCCCTGACGCGCAAGCCGACCTCGCTCGACCACGTGCAGGCGGGCGCGCTGCCGCTGGTGTCCCTGACGGCCTGGCAGGCGCTCACCGAGCACGCCGACGTACGGCCCGGGCAGCGGGTGCTGATCCACGCGGCGGCCGGCGGGGTCGGCCATGTGGCCGTCCGGATCGCCAAGGAGCGGGGCGCGTACGTGATCGGCACGGCGAGCGCGGGCAAGCACGGCTTCCTGCGGGAGCTCGGGGTGGACGAGCCGGTCGACTATCGCACCACGGACGTCACGGAGGTGGTGCGGGACGTCGACGTCGTGCTGGACACGCTGGGCGGCGACACCTCCGTGCGGTCCCTGCGGACGCTGCGGCCGGGCGGGATCGTGGTGTCGATCCTGCCGGTGGGCTCCGCGGACTTCTTCGAGGAGGCCGAGCGGCTCGGTGTGCGGGCGGTGCGCATGCTGGTCGACGCGGACCGGGGCGGGATGCGGGCGGTCGCGGAGCTGGCCGGGTCCGGGAGGCTGCGCGCCACGGTCGCCGGGACGTTCCCGCTGGCCGAGGCGGCCAAGGCGCACGAGCTCGGGGACACCGGGCGCACGACGGGCAAGCTGGTGCTGATCGTCGACTGACACGACACGCGCCAAACTCGAAGACATATGTCAATCGAACATGCTCAAATTCCTTCCATCGAGGGTAACTTGACGATCGGGACACCGGCGTCCGGGAACGGGTGGGAGGTGGTGGCGGGGTGCGAAACGAACCTGTACCTCTCACACGGCATGTGCGTGTGTACGCCTACCGGGCGCACACGGTCCTGGAGTTCCGGGGCGAGATCGACATCGCCGCGGCGGCGGAGATCGTGCCGGTCCTCGACCTGGTCACGGGCCGCCCCGGCGAACGGATCCTGATCGATCTGCGGCTCGTGGAGTTCTTCGACTGTTCGGGGCTGCGCCTGCTGCACCGGGCGCGGATGCGGGTGCTGGAGCGCGGCGGGCGGCTGCACCTCGTGTGCACGCACCCGCTGACCCTGCGCGTGTTCCGGCTGACCGGCCTCACCCGGCTGCTGCCACCGCATCCCACGCCGGACGCCGCCCTGGCCGAGGCCGAGGCGGCGTCCGGCTCCCTGTGACGCGGGCTACGACTCCTCGAACAGGGCGCTGACCGATTCGCCGTCGTGGATCCGGCGCACGGCCTCGGCCAGGGCCGGCGCGATGGACAGCACACGCAGCTTCTCCGTGTGCTCGCCCTCGGGGATCGGCACGGTGTTGGTGCAGACGATCTCCAGGACGTCCGGCTGCTCGCTCAGCCGTTTCAGCGCGCCCGCCGCGAACAGACCGTGCGTGCACGCCACCCGGATCGACCGCGGCCGGGACTCCCGCAGCCGGTCCAGCAGTTCCAGCACGGTGCTGCCCTTGGCGATCTCGTCGTCCAGCACGATGACGTCCCGTCCGGCGACGTCGCCGATGACGGAGCTGATGGTCACCCGGTCGTCCGCGTAGCGCTGCTTGGCGCCGGCCGCCACGCCGGCGCCGATCCGGCGGGCGAACGCGGCGGCCTCCTTCGCGTTGCCGAGGTCCGGCGAGACGACCGTGGTGCGGGTCAGGTCGTACTGCCCGAAATGCGCGGCCAGTTCGCGCAGGGCGTGCAGATGGTCGACCGGCACCGAGAAGAAGCCGTGCACCTGCGGGGAGTGCAGGGTCATGGCCAGCACCCGGCTCGCGCCCGCGGCGACCATGAGGTCGGCGACCAGCCGTCCGCCGATGGAGATGCGCGGGGCGTCCTTCTTGTCGGAGCGCGCGTAGGAGTAGTGCGGCATGACGACGGTGATGCGGCCCGCCGAGGCGCCGCGGGCGGCGTCGCACATCAGCAGCAGCTCCACCAGATGCTCCTGCACCGGCGTGACCAGGGGCTGGATCAGGAAGACGTCCCGCTCCCGGCAGTTGGCCTGAAGCTGCACCTCCAGACAGTCGTTGGCGAACCGGCTCACCCGGGTGGGACTGAGCGGCACCCCGAGGTGGGCGCAGACCTCCTCGGCCAGGCCGGGGTGGGCACTGCCGCTGAACACGGCGATGTCTCGCACGATCCGCTCCTCGCATGATCGGCAGGGGCTGGGCCGCCATGCTACTGGCGCCCCACCGCACCCGCCCGGCGGCGACGGCACGATCAGGCCGGGGCGCGAGCCGCCCGACAGTCCGGACGTTCGGCGAACGCAGTTGTCTGGTACGGCGGTTGGCGGGCATCCGGACACAAGGAAGGAGGACCGTCGCGATGGGGACTTCCGTCAGACGCGTGCCCGGCTGGGTCAAGGCCGTGGCCGCCCTCGTCCTGGTGCTCGCGGTGCTGTTCGCCGGGATCCGGCTGGCCGTGCTGCCGGGCATCAAGGACCTGTTCGGCACCGAGACGCACGACCGCTCCGGACCCGCGCTCCTCAGGTCCATCCAGGACATGAGCCGCTACGACGCGGCCTCGGGCAACTTCCAGGTCGTCGTGGACCTGGACAAGGACGCCAAGTTCCTGCCCGACGCCATCCGCGGCACCCGCACCCTGTACGTCGGGGCCGGCACCGTGGACGCCTACGTCGACCTCGGACGGGTCGGGGAGAAGGACGTGACCGTCAACGGCGACCGCACGTCCGCCACGATCCGGCTGCCGCACGCCGCGCTCGGCAAACCCGCCCTCGACCCCGACCACTCCTACGCCGTCTCCAAGCAGCGCGGTCTGCTGGACCGGCTGGGCGACCTGTTCTCGGACAACCCCAACAGCGAGCAGGCCGTGCAGAAGGTCGCCGTGCGCCACATCGGCGGCGCGGCGCGGAGCAGCGGGCTGACCGCGCGCGCCGAGAGCAACACCACCGCCATGCTCCAGGGGCTGCTGCGCTCCCTCGGCTTCAAGGAGGTGCGCGTCACCTACGGCACGCGAACGGGCTGATCAGCCGCCCAGCACGCCCGGCAGGGCCAGCAGTCCCAGCGCCGTGGCGCCGACCAGCAGCCAGGCCACGTAGTCGCCCACGTGCCCGGACTGCAGCCGGCGCAGCGGCGCGGCCCGGTCGGGGGCGGCCACCCACCGGGGGCGGGTCACGGCGAGGGCGGCGAGGGCCACCGCCAGCACGGTGGCGGCCAGGCCCAGCAGGGCGCCGTGGAGCGTCCAGTGCACGGACACCTGGGCGCCGCCCGAGCCCGTCTCGTTGACCGAGCGGGCCACCAGGTCACCGAAGCCGGGGACGGTGCCGACGGCGAGGGCCCCGGCGAGCAGCACGGCGGGCACCGTCGTCATGGTGTCCGGGATCCGGCGCAGCAGACCGCCGGTCTCGGGTTCCTCGTCGGAGCCGCTCGTCTCGTACTCGGCGTCCCGCGGGCGTGGCCCGAGTCCGAGGAACACCCGGGCCGTGACCCGCAGGACCGCGCCGCCGGTGATCGCGGACGCGGCCACGAACACGACGGTGAGCGGGCCGCCGACCGCCTCCTCGGTCACCGCCTTGCCCAGTCCGGTGCCGAACGGCGGCAGGCCCGCGAGGCCCAGGCCGCCGACGGCGAACAGCACCGCGGTCACGCGCAGCCGGCGGGCCCGGCCGTGCAGCGCGTGCTCGTCGACGCTGCCGAACCGGTCGAGCAGCACGCCCGCACAGGCGAACAGCGCGGCCTTCACCCCGGCGTGCCCGATGATGTACAGCGCGACCCCGTCGTCGCCCTCCGGGGTGAGGACGCCGATGCCGACGAGGAACAGGCCGGTGTGGGCGACGGTGGAGTAGGCGAGCAGCCGTTTGATGTGCCGCTGGTACCAGCACATGACGGCGCCGACCGCGGCCGTGAGGGTGCCGAGCGTCACCAGGGCCCGGGTCAGGTCGGCGGCCGGGATGCCGCCGGGCCCGGCGAAGACGGTGCCGTAGACGCGCCAGACGCCGTAGACGCCGAGTTCGACCATCACCCCGGACAGCAGCATGCAGACCGGGGTGGGGGCGACGGCGTGCGCGTCCGGCAGCCAGAAGTGGAAGGGCAGCGAGGCCGCCTTCACCAGCAGGCCGGTCAGGACCAGCACGAAGGAGGCGAGGACCAGCGCGTCCGGACCGCCGCTCCCGGCCGCGGTGTCGAGGCCGCGCCCGATCTTCGACATGCCGAGTTCACCGGTGCGCGCGTACAGCAGGGCGATGCCCATCAGCATGGCGTACGCGCCGAGGGAGTTGACGACGCCGAAGGTCAGGGCGCCCTGGACGGCCTTGGGCTCGTCGATGCGGTAGCCGGTGAGCGCGTAGGCCGTGACGCTCATCAGCTCGAAGAACACGAACGCGTTGAACAGGTCGCCGGCGAGGGCGAATCCGCACATGGCGCCCTGGAACACCAGCATCAGCGCGGTGAACGCGCCGCGGTGACCGTGCGGGGGCTCGTCGAAGTACCGCCAGGAGTAGGCGAGGGCGGCGAGGGTCAGCAGCGAGACCAGCGTGGCCATGCCGAGCGCCGGGCCGTCCCCGATCACGACGATGCCGACGCTCTCGCCGCCGACGGGCAGCCAGCCGCCGACCCACTCGACCATCGGCGGGACGGAGGACGCCAGCAGGAGCAGCGCCAGGACGGCGGTGCCGCCCGAGACCACGAGACCGGTGATCTCGGCGGCGATCCGGGGCAGCCGCCGGCCGGCGACGACCAGGAAGGCCGCGCCGAGCAGCGGGATCGCGACGAGCAGCGGGAGCAGATGGTGCATCAGCCGCGCAGCTCCCGGAGTTCGTCGGGGTCGACGGTGCCGTGCCGCTTGGCGATCTGCAGCACCAGGGCGAGCAGCAGCGCGGTGACGGTGGCGCCGACGACGATGTCGGTGAGGGTGAGGGCCTGCACGACCGGGTCGACCACGGGCCGGGAGCCGGGCCGGATGTCGGAGAAGACGGGCGCGGTGGCGCCGTCGCGGTAGCCGACCGCCAGCAGCAGGACGTACGTGGCGGACTGGCAGACCGCGAGGCAGCCGACCGCGTGGACGAGGTTGCGGCTGGTGGCGAGGCCGTAGCAGCCCACCAGGAACACGTAGGCGGCGGTCAGGTACGGAAGGACGTGCATCACGGTGTTCTCAACTCCCCTGCTCCTCCTCGATCTCGACGGCCTGGTCGAGGAAGTTGGCGAGCAGGACGACCACCGCGCTCGCCACCTCCATGCCGATGGCCGCGTTCAGCAGCGGGACGGTGCCGCCGGAGGACAGGGTGTTGAAGGTGCCGTACGGCAGCAGCGTGTTGGCCAGGAACGCGGTGCCGGCCAGGATCCCCGCGAGACCGAGCACGAGGTAGGAGGAGACGGCGACCGCGTCGGAGACCTCGTAGACGCCGAGCGGGCGGACGCGCTCCAGGGCGCGGTAGTCGGCGCCGAGGTAGAGCAGGTGCAGGGCGGTCGCGGCGACGACTCCGCCCTGGAAGCCGCCGCCGGGGCTGAGCTGGCCGTGCGCGACGATGTACAGGCCGGTGACCAGGGCGACGGGGAGCACGAGCAGGGCGTAGCGGCGGACCGGCCTGGCCACCTCGGCGGGTTCGGGCCGGGCCCGGTGCTCGTCGCGGGCCTGGCGCAGCAGCACCACGCAGCCCAGGACGGCGGCGAACAGGATGCTCATCTCGCCGAGGGTGTCGTAGGCGCGCTGGTCGAAGTTGACGGAGGCGATGGTGTTGGCGGTGTGCCGGTCGAGGGAGGCGCGGACGGCCCGTTCGCCGTACGGGTGCCATCGGCCGCCGAAGTCCGGCAGGTCGAGGCAGGCCGCCGCCAGCAGGGCCGCCAGGCCGGTGCCGCCGACGGCGAGCAGCCACAGCCGCAGCCGGTTCACCGGGTGCCGTCCTTGTCCGGGGTGCGGCGCCTTCGGGTCCGGCGCACCGAGAGCATGATCAGCAGCGGGGTCAGCGCGGCGCCGACGGCCAGTTGGGACAGGCCGACGTCGGGGGCCTGGAGCACGGTGAACAGCGCGGCGAGGACGACCCCGAGCACGGAGAGCACCAGTGCCTGCCGGGCCGGGTCGCGCTGGACGACGGCCGCGGTGGCGGAAGCGGCCACCAGGAGCAGGGTGACGACGATCAGCGCGTCGGACATCCGGCACCTCCCGGCGGTGCGCCGGCCGGGGTTCCCGCCCGGCGCGCGTCAGCCACCGCGCACCCCCTGGATGCCGCCGGCCAGCGCGCGTGAGGCGATCAGGTTGCCGCCGATCAGCAGGACGCCGATCACCAGCAGTTTCACCATGGCCCGGCCCGGTCCGCCGGCCACGCACAGCGCGATCACGACGGCCGCGCCCAGCCCGGCGGCGGCCCAGGTCAGCCCCCGGGCGCCCGCCTCCCCGCGCTCCAGTTCGTCGGAGAGGAGCCGGGCGAAGACGAGGGTGCCGACGGGGCCGAGCAGCGCGAGCAGCAGGGCGAGGTCGACGTAGGCCGGGCGGCCGTAGCCCTGGGAGAGGAGCAGCAGGGCCGGGCAGACGACCGAGGTGGTCAGGTTCTGGGCGACGACCCGGCGGGCGAGCGGGCCGGTGGTCACGCCCCAGACGGCGGCCGCCCCTCCCCCGCCGAGTTCGACGGTCGCCGCGAGGATCCAGCCGTTCACCGCCATGTCACCGCCCGCCGGCCGGCCCGGGCCAGCAGCGCGCCCAGCGCGGCACAGCTCGCGCCGACGATCCGCTCGAGGGTGTCGACGGTGGAGACGAGCACCAGCCACAGCAGTGCCAGGGCCGCCCACCAGGCGAGGAGTTCGCCGGCGGCGAGGAGGACAGTGCGGGTGGCCGGTCGCCGGGTCATCCGCCACCTCCTCGGTCCGCTTCGCCCATGGGTGGGGTGCTTCGTCCCCTGCGCCGCTCGGGGCATCCAAGCACCGCCGGGCCCGCGGCGGGGCGGCGGCGCGCGGGTCGGTACCCGGAGTGCCCCGGGAGCGTGAACGGAAACCGGCGATGCGCCCCCGATAACGGCCCGGGCGGCGGCATCCCGGGCCGGACTGCGGGTAACCGCTCGGGAAATCGGGGAAGTTCACGACCTGGAGGACCGCATGGCCCGTACCGCTTCGCGTCTGCCCGCACTGCTGCGCGCTCCGAGGAAACGGGAGCGGGCCGAGGCGCCGCGCCCACCGGCCGAACGGCACGCGCTCGCCCTGCCCGTACGACTGCTGGCCATGCTGGTCGCCTTCACGTTCATGGTGGCGTTCGCGGTCGTACTGGCCCGGCTCACGCTGCAGCCGTCCCCGGCGTCGGTGTCGCTGACGCACAGCAATCTGCATCCCGGCCGTTCACTGAAGGCCTACGTGGAGTTCGCGCCGTTCCGCGACGCGGTCAAGCAGATCGGCGGGAACGTGCTGCTCGGTGTGCCGTTCGGGGTGCTGGTGCCGGTGCTCGCCCCGCGCGCCCGGGGGATGCTCCAGGTGCTGGTGCTCACGGCGCTGGTGATGCTCATGGTGGAGCTGGCGCAGGGCGCGCTGGTGACCGGGCGGGCCTTCGACATCGACGACGTCATCCTCAACACCGCCGGGGCGCTGCTCGGTTGGCTGCTGCTGGGACGGCGGCTCGGGCGCGGGGTACACCGGCGCGTACGACGGCCGGCGGCCGAGTGATCGTCAGCAACTGGTCCGTACCAGGGTATTGACGGGTTCTTATCTCACTCCTTAAATCAAGAGGCATCTCACCCCCCACGCCGAACGGAGAGCCATGGCCTCCCCACGCCTGCTCCGCAGATGTCTCCTCGCCGCCCTGTCCGCCGTACTGGTCGGCTCCGCCGCCGTCGGGCCCGCCCGGGCCCAGTCCGCCGCCCCGGCGGCAGCGGCCGCCGCGACGTTCTCCGACACCTTCGACGGTCCCGCCGGCTCGGGGGTCGACGGTTCGAAGTGGACGCTGGAGACCGGTGACAACGTCAACAACCACGAGCGGCAGTACTACACCTCGGGCACGAAGAACGCGGCCCTGGACGGACAGGGCCACCTGGTCATCACCGCCCGCAAGGAGAACCCGGCCGGCTACCAGTGCTGGTACGGCAGCTGCCAGTACACCTCGGCCCGGCTGAACACGGCGGGCAAATTCACCGCGCAGTACGGCCATGTCGAGGCGCGCATGAAGATCCCGCGCGGGCAGGGCATGTGGCCGGCGTTCTGGATGCTCGGCACGCCGGTCAACTGGCCGGACTCCGGCGAGATCGACGTGATGGAGAACGTCGGCTTCGAGCCCTCGGCCGTGCACGGCACCATCCACGGCCCCGGCTACTCGGGCTCGGGCGGCATAGGCGCCGGCTACTCGCTGCCGAACGGCCAGGCCTTCGCCGACGCCTTCCACACCTTCGCCGTCGACTGGGCGCCCGACTCGCTCACCTGGTCGGTGGACGGCAACGTCTACCAGCGGCGCACCCCCGCCGACCTGGGCGGCAGGACCTGGGTGTTCAACAAGCCGTTCTTCCTCATCCTGAACCTCGCGGTCGGCGGCTACTGGCCCGGCGACCCGGACGGCTCCACGCAGTTCCCGCAGCAACTGGTGGTCGACTCCGTGTCGGTGACGACGAGCGGCAGCGCGGCCGGGGTGCCGGTCCGGGGCCTCGCCGGCAAGTGCGTGGACGTGGCCGGCGCGAACCCGGCGAACGGCACCCCGGTCCAGCTCTACGACTGCAACGGCACCGGCGCACAGGCGTGGACGGCCGGCTCGGACGGCACGCTCCGCGCGCTCGGCAAGTGCCTCGACGTCACCGGCAACGGCACCGCGGACGGCTCGACCGTCCAGCTGTGGGACTGCACCGGCGGCCCCAACCAGAAGTGGACCGTCACCGGGGCGCACGACATCGTCAATCCGCAGGCGAACAAATGTCTCGACGTCACCGGGAACAACGCGGCGAACGGGACCCGGCTGCAGATCTGGACCTGCACCGGGGGCGCCAACCAGAAGTGGACGGTCGGCTGAGCCGTCCGCTCAGTGGCGGACCGTCCAGGTGTACTTGTCACCGCCGACGAAGCGGACCACGTCCGGGTCGTCCAGGTCGTGGATCGGAATGCCGAAGGAGGCGGCCTTCTCCAGGACGTCGGTGACGGTCCTGGCCTGACCGACCACCTGGCCGTCGATCTCCATGATCCGGAAGGGCGGCTCGCCGGGCTTTCCCGGGCACACCCCGAGCACCAGGATCCGCGGTTGGGAGATGTGAGGAGCTGCTTGTTCGGTCATGCAATTCAGCGTAGAACGCAACCCGGGCGGACGGGTCATCCACGGCTGCCGTCCAGGAGATCCAGTACGGCCGCCTCGACCGCGCCCTGCGTGGCCGGACGGCCGAAGTCCCCGTGTTCGCCCAGCCGGGTGAGCGCGGGGGCGACGGTCACGTCCTGGTCGAACGGCTCGAAGACCGCCGGATCGATGGAGGAGGCCCGGCACACCGCCGGGGTGTTGCCCAGGTAGTGGCTGACCTCGCGGACGGCGCGGGTGATCTGCCGGCGCCGGGCCGTCCGGGAGGCGCGGGCGGTGCCGTCGACGACGGAGAGCGCCACGGCGGCGAGGACCGTGGCGTGCCAGGTGCGGAAGTCCTTGGCGGTGACGTCCGTGCCGGACAGCCGGCGCAGCGCCTCGTCGAGGTCGTCGCCTTGCAGGTCGTGCCGGTGCCCGCCCTCGTGGAAGACCAGGAAGCGGTCGCCGCCGCGCGCGCGGCGCAGCAGGGCCCGGGCGACGGTCCCCACCTGGTCGTCCACGAGGGCCCGCACCGTCTCGACACCGCCCTTGGCCGGGAAGCTGAACGTGATCCGGTCCCGGGCGCAGGTCACGTGCCCGCGGAGCATGGTCGTCAGGCCGTAGGTCTCGCTGGTACGGGTGTGCCGGTCGCTGCCGACGCGGAAGAAGCCGAGGTCGAGCAGGCGGACCGCGCAGGCGGTGACCCGGGCCCGGCTCAGTCCGCGTCCCGCCGGGTCGCCGGCGATCTCGGCGCGCAGCTCGGGCAGGGTCCGCGCGACCTGCCGCACGTGCTCGTGCTTGGCCTTCTCCTGCTCGGCCCGGAACTGCTCGTGGTACAGGTACTGGCGGCGTCCCGCGTCGTCCGTGCCGACGGCCTGCAGGTGGCCGTTGGGCCAGGGGCAGATCCACACGTCCCGCCGGGCGGGCGGGATGGTGAGGGCGCGGACGCGGGCGAGCTGTCCGGCGTCGGTGAGGGGCTCGCCGGTGGTGTCGGCGTAGCGGGAGCCCCGGCAACAGCGGACGCGCCGGAAGCCGGGGCCGTCGTGGGAGCCGGTCCGCAGTCTCATGGGCTCAGGGCCGGCGCCAGTCGTCGCTGGTCAGATGGGATCCCGCCTGCGGGCCCATGCGGAGCATGCCGCCGTCCACGCTCCAGGAGGCGCCGGTGACGTAGGAGGCGTCCGGGCTCGCCAGGAAGGCGATCACGGCGGCCACCTCCCGGGCGTCGCCGGGCCGGCCGAGCGGCACGCCGGGGCGGCGCTCGGTGTGCACGTCGGTGTCCTCCTGGCCGGTCATCGGGGTGGCGATCTCGCCCGGCGCCACCGCGTTCACGGTGATGCCGTACTCGGCCAGCTCCAGGGCCATCACCTGGGTGAGCAGGCCGAGCCCGCCCTTCGCCGCGCAGTAGGGGGCCGCGCCGACCCGCGGCTGGTGTTCGTGGACGGAGGTGACGTTGACGATCCGGCCGCCGTCGCCCTGCCGGATCATGTGCCGGGCCGCCCGCTGGCCGCACAGGAACGGGCCGACCAGGTCGACGTCCAGCACCCGGCGCACGTCCGCCAGGGTCAGGTCCAGATACGGGGTCATCGTGCCGGTCCCGGCGTTGTTCACCAGCACGTCCAGCCGGCCGAGTTCCTCGCACAGCTCGTCGACGGTGTCGGCGGCCCCGGGCAGCCGGGTCAGGTCGAGCCGGGCGACGGCGGCGCGGCGCCCCTTGCCGCGGACCTCCTCGGCCGTCTCCTCGGCGCCCTTCTCGTCGGAGTGCCAGGTGATGCCGACGTCCAGGCCCGCCTCGGCCAGCCGGACGGCGGTGGCACGGCCGATGCCGCTGTCCGCGCCGGTGATCAACGCGGTGCGCTGCGCGGGTTCGGCGGGCATGGGCGTCCTCCTGGCTCCGGTCGCGTGTGGTGCTCCGCAGTACCCGGGGGCCCGTCGGGCAAACGGGCGGGCCTGGAGCGGGGTCCTCGTGCGGCTGCCGCGTGGCTCGTCGCACGGTTCCCCGCGCCCCTTCGGGGCACCTGTCGGACCCTGGTGTGCATGGAACCCGTCGCCGCGCTGGACCGGATCGCCTTCCTGCTGGAGCGGTCGCTGGCGCCCACCTATCGGGTACGGGCCTTCCGTACCGCCTCCCGGGTGCTGGCCGCCCTCCCCGCCGGGGAGGTGGCCGAGCGGGCCGCGGACGGGACGCTGGAGTCCCTGAAGGGGGTCGGGCCGAAGACCGCCCAGGTGGCGCGCGAGGCGCTGGCCGGGGAGGTGCCCGGGTACCTGCGCAAGCTGGAGGACGAGGCGGAGGCCGGTGCCTCCCCCTCCGGTCCCGGGTCCGGTCTGCGGGCGCTCGTCCGCGGGGACTGCCACACCCACTCGGACTGGTCCGACGGGGGCAGCCCGATCGAGGAGATGGGGCGCACCGCGGCGGACCTCGGACACGAGTGGACCGTCCTCACCGACCACTCGCCGCGGCTGACCGTGGCCCGCGGGCTGTCCCCGGAGCGGCTGCGCGAACAGCTGGCGGTGGTCGCGGAGCTGAACGCGCGCTGGGCGCCGTTCCGGCTGCTCACCGGCATCGAGTGCGACATCCTCGAGGACGGCTCGCTGGACCAGGAGCCGGAGCTGCTCGACCGGCTGGACGTGGTCGTGGTCTCCGTGCACTCCAAGCTGCGGATGGACGCCCGCTCCATGACCCGCCGGATGGTGACCGCCGTCCGCGATCCGCACGCCGACGTCCTCGGCCACTGCACCGGGCGCCT
The DNA here is from genome assembly GCF_043079785.1 of Streptomyces sp. NPDC015139. NCBI lineage: Bacteria > Bacillati > Actinomycetota > Actinomycetes > Kitasatosporales > Streptomycetaceae > Streptomyces > Streptomyces sp. NPDC015139. Next base: position 683,076 of record NZ_JBIBUW010000001.1, on the reverse strand, counting down.
GGTGACCGGACGGGGGCGGCCCGAGTCGGAGTTCGACGCGGACGAGGTGTTCGCCGCGTGCGCCGAGTCCGGCACGGCGGTGGAGATCAACAGCCGTCCGGAACGCCTCGACCCGCCCCGGCGGCTGCTGCGCACGGCCGTGGCGGCCGGGGTGCTGTTCGCCGTCGACACCGACGCGCACGCGCCGGGCCAGCTGGACTGGCAGATTCTCGGCTGCGCCCGCGCGGAGGAGTGCGGGGTGCCGGCCGAGCGGGTGGTGACGACGTGGTCCGCGGACGAGCTGCTGACCTGGACGCGTGAGGGCCGGACACCGGCACGCGTGACGGCTCCGGGGCGTGGTACCCGGTCCGGGCAGTGAGAGAAAGGACCCCGGATGGACCGAGCCGCCGTCTTCGACGTCGACGGGACCCTCGTCGACACCAATCACCTGCATGTCGTGACCTGGTGGGAGGCGTTCCGGCAGGCCGGCCACGACGTGCCCATGCACGCCGTCCACCGGGCCGTCGGACTGGGCTCCACCGACCTCGTCGCGCACCTGCTCGGCGACGACCGGGACACGGAGCGGGACGCCGCGCTGAGTGCGGCGCACAAGGCTCTCTACGGCCAGTACTTCGACCGGCTCCCCGCCCTGCCGAAGGCCGGCGAGCTGCTGCGCCGGCTGCACCGGGACGGCTGGACGGTCGTCCTCGCCACCTCGGCGAGCGGTGCCGAGCTGGGCGCGCTGCGCCGGGCGATCGATGCGGACGACGCGATCCAGGACACGGCGAGCGCCGACGACGTGGCGGAGGGCAAGCCCGCCCCGGAGCCCGTGGAACACGCCCTGGAGCTGGCCGGGGTCCCGGCCTCGCGGGCGGTGTTCGTCGGGGACACCGTGTGGGACATGCAGGCCGGCAGCAAGGCCGGGGTGCGCTGCCTCGGGCTGCTGTGCGGCGGGATTCCGCGGGCCGACCTGGAGGAGGCGGGGGCGGAGGCGGTGTACGCCGATCCCGCGGACCTTCTGGGACGGCTCGCCGAAACCGCGCTGGGCTGAGTTTCATCGTGCGTGACACGGGTCACTCGGATGACCGGAACAGCACGGGGTGGTTGCCCGTTGAACAAGCCGTGGGTGCGGATGGGACAGTGTCCCCGGGCCTCACCATCCGCCCACAGGGACGATCGTTCGGCTGAAGCCCTGTGGAGCCTTTCGCCGAGAGGCGACCGCCATGCGTGCCCACCCCTGACCGCCCCGGTCGTGATTCCCCCGTCGCGACCGGGGCTCTTCCCTGTCCGCCGCTGTGCGCCCGGGCTACCGGGCCGCGGCCGCCTCGACGGTTTCCCGCGTCCGCCGTCCGCCGGCCAGGAACTCCCGCAGGTCCGCCGTGAGCAGGTCCGCGTGCGTCGCGAACAGGCCGTGACCGCCGTTCTCGTACACCTTCAGGGTCGCGTCCGGGACGGACTTCGCGAGCCGCCGGCCGGTGAGGGCGAGGGGCGCCGAGGTGTCGTGGGTGCCGTGCACGACGAGCACCGGGACGTCCAGCGCGGGCAGCTCGGCCGTGAGGTCCAGGGTCGCGACGACGGCCCGGATGCCGGTCGCGGCACGCGGAGTGGCCACCAGGCAGCGGTCGATCATGTGGCGGACGTAGGCGGGCGAGACGTCGTTGCCCGGCTGCCGTACCGCGAAGAAGTCGTCCGCGAAGGCGGTGAACCACGCGGCCCGGTCGCGCCGGAACAGCTCCTCGTCGGCGCGCACGGCCGCCGGGTCCACGCCGTCGGGGATCCCCGGCGAGCGGACGAGGCCGGGGCTGACACCGGCGACGAGCGCGACCCGGTCCACCCGGGCGCTGCCGTGCCGGGTGAGGCAGCGGATCACCTCGGCCGTGCCGACCGAGTGCCCGACGAGGGTGACGCCGCGCAGGTCGAGATGGCCGAACAGGCCGTTCAGGTCGTCGGCGAGGGTGTCGAGGTCGTAGCCGGACCAGCTGTCGTCGGACCGGCCGTGGCCCCGCCGGTCCAGGGCGACGCAGCGGTGGCCGGCCTCCGCGAGGGGCAGCATCTGGTACTCCCACATCTCGTGGCCCAGGTAGGCGCTCGCGACGAAGACGGCGACCGGTCCGTCGGCGGGACCGTGGTCGACGTAGTGCAGACGGGTTCCGTCGACGGGGCTCTCGAAGTACGGCATGACTGCCTCCTCGGTGGGGGTCCGGCCGGACGGTCCGTCCGCCGTTCTCTGCACCCCGGATGCTGCCGCCGACCGGCCCGCGCGGTCGATTACCCCGGACGTCATGCCGCGTGTGCCGGACCGCCGCCCGGGTACCCGGCCGGTCGTCGCAGCCTCCGCCGCGAGGACGGAAGGAGCCGAAGGTGAGCAGCTCAGCGGGCAGCAGGGTGGTCGTGACCGGCGCCACCGGCAATGTCGGGACGAGCGTGGTGCGCCTGCTCTCGGAGGATCCCGGGATCAAGTCGGTGCGGGGACTCGCCCGGCGGACGCCCGGCTGGTCGCCCCCGAAGACCGAGTGGGCCGCCGTGGACCTGGCCTCGGAGCAGGCGAACCTCGCGGAGCGGTTCGAGGGCGCCGACGCCGTGATACACCTCGCCTGGGCGTTCCAGCCGACCCATGATCCGGCCACCACCTGGCGCAGCAACGTGCTCGGCAGCATCCGGGTGTTCGAGGCGGTCGCGGCGGCCCGGGTGCCGGTGCTGGTGCACGCCTCGTCCGTGGGCGCCTACTCGCCGGGCCCCAAGGACCACGCGGTGGACGAGTCGTGGCCGACCCACGGCTGGCCGGACGCCGCGTACTGCCGGGAGAAGGCCTACCTGGAGCGCACCCTGGACGTGTTCGAGCGCGACCACCCCGAGGTGCGGGTGGTGCGCATGCGTCCGGCCTTCCTGTTCAAGTGGGAGTCGGCGAGCGAACAGCGCCGCATCTTCGGGGGGCGGTTCCTGCCCGGGCCGCTCGCCCGCCCCGACCTGCTGCCGTTCCTGCCGGACGTCCCCGGCCTGCGGGTGCAGGCCCTGCACACGGACGACGCCGCCGAGGCCTACCGGCTCGCGGTGCACACGGAGGGCGCCCGCGGTGCCTTCAACCTGGCCGCCGATCCGCCGCTCGACGCCGGTGTGCTCGCCGGGCTGCTCGGCACCCGTCAGGTACGGCTGCCGCGCGCGGCGGCCCGGTCGGCGATCGCCGCGGCCTGGGGGCTGCATCTGCTGCCGGCCTCCCCGCACCTCTTCGACGCCGTGCTGCGGCTGCCCCTGATGGACTGCGCCCGGGCGAAGACCGAGCTGGGCTGGCAGCCCAGATGGTCGGCGACGGAGGTGATCCAGGAGTTCCTGGACGGCCTGCGCAAGGGTGGCGGGATGGAGACCGAGCCGATGCGGGGGCGGAAGGTCGGCTGAGTGCGGTACCGCGAGGCGAGGGAGAACGTGATGGCCGAACAGCAGCCGGAGTCCGGCACCGGGCCCGGCGCCGAGGACCGTCCCGTGCCCCGGGACATGCCCGACCAGCAGGCCCGGCCCGACGAGGACCGGGACGAGGACGGGCGGGACACCCTGTCCGGGGAGCCGGACGGGGACGGCATGCCGGACACCGACGAGGCCGGCAGCGGCCCCAGGGGGGCGCCGCGCTCGGGCACCGTGCACCCGGAACACCCGACACCGGACGAGCCGACGGCCTGAGACGGGCGGCACGGGGCTGCCGCCCGCACCGTCAGCGCGGGGCGCGTTCCTCCAGCGCCGCGCGCCAGGCCGGCAGGCGGTCCTCGCCGAGCGGTTCGGGGCGCCGGCCGCCGCTCGCGAAGAAGTCGGCCAGGGGCAGGATCGCCGCGCCGACGGTGACCGCGTCGGGCCCGAGCCGGCCGAGGTCGATCATCACCTTGTCGGCCGGGTGGCGCAGGGCGTACGTCGTCGCGTGCCGGCGGACCGCGGGCAGGAAGCGGGTGCCGAGCTGGAGCCCGGCCCAGCCGCCGATCAGGATCCGCTCGGGCTGGAAGAGGTTGATCAGGTCGGACAGGCCGGCGCCCAGGTACTCGGCGGTCTCCTCCAGGACGGCCAGTGCGACCGGGTCGGGCGCGGTGCCCTCGGACGGGTACGCGGCGGCCAGCATCGCGGTGAGAGCGGTCTCCTCGTCGGTGCCCTCCGGCGGCCGGCCGCCCTCCTCGCGCCAGCGGGCCAGCAGGGACTCCGCGCCCGCGTACGCCTCCAGACAGCCGGGCGCGCCGCAGCGGCAGCGGCGTCCGCGGACCCGGACCGTCAGATGGCCCCATTCGACGGCCCGCCCGTGCTCCACCTCGGGGGTGACGAGGCAGGCGCCGACGCCGGAGCCGAAGAGGACGACGACGGCGTTGCGGGCACCGCGTCCCGCGCCGAACCACATCTCCGCCTGGCCGAGGGTCTTGGCGCCGTTGTCGATGACGTACGGCACCTCGTCCGGGAGCGGGGAGGTGGCGCGGAGCAGCCGCTCCAGCGGGACCGCGTCCCAGCCGATGGTCTGACCGTGGACGACGGCACCCCGGTCCGGGGTGTGCTCGACGATGCCGGGGACGCCGACGCCGACGCCGAGCAGCCGCTCGGGCACGGCCTGCTCGGAGGTGAGGACCTCGGCGATACCGTCGCGGATGTGGCCGACGATGACGTCCACGTCGTAGCCCTGGGGCGTCAACGGTCGCTCGGTGCGGGCGAGCTCGGTGAGCGCCAGGTCGAACAGCTCGACGCGGACACGGGTTTCGCCGACGTCGACGCCGATCATCTGTCCGCTGTGCGGGGACACCCGCAGCAGCGTGCGCGGCCGGCCGCCGTCGGAGTCGACGCTGCCGGCCTCCTCGACCAGCCCGTCGGCGACGAGGTCCGCGACCACGTTGCTGACCGAGCCGGAGCTCAGGCCGGTGGCCGGCCCGAGCTCGAATCGGCTCAGGGGGCCGTCGAAGTACAGCCGTTGCAGCACCGCCGTGCGGTTGCCCCGCCTCAGGTCGCGTACCGTGCGTCCGTTCCGCCCCGCCATGCGGCTCCCTTCACGAACCCTGCCCGACCTGCAACATACCCCTTCGGGCAGCCCGGGCGCGACATTCGCACAACCCTTAGTTCACGCTATGAGCTAAGACGGGGACACCGGTTCCCGCCGAGGGAGGCGTTCCGCTTGGCCACGAGCACGCCCGGTGCCGGGCGCCGGGGCGCCGGGTCCGGCACGGCGCCCCCTCCCCCGCGGCTCAGCCCGCCGCGTACACGTCCTCTACGTAACGCCCGTCCGCCACCAGCGAGTCGAGCCACCGCTGGGCCGCGGCCTCGTCGGTGCCGGGGGTGCGTTCCCGGTACAGGGTACGGAACGCGTCGCGGACCCCGGGTGCCATGCGGGCGCCGTCGCCGCAGACGTACACCCGGGCCCCGGCGCCGAGCAGCCGCCAGACCTCCTCGGCCTCGGCGGCGATGCGGTGCTGCACGAAGGCGGCGCCGTTCTCGGGTGCGGCGCTGAAGGCGGGACGCAGACGGACCGCGCCGGCCGCCTCGGCGGCGCGGAGTTCCCCGGCGTGCAGGTAGTCCGCGTCGGGGGCGTCGCAGCCGAAGTAGAGCAGCGCGGGCGGGAGTTCCACGCCACGCTCCCGGGCGGCGGCCCGGTCGGCGACGGTACCGCGGAACGGCGCAAGGCCGGTGCCGGCGGCCACCATGACCACCGGTGCCGAGCCGTCGACACGGAAGACCTCGCGACAGGGCTGGACGCGGGCGTGGACGGTGTCGCCGGGGCGGAGGGAGGCGAGATGGCCGGAGCCGGTGCCCCGGTAGCGGCCCTTCCCGGAGCGGGCGGGGGCGTCCAGCACGGAGACCATCAGGTCCGCGTGGTGGGGGTCGGCGGCCGGCGAGGAGGACAGGGAGTAGTGCCGGGGCCGCAGCGGGGTCAGCAGGTCGAGCAGGAGCGCCCAGTCGAGGGCGCCGCGCAGGGCCGGGTGGTCCTCGGCGAGTTCCACCAGGGTGCGGGGGTCGTCCCCGTCCAGGGCGGCGAGGGCGGCACGCTCGGGCGGGCAGGAGTTGGCCCCGGCGAGCAGCGCCAGCTGCCGGGAGGTCGGCCGCTCCTGCAACTCGACGTGGTGGGTGAGGAGTTCCCGGACCCGGACCGGGCGGTCCACCGCGAGGCCGTCGCGGCGCGGGCGGGTGGCCCGGATGTCCAGCACGGCGTCGGGGTCCAGGCCGAACGCGGCGACGGCCCGGTCCACCAGGTCCGGGGCGTTGGCGGGCAGCACGGTGAGGTGGTCGGCGGTGCGGTAGGTGACGCCCTCGGGCAGGGCGACGCGCAGGAACCGCTTGGCGCGCGGGTGCCCGGGCGCGGTGAGGTCGTACGCCTCGGTGACCGTCATCGGCACGAGTCCGTGCCGCTCGGCGAGGGCGTCCAGCGGTCCGCCGGTCACCGGGCGGACCTCGTAGGCGTGGGCGGGCTCGGCCGAGGTGCCGTGCACGGCGTCGGGGTCGCCGTACTCCTGGAGCAGTGCGGTGCACAGGCGGGCCGTGAAGTCCCGGACGGTGCCGCCGAGATCGCCGGAGGCGTCGGCGGCGGCCCGCCCGGTGAGGCGGGTGGCGCCGAGTTCGGCGAGGCGGGCGTCGACGCGGGTGGGGACCTGCTGGTAGGTGGCGGCCCAGTTGCGGTCGCCGACGCCGAGGACGGCGTAGGTCACGCCGGTCAGATCGGGCGTGCCGTCGAGCCACGCGGCGAAGGCGGCGGCGTCGTCGGTGGGGCGGCCGTTGTAGGAGGCGGCGGTGATGACGACGGGCCGGTCCGTGGGCAGTTCGCCGCTGTACGCGTCCAGGGCGGCCACCTCGGTGCCGCAGCCGACGGCGGCGGCCTCGTCGGCGAGCTGGGCGGCGAAGGCGCGGCACGTGCCGTAGTTGCTGCCGTGCAGGAAGAGGGCCCGGGTGCCGGGGCGGACCCGGGCCGGGAGGGCGCCCGCGGCCGTACTCTCCGCGCCCGAACGGGAGTCGGCGCCCGGGAGCGGCGCGTGGACGCGGTCGGCGGTGGTGCGCGGGGTCAGGGTGAGGGGGAGTCCGTCGGGCTTGAGGGTGAGGGTCTCCTTCACCCTGAGCCGGTAGCCCGCGTGGTCGTGCAGCCGGTAGCGGTGGACCAGCATGGCGAGCAGCATGGTCGCCTCGTGCAGCGCGAACTGCCGCCCGATGCAGGCGCGTTCACCGGTGCCGAAGGGCTTGAAGGCGTGCAGGGGGCGGGCGGCCTCCGCCTCGGGCGTGAACCGCTCGGGGTCGAACCGTTCCGGGTTGTCGCCCCACACGGGCCGGCGGTGCAGCATCGGGGTGAGCACGGTGACGGCCTGTCCGGCGCGCAGCGGGATCCGGCCGCCGAGCAGGGTGTCCTCGCGGGCCTGCCGGCTGAAGGCGGCGGCGGTCGGCCACAGCCGCAGCGCCTCGTTGAGCACCTGCCGGGTGTAGGTGAGCCGGCCGATGTCGTCGTACGTCGGCTCCGGGTCGGCGGTGTCGCCCCACAGGGCGTCGGCCTCGCGCTGGACGAGCCGGAGCGCGGCCGGGTTCTCGACGAGGTGGTGCAGGGCGAAGGACATGGCGCCCGAGGTCGTCTCGTGACCGGCGATCAGGAAGGTGATGACCTGGTTGCGGATGTTGGCCGGGTCCAGGGTGGTGCCGTCGCCGGGGTGCGGCGCGCTGAGCATCAGGCCCAGCAGGTCCTCGGCACCGCTCTGGTCGGTCCCGGCGCGGGAGGCGATGACCTCGTCCACGACGCCGGCGAGGTAGTCGGCGTCCGCCCGGAAGGCCTCGTCGGCCGCCGTGTGGTCCGTGCCCGGGGTGCGGGCCAGGCTGGTCATGCTCCACTCCAGGCAGCGGACCATGGCCTCGACGAAGGGGTGCGGCTCGGGCCGCTCGAAGGAGCCGAAGTCGTAGCCGAATCCGGCCAGTCCGATGGTGTCGAGGGTCATCCGGGTCATGTCGTCGGGCACGTCCACGGGCCGCCCGGCCGACGCCGCCCGGTCCCAGGCGTCGATGAGGCGACGGGCCACCCGGAGCATCACGGGGTGGTAGGTGCGCATGGAGCCGAGCGCGAAGGCGGGCATCAGGATGTCGTGGGCCCTGGCCCAGTTGGGTTCGTCGTTGTACGCGGTGAACAGACCGTCGGCGGTGAAGGCGCGCACGTTCTCCAGGGCGGGTCCGACGTGCTTGGCGAACCGGTCCTCGTCGGCGAGGTCGGCGACCAGGTCGGTGTCGGCGACGAACAGCGCGTCCCGGCCGTGCAGCCGGCGCACCAGCACCGGCCCGTGGGCGCGCATCAGCTCCATGACCTGCTGGATGGGGGTGCGGCCGGGTCCGGTGGCGGTGATGTCGACGACGGGCACGGCGGGGAGGGTGCCGGCCGGCTCGGGGTGCGGTGCGGTGGGGGGCATGGCGCGACAACTGCCTTTCGCGGTAACGGAGTACTCCGCTCCAGGGTGGTCCGGCACCGAGGGGGCCGGACGCATCCGCACTACACGTTCGTGCAGTGGAAAGCCGCTCCCGGGGGCTTGCGCGCCGGCCGCCCGTCGCGCCCGCGGGCGGTGAGGTTGCCGCTGACCTGGCCCTTCGTCTTGGATCGTGGGCATGACGATCGTGTGCCATGACGATCGTGCGGCACCACGATCGCCGGGCAGACGATCGCGAGGGCGACGCGGAGGGGCGGTGCGCATGGACATGCGGCAGGGCGACGCCGTGGTCTGGCGCAACCGCGCCATGACCCTGTTCGACCGGGTGTCGGTGCCGGTCGCGGTGTGCGACGCGGAGGGCCTGGTGGTGCTGGCCAATCCGGCGATGGCGGCGGAGTGCGGTACGACACCCGGGCGGCTGCGCGGCCGGCAGGTGCTGGAGCTGTTCCGCCCGCAGGAGGTCACGCAGGTGGAGCGGATCGTGGAGGCGCTGCGGCTGCGCCGCCGGTCCCGTTACCAGGTGTCGGTGTGCTGGCGTGCGCCCTGCGGGAGCGGGCGGTACGGCGAGCTGACGGCGGACCCGGTGAGCGACACCGTGGAGGACACGCCGGCCCTGCTGGTGATGCTGCGGGTGCGGGGCGAGTGCGCCGCCGAGCCCGCGGAGCCCGGGCCGGCGCCGGTCACGTCCGTGGAGGGCCGGGTGCTGGCGCTGCTGGCCGGGGGTGCGACCGGTGCCCGCGCCGCCCGCGAGCTGGGGCTCACGGTGGACGGCGTGAACTACCACCTACGGCGCCTGTCGGCCCGCTGGGGCGCCGCCAACCGCACGGAACTGGTCGCCCGCGCCTACGCCTTGGGCGTGCTCGTCCCGGGGGTGTGGCCACCGGAGACGAGGCCGGACGGAACGGGCTGAGACGCCGGCCGGGGGCGCGGGAACGCGAGCCGGACGACCCCTTCGGAAAATCCGTTCGCACCTTCGCCTTTCGGCTATCTACGCTAGCCAGGAACCTAGGGACCCTAGGTTCCTGGCGCAGGCATCTGGAGGGACCTCCCGTGAGAGCGATCACCGAGCAGGACATCCGCGACTCGTTCGTCAACTGTTCCAAGGGGGAGGCCAAGCGGATGAGCGTGCCGCGCGACCTCGCCGAGCGCCCCTGGGCCGATCTGGACTTCCTGGGCTGGCGGGATCCGGGGGCGCCCGACCGCAGCTGCCTGGTCACCGTGCGCGACGGCCGGCTCGTCGGCGTGGCGCTGCGCTTCCCGTCCTCGCAGCGGGGGTTCCTGCACCGCAGCATGTGCTCGCTCTGCCTGACCACGCATCCCGGCGGCGGGGTGTCGCTGATGACCGCGCGGAAGGCCGGGGCGGCGGGCCGCGAGGGCAACTCGGTCGGCCTGTACATGTGCACCGACCTGGCGTGCTCGCTGTACGTGCGGGGCAAGAAGGTGCCGGAGTCGGGCTCCCGCTTCGGGGAGAGCCTGACGCTGGAGGAGCAGATCGCCCGCACGACGGCCAACCTGTCGGCGTTCGTCGACAAGCTGTACGCCTGACGCCGAAGGGGCCGGGAGGCCGGCGGGCGCCCGCCGCCGTACCTCCGCTCCCCCGCCGGATGGCGGAAAGCCGATCCGTGCAAAATCCCTGAAACCCGCCGGTCCACGCCTCCAAGGCTCTCCTTGCGGTCAGGAACAGTCCTCGATCGGTCACGTTCGACCTACCCGAGGAACGGGAACAGGCCAAGGGATGTACGACGCACAGAAGTGGACCTCGGGACTGTGGCGCCTGGTGAAGCGGTACCGGGAGCCGGTGGTCGTCCAGACGCTGCGGTCGGCCGCGGCGGCGACGGTGGCCTACGTCATCGCGCTGCGGCTCAGCCCGGAGCCGGCCCCCCTGACCGCGCCCCTGACCGCCCTGCTGGTCGTCCAGGTGACCTTCTTCGCGACGCTCACCAACGGCATCCGCCGGGTGAACTCGGTGGTGGCCGGTGTGCTGGTCGCCATCGCCTTCAGCGTGCTCGTGGGACTGACCTGGTGGAGCCTCGCCCTGCTCATCGTGGCGTCGCTGGCCGTCGGCCACCTGGTCCGTGTCGACGAGTACGTGGCCGAGGTGGCGATCAGCGCCATGCTGGTGCTCGGGGTGACCACCGTCGGCTTCACCGCCTGGGCGCGGATCGTGGAGACGCTGATCGGCGCGGTCGTCGGAACGGCCTGCAACCTGCTGCTCCCACCACCGGTGTGGGTCGACGAGGCGGGCCGGTCGATCGAGGACCTGGCACGCCGGGTGCGGCAGTTGATGCTGCGCATGGGCGAGGAGGCCGCGGACCGCATCCCCTGGCAGCAGGCGGCCGCGCGGCTGCACGAGGCACGCCGGCTGGACCACGACATCGTCCGGGTGGACGCGGCGCTGCGGCAGGCCGAGGACAGCCTGCGGCTCAACCCCCGGGTCAAGGAGGGCCTGCTGCACCGGGTCGTGCTGCGCACCGGACTGGACACCCTGGAGATCTGCACGGTGGTCCTGCGGGTGCTGGCGAGGTCGTTCACGGACCTGGCGAAGGCCCGCGGCTCGGAGGAGCTGTTCCCCTCGCGGATCGGCGAGACCGTGGAGCAACTGCTGTCGGAGATCGCCGACGCCGTCGTCAGCTTCGCCGTGCTGGTGACCACCGATCTGAGCGAGAACGCCGAGTCCGCGGAGTCCCGGCTGACGGCGGAGCTGCACACGGCCGCCGGCACCCGTGACCGGCTGGCCGAGCTGCTCCAGGAGGAGATCCGGAAGGACTGGGCGAACTGGCAGCTCATGGGCGCCGTGCTGACCGAGACCACGCGCATCATCGACGAGCTGAACACCGAGCACCGCACCCGCCGTCTGCTGGAGGAGCTGGACCGGGTGTCCCAGGAGCAGCGGGCGAAGCTGCCGCGGATGACCCGGCTGCGCGAACGCCTCGGCGTCCAGGAGGAACTGTGGAACCGTGCGGGGTTCGGCGAGCGTTCTCGGTGAGGAAGGTGCCGGGAGACGGGCCGGCGCCGTGATGCGAGGGGGCGGTCGGATGAGCGGTGCGGCGGTACGGATCGACGGGAACACCCTGAGGCTGCCGGGCGGAGTGGCGGTGCGGTTCATCCGTACGCTGCGGCTGCCCGAGAAGGGCACGCACGCGCTGCCCCCGGGGCTGGGCGAGTTCCCGGTCCGGCGGGTCTCGGACTACCCGGACACGGTTCCGGCGGAGTGGCTGGCGCGCGGCGGTGTGATGCTGCCGGTGTACCTCCGCGAGGCGATGTGGCTGAGCTTCGCCGGTACGACGGAACCGGCCGCGCTCCAGGTCGGCGTGGGCAAGGTGTGCGCGGTGTCCGGCAAGCGGTGGAGCGGCAAGCTGGCCCGGCGCCCGCAGAACTACGTGGTGCTGCCCCGGCAGCCCTGGCTGGACGGCATCAACAGCGGCAAGGGGACGGTCCGCCAGTTCGTCGCCGTGCCGCTGGGTCTGGGCGCGACCGTGGAGGGGCAGGTCACGGGCGAGGAGGTGTGGGGAGGCGTCCAGCTCCAGTCCTTCCCGCTGCGGGACGACGTGCTGGCCGAGTGGCGGCGCCGGGAGGAGGAGCGTCTGGAGCGGGAGCGGCGCACCCGGATGGCGGCCGGACCGGTCGGCGGTTACGGCGCGGCGCAGCCGATGATGGCCGCGCCCGGCTCGGCCCTGCCGCCGCCGGCTCCGGGCGCGGCACCCCGGGCGCCCGGTGCGGCTCCCCGGGCCGCGGCCGCCATGGGGCTGGGCGTCGGCGGCTCGATGCGCCAGGAGGTCTACCAGGACGACCGGCCGCTCAAGGAGTGGTCCGCGAACCCGGCGGGGCGGATCTTCGTGCATCTGGTCACGCCTCCCGAGTGGCGGCGCATCACGGGCGAGGCTCCCCCGCCGTCCCCGGTGGACCGGGCCGCGTACACCCGGGCGGGACTGCCCTGGTTCGACTACTACGACGCGGACGGCGAGGACCTCGCCCCCACGGACACCCTGGGCACGGTCAAGCCGGTGGGCGACTGGCTCGGGGACGACCTGGACCCGTGGCAGGCGCCCTCGCCCGGTCAGGTGCAGCCGCTCAAGGACGCGCCCGGCACACCGGTCGAGGACGGGGACTGGTAGGGCAGGGGTCGAAAAGCGCCGGTTCGGTTGCGCCCCGTGCAACGCCACTTGCCCGGCTTGCCCTTGGCGGCGGGCCGGGGCCAAGGTGGCTGTCACGACCGGGGCGACCGACGAGTTGAGGTACGGCATGGACATGGAGGTAGGGGCGGCACGGCGGCCTCCTCGCCCGGAGCGGTCCCGGGAGCCCGGGGGCGGCTGGACGAGACGCCGGTTCGTCGGTGTCGCGGCGGGCACGGCGGCCGTGGTGGCGGTGCCGTCCCCGGCGGCCCCGCCCTCCGACGGCCGGCCGGCCGAGGAGCGGCGCCCGGCGTCCGCGCCGCCCCGGCGGGCCGCCGGCCCCCATGCGCTGTACCTGGGCACCTACACCTCCGCCGAGGGCGGCGGCACCGGTGTGGGCCTCGCCTCGTACGACCCGGCGACGGGCCGTGTCACCGGGTCCGGAACGCTCACCGGGGTGCCGGATCCGTCGTACCTCGCCGTGCATCCGGACGGCCGGACGCTGTACGCGGTGAACGAGCGGCAGGACGGTGGCGTGACGGCCGTGCGCCTCGCGGACCGGCGGGTCCTCGGCACCCGGAGCACGGGCGGGGCGGGTCCCTGCCATCTGTCCGTGCATCCCGGCGGGCGCTGGCTGCTGAGCGCGAACTACGGGTCGGGCAGCGTCGCCGTGCACCCGATCGCGCCGTCGGGAGCCCTCGGCGAGCGCACCGACCTGGTCACGCACACCTCGCCGCCCCCTGGTCCGGGCCAGCAGGGCCCGCACGCGCACCAGTTCCTCAGCAGCCCGGACGGCGGTCACGCCCTCGCCGTCGACCTGGGCACCGACAGCGTCCACACCTACCGCCTCGACGACCGCGCCGGCACGCTCACCGAGGTGGCGCGGGTGCGCACCCGGCCCGGCGCGGGGCCGCGCCATCTGACCTTCCATCCGGGCGGCCGCCACGCGTACCTGGCCAACGAGGTGGACGACACGGTCACCGTCTGCGCCTACGACCCGGGGACCGGCCGGCTGACGATCGGCGAGCCGCAGTCGACGGGATCGGGCGCCGGCACCAACTACCCGGCACAGCTGCTGGTGACGGCGAACGGCGCGTACGCCTTCCTGGCCAACCGGGGCGACAACAGCATCGCGCGGTACGCCGTCGAGGCGGACGGGGCCCGGCTGCGGCTGCTCGGCACGGTGCCGGTGCGCGGGGACTTCCCGCGGCAGATCGCGTTCTCGCCCGACGGCGGGCTGCTGTTCGCGGCGAACCAGCGGTCCGGCACGGTCACCGTCTTCGGCGTCGACCCGGTGGGCGGCGAACTCCGCCCGGCCGGTGAGCCGTTCGCGTCACCCGTCGCCGTCTGCGCGCTGCCGCTGTAGCGTCCGGGGGCAGCCGGCGGCACTCGCCTGCGCCAGCAGGACGTGCATGCGCTCGGTGAGCTCGGCGACCCCGTCCGCGGGCGCGTGGAAGGGCAGCCGTACGTCGCCGTGGGCGCGGGTGCGTTCGATGCGCAGGGTCAGCCCGTGCCGGTCGACGGCGAGCGGTGCCACCCTCGTCGCGGCGTGCAGGCTCTCCGGCCGGACCAGGCGGGTGAGCCGCTCGACGGCGTCCGGGTGGGCGTCCGCCAGATGGGTGAGCAGCCCGGACTCGGCATGGGCGAGGGGGTCGGGCCGGGCGGCGGTGAACTCGTCGAGGTCCACGACCACGGCTCCGTCGGACTGCCGCAGCAGGATCCGGTGGGGCCGCAGCACCAGGGAGCCGTCTGCGGGCTCGAACCAGCCGGAGAGCCAGAGCCGGGCGCGGACGCGGTTGCGCACGGGCACGGGGGCGACGTCGGCGAACTCCAGCACCGCCGAAGGCTCCTGGCGCGGTGCGCACAGGACCGCCCCGATCAGGGCGCTGTCGTCGGGCACGGTCAGCCGGACCTCGCCCTCGTCGGTCACGGTGTGCGCGCCGACGTACTCCTCGCGGGCGCCGTCCGCGGTCACCGCGCACGACCACGCGGCGGCCAGCACCGATCGCGCCCGCTCCGCCGCGCCGGGGGCGGCCGTCCAGTCCTGCGTGTCACCCATGCCGGGACCTCCTTAGGTAAGCCTTGCCTAACCTATCGAAGATCGGGGCGCACGCCAACCACGCGCCACCGGCGACGGCGTGGGAGCCGGTCTCAGGCGATGACACCCAGCAGCGCGCGGGCGCACAGGTCGCGCACCTCTTCCAGGGTCAACTCCCCCTCGCGCAGCCACTCCAGGCACACCGCCGTGGTGAAGGCGAGCCAGCCGCGGACCGCCAGCCGCACCCGCGGGAGGGCCGAGAAGTCCGGCCCGAACTCGGGGTCGGCCGCGAGCGCGGCCAGGATCTGCCGCTCCTGCGCCGCCAGGGACCGCTGGTAGACCCGTCGCACGGCCTGGTCCCCCGCGGCGTCGGCGCGGTGGAAGGCGCGGAAACCGTGGGCATGGGCCTGGACGTATGCGAGCCAGGTGTCGAGGCCCGCGGTGAGCTGCTCCCGGGCCGGCACGCCGGGCAGGGCCGCCGTCATGCGGAGCATCCGCTCGCTCTCCCGCTCCACGACGGCGGCGAAGAAGTCCCGTTTGGTCGGGAAGTAGTGGTACAGCAGCCCGCGGGAGACCCCGGCGATCTCGGCGACCTGCTCGATCCACACCTCGTCGTAGGGACTCTCCGAGAACAGCTTCGCGCCGACCGACAGCAACTGCTCACGGCGCTCTGCGGTGCTGAGTCTGCGCCGGGCGCGCTCCCCCTGGTTCGCGGACATGCCGTCACCTTACTTGACGTCGGTTCAACAGGCGGACCACACTGAAACCCGCTATTGAACTCACGTACAACACACGCGCACAGGTTCAACGGTCCGCTGGGTCAAGGGAGATCGCGTCATGGCGGAGACGAGGGAGTCCGGACTGCCGAAGGGTTTCCGGAGCGCCGAGCAGGGCTGGCCCGAGCTGCACCGCATCCCGCATCCGCCGCACCGTGTGCCGCTCCTCGGTGATGTACTCGGGGCCGACCGGCGCCGGCCGGTCCAGGACTCCATGCGGTACGCGCGCGAGCTGGGGCCGATCTTCCGGCGGCGGGCCTTCGGCAAGGAATTCGTGTTCGTGTGGGGCGCGCCGCTCGCCGCCGACATCGCGGACGAGGCCCGGTTCGCCAAGCACGTCGGTCTGGGCATCGCCAATCTGCGGCCCATCGCCGGGGACGGTCTGTTCACCGCCTACAACCACGAGCCGAACTGGCAGCTCGCCCATGACGTGCTGGCGCCCGGGTTCAGCCGTGAGGCCATGGAGACCTACCACGGGATGATGCTGGCGGTCGCCGGCCGGCTGACCGACCACTGGGACCGCGAGACGGCGGCCGGACGCACGGTGGACGCGCCCGGGGACATGACCAAGCTGACCCTGGAGACGATCGCGCGCACCGGGTTCGGGCACGACTTCGGCTCCTTCGAGCGGGACCGGCCGCATCCCTTCGTCTCGGCGATGGTCGGCACGCTCACCTACGCGCAGCGGCTCAACAGCGTGCCCGGACCGCTGGCGCCGCTGCTGCTGCGGACCGCCGCCCGGCGCAACGCGGCCGACATGGCCTGCCTCAACCGCACCGTCGACGGCCTGGTGGCCGACCGGAGCCGGTCCGGGGGCGGTGGCGGGGACCTGCTGGACCGCATGCTGGAGACGGCCCACCCCGAGACGGGCGAACGGCTGTCGGCGGAGAACGTCCGCAAGCAGGTGATCACGTTCCTGGTGGCGGGCCACGAGACCACCTCGGGCGCGCTCTCCTTCGCCCTGTACTACCTCGCCCGGCACCCCGAGATCGCCGCCCGGGCGCGCGCCGAGGTGGACCGGGTCTGGGGCGGCACCGCGCAGCCCGGCTACGAGCAGGTCGCCAAGCTGCGCTACGTCCGCCGGGTGCTGGACGAGACCTTGCGGCTCTGGCCGACCGCACCGGCCTTCGCCCGGGAGGCCCGGGACGACACCGTGCTCGCCGGTGAGCATCCGATGCGGCGGGGCGCGTGGGCGCTGGTGCTCACGCCGATGCTGCACCGCGAGCCGGAGGTGTGGGGCGACGACGCCGAGCGGTTCGACCCGGACCGGTTCGACGCCAAGGCCGTGCGGGCCCGGCCGCCGCACACCTTCAAGCCGTTCGGCACCGGGGCCCGCGCGTGCATCGGCCGCCAGTTCGCCCTGCACGAGGCGACCCTGGTCCTCGGCCTGCTGCTGCGCCGCTACGACCTGGGGATCGACCCGGGCTACCGGCTGGCGGTCACCGAGCGGCTGACCCTGATGCCGGACGGTCTGCGGCTCCGGCTGGACCGGCGCCCCACCCCGGCGTCCGCCCCGGCGCTACCGGTCACGGTCCCGGACGGCGCCGACGGACCGGCCGGCTGCCCGGTACACCGAACGGACGACTGACGCGGGCGGCCCCGATCCGGGGGGACGGCTCCGGCGGACCGGTCCGCCGCCGGGTGGACAGGGCGGGTGGGCGACCGGCCGCGGTCGCCGGACAGCACCGCTCATCGGCTGCGCCGTGCGGGCGGCGGACACGGGCCGGTCCCGGGACGGCCCCACCCGGTCAGCCCGCTGCCTGGTGCATCGGACGGCCGAGTGACAACGGCAGGCACTCAGCCCGCCGCAGGCACCGGCGGCTCGGTCCGCCGCCCGGCACGCCGAGCCGGCACACGGCCGTCCCGGGTCAGCCCGCCGCCCAGTGGGCCGGGCGGGCGAGTGCCTCGGGGAGTCTGGTGGCGGCGTTGCCCCGGGCACCGTCGAGTTGGGGCTGGGTGAGAAAGAAGGCGTCGGTGAGGTCCGCGTCGGACAGGTCGGCGTCCCGCAGATCGGCGCCGATCATGTCCGCGCCGCGCAGATCGGCACCGGTGAGGTCGGCGGCGATGAGCAGGGCACCGCGCAGGCTCGCCTCCCGCAGGTCGGCGCCCCTGAGGCGGGCGCCGATGAGGTCCGCGCCCCTGCGGTCCTTGCCGCCGCCCTTTCCGCCCTTCCTGGTGGCGCCGGGCCGGGCCAGCTCGCTGGTGCGCAGGAGGAGGACGTTGATCTCCTGGCGGTGCGCGGCCACGTCGAGGGCCGCCAGTTCCTCGGGGCCCTGCCGGGTGAGCGCGTCGGTCCGCTCCAGGGCCCGCCGCAGCTCGGGGTGGACGGGCCGGGCGGCGGGCATGCGCAGCGCCTCCGCCAGGTACCACAGGAGTTCGTGCAGCTGCCGGACGACCGGGAAGACGTCGACCATCCGCCGCGCGTCCTTCTTCGCGCCCGTCCGCCAGTCCTGCCCGCCGAAGGTGACCTGCGAGACCTTCTGACCGGCGCCGAAGCAGTCGTAGACCGTGCAGCCGGTGAAGCCCTTGCCGCGCAGGTCGGCGTGGATGCCGCAGCGGTGGTCGGACCCCAGGTTCGGACAGGGCGTGCCCGCGGGCTTGTTCAGCGCGAAGTCGGAGGAGCGGGCGAAGGGCAGGGCGACGCAGCACAGCCCGAAGCACTGTGCGCAGTCGCCGCGCAGGTCGGAGGGGTCGATCGTGTGGTCCGGCATGCACCCCACCCTACTGACCTGCGAACCGCCCCCGAACCCCGTACGGCACCCGTCGGCGCCCCCCGTGCGTCACACCTCGTCGCGGGCCAGCGCCAGCAGCCGGTCGAGGACGCGGGGCGCGCCCGCGCGCAGGCCGTCGTGCTCGAACTCGTCGGTGACCCAGGTGCGCAGTCCCCGGATCGCGCGGGCCGTCTGCAGGGAGTGGGCGGTGTCGACGTACATGTCGTCGTGGTAGACGGCGGCCACCACCGGGACGTCGTTGGCGGCGAGGCGCGCGGGGTCGTACAGCGGCCGCCAGTCGGTGCGGGCGGCGAGCAGGCCCGCCGTCTCCCGCAGGGGGCGCAGGGCCGGGTCGGCGTCGAACATCCACGGGTGGACCGTCTCGCCGGTGAACAGGACGGGGGCGTCGCCCGCGAGCGCCTTCGCCGCGTCGAACTGCGGGAACTCGGCGCGGACACGTTCGGCGGCCCAGTCGGTGGGGCGGCCGTCCTGACCGTAGATCGACTCGTGGACGAGGGCGTACAGGGGGTGGCCCGCGTACGACAGCAGCGCCTGGACCTGTTCCTGGAACGCGTCGGAGAGGTCGGGCCCGCCGGGGGTGCGCACGAAGGCGTCCTCCAGGAGGTGGTGCAGCCGGTGGCTGCCGTCGCTCGCGCCGAGCATCAGGCCGAGGGACTGGAAGGCCTCCACGGTGAGGCGGTAGCCGTTCGGCAGGACCACGTCGTGGGTGAGGAGGTGGTCGGCGACACGGCGGGCCCGCTCGACGTCCTGCGGATAGCGGGCGTAGTGCGCGCCGACCTTCCGCTCGACGCGCGGGTAGGCGGCGCGGTAGACGTCGTCGGCGTGGGCGTCGAGCGAGGGCAGCCCGCCGGTGATCACGGCCGTCTCCAGGCCCTCGGGGGCGAGGGAGAGGTACGACACCGTGCAGAAGCCGCCGAAGCTCTGGCCGAGCACGGTCCACGGGGCGCCGCCGGTGACCTGCGGGCGGATGGCCTCGCAGTCGCGGACGATGGCGTCGGCCCGGAAGTGGGCGAGATAGCCGGCCTGCTCGGCGGGGCCGCCGCGCAGCGGGAGCGTCTGCCGGGTGGCGGGCGTGGAGCTGCCCGTGCCGCGCTGGTCCAGCAGCAGGACGCGGTACTCCTTCAGGGCCCGGTCGAGCCAGGCCTGCCGTCCGACGAAACGATTCGCCCCGAAGCCGGGTCCACCCTGCAGGTACAGCAGCCAGGGCAGGTCCTGGTCCGCCTTGTCGCTCGCGACCGCCTCGCGGGCGTACAGCTCGATGGTCTCGCCGCCCGGGTCGGCGTGGTCGAGGGGCACGGTGAAGCGGCGGTCGGTGAGGACGACGCCCGGCTGGCGGTAGCTGAGGCTCAACGGGTCTCCCGGGACGGATGGGATGGACGCGTCCCAGTTCAGCACATGACCGGGTGCGGGCCGACCCCCGGGATCATGGATTGTTACTGAACTTCCGGTCAGCGGGACGCGAGGCTGGAACGGCGCACGACCAGCTCCGGCTGGAGCACCACCCGGCGGTGTTCGTGGACCCGCCGCCCCTCCCCCTGCTCGGTCTCCTCCAGCAGCAGTTCGGCGGCCAGGGCCCCCATGGTGACGGCGGGCTGCCGCACCGAGGTCAGCGGTACGGCGGCGGCCGCGGCGAACTCGATGTCGTCGTAGCCGACGATGGCGAGGTCGTCCGGGACGGTGACGCCCGCCGCGTACAGGGCCTGCAGGACGCCGAGGGCGAGCAGGTCGTTGGCGCAGAAGACGGCGGTGGGGCGCTCCGCGAGGCCGAGCAGCCGGGCGCCGGCGTCCCGGCCGGCGGCGACGTCGAGGCGCTCGGTGAGCAGCTCGCGCAGCGCGTCGGGGCCGAGCCCGGCTTCGGCGAGGGCGTTCAGGGCGCCGGTACGGCGGTCGCGGACCTGGTTCAGCCCGGGCGGGCCGCTGACGTAGGCGAGGGACCGGTGCCCGGCGTCCACCAGATGGCGGACCGCGAGGGCACCGCCCGCCACGTCGTCCACGGAGACCGAGCACTCGGTGGCACCCTCGGCGACCCGGTCGACGAGGACGAACGGGATGCCGTGCCGCCGGAAGGACTCGATGTTGCGGCCGGTCGCGTCCGCCGGGGTGAGCAGCACGCCGCGCACCCGCTGCTCGGCGAAGAGCGACAGGTAGTCGGCCTCCTCGGCAGCGTTCTGGGCGCTGTTGCACACCATCACGCCGAGTCCCGCCTCCCGGGCCGCACGCTCGGCACCGCGCGCCACGTCCACGAAGAACGGGTTGCCCATGTCGAGCACCAGCAGCCCCATGATCCGGCTGCGGCCCGCACGGAGCTGGCGCGCGGACTCGCTGCGGACGTAGCCGAGCCGGTCGATCGCGGACTGCACGCGTGCGCGGGTCTCGTCGGCGACCGTGTCCGGGCGGTTGATGACGTTGGACACCGTGCCCACCGACACTCCGGCGGCGCGGGCGACGTCCTTGATACCCACCGACTGGGCCATCGGGCTTCGGACCTCCAGGATGACGAGGGGCGGTGGGCGGGCCTTCACATTACCGGCACCGCCGCCCGGAAAGAGTGGTCGTAGGGGGCGCGGGGCGGGCGACGGGGAAGGCCGAGGGCGTGCCGCTCGGCCTTCCCTGCCCGGCGGCCGGGCCGGGTCGTGCCCTCGCTCGTGGCCGAGGAGCCGGGGCGGCCGTGTCCTCGGTCGCGCGCCCGTGGCGAAGGCCGGGGCGCCGGCCGCACGCCGTGCCGGCACGTGGCCGGCTCCGGCCGTTCAGTCGAGGTGGAACACCTCGGCGAGCGGTTTCATGGCCTCGTCGGGCCGGGCGCCGTCCGGCGACTCGAAGAACGGCGCCATCTCCGCCTGCCAGCGCGCGTTGACGCCGGTGGCCTCCATGCCGGCCCGGGCGGCGGCGAAGTCCTCGGTCTCCAGGTAGCCGACGAGCAGGCCGTCCTCACGCAGGAAGAGCGAGTAGTTGTGCCAGCCGGTCGCCCCGAGGGCGCCGAGCATCTCCGGCCAGACGGCCGCATGCCGCTCACGGTACTCGTCGAGGCGGTCCGCCCTGACCTTCAGCAGGAAGCACACGCGTTGCATCGACGGCCCCTGTCCGCTCAGAAGTCGAACCGGTCGATGTTCTTGGCATTGAACACGGTGGGCTTGCCGAGGTTGATCACGCCGTCCTTGCCGAGGGTGTACGTCGTCCCGCCGGCCTTGAAGGTCTCGCCCTCCTTGCCGGAGATCTGCCCGGAGGCCAGGGCGACGGCGGTCCGCGCGGCGAGGTCGCCGAGCTTCGCCGGGTCCCACAGCTCGAAGCCTTCGACGGTGCCGTTCTTGACGTACTTGCGCATGTCGTTCGGGGTGCCGAGGCCGGTCAGCCTGACCTTGCCCTTGTACTTGGAGCCCGACAGGTACTGGGCCGCGGCCTTGATGCCGACGGTGGTCGGGGAGATGATCCCCTTCAGGTTCGGGTGCTCCTGGAGCAGGCCCTGGGTCTGCTGGAACGACTGCTGGGCGTCGTCGTTGCCGTACGCGATCTTGACGAGCTTGACGTCCTTGTACTTCGGGTCCTTCAGCTCGTCCTTCATGTAGCCGATCCAGGTGTTCTGGTTGGTCGCGGTCTGCGCGGCCGACAGAATCGCGATCTCGCCCTTGTAGTCGATCTGTTCGGCGAGCAGCTGCACCTCGGTACGGCCCAGGTCCTCGGCGGACGCCTGCGACACGAAGGCGTTGCGGCAGCCGGGGTTGGTGTCGGAGTCGTAGGTGACGACCTTGATTCCGTTCGTCATGGCCTGCTTCAGCGCGGTGCACAGGGCACCGGGGTCCTGCGCGGAGACGGCGATGGCGTCGGCCCGCTGCTGGGTGAGCGTGTTGACGTAACTCACCTGGCCGGAGGTGTCCGTGGCACTGGACGGGCCCACCTCCTTGTACGTCGAGCCGAGTTCGGCGAGCGCCCGCTCGCCGCCCTTGTCGGCGGTGGTGAAGTACGGGTTGTTCACCTGCTTGGGCAGGAAGCCGACGGTCAGCCCCTTCTTGGTGGCCGCGTTCGGGTCGGCCTTGCCGGCGGAGGCGGCGGATCCGCTGTCGTCCTTGACGTCGTTCTTGGTGGTGCCGCCGCAGGCGGTGAGGGCGAGGGCCAGGGAGGTGCCGGCGGCGAGGGCGGCGCAGGCGCGGCGAAGGGACGAACTACGCATGATGGCGCTTCCTTTGCAGGAGGAGGGGTGGCGCCCCGTCGGGGGCGCGGGACTGGACGGAACATCCGGCTCCGCGGCGGGAGACGTCCGCCTGCCGCGGTGGGCCCGCGGCCGGCGGACGGCCTAACCGCTGGAGCCGGCCGCCCGGGCGAGGGAGATCTGCCGCGCGACCCGCGGCGCCAGGACGGAGATCACCAGCAGCACGCCGGTGACGACGATCTGCGACTGCGCGGAGACGTTGAGCAGGCTCATCACGTTCTGCAGCGCGCCCAGCAGGAAGACACCGGCGATCGCGCCGCCCAGGGTCCCCCTGCCGCCGTCGAAGTCGATGCCGCCGAGCAGCACGGCGGCCACGACGGAGAGCTCCAGCCCGGTGGCGTTGTCGTAGCGGGCGCTGGCGTAGTGCAGCGCCCAGAAGACGCCGGTGAGCGCGGACATCAGGCCGGTGGCGACGAAGAGGACCAGCTTGCCGCGCTTGACGCGGACGCCCGCGAACCGTGCCGCCTCCTCGCTCGCCCCGATGGCGAACAGCGACCGGCCGAACGGGGTCGCGTGCAGGACGACGACCGCGACGGCGAGCAGGACCAGGAAGGGCAGGAAGGCCTGCGGCAGGAAGGTCGTGCCGAGGCGGCCGGCCGCGAACTGCTGGTACTGGACGGGGAAGTCGGTCACCGCGTCGGAGCCGAGCACGATCTGTGCGATGCCCCGGTAGGCGGCGAGCGTGCCGATGGTGACGGCGAGGGACGGCAGCCCGAGCCGGGTGACGAGCAGTCCGTTGACCAGCCCGCAGACCACGCCCAGGAGCAGGCACAGCGGGACGATCGTCTCGATGGCCATGCCCTCGTTCCAGAGCCTGCCCATCACGGCACCGGACAGCCCGGCCGTGGACGCGACCGAGAGGTCGATCTCGCCGGCGACGACGAGCAGGGTCATCGGCAGGGCGATCAGCGCGATCGGGAGCGTGTTGCCGAGCAGGAACGACAGGTTGAGGGCGTTGCCGAAACCGTCCACGAACCCGAAGGAGAGCAGCAGCAGGACGATCAGGAGGGCGCCGACGACGGTGTCCCAGCGGATCGCGCGGGTGAGCGACTCAGGCACCGGAGGTCTCCTTCGCCATGGCGGTCCTCCTCAGGGCCGACTTCTTCTTCAGGGCGGCGGCCACGCGCAGCGCCACGACCCGGTCGACGGCGATGGCGAGCAGCAGCAGGACGCCGTTGATCGCGAGCACCCACACGGAGCTGACGCCGAGCGCGGGCAGCACACTGTTGATGGAGGTCAGCAGCAGGGCGCCGAGGGCGGCGCCGTAGACGCTGCCGGCTCCGCCGGTGAAGGCGATGCCGCCGACCACGACCGCGCTGACGACGGTGAGTTCGTAGCCGTTGCCGGTGCCGGAGTCGACGTTGCCGAACCGGGCCAGGTACAGGACGCCCGCGAGTCCGGCGAGGGCGCCGCAGAAGGTGTAGGCGGCCAGGAGCCGCTTGCGCACGGGGATGCCGGCGAGCCGCGCGGCCTCCGGGTTGGACCCGAGGGCGTACAGCTCCCGCCCGCTGTCGTAGTGCTTGAGGAAGTACGCGGTCGCGACCAGCGCCGCCAGCGCGATGACGGCCAGCCAGGGCACCGCCGAGACGCCCGCGGAGCCGAAGTCGACGAAGCCGCCCGGGAGATCGGCCGCCGTGATCTGCCGTGAGCCGACCCAGATCGAGTCGATCCCGCGGATGATGTACAGGGTGCCGAGCGTGACGACCAGCGCGGGCACCTGGCCGAGGCTGACGAGCAGGCCGTTCAGCAGTCCGAACCCGATGCCGAGCAGGACGGCGAGGAGGATCGCGACGACCGCGTTCCCGCCGCCCTGGAGGTAGGAGCCGGCGGCGAAGGCGCTGATCCCGAGGGTGGAGCCGACCGACAGGTCGACGTTGCGGGTGATGACGACGAGGGACTGCCCGGTGGCGACGAGCACCAGGATCGTCGCGTTGAGCAGCAGGTCCTTGATGCCCTGCTCGGACAGGAACTGGCTGTTGCCCGCCTGGGTGACCGCGATCATCACCAGGAAGACGACCAGGATGGCGAGTTCGCGCATCTTGAAGACGCGGTCCACGAGCCGGGTGCCACTGGAGCGGGGCGCGTCGGCGACGGGGGTCGGGTTCGGGGTGGTCACCGTCATACGGCGGCCCTCCGGTCGGCGGTCGGAATCATTCGGGCAGCCCTCTCTACGGCTGTCATACGGCGCGCAGCCCCTTCGGCGGCCGCCTTCCGGCAAGCGGCCCCCGCTACGGCTGCCGTCCGGCGGGAAACCCCCTCAGCGGCTACCGTCCGGCGGACAGCCCTCTCTGTGGCTGTCGTCCGGCAGGCAGCCCACGCTGCGACTGCCGTACGACGGGACGTCCCCCTGGCGGCTGCCGTCCGGCGAGCGGCCCGCTCTGCAACTGCCGCACGACGGGAAGCCCACTCGGCGGCTGTCATACGGCAGGCAGCCCTCCCTGTGGCTGTCGTACGACGGGCAGCCCCTTCGGCGGCCGCCGTCCGGCGGGCGGCCCATGCTGCGGCTGTCATGCGGCGGGCGACCCCCTCTACGCCTGCCGCACGGCGGGCAGCCCTCTCGGCGGCCGCCGTCCGGCAAGCGGCCCCCGCTACGGCTGCCGTCCGGCGGGAAGTCCCCTCGGCGGCCGCCGTCCGGCGGACAGCCTCTACGGCTGTCATACGGCGGGCAGCCCCTTCGGCGGCCGCCTTCCGGCAAGCGGCCCCCGCTACGGCTGCCGTCCGGCGGGAAGTCCCCCCGGCGGCCGCCGTCCGGCGGACAGCCCCCTCGGCGGCCGCCTTCCGGCAAGCGGCCCTCTCGGCGGCTGCCATCCGGCAGACAGCCCCCTCCGCGGTCGCCGTCCGGCAGATGGCCCGCGCTGCGGCTGTCATGCGGCCGTCCTCCCGGTGGCCGCCGCCATCACGCTCTCCTCGGTGGCCGCGGCGCGCGGGATCTCGGCGGTGATCCGGCCCTCGTGCATGACGAGCACCCGGTCGGCCATGCCGAGGATCTCGGGCAGGTCGGAGGAGATCATCAGCACCGCCACACCGTCGGCGGCGAGCTGGGACAGCAGCCGGTGCACCTCGGCCTTGGTGCCGACGTCGATCCCCCGGGTCGGCTCGTCCACGATGAGCACCTCGGGGCGGGTGGCGAGCCACTTGGCGAGGACGACCTTCTGCTGGTTGCCGCCGGACAGCGTGGAGACGGCGTCCGCGATCCGGGCGTACTTCACCTGGAGCTTCACCGCCCAGTCCAGTGAACGGCTGCGTTCGGCGCGCGGGTTCATCAGTCCGGCCGTGACGGTCGTGCGCAGCCCGGTCAGGCCGATGTTCCGCTCGATGGACATGTCCATCACCAGGCCCTGGGCGCGCCGGTCCTCGGGTACCAGGGCGAGTCCCGCGGCCATCGCGGTGGAGGGGGCCCCGTTGGTGAGCCGGCGGCCGCCGACCTCGACCTCCCCGGCGTCCCAGCGGTCGACGCCGAACACGGCGCGGGCGACCTCGGTTCGGCCGGCGCCGACCAGCCCGGCGAGGCCGACGATCTCGCCGCGCCGCACCTCGAAGGAGACGTCGGTGAAGACGCCCTCACGGGTCAGCCGGCGGACGCTGAGCGCGGTCTCCCCGGGGGTGACGCCCTGCTTCGGATACAGCTCGTCCAGGTCGCGGCCGACCATCCGGCGGACCAGGTCGTCCTCGGTCATCTTGTCGAGCGGCTCGCCGGCGATCCAGGCGCCGTCGCGCAGCGTCGTCACCCGCCCGCAGATCTGGAAGATCTCCTCCAGCCGGTGCGAGATGAACAGCACGGCGGCGCCCTGTTCGCGCAGGGTGCGCACGACTCCGAAGAGCCGGGCGACCTCGCTGCCGGTCAGGGCGGCCGTCGGCTCGTCCATGATCAGGACCCGGGCGTCGAAGGAGAGCGCCTTGGCGATCTCCACGATCTGCTGGTCCGCGATGGACAGACCGCGGGCGGGCCGGTCGGGGTCGAGATCGACGCCGAGGCGTTTCATCAGGGCGGCCGTGGCCCCGTGGGTGGCCTTGTGGTCGATGCGGCCGAGGGACCGCCGGGGCCGGCGGCCCATGAAGATGTTCTCGGCGATCGACAGGTCCGGGAAGAGCGTCGGCTCCTGGTAGATCACGGCGATGCCGGCGTCACGGGCATCGCCGGGGCCGTGGAAGACGACCGGCGCCCCGTCGAGCAGCACCTGGCCGGCGTCCGGCCGGTGCACGCCGGCGAGGGTCTTGATCAGGGTCGACTTGCCCGCGCCGTTCTCACCGGCGAGGGCGTGCACCTCGCCGGGCAGCAGCTCCAGCGAGACGTCCCGGAGGGCGCGCACGGCACCGAAGGACTTGGAGACGCCCGCGAGTGCCAGCACCGGGGCCGGTCCCGTGTCAGGCGGGTGGGTCATGGGGACTCCTCGACGACACCGCCGGACGGGCCGGGGGCCTCCACGGCGTCGTGAAAGGTTTCAAATGGATTGCCGGGACCGTAGGCATCACCGCTGGGTCACGTCAATGGGTCCGTGGCGAAAAACTTTCCACGCCGGAAGGTCACGGCGGAGTCACAGGCAATCGTGTGGGCCGGAGCGCTTGACACCCTCCGGAACGACACCTAGCTTCCGTTCTGAATCGTTTCACAAGCTCAGTCGTTCCGCCTGACCTCACAGGAGCCCTGAAGTGACCGACCTCGCCGCGGTGAAGGCCGCGCTCAAGACCCAGGCCGTCGAGACGCCGTCGTGGGCGTACGGGAACTCGGGAACCCGTTTCAAGGTGTTCGCCCAGGCCGGTGTGCCGCGCACGGCCCAGGAGAAACTCCAGGACGCCGCCAAGGTGCACGAGTTCACGGGCGTGGCCCCGACCGTCGCCGTGCACATCCCCTGGGACCGGGTCGACGACTACACGGCACTGGCGAAGTACGCCGAGGAGCGCGGTGTACGGCTGGGCGCCGTCAACTCCAACACCTTCCAGGACGACGACTACCGGCTCGGCAGCCTCTGCCATCCGGACGCGGCGGTGCGCCGCAAGGCGCTCGGCCACCTGCTGGAGTGCGTGGACATCATGGACGCCACGGGCTCCCGCGATCTGAAGCTGTGGTTCGCGGACGGCACCAACTATCCGGGCCAGGACGACATCCGCGCCCGGCAGGACCGGCTCGCGGAGGGGCTGGCCGAGGTGTACGCACGGCTCGGCGACGGACAGCGGATGCTGCTGGAGTACAAGTTCTTCGAGCCGGCCTTCTACACGACGGACGTACCGGACTGGGGCACGGCGTACGCGCACTGCCTGAAGCTCGGGCCGAAGGCGCAGGTCGTCGTCGACACCGGACACCACGCACCCGGCACCAACATCGAGTTCATCGTGGCCACGCTGCTGCGGGAGGAGAAGCTCGGCGGCTTCGACTTCAACTCGCGGTTCTATGCCGACGACGACCTGATGGTGGGGGCCGCCGACCCCTTCCAGCTGTTCCGGATCATGTACGAGGTGGTGCGCGGCGGCGGGCTGACCGCGCGGGTCGCGTTCATGCTCGACCAGTGCCACAACATCGAGGCGAAGATCCCGGCGATCATCCGCTCGGTGATGAACGTGCAGGAGGCGACGGCCAAGGCGCTGCTGGTGGACCGGTCGGCACTGGCCGCGGCTCAGGCCGCGGGCGAGGTCCTCGACGCAAACGCCGTGCTGATGGACGCCTACAACACCGATGTACGGCCGCTGCTGCGGGAGGTGCGCGAGGAGATGGGGCTCGACCCCGATCCGCTGGCCGCGTACCGGCGGTCGGGGTGGGCCGAGAAGGTCGTCGCCGAGCGGGTCGGGGGGCGGCAGGCCGGCTGGGGCGCGTAGGCGCACGTCCGGCAACCCTGTCGACTCGCGGGCCGCGCGCCGGACGGTTCCGGCCGTCAGGGCCCCCGCGTCCCCCTTCGAACCCCCTGTCTTCCGAGGAGCTGAGGAATCTCCATGTCCACCCATCCCGAAGCCGCCGCACTGATCGCCCGGTCCCATCGGCTCGGTTCCGATCCCCGCAACACGAACTACGCCGGCGGGAACGCCTCCGCCAAGGGCACCGGCACCGACCCCGTCACCGGTGGTGGCGTGGAGCTGATGTGGGTCAAGGGGTCCGGCGGCGACCTGGGCACGCTGACCGGGGCCGGGCTGGCCGTGCTGCGGCTGGACCGGCTGCGGGCCCTGGTGGACGTGTACCCCGGTGTCGAGCGCGAGGACGAGATGGTCGAAGCGTTCGACTACTGCCTGCACGGCAAGGGCGGGGCCGCGCCCTCCATCGACACCGCGATGCACGGACTGGTGGACGCCCCGCACGTGGACCATCTGCACCCGGACTCCGGCATCGCCCTCGCCTGCGCCGCCGACGGGGAGAAGCTGACCGCCGAGTGCTTCGGGGAGCGCGTGGTGTGGGTGCCGTGGCGCCGGCCCGGCTTCCAGCTCGGGCTGGACATCGCCGCCGTCCGCAAGGCCAACCCGCGGGCCGTCGGGTGCATCCTCGGCGGGCACGGTATCACCGCCTGGGGCGACAGCTCCGAGGAGTGCGAGCGCAACTCCCTGGACATCATCCGCACCGCCGAGGCGTTCCTGGCGGAGCGCGGGAAGGCGGAGCCCTTCGGACCGGTGATCGCGGGGTACGAGGCGCTGCCCGAGGCCGAGCGGCGCGAGCGCGCCGCCGCGCTGGCGCCGTACGTCCGCGCCCTCGCCTCCCGGGACCGGCCGCAGGTCGGGCATTTCGACGACTCGCAGGCCGTCCTCGACTTCACGGCCCGTGCCGGGCACCCGCGCCTGGCCGCGCTGGGCACCTCCTGCCCCGACCACTTCCTGCGCACCAAGGTCCGGCCGCTCGTGCTCGACCTGCCGCCCACGG
This sequence comes from Streptomyces sp. NPDC015139, assembly GCF_043079785.1. Lineage (NCBI taxonomy): Bacteria > Bacillati > Actinomycetota > Actinomycetes > Kitasatosporales > Streptomycetaceae > Streptomyces > Streptomyces sp. NPDC015139. Next base: position 654,004 of record NZ_JBIBUW010000001.1, on the reverse strand, counting down.
CGTCGCTGGAGGAGGCCCTCGCACGGCTGACGGAACTGCACGGCGCCTACCGCGAGGAGTACGCCGCCTACTACCGGCGGCACGCCCTGCCCGACTCCCCCGGCATGCGCGGCGCCGACCCGGCGATCGTGTTGGTCCCCGGCGTGGGCATGTTCTCCTTCGGCAAGGACAAGCAGACCGCGCGCGTGGCCGGCGAGTTCTACGTCAACGCGATCAACGTGATGCGCGGGGCGGAGGCGGTGTCGTCGTACGCGCCGATCGAGGAGTCGGAGAAGTTCCGCATCGAGTACTGGGCGCTGGAGGAGGCCAAGCTGCGGCGGATGCCGAGGCCCCGGCCGCTGGCGACCCGGGTGGCCCTGGTGACGGGCGCGGGCAGCGGGATCGGGCGGGCCGTCGCGCACCGGCTGGCCGGTGAGGGCGCCTGCGTGGTGGTCGCGGACCTCGACGCGGAAGGCGCGGCCCGGGTCGCCGAGGAGCTCGGCGGGCCGGACAGGGCGGTCGCTGTGCAGGTGGACGTCACGTCGGAGGAGCGGATCGCCGAGGCGTTCCGGGCGGCCGTGCTCGCCTTCGGCGGGGTCGACCTCGTCGTGAACAACGCCGGGATCTCGATCTCCAAGCCGCTGCTGGAGACCACCGCCCGGGACTGGGACCTCCAGCACGACGTCATGGCCCGCGGGTCCTTCCTCGTGTCGCGGGAGGCGGCCCGGGTGATGACCGCGCAGGGACTGGGCGGCGACATCGTCTACATCGCCTCCAAGAACGCCGTGTTCGCCGGGCCCGACAACATCGCCTACTCGGCCACCAAGGCCGACCAGGCCCATCAGGTGCGGCTCCTCGCCGCGGAGCTGGGCGAGCACGGCATCCGCGTCAACGGCGTCAACCCGGACGGTGTGGTGCGCGGTTCCGGGATCTTCGCGGGCGGCTGGGGCGCCCAGCGGGCCGCGGTGTACGGGGTGCCGGAGGAGAGGCTCGGCGAGTTCTACGCCCAGCGCACGCTCCTCAAGCGGGAGGTGCTGCCCGAGCACGTCGCCAACGCGGTGTTCGCGCTCACGGGCGGCGAGCTCACGCACACCACCGGTCTGCACATCCCGGTCGACGCGGGTGTGGCGGCCGCGTTCCTGCGATGAGCGCGGACGCGGGCGTACGGTCGTACGCCGCGGTCGACCTCGGGGCCTCCAGCGGCCGGGTGATGGTCGGCCGGGTGGGCCCGGACTCGCTGGAGCTGAGCGAGGCGCACCGGTTCCCGAACCGGCCGGTGCGCCTCCCGGAGGGGCTGCGCTGGGACATCCTCGCTCTCCACCGGGGGGTGCTCGACGGGCTGCGGGCGGCGGGGACCCGCAGCGGTGGACGGCTCGCTTCCGTCGGCATCGACGGCTGGGCCGTCGACCACGGCCTGCTGGACGCCGACGGGGCGCTGCTGGGCAACCCGGTGCACTACCGCGACGCCCGCACGGAGGGCGTCGCCGAGAAGGTGTGGGCTACCGTGCCGGCCGCGGAGCTGTACGCGGCCACCGGTCTGCAGTACGCGCCCTTCAACACCCTGTACCAGCTGGTGGCCGCCCGCCCGACCGTCCAGTTCGCCCGGGCGGCACGGGCGTTGCTCGTCCCCGACCTGCTCACGTACTGGCTGACCGGGGAGCAGGGGACCGAGCTGACCAATGCCTCGACCACCCAGCTGATCGATCCCCGGACGCGGACGTGGGCGTACGAGGTCGCCGAGCGGCTGGGCATCGACCTCGGCCTGTTCCCGCCGCTGCGGCAGCCGGGCGATCCGGCGGGGCAGCTGCGCCCGGAGGTGCTGGAGGAGACGGGCCTCGCCGGTCCGGTGCCGGTGACGGCCGTCGCCTCGCACGACACCGCCTCCGCGGTGGCCGCCGTCCCCGCCACCGGCGAGCGTTTCGCCTACATCTGCACCGGCACCTGGTCGCTGGCCGGGCTGGAGCTGACCGCGCCGGTGCTCACCGAGGAGAGCCGGGCCGCCAACTTCACCAACGAGCTGGGGCTGGACGGCACCGTCCGCTACCTGCGCAACATCATGGGCCTCTGGCTGCTCCAGGAGTGCGTACGGGCCTGGGGCGAGCCGGATCTGGACGTGCTGCTGAGGGAGGCCGCCGACGTGCCGCCGCTGCGCTCGGTGGTGGACGCGGGGGACGAGGCGTTCCTGGCGCCGGGGCGGATGCCGCAGCGGATCGCCGAGGCCTGCCGGGCGACGGGGCAGCCCGTGCCCGGCACCCGCGCGGAGACCACGCGGTGCATCCTCGACTCGCTGGCGCTGGCGCACCGGCGGGCCGTCGAGGACGCGCAGCGGCTCGCCGGGCATCTGGTGGACGTGGTGCACGTGGTGGGCGGTGGCACCCGCAACGCGCTGCTCTGCCAGCTGACGGCCGACGCCTGCGGACTGCCCGTGGTGGCGGGCCCGACGGAGGCGGCCGCCCTCGGCAACGTCCTCGTCCAGGCCCGCGCGCACGGTCTGGTCGGCGATCTCGCCGACATGCGCCGGCTGCTCGTCCGCACCCAGCCGCCGACCCGGTACAGGCCGCGCGGGAACGGCGCCCGCTGGCGCGAGGCCGAGGCGCGGCTCGCCGCACGGTGACAGCGCTCTCCGACGGACGGTACCCGCCCACTACCCTGCACTCGTCCGACGACCGAACCCTAGGAGCCGCGATGCGTGTCGCCCTGTTCCTGACCTGTGTCAACGACACGCTCTATCCGGACACCGGCCGCGCCGTGGTGAGACTGCTGACCAGGCTGGGCGTCGACGTCGACTTCCCGATGGGCCAGACCTGCTGCGGGCAGGCGCACTACAACACCGGCTACCGGCACGGGGCGGAGCCGCTCGCCCGGCACTTCGCCGAGGTCTTCGGGGACTACGAGGCGATCGTGACCCCCTCGGGGTCCTGCGGGGCGATGGTGCGGGAGCTGTACCCGCGGATGGGCGAGCGGGCACGCGCGGAGGGCCGCGGGGGCTCGCTGGCCGCGACCCTGGCGCCGGTGGTGCCGAAGACGTACGAGCTGACGGAGTTCCTGGTGGACGTGCTGGGGGTGACGGACGTGGGGGCGTACTACCCGCACCGGGTGACCTACCACCCCACCTGCCACGGGCTGCGCGGGCTCGGGCTCGGCGACCGGCCCCGGCGGCTGCTGACGGCGGTCGGGGGTCTGGAACTGGTGGAGCTGCCGGGAGCGGAGGAGTGCTGCGGGTTCGGCGGCACGTTCGCGGTGAAGAACGCGGAGGTGTCGGCGGCGATGGGCGCGGACAAGGTGCGCAACGCCGAGTCGACGGGCGCGGACGTGCTGTGCGCGGCCGACAACTCCTGTCTGATGCACATCGGCGGCACGATGAGCCGGCTGCGGACCGGCATGCGGCCGGTCCACATCGCGGAGATCCTGGCGAGCACGAAGGAGGAACCGGCCGTATGAGCGCCACGTTCGTCGGCATGCCCGCGTTTCCGGCCTTTCCCGAGGCCGCGCGCGAGGCCGTGCACGACGCCACCCTGCGGGCCAATCTGCGACACGCCACCCACACCATCCGGACCAAACGTGCTCGGGCGGTCGGCGAGTTGTCCGACTGGGCCGAGCTGCGGGAGGCGGGCCGCCGGATCAAGGACCACACGCTGCGCCATCTCGACCGGTATCTGGTGCGGTTGGAGGAGTCCGTGACGGCGGCGGGCGGTACGGTCCACTGGGCCGCCGACGCCGAGGAGGCCAACCGGATCGTGGCCGAACTGGTCAGGGCGACCGGCGAGTCGGAGGTCGTCAAGGTCAAGTCGATGGCCACGCAGGAGATCGGGCTGAACGAGGCCCTGGAGGCCGAGGGCATCCGCGCCTACGAGACCGATCTCGCCGAGCTGATCGTCCAGTTGGGCAAGGACCGTCCCTCGCACATCCTGGTGCCGGCCATCCACCGCAACCGGGGCGAGATCCGGGACATCTTCGCGAGTGAGATGGAGGCGTGGGGCCGCCCGGCGCCCGAGGGTCTGACGGACACACCCGCCGAACTCGCCGAGGCCGCAAGGTTGCACCTGCGGGAGAAGTTCCTGCGCGCGAAGGTCGGCGTCTCCGGCGCGAACTTCATGGTCGCCGAGACCGGCACGCTCGTCGTGGTGGAGTCCGAGGGCAACGGCCGGATGTGCCTGACCCTGCCGAAGACGCTGATCTCGGTCGTCGGCATCGAGAAGGTGGTGCCCACCTGGCGGGACCTGGAGGTCTTCCTCCAGACGCTGCCCCGCTCCTCCACCGCCGAGCGCATGAACCCGTACACGAGCATGTGGACCGGCACCACCGACGGAGACGGGCCGGACACCTTCCACCTGGTGCTCCTCGACAACGGGCGCACCGACACCCTCGCCGACACCGTCGGCCGCCAGGCCCTGCGCTGCATCCGCTGCTCGGCCTGCCTCAACGTCTGCCCGGTCTACGAGCGGGCCGGCGGGCACGCCTACGGTTCGGTCTACCCGGGCCCGATCGGTGCCATCCTCAGCCCTCAACTGCGGGGCACGGCCAGTGAGATCGACGCCTCGCTGCCCTACGCCTCGTCCCTGTGCGGGGCCTGCTACGAGGTCTGCCCGGTCGCCATCGACATCCCCGAGGTGCTGGTGCACCTGCGGGAGCGGGTGGTGGAGGGCGGACCGGCGGTCCGGGAGGGCAACCGGGTCGTGCTCAAGCCCGCCAGGGGGCACGCGGCCGAACGGGCGGCCATGCGGGCCGCGCGCTGGGCGTTCGCCCACCCCGGCGCCCTGCGCACCGGCCAGCGGCTCGCCTCCCGCACCCGCCGGCTGCACCCCCGTACCCTGCCGGGCCCGGGCCGGGCGTGGAGCGGCAGCCGGGATCTGCCGGCGGTGCCGGCCGAGCCGTTCCGGGACTGGTGGCAGCGGACCCGCGGGGGAAAGGACGACGTCAAGTGAGCAGCAGGGAGAGGATCCTGGGCCGGGTGCGGCGGGCGCTCGCCGATGTCACGCCCGACGAGGAGCCGTACGAGAGGGCCGTGGCGCGGGACTACGCGCGCGAGCACGGGGAGCGCACGGCCGAGGAGACGGTGGAGCTGCTCGCGGAGAACCTGGCGGACTACCGCGCGATCGTGCACCGCTGTGACGCGGAGGAGCTGCCGCTGCTGGTGATGCGGCTGCTGGCCGCGCGCGGCTCCGAGGAGGTGCTGGTGCCGCCGGGGCTGCCGCCCGGGTGGCTGGCGGCGGCGGACCCGGTGCGGATCCACGACCGGGCGGAGAGCACGCCGCACCGGCTGGACCGGGTGGGCAGCGTGGTGACGGGGTGTGCCGTGGCCGTCGCCGAGACCGGCACGATCGTCCTGGACGGCTCCCCCGACCAGGGCCGGCGCCGGATCTCGCTGATCCCGGACCACCACATCTGTGTGGTCCGGGTGCCCGACCAGGTCGTCGCCTCCGTTCCGCAGGCCCTCGAACGGCTCGACCCGGCCCGCCCGTTGACGTGGATCTCCGGCCCGTCGGCCACCAGCGACATCGAGCTGGACCGGGTCGAGGGCGTGCACGGGCCGCGCACCCTGGAGGTGATCCTGCTCGGCTGACCGGACGGGCCGTCCCCGGCCCGGTGCCGGTGTCCGCCACTCGGGCCACGGCGGATGACGCCCGGACGGCCCCGCCGTAGCGTGAGGGGATGATCCGGTTCGAGCAGGTCACCAAGCGGTACCCGGACGGTACGACGGCCGTGGACGACCTCTCCTTCGAGGTTGCGGAGGGCGAACTCGTCACTCTCGTGGGCCCCTCGGGCTGCGGCAAGACGACCACCATGATGATGGTGAACCGGCTCGTCGAGCCGACCTCGGGCCGGATCCTCGTCGGCGGCGAGGACATCGCGGCCGTCGACCCGGTGCGGCTGCGCCGCCGCATCGGGTACGTCATCCAGCAGGTCGGCCTGTTCCCGCACCGCACGGTACTGGACAACACCGCGACCGTGCCCGCGCTGCTCGGCTGGAAGCGGACGCGGGCCCGGGCCCGCGCGGCGGAGCTGCTCGATCTGGTCGGGCTCGACCCGAGGACGTACGGGCCGCGCTACCCGGAGCAGCTCTCCGGCGGGCAGCGGCAGCGGGTCGGGGTGGCACGGGCGCTGGCGGCGGATCCGCCGGTGCTGCTGATGGACGAGCCGTTCGGCGCGGTGGACCCGGTGGTGCGCGAGCAGTTGCAGGACGAGTTCCTGCGGATGCAGTCCGCCGTGCGCAAGACGGTCCTGCTGGTCACGCACGACATCGAGGAGGCGGTGCGGCTCGGCGACCGCATCGCCGTGTACGGGCAGGGCCGCATCGAGCAGTTCGACACCCCCGGTGCGGTCCTGGGGACGCCGGCGACGCCGTTCGTCGCCTCCTTCGTGGGCGCGGACCGGGGCCTGAAGCGGCTGTCGGTCACCGCGATCGAGCCGGACGATCTGCAGCAGCCCCCGGTGGCCCGTCCGGACGAGCCCGCCGGGCGGGCGGCGGAGCGGCTGCGGGCGGAGGGCGCCCGGTGGGCGGTCGTCCTGGACGGGCGGGGCGACCTGCACGGCTGGGCCGGCATCGACGAGCTGGCGGCGGGCGGGACAGTCGGGGACCTCGCGCACCGGATGACCGCCTGGGTGCCGGTGGGCGCGCCGCTGAAGCAGGCGTTCGGGGTGATGCTCCAGCACGACGCCGGGTGGGTGGCGGTGCTGGACGGCGCGCGTTTCCTGGGGGTGCTGACCCCGGCGAAGCTGCACGAGGCGCTGCGTCGTTCGGTGGACGCGGACGCCCGGGGCGTGGCGCGGGGGCAGGTGGCGTTCGACTCGGTGTCGGACGCCTGACGCCGGCTACTTCAGCAGACCCTTGTCCGTCAGGTAGCCGCGCGCCACGTCGGCGGGCAGCCGCCGCCAGCTGTCGACCTGTTCGTTCAGGCGGGCCAGGTCGGCCGTGGTCAGGACGTCGTCGAGCCTGCCCAGCGCCTTGGCGACGCCGGTGCCGCCCGCGCGGGAGCGGTTGACGACCGGGACCACGTAGTCGGCGTTCTGCAGATGCCTGTCGTCGGCGAGCAGGACCAGCCCGAACTGGTCGAGCGTGGCGTCGGTGGTGGTGGTCAGCACCATCTGGTCCCGGCCGTCCTGCACGGCGCGCTTGGCCTGGGTGGTGCCGACGCCCTTGGGATCGACCCCGGTGACGTCGATGCCGTACACCTTCTCGAGTCCCGGTGCGCAGTACGGCCGCTGCACGCATTCGTCACCGGCCGCGAGCCGTACCTTCAGGCCCGAGGCGCCGAGGTCGCTGAGAGTCTTCAGCCGGTGCTCGCGGGCGTAGTCGGCACTGACCGCGAAGGCGTTCTGGTCCACGGCCCGGCCCGCGGGCAGCACGGTGAGGTCGCGGGGTGCGGCGAGGGCGCGCAGCGCCTTCATGGTGGCGCCGAGGTCGGGCGAGCCGGCCGGTGGCGCGTCGGCGCCGTGGGTCTTGGCGGCCAGCCAGTCGGCGAAGGTGGCCGCGTGCTCGGGGACGACGTCGATCTGGCCGGATTCCAGGGCCGGTTCGTACAGCTCCCGGTTGGCGACCGTCAGGACGGACGTGCGGTAGCCCGCCCGGTTCAGCAGCTGGGCGTACATCTGGGCGAGCAGGTCGCTCTCGGTGAAGCCGGCCGAGCCGATGGTCAGGTGGCGGCTGTCGCCGGGCGGTGCGGTGACCTGGCCCCGGTCCTCCAGGGAGGGGCCGGTGGTGCAGGCGGTGAGGGTGAGCAGGACGGCCGTCAGGGCGGCGCGGCCTCTCACCGGCCGCCCCTGGCCCACGCCGGTGCCGTCCGTTCCGCGATCTCGAAGACTCCTTCGACGACCAGGGCGAGGGCGGCGACGAGCAGGGCGCCGGCCACCACCTGGGGGGTGCTGGCGAGGTTGAAGCCCGCCGTGATGATCCGGCCGAGGCCGCCGCCGCCCGCGAGCGCCGCGATGGTGGCGGTGGCGACGAGCTGGACGGCGGCGATCCGCACGCCGTTCATGACCATGGGCAGCGCGAGGGGGAGTTCCACCCGAAGCAGCGTCTGCCGGCCGGTCATCCCCATGCCGCGGGCGGCGCGGACGACGTCGCGGTCGACCTCGCGCATGCCGACGTAGGCGTTGGTGAGCAGCGGTGGCACGGCGAACAGCACGAGGGCGACGACCGTGGGGCCTTCGCCCCAGTTCCCGACCGGGGTGAGGAGCAGCAGGACGAGGACGGCGAAGGTGGGAACGGCGCGGCCGACGTTGGAGATGTTCACGGCGAGCGGGCCGCCCCTGCCGAGGTGGCCGAGGACCAGGGCGACGGGCAGCGCGATCAGGCAGCTGACGAGCAGGCACACGACGGTCAGCAGCAGGTGCTGGAGCAGCCGGTGCCGGATGCCGTCGGCGCCGGACCAGTGTGCGGGGTCCGTGAGCCAGTCCCAGGTGGCGCCGAGGGTGCTCATCCGCGGGCCGCTCTCGCCCAGGGGGTGATCAGCCACTGCACGCCCAGCAGGAGCAGGTCGGCGGCGACGGCGATCACCACGCACAGCACGGACGCGGTGAGGACCTGCGCCTTGAAGTAGGTGTTCATTCCGGAGTAGATCAGGTTGCCCAGGCCCCCGAAGCCGACGATCGCGCCGACGGTGACCAGGGACACCGCGGAGACGGTCGCGATGCGCAGCCCGGCCATCGCGGCGGGCAGCGCGAGGGGCAGTTCGACGGTGAGCAGGAGCCGGACGGGGCCGAAGCCGAGGCCGCGGGCGGCCTGCCGGGTCTCCTCCGGGACCGCGCGCAGGCCGGCGAGGAGGTTCCGGACGAGCAGGGTGAGCGAGTACAGCACCAGCCCGGCGACGACGAGGCCGGCGGAGAGGCCGTAGAGGGGCAGGAGCAGGGAGAACATCGCCAGGGAGGGGATGGTGTAGAGGATCGTCGTCACCGCGAGCACCGGTCCGGCCGCCCAGCCCCAGCGGCGGGCCAGCACCGCGAGCGGCACGGCGACGACCAGGGCGAGGAGGACGGACACCACGGTCAGCTGGAGGTGCTGGAGGACCGCGTCGAGCAGGACCTCCCGGCGGGTCCGCAGGTAGGCGCCGCAGATCCACTCGTTGCGCGCGAGGCAGTCGTCGGGAGGCGCGGTCACGCCACCATTGCACCGGCCGGCCGGCCGGCTCGTCGCGTTGTGGTGACCCGTACAGGTGGGTCACCCCAGGCCCGCGGGCGGTTCACGTCGGTGGCCCGCGCGGCTCACGTCGGGCGCCAGGGCGCTTCACCGCGGGGTCCCCGGCGGCTCGTGTCAGGCCCGCGGGCGGTTCACGTCAGGCCGGCCGCGTCGAGCAGGGCGGTCGCCGTGGAGGTCGCGAGGCCGTCCTCCAGGCTCTCGACGCCGGCGCCGGCCCGCGCGCTGGCGCCGTCGAAGACGAGGACCAGCTGCCGGGCGAGCCGTTCGGGGTCGCGGGCGCCGCCGCGCTCGGCCTCGGCGCGGAAGGTCCGCGCCAGGCGGTCCTTGACCCCGCGGGCCACCAGGCTCGCCGGGTGCCCGGGGTCCTTCAGCTCGACCAGGGCCGCCAGATACGGGCAGCCGTGGTAGTCCGTCTCGACGGAGGCCTTCTCCAGCCGCCGGAACACGTACAGGATGCGCTCGCGGGGGGACGCCGCCGCCGCGTCGGGGTGGCTGAAGCGGGCCTCGTACCAGGGGATCCGCCGCTCCAGGCTCGCGGCCAGCATCTCGTCCTTGCTGTCGAAGAGCTGGTACATGGACCGCTTGGAGACGCCGGCCTCCCGGCACAGGGCCTCGACGCCGACGGAGACGCCGTCGCGGTAGGACAGCCGGGCCGCGGCGTCGAGCAGCCGGTCCCGCGGGGAGAGCTTGTCGGTGGAGGCCATGCGGCGAGGATAACCGCGCCGCGGACGAAAGGAAACCGATCGGTGTATTCCGCTCGGCACCGTGGTCGACCGGCCGCCCCCGTCCCCCGTTTCCGCGTGACAGGAGGACTGAACAAGCGCTTAGATAGTGAGGCGGCCGTCGGAACGGACGGCCGGAGCAGTGCGGACCCGTACCCCCGACCCCGCCGGAGGCCCCGTTGTTCACGTCCGTCGACGACGTCGCCGCCCGCCTCGCCGAGACCGGCTACCTCGCCTCCCCCGCCGTGGCCACGACCGTCTTCCTCGCCGACCGCCTGGGCAAGCCGCTGCTGGTGGAGGGGCCCGCCGGGGTGGGCAAGACCGAGCTGGCCAAGGCCGTCGCCCAGGTGGCCGCCGCCCGGCTGGTGCGCCTCCAGTGCTACGAGGGCGTGGACGAGTCCCGGGCGCTGTACGAGTGGAACCACGCCAAGCAGCTGCTGCGGATCAGCGCCGGCCGCGACGAGAGCTGGGACGAGACCCGGACGGACATCTTCAGCGAGGAGTTCCTGCTCCCCCGCCCGCTGCTGACCGCCATCCGCGGCGACGAGCCGACGGTGCTGCTCATCGACGAGACCGACAAGGCCGACGTCGAGATGGAGGGCCTGCTGCTGGAGGTGCTCAGCGACTTCCAGATCACGGTCCCGGAGCTGGGTACGGTCACCGCGACCCGCCGCCCCTTCGTCGTCCTCACCTCCAACGCCGGCCGCGAACTGTCCGAGGCGCTGCGCCGCCGCTGCCTGTTCCTGCACATCGGGTTCCCGGAGGAGGAGCTGGAGCGGCGGATCGTCCGGCTGAAGGTGCCTGGCCTCGGCGAGGCGCTGACCGCGTCGGTGGTCCGGGTCGTGGGGGCGCTGCGCGCCATGGACCTGCGCAAGCCGCCGTCCGTCGCCGAGACCGTGGACTGGGCGCGGACCCTGCTGGCCCTGGGCGCCGGCACCCTGGACGAGACGGTCGTACGGGACAGCCTCGGAGTGATCCTCAAGCATCAGGACGACATCCTGAAGGCGGCCGCGAAGCTCGACCTGGACGCGCTGTGACCGGTGCCGCCGAGCGGATCACCGGGCTGGTCGGCGCGCTGCGCGGGCACGGGATGCGGATCGGCACCGGCGAGACCGTGGACGCGGCCCGCGCGGCCGAGGCGCTGGGGTTCGCGGACCGGGAGCTGCTGCGCGAGGGACTGGCCGCGACACTGCTGCACGGCCCGGGGCAACGGGCGGTGTTCGACCCGGTCTTCGACCTGTACTTCCCGCGCGGTGTCGGCGGCCCGGACGGCGCCCCCACGGACCGCGAGGCGCTGCGCGACCGGCTGGCCGAGGCGCTGGCCGCGGACGACCGGGCGCTGCTGGCCCGGCTGGCGGCGGAGGCGGTCGACGGACTGGGCGGATACGGCAGTTCGCCGGAGTCGGACGGCTGGTCGGCGTACCAGACCCTGGAACGGCTGCGTCCGCAGACCCTGTTGGCGCGGGTGCGGGCCGATGTCCGGGGCCGTGACGGGAACGGGTCGGGGTTCGCGGACCGGCTGCTGGACGACGAGATCCGGCAGCGCATCGAGGAGTTCCGGCGGATGGTCGGCGCGGAGGCGCGGCGCCGGGTCGCCGAGCGGCGCGGCCGCGAGGAGATCGCGCGGCGCGGCGTCCGGCCGACCGCGGACCGGGTGGACTTCCTGTTCGCGAACCGGGACCAACTCGCCGAGCTGCGCCGGGCCGTACGGCCGCTCGCGCGCAAGCTGGCCACCCGGCTCGCCGCCCGCCGCCGCAGGGCCGCGCGCGGCACGATCGACCTGCGCCGCACCCTGCGCTCCTCGCTGTCCACCGGCGGGGTGCCGATGCGGCCCGTGCTGCGCCGGCGGCGTCCGGGCCGGCCCGAACTGGTCCTGCTCTGCGACGTGTCGGGCTCGGTGTCGGGCTTCTCCGACTTCACGATGCTGCTGGTGCAGGCGCTGCACGACCAGTTCAGCAAGGTCCGGGTGTTCGCCTTCGTCAACCGGCTCGACGAGGTGACCGACCTCCTCGACCACGGCCGCGCCGACCCCGACGGGCTCGGCGCCCGCATCCGCGCGGAGGCCACGCTCACCGGCTGGCACGGCAGCAGCGACTACGGCGTGGCCCTGGGCGAGTTCACCGAACGGTACGGCGACGCGGTCGGCCCGCGCACGACGGTGTTCGTCCTCGGGGACGCCCGGACGAACATGAGCGATCCCAACCTGGCCGCCGTGCGCGAGCTGGCAGGCCGGGCCCGGCGCGTGTGCTGGCTGAACCCGGAGTCGCGGGCCCAGTGGGGCACCGGCGACTCGGCGGCACCGGCGTACGCCGAGCTGGTCGAGATGCACGAGTGCCGCACGGCCCGGCAACTGGGCACGCTGGCGGAGCGGCTGCTGCCGGCCTAGGGCGGCGGGCTCGGCGCGCGGACACCTCGTCGGCGCACACCGGCCGGCGGCCGGACCGGGGCCGGTACCGGCGGCCTCACCCCCGGCGGGTGAGCACACCGGCCGCCCGGCGCCCTACGGTGGCGGGGCAGCGCCCGTCCCGCACCGGAAGGCGGTCTCATGTGCCGATGGCTCGCCTACTCGGGTACGTCCGTCCTCCTCGACGAGGTCCTGTACCGGCCGAAGCACTCCCTGATCGACCAGAGCCTGCACGCGCGCATGGGTGTGGAGACGACCAACGGGGACGGCTTCGGCATCGGCTGGTACGAGGAGCACACCGACACCCCGGCCGTGTTCCACGACATCGGCCCGGCCTGGAGCAACCGCAACCTGCGGGAGATCGCCGGTCACGTCCGCTCGCCGCTGTTCTTCGCCCATGTCCGGGCGTCCACCGGGACGGCCGTGCAGCAGACGAACTGCCACCCCTTCCGTCACGGCCGCTGGATGTGGATGCACAACGGCGCGATCGCCGGGTTCCACGAGCTGCGCCGCGACCTCGTCCTCGCGGTCGATCCGGGCCTGTTCCTGTCGATCGAGGGCTCCACGGACTCCGAGGTGATGTTCTATCTGGCGCTCACCTTCGGGCTCGACGACGACCCTCCGGGCGCCGTCGCCCGGATGACGGGCCTCGTGGAACGCGTCGGACGCGAGCACGGGGTGCCCGATCCCGTCCAGATGACGGTCGCCGTGGCCGATGGCGAGGGACTGTGGGCGTTCCGGTACGCCAGCCGGGGCCCGGCGCGCTCGCTCTACTACAGCTCCAGGATCGGTGATCTGCGCGCGCTGCACCCGGACGTCGACTTCCTGCGGGACGTCTCCGACGACACCCGCCTGGTCGTGTCGGAACCCCTGGGCGACCTGCCCGGTGCCTGGAACGAGGTGCCGGAGAGCAGCTACGGCGTCATCCGGCCGCAGGGGGACTATCTGAGCGAGTTCGCCCCGCGGGACGTGTGACCGCCCTCCGGGGGTGTGACGCGGGACCGCCGGTGTGATCGACTGGTCTCCCGTTCGCCCGCTGACGAGGACCTTCCGGATGAGCCAGCTGCCCGTGCCACTCGGCACGTTCCCCACCCCCGTCGAACCGGCACCCCGGCTCGCCGCCGCGCTCGGGCTCGGCCCGGACGACCTGTGGATCAAACGGGACGACCTGACCGGCCTCGGCGGCGGCGGGAACAAGATCCGCAAGCTGGAGTGGACGCTCGGCGCGGCCCTCGCCGAGGACGCGGACACGGTCGTGACGACCGGTGCCCCGCAGAGCAACCACGCCCGGCTGACCGCCGCGGCCGCCGCCCGTCTCGGGCGGGACGTCGTCCTCGTGCTGCGCGGCTCGCCCGGCGTCTCACGGTCGGGGAACCTCGCCCTGGACGGGCTGTTCGGGGCGCGGCTCGTCTGGGCCGGGGACGTGGACCAGGCAGGGCTGGACGCGGCGGCCGCGGAGGTCTGCGCCGGGCTGCGGACGGCCGGTGCCCGCCCCGCACTGATCCCGTTCGGCGGTTCCAGCGTGCTGGGCGCCCGCGGCTATGTGCGCTGCGGCGAGGAACTGCGCGAGCAGGTGCCCGGGCTGCGGACCGCGGTGGTGGCGCTCGGCTCGGGCGGCACCATGGCGGGGCTGGTCGCGGCCCTGGGTACCGGGTCGGTGCTGGGCGTGGACGTCGGCGCGCTGGCCGACCCGGCGGCGGCCGTAGTGGAGTTCGCGGGCGCGCACACCGGCGAGGAGGTCACCGCGGACCGGCTGCGGGTGCGCCGGGACCAGGTGGGCAGCGGGTACGCGGCGCTGACCGGTCCGGTGGCCGAGGCGCTGCGGCTGGCCGCCCGCACCGAGGGGATCGTCCTCGACCCCACCTACACGGGACGTGCCCTGGCCGGGCTGGCCGCCGCCGTCCGGGACGGCGGTGTACGGCCGGGCGAGAAGACCGTGTTCGTGCACACCGGCGGACTCCCCGGTCTCTTCGGCCACGCGGACGCCGTCGCGTTCGCCGAGGACGGCGCCGTCGGCCACGACGGCTGACGGCGTCGGCCCCTTACACACAAGGGCCGTCGTCGTTCCCCGGGACTACGGCTCTTCCCCGATGTCCGGCCGGGAGGTGCCGCCGTAACCTGCCCGTAGACGGCAGGGGGGAGAGGGCCATGAAGGCGGTCGTCCAGGACCGGTACGGCTCACCGGACGTGCTGGAGCTGAGGGACGTGGACGAACCGGTACCGGCCGACGGCCAGGTGCTGGTGCGGGTGCGGGCGGCGTCGCTGAACGCGTACGACTGGCACCTCATGCGCGGCGACCCGTACGTGGCCCGGCTCGCGCTGGGGGTGCGCGGTCCCCGCGCCCGGATCCGCGGCCGGGACTTCGCCGGCGTGGTGACGGCGGCCGGCCGGAACGTGCGGGGCCTCGGGCCGGGCGACGAGGTGTTCGGCGAGGTCGACGGCACGTTCGCGGAGTACGTGTGCGTCCCGGACGCCTGGGTGGAGCGCAAGCCCGCCGCCCTGACCTTCGAGCAGGCGGCGGCGCTGCCGCTGGCCGGGGCCACGGCCCTGCGCGGACTGCGGGACGTGGCCGGGCTGCGGCCGGGCCGGCACGTACTGGTCAACGGCGCCTCCGGCGGAGTGGGCACCTTCGCCGTGCAGATCGCCAAGGCGCTCGGCGCGGAGGTGACCGGAGTGTGCAGCACGCGGAACACCGATCTGGTCCGGACGCTGGGCGCGGACCACGTCGTGGACTACACGCGGGAGGACTTCACCCGCGCCGGGCGGCGGTACGACGTCGTCCTCGACCTCGTGGCCGGCCACGGGATCTCCGCCCTCCGGCGCGCCCTCACCCCCACCGGGACTCTGGTCCTCGGCAGCGGTGGCCGCTCGGGGCAGTTCCTCGGGGCGCCCGTCCTCATCCTGAAGGGCGCGGCGCTGTCCCCGTTCGTGCGCCAGCGGCTGCGCCCGCTCATCGGACCGGCGCCCAGCAAGGCGATGCTGGCCGATCTGCGGGACCTGGCCGAGTCCGGGAAGCTCGCCCCGGTGATCGACCGGACGTATCCGCTGGCCGAGGCGCCGGAGGCCATTCGGCACCTGGAGGAGGAGCACGCGCGGGGGAAGATCGTCGTCACCGTGTAGCCGGGTGAGAGCCCCGCGGCGACGGGCGCCGCGGGGCGGGGGACGGGCGAGGCGGCTCCCTCAGGCCTTCGCGTAGTCCTGCGCGGTGGGTCCGGCGAAGTCGTACACGACGACCTGTTCGTCGCCCACGACCCAGGCGTCGTGCCCGGGCGGGCACATGAACACGTCACCGGGGCCCACTTCGCCCTCTCCTCCGTCGTCCATCCGGAAGTGCATCCGTCCCTGGACGACGTAGGCGCTGTGCGGGAACCGGCAGCTCGCGGTGCCCGCGATCGGCGCCACCGACTCCGACCAGCGCCAGCCCGGCTCGAAGGTGCCCACGGCGAAGTCGAGCCCCGTCAGGTGGACCGCTTCGAGATGACCGCGAGGGAAGTCGCGCCGCTCGTCCGGCTTCTCGACCGTCTTCACTTCCAGCATCATGACGGTGTCCTCCCTTCCCGGCCGCCGACCGCGGCCAGGGGCCGGCCTCCGTCCCCGGTGGCATCGGACGGCACCGGTGTTCCGGCGGCGGCCGCGCCCCACCACTTCATGGTGGATCCCGCGACTCGGGGGCGCCAGCCGCAACCCGGGGACGGACGGGTGATCACCGGTGCCGCGGCGGACCGGGGGGCGGTCAGGCGGGGACGGTCACCGTGACCGGTGCGACCGCCCGCTCCGCACGGCGCACGGCGAGCACGGCGCCGAGATACGCGGCGTCCAGCAGGAGGCAGCCGACGTAGAGGTAGTACATGAGGGCGTTGTCGTGGCGGGGCTCCAGGCCGGGATCGGTGAGCATCGACAGGGACGCGCAGACCGTGCCCAGCAGCTTGGCCAGCGCGATGCCCGGGGACTGGCCGCGGGTACCGCGGCGGGCGGCGAGCATCGCGAGGAACATGCCGGACATCGCCAGGTTGCTGCCGAACGCCGTGACGGCGCCGGCGCCCTCGTCGAACCGCTCGGACGCGTAGTTCATCCCCGGATAGGCGAGGGCGAGGAGCGCGAGGAGCGCGGGCAGGAACAACGACCGGGGGAGGTAGGGGAATTCGGCCCGCCCGAAACGTACGAGCGTGTAGCCGATGGCGACGTCGAAGCAGAACCAGACGATGTTGACGACGTGCATCACCCCCGTCGGCGGCCGCACGAAGGCGAACATGAACTCCCAGCTGATGTTGGTGGCGAACGCGACGACGGGCATGCCGAAGGTCCGCTCCCGCAGGCCCGTGCGGATCAGCAGCACGTAGGCCACGGTCCAGAAGCCGCCCGTGCCGAGCAGAAACGCCGTGTGCACCGTCTCCATCCCCACCTCCGCCACTCAACTGCCTTGTCTGCCTGGGTGATTACTCTGGCACGGTGACAGCCGTCGACACAGCCTCCATCGCGACGGGCGACACCGGGGATCCGGATCTGCGCCCCCGGGCGGGCCGCCGCCGCGCGGCGTGCCGGCCCACCTCGCCCGCTTCGCCGGCACCCACGCGTCGTGGACGGCACCCGGCATCGGTGTGGAGGACCTGGTGATGGCCCGGCTGGCCGCCGTCGACGGGCGGACGCCGTGGGAGTCGTTCCTGGAACTGGACGAGACCCTCACGCGGATCGGGGAGGGCGCCGACCGTAGGCCGGCGTACCAGGTGTCCCACCCCCGCACCCGAAGGTGACCATGTACGCGAGCTCGCTCGACGGCACCCTGGCCGGGGCGGTGATCCTGCGGCGGTTCGACGCGGCCCGGGGCACGGCGGAGGCCGGCTGCTGGCTGGAACCCGCCGCGGTGGGCCGCGGACTGGTGACGCGGGCGGTGCGGGTGCTGATCGACTGGGCGGTCCGGGAGCGGGGCGTCCACCGCGTGGAGTGGTGGGTGTCGGCGGGCAACGCCCCCAGCATCGCGGTCGCCCGGCGCCTCGGCATGCGCAAGGACGCCGTCCTGCGGGAGAGTCATCTGTACCGGGGCGAACGGCACGACGAGGAGATCTGGTCGGTCCTGGCCCCGGAGTGGACGGGCGGCACGGCCGGGGCGGTGCAAGGGAGTTGAGTCCTGGGCGCGCGTGCCGCTCGTGTCACCAGGTGCGTGCCGCTCGCAGCAGCGACGTCCGGACCCGGGCCACGTCGGGATTGTCCGGGGCGCCGGGCCGCTGGACCAGGAAGCCGGTGTTGATCGGCGGGTCCTCCGGCTCCAGCAGGGCCACCAGCGCGCCGGAGTCGAGCAGTTCCTGGCAGAGGTAGCGGGGCAGCACGCCGAAACCGGCGCCCGCGGCCACCGCGGCGAGGACCCCGCGCAGGTCGGGCACGGTCATGTCGGCGGTACGGGACAGCCGCCGGCCGAAGACGTGGCGCCAGTAGCGGCGGGTGATCGGCAGATCCTCCGCGTAGGTGATCAGCGGTACATCCTGCAGGGCGGCCGGCCCCTCGACGGCCGTCCGGTCCGCCACCCGCCCGGCCCAGACCGGTGCGGCGACCAGGACGAACTCCTCGTCGGCGAGGGGCACGGCGTGCACGGTACGGCCGCGGGGGCGGGTGGTGGCGATCACCAGATCGTGCCGTCCGGCGCGCAGCTCCTCCAGCAGCGGATCGGTCAGCCCGGTCGCCACGCGCAGCCGTACGCCCTCGGCGACCAGCGGGGCGAGGGCGGGCAGGACGGTGGTGCAGAGCAGTTCGGCCGGGCCGGCCAGATGGACGGGCTCCGCGCGGGCGCCGGCAGGTGGGGTGGGACCCGCGACGGCTGCCAGTTCGTCCAGCGGCGCGGCGATCCGTACGGCGAGTTCGTCGGCCACCGGGGTCGGCGCGACACCGCGGGGCAGCCGTTCGAACAGTTCACGGCCTGTCTGGCGCTCCAGCGCGCGCATCTGCGTCGTCACGGTCGGCTGCGACAGGCCCAGCAGGCGGGCGGCGCCCGTGAAGGAGCCGGAGCGGTACACGGCCAGGAAGGTGCGCAGCAGGTTCAGGTCCAGGGAAGCGGTCTCCACGCGTCCGAGTATCACCGCTCCGCTATTCCCGGTCACCCATAGGCAGCCCTATACCGGCCATGCGTCGTTTCATTGGCTGCCTATGGGTCGGCTCGCCTACGTTCACCAGGCAGACCCACCCTTCCGGGAGAGGAAGAGATACCCCATGTCGAAGATCCTTTTCGTGATGACCGGCGCCGACCGGTGGACGCTCGCCGACGGCACCCCGCACCCGACCGGCTTCTGGGCGGAGGAGGCCGTGGTCCCCTACCGGGCGCTCAAGGCCGCCGGTCACGAGGTCGTCGTGGCCACGCCGGGCGGTGTCGTGCCGCCGGTGGACCGGGCGAGCCTGGCCGCCGAGGTCAACGGCGGCCAGGAGAAGGCCGACGAGCTGGCCCGCGCACTGGAGGAGATGACCGAGCTGGGCACGCCGGTGAAGCTCGCGGAGGTGGACCTCGCCGACTTCGCGGCCGTCTTCTACCCCGGTGGACACGGGCCCATGGAGGACCTGGCGGTGGACGCCGAGTCCGGCCGGCTGCTCGTGGCCGCCCTCGACTCGGGCAGGCCGCTCGCCGTGGTCTGCCACGGACCGGCCGCGCTGCTGGCGGCGGTGCGCGCCGACGGCACCAACGCCTTCGCCGGTTACCGGGCGGCGGCCTTCACCAATGAGGAGGAGATCCAGGGCGGTCTGGCCGGCCGGGCCGCGTGGCTGCTGCAGGACCGGCTCACCGAGGCCGGCGTCGACGTCCGCGCGGCCGAGCCGTGGGCACCGCACGTGGTGGTCGACCGCAACCTCGTCACCGGCCAGAACCCGGCCTCCTCGGCCACGGTCGCCGAGGAACTCCTGAAGCAGCTGGGCTGAGCGGCCGGGGGAAAAATTCCCGGGCATCACCTGCAACCTCGGCCGGGGCCGGACGTCTGTCGGGGTGGAGGCCTCCACTTCGACCAGATGTCCGACCCCGAACCACCGAAGGAACCCATGTCCGCACAGCATTCCCCCCGCCCGAACCGCGCCCGCAGGCTGCGTGCAGTCCTGGGGGTCTCCGCCGTCGGCGCGGCGCTGGCCGTTGCCGGCACGATGACCGCCCGGGCCGCCCAGGACGGCGGCCACTCCCCGGCCCACCCCGGCACCGCCACCGCACCGGCCCCGGCCTCAGCGCACGACAGCGCGACCCCCTCCCCGGTGCCCTCACCGCCCCGCTCCGCGACCCCCTCCCCGGTCCCCTCGCCGGTGTCGCGTTCGGCCACCCCCTCCCCGGTCCCCTCGCCGGTGTCGCGTTCGGCCACCCCCTCCCCCGTGCCCTCGCCGGTGTCCCGCACGGCGACACCCTCGCCCGTCCCTTCGACGGCCGAGCCCTCCCCGGTGCCGCGCTCGGCCACCCCGTCGGCCGTACCCTCGCAGGCCCGCACGGCCAGGCCCGCGCCGGCCCCGCACCACGGCCACCCCGCACCCGCGCCGGCTCCGCGGCACCACTGAGGCAAGGCCGGGAGCGGGGGAGCCGTCGCGCGGCTGCTCCCCCGCTCCCGGCCCGGGAGACCCATGACGACAGCGACACCACCGGCGGCGGCCCTGCCCTGGGACTACCGGCCCCGCGTTCCCCGGCGCGCCGCACCCTGGCGGCGCTTGGCGCAGACCCTGCGGGACCGGGTCCTCGCGCGCACCGGCACGTCGGCCGCGACGCCCGGCAACCGGGCCGGCACCGACGCCCCCGGCCTCGCCGAGCCCGTCCGGCCGCCGGACATCGAGGCGTTGTACCACCACCGCCGGCTGTCCCTGGTGCGGCTGGCGTTGCTGCTGGTGGACGACCTGCCCACCGCCGAGGACGTCGTGCAGGACGCCTTCACCGCGCTGTTCCGCCGGCACGGGAGCCGTCTCGCCTCACTCGACGACCCGGAGGCGTACCTGAGGACGAGTGTCGTCAACGGCGCCCGCTCGGTGCTGCGGCGGCGCAGGACCGTACGGGCCCACGTACCCCACGCCGAGGGGCACGCGCCCGCTCCCGAGGAGGACGTACTGCTGCACGAGGACCACCGGGAAGTGCTGGCCGCGCTGCGCACGCTGACCAGGCGTCAGCGGGAGGTGCTGGTGCTGCGCTACTGGTCGCATCTGACCGAGGCCGAGATAGCGGCGACGCTCGGCCTGTCGCGGGGTGCCGTCAAGTCCACGGCCAGCCGGGCCCTGGACGCGCTCGGCCGACGTCTGGAGGGGCTGCGATGAACGAGTCCGGTACCGGGACCGCCGGCACGCGGGTCGAGGAACGGCTGCGGGCCGCCCTGGCCGCTCGGGCGCAGTCCGTCGGCCCGGCCGACCTGCGCCCCCTCGCCCCGCCGCCCCGGGCGGTGCGGTCCACCAGGGTGCTGCTGCGCCGGGCCGCGGTCGGGATCCTGGCCCTGGCGGCCGTGGCGGCGCTGGTGTTCTTCACCGTACGCGGCGGACCGGACCGCCCGGCCGAACCGGCCCGCCCGCCCCGGCCGCCCGGGCCGGCCGTCGGGACCCCGTCGCCGGTGCCGAGTTCGGCGACCCCCTCCGCCGTCCGGCCGTCTCCGAGCACGCCGCAGCCGTGACGCCGGCCGGCAACGGGGACGCGCGCCCCTCACCCGGGGGTGGAGCGGTGGCGTCGGCCGGTTGACCCGGTCCGGGAAAATGCCGGGTTTCCGTGCTCACCCCCCGGTGCCGGCACCGCTAGGTTGAGCAGCATGAGCAACCTTGACCGCGCGCCCGTGCCCAGCGTCTGCGGTGGCCGCGGATTCGTCGTCGCCGAGCCGGTCCGCGAGCTGCTGAGCCCCCGTCACGTGAAGCTGGGCGAGTCGACGGAGGTGCGCCGGCTGCTGCCCAACCTGGGTCGCCGCATGATCGGCGCGTGGGCGTTCGTGGACCACTACGGTCCGGACGACATCGCCGACGAGCCCGGCATGCAGGTCCCGCCGCATCCGCACACCGGGTTGCAGACGGTCAGCTGGCTGCACGAGGGCGAGGTGCTGCACCGCGACTCCACGGGCAGCCTGCAGACGATCCGGCCCCGCCAGCTGGGTCTGATGACGTCCGGCCGCGCGATCAGCCACTCCGAGGAGAGCCCGCGCCCGCACGCGCGCTTCCTGCACGGCGCCCAGCTGTGGGTGGCGCTGCCTGACGAACACCGCCACACCGAGCCGGACTTCGAGTTCCACCCGGAACTGCCGTCCACCGGCGCACCCGGTCTGACGGCCACGGTGATCCTGGGCGAACTGGACGGCGCCCGCTCCCCCGGTACGACGTACAGCCCGATCGTCGGCGCCGACCTCGCCCTCGCGCGGGGCACCGAGGTCCGCCTGCCCCTGGAGCCCGACTTCGAGTACGGCGTGCTGGCGATGTCCGGCGAGGTGCACGTGGACGGGGTGCCGGTGCTGCCGGGCTCGATGCTCTATCTGGGCTGCGGGCGGACCGAACTGCCGCTGCGCGCGGAGTCGGACGCGGGAATCATGCTGCTGGGCGGCGAACCGTTCGCCGAGGAGCTGATCATGTGGTGGAACTTCGTCGGCCGCACCCAGCAGGACATCGAACAGGCCCGCGCGGACTGGCTGTCCGGCAGCCGCTTCGGTGAGGTCAAGGGGTACGACGGGGCTCCGTTGGCCGCACCCGAGCTGCCGCCGATGCCGTTGAAACCACGCGGAAGGGTGCGCTGACCTTCCAGCAGCCTCAGCCGCGAGCGGTTCCCCTTGGCACCTCCGATTCCGGAAACGCGCTCCGAAGATCCGTGCTCGCCCTACGTGTCCCTGCCGCCTGTCAGGACTCCGTGCGCCGGGTGCCGCCGGTCAGGGCCGTGCTCAGGGCGCTGCGCCGTCGGATGCCCAACTTGCGGTAGCTGTGCGTCAAATGGGTCTCCACGGTGCGGCGGGCCAGATGCAGCAGATCCGCGATCTCCGCGTTGGTGCGTCCCTCCGCGGCCAGTTCGGCGATCCGGCGCTCGCTGTCGGTGAGCGAGGCGGCGCCGATGCGCGTCGTCGGACGGCGGGCGCCGCTCGCACGCAGCGCCTCCTCCGCCAGGTCCCGCAGCCGTACTGCGCCCAGGCGTTCGGCGAGCCCGGCCGCCTCCCGCAGGATGCCTCGGGCGCGCGAGGACTCGCCCGAGGCGGTCAACTGGCGGCCCACGGCCAGCAGCGCTGACACGAGCTCCGGTCCGGCCGGGCCGGAGCGCAGCAGCCGTACGGCCTCCTCGGCCAGGTCCAGACCCCGGCGTCCGCCGGTCGCGGTGCCGAGGACACGCAGTGCCCGGCCCATCGTGCGGGGTGTGTTCCACACCCCGGCCAGGCGCAGCTCCTCCTCCGCCAGGGCGAGCGCCTCGCGCGGCACCCCCATGGCCAGATGGCACTCGGCGGCGGCAGTGCGCCAGGGCGTGACGACCGGGCTGAACACCTCCCGGGCCGACTGGCGGCGGCCGCACTCCAGGAAGTCGTGCAGGGCGCCCGCCAGGTCACCGTTCGCGGCGCGCAGTCGCCCGCGCGCGTACAGGAACCGGTTCAGCTCCCAGGACTCCGGCGCCGTCCGCAGGTCGAAGGCTTCGGCAAGACGTTCGGCGTCGGTGACACGGCCCGTCTCCACGAGTGCCGTCAACGCGTGGGCATGGGCGTTCCTCGGCGTCGCGGTGGCGGGCAGCGGGTGGGCCAGAAGGCGCGTGAAGTCGCCTCGTGCCGCGATGATGTCCAAACGGGTGTCGAGCAGCGCTTCCTGCATGGGGTGCAGAACGTCGGGGCGCTGCCCCGCCAGGCCGCGCTCCACCAGCCGTTCGGCTTCGTCGAGTTCGTCGGCCCACTGGGCGACCGCGGCGGCCGTCCCCAGCAGGTAGGGCTCGGACAGCGGGTCGGCCGGCTCCGACAGCAGTCCCCGCAGGCGCAGCATCGCGTCCTTCGCCGAGCTCCGACCCGCCATGACCGCGTATTTGACCAGGAACGCGTGACCGGCCGGGCTGATCGACTCCGGCGAGCGCTCGGCAGTCTCCACCAGCCGTTTGTACGCCTCCTGCCGCACCAGCAGTTCCTTGTCGGACAGTTGCAGGAACGCCTGCCGCAGGATGCGTATCAGGTCGGGTCGGTCGGCGAGCGCGTCGTACAGCGAGCGCAGCACCTCGACGCCCGCACGGGTTCTGCCACGGCCGGTCAGCGCCGTCCCGAGAGCGACTGCGGCGCGCACGCGTTCCTGTGGCGGCCCCGGCAGCCGCAGTGCCTCGGTGAGCCTCAGGATCGCGGCCGAGGAGCCGGGTATCGCGTACTCCAGGGAACCCAGTTCGGTCAGCAGGCGTTGTCTGCCCTCATCGGAGAGGGGTTCCTCCAGAGCGCGGCGCAGGAAGGCCACCGCGTCCTCGTTCTGCCCCTCACGCAGTGCCAGCGACGCGGCCTCCTGGAACACCGGCAGCACCCAGGGCGCGTCCACCGCGTCGGTGAGCAGCAGTTGACGGGCGACGATCTCGCTCGCGACACCACGGTGCAGCATCGACTCGGCGGTCGTCCGGTGCGCGGCGCGCCGCCGGGCCGCGGGCACGCCGATGAGTATCGCGTCCCTCAGCAGCGGATGGGCGTAGCGGGCGCGGCCCATGCCGTCGAGGCGAAGCAGGCCGAGGCCGGTCATCGCGGTGATCCAGCCCGAGATCCGGGTCGGGTCGGCGCCGGTGAGTTCGGAGAGGAGCGAGGGGATGTGGAGGACCGGGAACCCCGTGCTGGGGGCGGGGCCGTGGTCCCAGCCCTCGTCCAGGATCGCCAGTGTCCGTGCCACCTCCGCGGTACCCGGCCCGGCGCAGTCCAGCCACCATTGGACGGCCGCCGAGAACGCTCCGGGGTACAGCGCGGCCGAGGTGTCCGGCACGACCGGGTGACTGCCGTCGGAGAGGTCGTCCAGCAGGGCGCGCAGCAGCAGGGGGTTGCCCGCCCCGGCCCGCGCACAGTCCTCGATCCAGGAGTCGTCCGCCTCGGGGAAGGCCGAACGGACCTCTGCCACAGCCGAACCGCGGGACAGCGGGGTCAGGGTGTGAGTGGTGACCAGGGCAGGAGAAAGACCGTGGGCGAGGCTCTGTGCGGGCGGGTCGACGTCGTACTGGCTGCGCTCGGTGACCGCCAGAATGATCGGCAGACGGTCCATGAGCCGGGCGGACTCCACCAGCCAGCGGCGGGACGCCGCGTCGGCCAGGTGTACATCGTCCACGGTGATCAGCAGCGGTGACCGCTCGGCGTGCGAGCGCAGCACCTTCCGCAGCCCGGCGCCGGTCCTGCGTTCATCGCCGTCCCCAGAAGGATCGGGTAAATCGGCGCCGGAGCAGCAGAGTTGAAGGATCGCGGCGAAGGGGAACGCGGAGTCGCCGGCGGAGCAACGGGCACGCATCACCTGCATGCCACGGGCGGCGGCGTCCTCGGCGGCGGCCTCCAGAACGGTGGTGCGGCCCGTGCCGGTGGCACCGCGCAGCAGGACCAGACGACCGGTGCCCGCACGGGCGCGCTCGGCCGCTGCGGCCAGCAGCCGTGCCGCATCCCGTGGTGCACGTGCCGTTCGGGACATTCCTGCCTCCTCGTGTGGACGTGGGCGTCCTCATGGACGAGGACGGCGTGCGCCCTGCCTCGGTGGCGTGACCCGCACCGTGAGAAGAACCACCATGATCGCGCACCGGTGCGGCGGAACCGGAATGTCGCGTACGCCATCACGTTCCCAGTGTCGTGGATCTTGCCTGCCGATCTCGTGGTCCGTGTCGTGGTACTCCACGATTGTGCTGGTCACGAGGGTCGCAAGAGGGTGAAGAGGCGCCACCCGCCTCTGGCCCCACAGAAGTGGCGGGTTCGCAGACAGGGAGACAGGGTGCTCAACTCAATCCGGATGACGCACGCCGGTACGCCACACGGCACCGCCGTGCCGCGGGCCCGGGTTCCCGTGACGGGGCTCGCCCGAGTGGTGAAAACGCGTCAGCCGAGATGCCGGACCGATGTGTCGTGCCTCCGAGCGGCGTGGACGACGCACGCCGACGACGAACCGCGGGAACCGAAGGCGCGGACACAGGCGCTGGGCGATGACCCTCACCGCAGGGCGGTGACCCGCCGGCAGCCGTACCCGCCGAAGGCGAAGCCTGGAACCGGCCATGTGGCGGAGATCGTCAGCTCTGTGTCCTTGCCGCCAAACGGCAGGGCGGACAAGGATGATCGGATGACACAACGGCGCGTCGTCTTCCTCGTCTTTCCGCAGTTTCAGGTGCTCGACCTGGCGGGACCGCACGAGGTGTTCGCGCAGACGGAACGGTGGGTGCCCGAGGGTGAGGGCTACGCCGTCGAGATCGTCGCGGGCCGGGCCGGAGCGGTGCGCGCCTGCAACGGAATGGACGTGGCGGCCGGCAGCGGCGTCCAGCAGTGCGAGGGTCCGCTGGACACGCTCGTGGTCGTGGGCGGACCGGGCGATCGGGAGGCGGCTGACGACGAAGAGCTCGTCGGCTGGCTCAGGGAGGCGGCCGGCCGGGCCCGGCGGGTCGCCTCCGTGTGTACGGGCGCGTTCCTGCTCGCGCGGGCCGGGCTGCTCGACGGGCGGCGCGCGGTGACGCACTGGGTGGCCTGCGAAAGGCTGGCCCGGGCGCACCCGGACGTCACGGTCACCCCGGACCAGATCTTCGTACACGACGGGTCGGTGTGGACCTCGGCAGGCATCACGGCGGGGATGGACCTGGCGCTCGCCATGGTCGAGGAGGACCACGGGCCCGAGGTCTCCCGAGCCGTGGCACGGATGCTGGTGATGTTCGTCCAACGTCCGGGCGGTCAAGCACAGTTCAGCATCCAGCTCGCCGCGCAGCGGCCCACGCGCAAGCCGCTGCGGGACGTGCAGGCGTGGGTCGCCGACCACCTCGCCGACGATCTGACCGTCCGGATGCTCGCCGATCGGGCCGGCATGAGCGAGCGGAACTTCACCCGGGTCTTCCGCGCCGAGACCGGACTCACTCCGGCCGCCTATGTGGAGACCGTACGCATCGAGGCCGCCCGGGCTCTGCTGGAGACGACGGACACCACCATCGACGCGATCGCCCGGCTGTGCGGCTTCGGCTTCGCCGAGACCCTGCACCGCCGCTTCAAGCACACCCTGGGCGTCACACCGGGGCAGTACCGCCACCACTTCTCCAGAACAGGGTGAAGCAGCGCTCGCACCTGGCCGCCGCAGTGACGAGCCCGAGCGCAACCGGCGCGTCCCCTTGGACGCCTTCGGGCATCGCGGGTTGGCTGGAACCGTCCCCGCCGACCACCGCCCCGGTCGTGTGACGGCAGGTCCTCGGCAGGCATCGGCACCAGACACAGCACTTGGAGCGCACGTTCCCGATCAACGACGCGGCACACCACGGCCCCGGTGTCGGTTGAGCAGTCAGGCCGGTACGAGTTCCGTCCCCCTCGCAAGCCGGACGCACCGCCTGGCTGACACCACAGAAGCAGGATAGGCATGACAGTCTCTTCAGACAGCAACAGCACCGTCGGGGCGGCAGCTCCCTTCCGGGTGCTCGGTCCGATCGAGGTGAGCGGCGAGCAGGGGTTCGTCCCCGTGGCTCCGGGGCGTCAGGAGATCGTCCTCGGGGCGCTGGTGCTCGAACTGAACCGGGTGGTGGAAACGAGCCGTCTGATCGACTTCATCTGGGATCACGGTCCGCCGAAGACCGCACGGGCCCAGGTGCAGATCTGCATCTCCCGGCTCCGGAAGGCACTTACGTTGGGAGGCGTGGACGCCACCATCGAGACCCGTCCCCGCGGATACGTGCTGAGGGCGCCGCAGGACGCGACCGACATCGGCGATTTCCGTCGCCTGGTGGCCGAGGCGCATGCCCTGGCCCGTGACGGTCTGAAGATGCCCGCGGTGGAGAAGCTTCGCGCGGCGACGGGCCTGTGGCGAGGGCGGTGCCTGGCCGGTGTACCCAGCGAGGTCCTGGCCGGCATGGCGGCGCAGTGGGACGAGAGGCGCCTGGAGGCGGTGGAGACCTGCATGGGGCTGTTGCTGGAACTCGGCCGTCACGAGCACCTGGTCGGCGAACTGATGCAGCTTGTCGCCTGCCATCCGTTGCGTGAGCGGCTGCGGAGTCACCTCATGGTGGCGTTGTACCGTTCGGGCCGGCAGGCGGAGGCGCTGGACGTCTACCACCAGGGCCGCGCGATCCTCACCGAGGAACTGGGCCTGGACCCGGGGCGGGAGCTGCGCGACCTGGCGCAGGCGATCCTGACCCACGACCCCGACCTGGCCCTGGCCCTGGCCGAGCCGGCCGAACCACGTCCTGTCGTGGCGACGCCGTTCTCCGAGGCGGCTCAAGAACGAAGCGCCGATCCCGACCCGGTCGTGACCCCGAGGCAACTTCCCGCGGACACCGGCGACCTGGTGGCGGACGGCCGGTTCGTTGCAGCGGTCTGCGACGCCGTCGCCGAGGGCCAGGACAAGGGGCGACTGAACGTGGTCCTGGTGCTCGGCGGACCTGGTGTCGGAAAGAGCACGTTGGCCAGGCATGTGGCGCACCGGGTGGCGACCGAGCGCTTCCCGGACGGACAGCTCTACTGCGACCTTCGCGGGCCGGGCGGACAACCGGTCGGCCCCGCAGAGGCGTTGGGGCGCTTCCTGCGGGCGCTGGGCGTGCCGGGCCAGGCCATACCCGACGCGCTCGACGAGCGCGCGGAGATGTACCGAAGTCTGCTGGCCGGTCGCCGGACCCTGGTGCTGCTGGACGACGCGGTGAGCGAGTCGCAGGTGATGCCGCTGCTGCCGGGAACCAGCAGCAGCGGCGTGCTGGTCACCAGCCGCGGCCAGCTCACGGCGTTGCCGGGCACACGCCGATTCGGCGTGGCACCGCTGAACCCGGAACAGGCCGTCCAGCTCCTGGGGCGGATCATCGGAGAGCACCGGGTGGAGAGCGAGCCGGAGGCGGCGCGGGTCCTCGGGCATCTGGTGGGCGGGCTGCCCCTCGCTCTGCGGATCATCGGCGCCCGCCTGGCCGCGCGGCCGCACTGGTCGCTGGCCTCCATGGGGGAGCGGCTGGAGAACGAGCACCGCCGACTGGACGAGCTGGCGCACGGCGAACTGTCGATCCGGGCAAGTCTCTCCCTCAGCTACGACGGCCTGGCGGCGGCCGACCGTCGCCTGTTGTGCCTGCTCAGCCTGGCCGAGGGGACGGAGGTCCCGAGCTGGCTGGGTGCCGCCCTCGTCGACGACCGCACGCCGCACTCCACCGACCTGCTGGAACCCCTCATCGACATGCGGCTCCTCGGCATCACCGCCATGGATCAGGGCGGGGACTTCCGATGCGGACTGTCCCAGATCGTCAGGATGTTCGCGCACGAACGGCTCCCGGCGGAAATCACCGAGGCGGATCGCGCCGGCGCGGTGCGGCGCATGGTCGGCGGCTGGATGGCGCTCGCGGAGAGGGCGCACAGAGAGGTCTACGGCGGTACGTGCACCATCGTGACGGGCCGGGGCGAGCGATGGCATCCGTCGGAAAGCCATGTCCAGCGGTGCGTGCGCGACCCGCTCGGGTGGCTGGAGAGCGAGCAGACCAACCTGTTGAACGCGGTCGAGCTGGCGGCCAGGTCGGGCCTGGACGAATTATGCTGGGAGCTGGCCACGACCCTCGTGACACTCTTCGAGGCCCGCGGCTATCCCGACCTGTGGGAGCGCACCCATCAGGTGGCGCTGACCGCGGTGCAGGAAGCGGGCAACGAACGGGGCCAGGCGGCGGTGCTCGGCTCGCTCGGGACCTTGCACCTGTACCGCGGCGAACACGAGGCGGCGGGCCCCTACCTCAGCACCGCTCTGGAGATCTTCGAGCGGATCGGTGAGGTACGCGGTCAGGCGCTGTGCCTGCGTGACCTGGCGCGCATCGAGCGACACCGTGGTGACGACGATCGGGCACTGGCGCTCTACACGCGCGCCGAGCGCGGCTTCCTGCGGGCGCGGGACGTGATCGGACGGGCGTACGTGCTCGGCGAGATGGCACACATCACGATGCGGCGCGCGGACTTCACGCGAACCCGTTCCCATCTCGACGAAGCCCTCGGCATCTGCCGGTCGGCCGGCTTCGACCGGGGCCAGGCCCTCGTACTGCGGCGGCTGGGCCAGATGCTGACGTACCAGCAACGTTACGAGGCCGCGGAACACACCCTGCTCGAGGTCCTCGCCATGGTCAGGGCGAGCGGCGACCTGGTCGGCGAGGGGTATGTGCTGCACGACCTCGGCCGGGTCAATGCCCACCTGCACCGAAGGGAACAGGCCGTCCAGTACTACTCGCTGTCGGCCAAGATCCGGGAGCGGATCCTGGACCACAGCGGGGCTGCCGCCGTGCGGTCCGACATCGTTGCCGTCCTGGGCAGGCCCATGACGTCCGTCGGCTGACACCGGGAGGCGGACGGGTCCGTCACGTCCACGGCGTGTTGGGGGCGGGTGTCTCGCCGGCCGGCGACTTCCTGATGGCCATCTCGGTTCTCCTTGCTCCGCGACCCGTTCGGCGGTCGGTCCGGGCGGTCGCTGACACCAGCGTGAACCAGGTGCCCATCGCGGCCGCATGACCGCGCTATCACCGCCCTATCCCGGCCCTGTCCGGGCCGTGGATGCGCCGTGATGCCGTGCCGATAGGGCGACACCGGAAAGTGGGTCCTGCCGACCTCGGCGCCCCTTCGGGGGGACAGCCCTCAAGGAGTGGTCCGAATGACCGTAGTGACCCGGGACGCGGCGACACCCGCCGCGTTCGGCGTCCCGAATACCGAATCGCGGCGCGGCACGAGAGAAGCGGTGCGTGCGCACCGGAGCCTCTTCTCGACCGTGGCCCAGGAGGAGGTGCACGACTGATGACGATGGACGCGGAGTTCTACTCCCGGGTGGCCGAGCGGTTCGGCGGCTACTTCAGCGATGCGCGCAGCACCGACGTGTTCGCCGACGGCCGCCCGGACGCCGTCTTCGACGAACTGGCGACCGCACTGGGAACGCCACAGGCCCGGCTGCTGGATGTCGGCTGTGCCGACGGGCGCAGCCTGCTGCGCATCTCACGACCGTACGGCGCCGTGACCGGGATCGACCTGTCGCCGTCGATGCTGGAGTGCGCCGCGCGGTATCGAGCCGAGGCAGGTCTGCCGCATGTCACGTTCGAGCTGCGCGACGCCGCGCATACGGGGTTGCCCGACGGATACGCCGACGTGGTCACCTCCCGCCGCGGTCCGCTGATCGCCGGCGAGTTCGAGCGGGTGCTGCGCCCCGGTGGGGTCGTGATGTACATGGGGATCGGCGAGCAGGACGCACGCGAACTCAAGGAGACGATCGGCCGCGGCCAGAATTTCGGCAGCTGGAACGGCAGGCCCTTGGCGGACGAGGTGGCCCGGGAACTCTCCGACGCGGGCTTCGTCGTGACGCGAAACCAGCCGTTCCGGTTCGAGGAGTTCTACCACTCGCCGGACGACCTGAACACCTTCCTGCACCAAGTGCCGATCGTCGACAACTACGATTCCGCGGCGGACCGGGAGGCGTTCGACCGATATGTCGCCGCGGTCTCCGTCGATCAGGGCGTCCGGCTGAGCCGGCACTGGTTCATCGTGCAGGCGCGGAAGCCGGCGGCCGTCGAGCCGTCCCACCCCTAGGAGGCGGTGCGCCATGGAACAGGATCTCGTGGTCAACGAAGTCTTCGGTCCGACCGTCCAGGGTGAGGGTCGGTCCATGGGACGCAGGTGCGCGTTCCTGCGACTGGGCGGGTGCAATCTGTCGTGCTCGTGGTGCGATACGCCCTACACGTGGGACTGGGTCGGAGCCGCCGACGGCGGGATCGCCCACGATCCGCGCCAGGAGCTGCACCGCCGCCCGGTCGACGACGTCGTCGAAGAGCTGCTCGCGTTCGACACCGAGCTGATCGTGATCTCGGGCGGTGAGCCCCTGGGCCAGCAGGAACGGCTGATCCCTCTGGTGGCGGCGCTGACCGAACGCGGTAAAGAGATCGAGATCGAGACGAACGGAACGCACGCCGCGCACCCCGAACTCGTCGCCGCCGGCGTCAGGTTCAACGTCTCGCCGAAGCTGTCGCACTCCGGTGACCCCCTGCGGCGCAGGATCGTCCCCGCCGCTCTCACCAGTCTTTCGGCCCTGCCGGACAGCACGTTCAAGTTCGTCTGCCAGAACACCCGCGATCTCGACGAAGTGGCCCAGCTGGTCGCCGACTTCGACCTGCCCTCGGTGTGGATCATGCCGATCGGGCGTACCGCCGACGACGTCACCAAACACATGGGCGAGTTGGCCGACGCGGTGGTGGAGCGCGGCTGGAACCTGACGACGAGACTCCACACCCTGCTGTGGGGCGAGAAACGCGGCGTGTGACCCACGGCCCGCACAAGAAGAAAGGGACTTCGACCGATGACATTTCGGATCACGAAGAAGTTTGAATTCTCGGCCAGCCATCGGCTCTCCGGCCTTGCTCCGGACCACCAGTGCGCCCGGATGCACGGGCACAACTATGTGATCGAGCTGGAACTCGCAGCCGATGACGCGAGTCTGCTGCCCGTGGGCTTCGTTCGGGACTACGGAGATCTGTCCGCGTTCAAGGAATGGATGGACAAGCAGCTTGATCACCGGCATCTGAACGATGTGATGGACGAAAACCCGACGGCCGAGAACATGGCCGCCTGGGTCTACAGGACATGGGTGATGGAGTTTCCCGAGCTGACCTGTGTCCGTATCTCAGAGACTCCCAAGACGTGGGCCGAGTACCGGCCGTGAGGCCAGTGACGACGAAGCCCGGACGAAAGGCAGCCGCATGTCGGTGACAAATGTGGACCTCGACGGTGACCCGTCGGCGACCAGGACGACCGAGGACCCACTGGTCGGGATCGCCCGCCAGTTGCTGGAGGAGATCGGCGAGGACCCCACTCGTGACGGACTGCGCGACACCCCC
The DNA here is from genome assembly GCF_043079785.1 of Streptomyces sp. NPDC015139. Lineage (NCBI taxonomy): Bacteria > Bacillati > Actinomycetota > Actinomycetes > Kitasatosporales > Streptomycetaceae > Streptomyces > Streptomyces sp. NPDC015139. The sequence continues at coordinate 621,845 of NZ_JBIBUW010000001.1, read as the reverse complement.
GCGCGGTTCGCCCGCTGGTGGCGCGAATTCATCAACTACGACCCGGGTTCGCTGGGCACGCTTTTCGAGTCGATCGGCACGAGCCAGCTCGTGGTCGTCTCGGGCATTCAGGTCTGGTCGCTGTGCGAGCACCACCTCCTGCCGTTCAACTGCTCCGTGACGATCGCGTACCGCCCGACGGGGCAGCTGCTCGGCCTGTCGAAGTTCGCCAGGGTCGCCCATCAGTACGCGCACAGGCTGCAGGTCCAGGAGCGTCTCGTGGACCAGATCGCGCTGGAGATCAGCACCCTGAGCGGCACCCCGGACGTCGCCGTGATAGCGAAGGGCGAGCACCTCTGCATGTCGATGCGCGGCATCAAGGCTCCCGCGCAGATGACGTCGACCGCGTATCGCGGGGACTTCAGCACGGACCCCGGGCTCCGGGGCGAGCTGTTCGACCTGCTTCGGGCCTGACGAGCCGTCCGGCTCCGCCAGTGGGCCGCCCACGTCCTGCCGGGGTCGGTGATCCGGTAGCCGCCGGACCACGCGATCCGCACCGGGTGGCCACGCGTACCGGCAGCGCCGTGCCGGACTCTCACCGCGCTCCCACCGTTCGTCGCAACGGGGTTCCCGCCGGCTCAGCCATCGGGTCGTCACCCGGCACGTCGATCGCCTCCACGCCGATCCCCGCATTCTCCTTGCCGGCCGTGCCGCGGGCGCGGCGGTCGTCGGCCGCGGCCCGGTCGCGGAGCGGCGCACGACAGGCCGCTCTCTTCGGCACATCCGCGATGCCGGTCCGGTCGACATGAAAGGACAACGATGAACACCATTGATTCCTCCACGCCCGCGGAAGCGGCGCGGCTGCTTCCCGAGCTGGACGCCGAGCGGCTGCTGGCCGACCTCATGACCGCACGCGACCACCTGTGGGACGAACAGAGCTCGCACGAGAACGGGCGAGTCTCCAGGTGGGCCGAACAGGACTGGCGCTGTCTCCCGGTGCGCAGCCCCGGTGGTGACAAGACACGCACCGACCCCGGCGGCCCCGGCAGCGCGGAGTTCGCCGACACCGAGTGGCTGGACCACATGCCGTACGTGCGGGAGGTCCTGCACACGATTCCCGGCCCCCTCTACGCCGCCCGGTTCCTGGACCTCGGCCCCGGAGTCGTCGGATACCGCCATTGCGACACCAAGTTCGCCCCGGACTGGGGGCTGGCCCGGCTGCACATCCCCGTCATCACCCACGAGGAAGCCTCGCTCGACCTCGACGGGCAAATGCATCGCTGGCAGCCCGGTGAGTTCTGGTTCGGTGACTTCAGCCGCAAGCACCAGATCCAGAACCTCGGACCCGAGCATCGGGTGCATCTCGTCGTGGACGTGCTCGTCACACCGGAGCTCGCGCGGCTGTTCCCGGCCGACTGGGCCGACTACTTCGACGGCCCGGATGTGCTCTACAACCGTCCGGGCGTGGCCACGACCGACCAGGAGCGCAAAGCCGCCCGGTGTTCGTTCGACGCGCCGGAGCACCTGCTGGAGATAGAGGTGTTCGGGTCGCTCACCGGCGCGCAGCCGCAGGCCGGCTTCGCCATCGTCGACACCGGCACGGAACTGGCCGTCCGCTCGCCGCAGGACCACCTCTTCCCGCTGGTGGCCCTCGGCGGAAACGAATACCGCCTGGTCGGCTGGAGCGAGGAGCGGACCATCACCACGCGGCTGGACGGTCCGCGGCCCGAGGTCGAACTGACCTACCGCAAGGGCCGGGAATCGACCCGCCTCGTCGTCCCGGCCACGCCGACGCCGTGACGGACGCCCCTGCGTCCGCCGCCGCTCCGGCGCACAGCACACCGCGGTCCTGACCCACAGGTGCTGATCCTCCATCCCTTTCCGTCTGCCGGAAGTCGACACATGCCGAAAACCGTCGCAATCGTGTCCGGCGGCCTGGACTCGGTCACCATGGCCTACCACCTCCAGGCGCAAGGACACACCCTCCACCTGCTGTCCGTGAACTACGGACAGCGTCATCTCATCGAGCACCGGTTCGCCGCGAAGGCGGCTCGAACCCTCGGGGTACCCCACGACGTCGTCGACCTCAGCCCCGTCGGCAAGCTCCTGAGCGGCTCCTCGCTCACCGACCCGACCGTCGACGTGCCGGATCACGGCAGCGGGTCGTCCGGCGGCAGCCCGAACGTCGTACCCAACCGCAACGCCCTCCTGCTGTCCGTCGCCTTCGCCGTCGCCGTCGCCCAGCAGGCGCAGGCGGTGGCCGTCGGAGTGGTCGACGACCTCCAGGCCGCACCCGACAGCAATGCCGCCTTCATCGATTCCTTCCTCGCCATGGAGCGGATCGCGACCGAGGGATACGCGCACCCCGACCTGACCCTGACGGCACCGCTGGTCAAGCTGCGCAAGAGCGACGTGGTCTCGCTCGGCGAGGAACTCGGCGTCCCCTGGACCGAGACCTGGAGCTGCTTTCGCGGCGACACGCTCCAGTGCGGGCGGTGCGCAGCCTGCGAGGAGCGCCGGCAGGCGTTCCGGGACGCCGGCGTGACCGATCCGACGACCTACCAGAACAGCGATTCGAAGGAGCTGTCATGACCGACCCGTTCCCCGTGCTCGATCTCCGGGACGCCGCCGGTTCGCCAGAAGCCCGGGCAGAGTTCCTGCAGCGGTTGCGCAGGGCCGTGCACGAGATCGGCTTCTTCCAGCTCGTCGGCCACGGCGTCGAGGACGCCGACGACATGCTCGACCTCACCCGCCGGTTCTTCGAGCTGCCCGAGGCCGACCGGCTCGCGCTGAACATCCTCGACTCGCCACTGTTCCGCGGCTACTCCGAACTCGGCCGTGAACACACCCGGGGCGTGCCCGACCAGCGCCGCCAGCTGGACATCGGCCCGGAGCAGCCCGCGAGGCCGTCCGAGCCCGGGGATCCCGCCTACCGCTGCCTGATCGGCCCGAACGAGTGGCCCGCCGCGATGCCCGAGCTGCGCCCGGCCATCGAGTCCTGGATCACCCGACTGACCGATCTGTCCCACCAGCTGCTGCGGCTTCTGCTGGAGTCGCTCGACGCCCCCGCCGGCTTCCTGGACGACGTGGTCGATCCGGATCCACAGATCCACCTCAAGCTCCTGCACTACCCCGGTCCCACGCAGACGAGCGAGGACACCGGTACCGGTCAGGGGACGGGCATTCACAACGACCTCGGGTTGCTCACCCTGCTCGTCCAGGACGACAACGGCGGCCTTCAGGTCGCGGTCGAGGACGGCCGGTTCGCCGACGTACCGGTGATCCCGGGGGCGTTCGTGGTCAATCTGGGAGAACTGCTGGAGGTGGCGACGCGGGGCTATGTGCGCGCCACCCTCCACCGGGTGGTCCGGCCCGCCCCGGGCGTCGACCGCTACTCCATTCCCTTCTTCTACAACCCCCGGCTGGACGCCACGATGCAGCCCCTGCCCAGCCCGTACGTCGAGGGCGCCGACGGAGTCATCGACGTCGTCGGCAACCCGCTGTTCGCCCTCTACGGCGACAACGTCATGAAGGGGCTGGTCCGCTCCTTCCCCGACATCGTCGCCCGGCACCATCCCCACCTGGCCGCGGTGGCCGGGTCCAGGAACTCCTGACACCGGCCGCCGGCGCCGGCGGCCGGTCCGAGGGGGTCCGCACGAACCTGAGGCAAGGCGATTTCTCATGAGAATCAACCTTCTCGGGCCGCTTCAGGCCTATGGGGACGATGACCGCGTCGACATGGCGCCGGCCGCCCAGAAAGTACGCCAGACACTGGCGGTGCTCGTACTCAACGCGGGCCGGGTGGTGCCCTTCGAACACCTCATGGACGAACTGTGGAACGACAACCCGCCGGCCAGCGCGCCCACGGCGTTGCAGACGTACGTGTACCAGCTCAGGAAGCGGTTCTCCCTCGGCAATCCGAGGAGGGGCGGCGCGGTACGTGCGGCCGGGCCGCTGCTGGGCACGGTCGACGGCGGCTACCAGCTGTCGCTGCCCGCCGACCACGTGGACGTCTTCCGTTGCGAGCCGTTGCTCGCCCGTGCCCGGGCGGAGTTCCACGACGGAGACTTCGCCGGGGCCCGTGACACAGCCGCCGCGGCGCTGCGGCTGTGGCGGGACGACGCCCTGGTGGACGTGCGCAAGGGGCCCATGCTGAAGGCCGAGGCCATCCGGCTGAAGGAACTACGCACCAGCGCACACCACTTGCGCATCGAATCCGACCTGCACCTCGGCCGGCACCACGAAGTCCTCGGCGAACTCACCTCGATGGCCGTGCAGGAGCCGACGGACGAGCGGGCCCAGGGCAATCTGATGACGGCGCTCTACCGCATGGACCGGCGGGCGGAAGCGCTCCAGGTCTACCGGCGGGCACGCGAGCGGATCACCACCGAGCTGGGACTCGATCCTTCACCCCAACTCCAGGCCCTGCACACGGCCGTGCTCACGTCGGACGAGGCGCTGCTGCGTCCCGGCGGGCGGCTCACGGTCGTGACCGCGGCCCCCCGGCCGCCCTGCCATCTGCCGGCCCCGCGCGAGCGTCTGACCGGACGCGCCGGCCAGCTGGCGCGCCTCACGGAGGTACTGGCCGGCCGGGCGCGGGAGGACCGGCCGCTCGTGGTCGTGGGCGGTGCCCCCGGCACCGGGAAGAGCGAACTGTGTCTGCACGCCGCGCATCAGGTGAGCGGTCACTACCCGGACGGGCGACTCCACGCACGTCTGCGTGACGGCGCCGGCCGGCGGGTGCGGCCCGCCGAGATCCTCCGTTCGTTCCTGCGCGGACTCGGTGCGACAGAGGAGCAGTTGCGGCAGAGCACGACCGACCTGAGCCTGCTGTTCCGTACCTGGACCGCCGACCTGCGCGTTCTGGTGGTGCTCGACGACGTGTGCGACGTGGAGGAGCTGACGCCGCTGCTGCCCTCAGGTGCCGGCTGCGGCGTGGTGATCGGCAGTCGTAGACGGCTGTTCGTGTCCTCGACGGCGGTCCACGTCGATCTCCCCGGACTGCCCTTCGACGACTGTCTGCGACTGCTCGCGTCCTCCGTGCCGGGACACCCCGTCGCCCTGGACCCCGAAGGACTGCGACAGCTCGCCCGGTTGTGCCGGGGGCTGCCGGGCGCGCTCTTCGCGATCGCGGCGCAGTTGCGCCGCCGTCCGCACTGGACGGCTCGGCAGGCCACCGCGTGGGTACTCGCGTCCGGGGGCGCCGACAGCGATCCGCTGGGCGTGTGGGCGGGATTCGACCGGACGCTCGCGACACTGTCCGCCGAGTCGCGGTCCCTGGCCCACGCGCTGTCGTCTTCCGTCACCCCCGACCGGCTCACGCCGGCGCTCGCCGCCGCGGCCCTCGGGATCAGTGACCAGCGTGCCGAGGACCTGCTGGAGGAACTGGCGGAGAACTACCTGCTGCGCCCGCAACATCCGAGTGTGAACGGCCGGTTCTCCTACGAATGGGAGCCTGGGACAAGCCCGTTCGCGGCACGGCCGGGCAGGGCGCCGGTCATGCGCTCCGCCTGACGCCCCGGCCCACCCCTGGCTCCCTCCACGGGCTGAGCAGCCTCCCCGGCCTCGTGATCGCCGGGATGACCTCACACAGAACCGCTCCGGCCGGCGCGGCCCTTTCCGAACCTTCCACACAGCCGAATCTTGGAGAACCGCCATGCCGAAGCGCCCGAAACTCGTCCTCGTCGGTCAGTTGTCCGTGTTTCCCTGGGCGTTCGAAGCCGCCGAACGTGCCGGCATCGACCTGATCCTCGTCCCCAGGGGAGACGACACGCTGGAGTCCGCCGGGCGGCCCGACGCGGTCGTCGAACTGCTGCCACTGGACGTCGACGACGACCCGGACGGTGCGTTGGCGGCGCTCGCCGACCGCCACCGGCAAGAGCCCTTCGACGGCATCATGTCGGGCAACGAAAGGGTCATTCCCTTCGTGGCGCGCGCCGCTCGGGAGCTGGGCTTCCCCGGGCTGACCGAGGAGGCGGCGGCCGTGGTGCGCGACAAGCGCAGCATGCGTCAGCGCCTCCTGGAAGCGGGGCTGGGCGTGCCCGGTTTCGTGGTCGTCAAGGATCCGGACCACTGGACCGACGCGCTGACCCTGCGCTTTCCCGTCGTGGTCAAACCGGCGAACGGCCACTCCAGTTTCGCCGTCATCCGCGCGGATGACAGGGACAGCCTGGAGCAGGCCGTGGCCCGCACCTGGAGTCTCGTCGAGACTCACATGGGCGCCGCCGACGGATCGCAGTCGGACACCGGTGTGCTGGTCGAGGAATACCTGGACGGGCCGGAGATCTCCGCGGAATCCCTGGTGTTCCACGGACAGGTACGGGTCTGCGCCATCAGCTGGAAGGGCGAACTGACGGGGCCCTACTTCGAGGAGACCACGCTGCGGGCCCCGGCCCAGCTGCCGGCCGAGACACTCGCCGCGATCGAGGCGGAGGTGATCGGCGCCCACCACGCCTTCGGCGTCACGGAAGGCACCACGCACACCGAACTACGGCTGGTGGGCGGAGTACGGCCGGTGCTGCTGGAGATGACCGCGCGCCTCGGAGGCGGAGGCAACATGCACCACCTGACCCACGTCAGCAGCGGGATCGACCTGGCCGCCGAGGCGCTGCGCATCCACCTCGGCCAAGAGCCGCTCTGCTGGCGCGAGGAGCCGGCCCCGGCCGGCCACGCGGCGGCCTATCTGGTGCCGATCGGCGACGGCGGACGGGTCAAGCGGATACGGGGCCTGGAGGCGGTGCGTGCCGACCCGCGGGTGGACTACGTGGTGGAGACCGCGGGTCCCGGAGCACTGTTGCGCCCCTACCCGGACTGGACCGGAAACCCGGCGGTCGTGCTCTCGCACCACGAGTCGGATGCGGAGGCCGCGGCCTACCTCGCCCACCTCGCACAGACGCTGCACGTCGAGTACGAGGAGCGGGACTGACCTGAAGCGTGTCCGCAGCCGGCGCCCTCCCGGCCGGCCGGACCCGGGACGGCCGATCCGGCGACCGCCGTCACCGGGCGTGACCGGACCATCGGTCGCACCCGACATCAACCGCACCCGTCCCGGCCGTACACGCCGACGCCACCGGGACACCCGTACAAAGGGGAAACACCATGACCGCCAGCACCAGCGACACGCCGACCACCGGACGGCAGCTCCATGACGGCGTACCCGCCTTCGCGGAGCAGGTCCGCCGCACGGGCTTCGTCGTCATACCCAAGGAGGAACTCGCCGGGCTGATCAGCGACGCCGACCTCGACGAACTCCGCGAGGCCTGGGAGGACCTGCCGGTCGACACCCAGGTCGACGGCGTCGGTGTGTACCGCGAGCGCCGCTACAGCCGGTTGCGCGTCGTCGTCGACGGCGACACCGTCACCTACGAGGTCCTGCCCCACGCCGCCTTCCGTCAGGATTCCATCCCGCTGTGGGAGGGCAAGGACCGGCTCTTCGAACCGGTCGACCAGGACCTCCTGCTCAGCCCCACCATGCGCGCGCTGGTCGGTTTCAACGCCCGGATGGCGACCGCGGCGGGCGGAAACAACTCGTGGCGGACCGGGGTCCACCTGGTCCGCGTCGTCGCCCGCGCCGACGCCGACGGACTCCCCACTCCCGAGGGCCGCCACCGCGACGGGCACTCCTACGTCGGGATGCACCTGATGCGCCGCGAGGGCGTCACCGGCGGCCTGTCCACCGTCCACCCCAACGACGGCGGCGACATCGTGCAGACCACCCTGGTCCAGCCGCTCGACACCATGTTCGTCGACGACAACATGATCACGCACGAGGTCTCGCCGATCGTCCCCGAGGGTGCCTCGGGAGTGCGCGACATGCTCATCATCGACATGAACCCGATGGCCTGAGCGAAGCTCCCCGGAGCACGGACCGTGTGCACCACGTACTCGCCGCCGGCACCAGTACGCCGGAGCCTTCCCGGCAATACCGGTGCCGGCGGCGGCCTATGGACCCGGGCCGGCTCCCGTGACCCCCCGGGAGCCGGCCCGGGTCCGCGGCGTCGGAGAACCCGCTCGCCCCGGCGGCCGTCGGCCTCAGCAGTACGGCTCCCAGAGCTCGTACTCCAGGGCGCCGGAGATCGCGGGCGAGGAGTCGCGCAGACGAGCGAGCAGGGCGTGGTTGTGCGCGCGGATCTCCTCGTCGTACCCGGCCAGCGGGCTGTCCTCGGACAGGTCCAGGAGCCACAGCGGCCGGAGCCTCGCGCCGCGCAGCGCCTTTCCTTCCGCGGTCTCGGTGCCCGCGTGCACCCAGCGCACTCCGGGCAGACGCGCCGCCATGTAGTAGGTGAGGTTGAAGTACTCGGCGGCCGAGGCGAGTCGGTCGTGGTCCAGACCCAGCGCCCGCAGGTACACGGTTTCGCCCCGGCGGTAGTACATGCAGAAGCCGACGGGCGGTTCGCCGGGGCGCGAGCACAGCACGACCTGGGCGCGTGAACCGGCGAGTTCACCCTGCTTGCGGAAGGACTCGGCCATCGGGGCCACGTCGACGGTTCTGCCGTAGCGCAGCAGCGAACGGGCCAGCAGCCGGGCGACGTCCTGCCAGGACTCGGCGAGCGTCCGGTGCTCCAGCTCGTATCCGGCCTTCTCGAACTTCCGTATCTCGCTGCGGATACGACGGGCCCGGTGCGCCGACAGCGATTCCAGCCAGGCGGGGAAGCCGCCGGGCGGAATCTCGATCCAGGCGTCGGTCTTCAGAGCGACCGGGGCGGTCCGCACCCCCGCCTCTCGCATCGCCTTCACGTCCCCGGTGGTCAGGTACATCGCCACGCGGGCGATCTTCGCGTCCCCGTGCACGGGTGAGCGCAGCGCACGGATCGCGCCGAGCACTTCGGCGGCGGCCTCGGCCCGATCGGTACCCTCACCGGTCAGCAGGTGCGCCAGGTAGCCTCGGCGCTGGCCGATCAGCAGGCCGCCGGGCTCGGGCGCCGGCAGGCCGCGCGCGGCAAGCAGGTCGTGCCACCGCAGATCCGGGTTGGGCTCGTCGGTCACCGCTGCCACCGGGATCGCGGCCCGGCCACCGCCCGGGGTCGGTACGTGCAGTCCGCCGGAGACCGCCCCGGGATCGAGGGCGCACACCCGCAGCCACAGCGCCGACGAGTAGAACCGCCCGTCGGCGAGCCGGTCCCACTCGGTGTCCCCGAGCCCTCCGACGGCGTCGGCGAACGTGTCCGTCGTGGCGGTCATCGCGCCTCCAAAGTCTCTGCCTGACCGTGCCCGCGAACTCGTCGCGCGATCGGACGCTGAATGTCAGCGGCGGCCTTTTCCGGTGGTTCAAGAAATCATTACTAACACAGGTACTCAGTGCCCGTAGGGGTCAATGGACAGCAGATAAGCCCCGATTGAGCCCCGATTGAGTCGCGACGGGGAACGGAGTGGAACAGTGGCCGTCGCGGACCGAGGGGCTCGGTCATCAGCGAGCAGGAGCGGAGATCACATGTCGGCGGAGCGGGTAACGGCCCAGTACAACGAGGCGTTCCGCGCGCCGGGCAGCGACCTGCCCGGGGTCGCTCAGCACGTCAAGAACTTCCCGACGCTCGTACCGTGGCACGGCGAGTACCTGGCCAGGCCCCTCTTCGTCGCCGAGCGAGAACTTCGCGAATTCTCCGACGACCTGCAGCACCTCATCGACATTCTCCTTTCCCTGCCGGACCGCATGTTCGGCGGCGATCTGGACGCTTTCCGAAAGGTGCTCGGCATCAGCGACGGCCGATGGGAGGCGATTCGGCGCTTCGGTGACCTGGTGCCCCCCTCCTTCGGCCGGGCCGACATGTACCACGACGGCACCTCGTTCAAGCTCCTCGAGACGAATCTGGGGAGCGAGTCCGGCGGCTGGGCTCTCGCGAGTGAGATGTCCCAGGCGACGATGGAGGTCGATGCCTTCGCCGACTTCGCGCGCCGGCACCGGCTCGGCCATGTGCATCCCATTCGCGCCGTGGTCGAGGCGCTCCGCCGCTTCGGCGCTCGGGTGGCACCCGGCCGCGAGCCGGTGGTGGCCATGCTCGAATGGCGTGGCGGAATGAGGGACTACGGCGAGCTCTGGCTCAACTTCCAGTCCGCACTGCGCTCAGCCGGTTTCGACATCCTGCTGGCCGAGGTGTCCGATGTGCACGAACGCGAGGGGGCGCTCTACCTCGGGGACAGGAAGATCGACGTGGTCTACCGCGCCTTCGTCCCGGACCAGATCGCCGAGGAGCCCGGTGGCTGGGACCTGATCGCGCCCCTGCTCCGCGCGCACCAGGCGGGCGGGACACTGCTGTGGACCCCGCTCTCCAGCAACGTGTTCGCCAACAAGGCCTGCATGGCGCTGCTTTCGGACCCGTCGTGGCGGCGCACCTTCAGCGAGGACGAGTGCCGACTCGTCGACCGGGTGCTGCCCTGGACCCGCCTGATCAACACCGACGTACTCAAGGCGGACACCGACCTCGTCGACGAATGCCTGGCGCGGCGCGACCAGTTGATCCTGAAGGTCAACGGGCGCGGCGGAGGAGTCGGCGTCGTGGTGGGCTGGGAAACGGACGACGCCACCTGGCGGAAGGCTCTGGAGAGCTACGCCGAAGAAGGCTGCATCGTGCAGCAGCGGGTGACGCCGCGTTCCGAACTCGTGGTGGACCCGGTATCCGGGGAAACCGAGGAATGGCATGCGGCCTACGGCCTGTTCTACACCCCGGACGGTTGTGCCGGATCCTACGCCAAGGTGGTGCCGGCCGGTTCGGGCGGCATCATCTCCATCGCATCGCATGCCAGGGCGTGCAGCGCGGCTGTCTTCTACCAGAGCGAGCTGCCCGCCGGTGCGGCGAAGTAAAGAGAAGACGTCATGATGCCGCAGCAGTCCCCCGCACCTTCGGCGTGGCAGCGGTTCCAGACGGCCTGGGGTCTGCCGAACCTCGACGGGAAAGGCCGCTTCGTCACGGCCAATCTGATCGACAGCCTCGGGAACGGGTTGGTGGTGGCGTTCACCGTCGTCTTCTTCGTGAAGACGACGACGCTGTCACTGGTCGCCGTCGGCGCCGCGCTCACTGCCGGCCAACTGCTCGCCCTGCCCTTTCCGCTGATCATCGGGCACCAGCTGGACAAGTACGGTCCGCGCCTCGTGGTCGGCGCGGGCAACTGGGTATCGGTGGCCGGATTCATCGGTTTCCAGTTCTCGCACGCGGCCTGGCAGATCGTGTTGTGGCAATGCGTGGTGCAACTGGGTTCCACCGCCTTCTGGATGGGCAACAGTCCACTCACCGTGCTGGTCGCCCAGGGCGCCGAGCGGGCCCGCTGGTTCGGCTTCGTGCGTGCCATGCGGAACGTCGGCGTCGGTTTCGGCGGCGTCGTGTCCGCGGTGGCCCTGAGTATCGGAACCGTCGCCGGGCTGCGGACGGTCATGGTGATCAACGCGGTCACCTTCGCCGTCGCGGGCTGGCTCATTCTCACCTTGCGGGGCGCGGACACCGGCGCGGCGGCCGGCGCCGAGCCCGACGAGCCGAAGCCCGTCCGGCCGGAGCAGGCAGCGGACGAACCCACCCGGCAGCCCTCGGCCGGCTATCTCATCGTACTGAAGGACACCCGGTATCTGCGGCTGGTCGCGACGAACATCGCCTTCGTCTTCGCCTCCACGGTGATCTCCGTGCTGCTCGCCGTCTACGCCGTGGACAACCTCGCTGTCGACGCCTGGATCGTCGGTGCGATCGTCGTGCTGAACGCGGCCATGGTCGCACTGCTCCAGACGCTCGCCAGCCGGTGGATCGAGTCCCGCAGCCCGGTGACGGTGCTGGTGCTGGCCCTGCTGTTCAACGCGGCGGCGTTCGTCGTCTTCGGCACACTGCTCGTGCTGCCCGGCTGGGCGGTGGTCGTCGGGCTGCTGATCGCGATGGTGCTCTACACCGTGGGCGAGATGCTCGGCTCGCCGCCGACCAGCGAACTGAGCGTGGTGATGGCACCGGAGCATGTGCGGGGCCGCTATCTCGGCGTCTACCAGATGTCCTGGTCCATCGGTGCCGCCGTCGCCCCGGCGCTGCTCACAGCGCTGCTGGAGGGCGGTGCGGCGCTGCCCTGGATGTTCCTCGCCGCGATCAGCGTGCTGTCCGTACCGCTCGTGATCGGGCTCGGCCGGCCGCCCACCGACACGGGCCGGGCCGGGCCGGCCAGGGACACGTCCCCCGCGGAACGGTTCGGAGGCGACCCCGTCGACTGAACCTGGCCACGGTTGCCGAGCCGCACCGAACCCAACGCCGTCCGCCGTCCGGTAGCACACCGGACGGCGGACGGCGTTTCCCGTGTTCGCCGTTCACCGTTCACCGTTCGCCGCCCCGCGCCGCAGTCTCATGTCGCCTCCCGGCCGCCATCGGCTCGCCGGGCCGCTCTCCGCCGAGTGCGATGCCACCAGCGCCGGACGATCGGCCCGCCGCGCCGGCTCGCGGCCACTGCTGCGGCCGCGGTTCAGGAGCCCCGCTTCGGTGCGTGCCCCTGGGTACGGGAGTCGACCGGAACGACGCCGGTGCCGTCGGCGCTGCTCATTGCCGCGCCTCCGCCTCCAAGGCCTCGGCGAGACCGGCGACGGTGGGGTTTCTGAACAGGAGGACCGGCGGGACCCGGCGTCCGAGCCGCTCGCCGAGGCGGCTCGCGACCATGGTGATGGTCAACGAGGAGCCACCGACGTCGAAGAAGCCGTCCTGTGGGCCGAAGTCGTCCTCGACGCCCAGGCACTCCCGCCACACGTCGGCCACGAGGAGCTGCCGCTTGGTGAGGTTCTGGCGGGTGGCCGGCACCTGGTCGGGCACCGGGCGTGGGTCGGGCAGTGCGTTCCGGTCGGCCTTGCCGTTCGGGGTGAGGGGGATCTCACCGATCACGGTATAGCTCTGCGGCAGCATGTACGGCGGAAGCCGCTCCGCCAGGTGGGCGCGCAGTTCCGCGGGTTCAGGGGCGGGTCGTTCGGGTGCCTCGGGGATCAGGTAGGCCGCCAGCTGGTCCGCACCGGTGCCGGCTCGGCGCACGGCCACCACGCAGTCGGCCAGCGCGGGGTGGCTCTGGAGCGCGGCCTCGATCTCCCCGAGCTCGATGCGAAAGCCGCGCACCTTGACCTGGTGGTCGTTGCGGCCGAGAAAGACCAGATTCCCGTCGGGCAGCAGCCGGACCACATCACCCGTGGCGTACATTCGGGCGCCGGGCTCCGCGGCATACGGGTCGGGCAGGTACGCCGCGGCCGTGCGGGCCGGTTTGCCGAGATAGCCGCGACCGACGGCGCTGCCGCCGACGTACAGCTCCCCGCGACAGCCCGGGACGACCGGGCGCAGCCGCTGGTCCAGCACGTAGAGGTGCGCGTTGTCCGTCGCCCGGCCGAACGGGACGCTCGGGAGATGGCTGTGCCGATCGAGCGACTCCTCGGTGATCGGGCAGTACGCCGAGGTGACGGTCGCTTCGGTGGGCCCGTACTCGTTGAAGACCTGACATCCCGGCGCCGTGGCAGACAGGATGCGGCGGGCGACGTCGTGCGGCACGGCCTCGGCCCCGGTGAACACCAGGCGTACGGAGGCGAGTCGCGGAGCGGGATCCGTACCGGACTCCAGCAGGATCCGCATCTGCGAGGGCGTCGCGTTGAGCGTGGTGATGCCGCGCTCGGCGACTTCGCGCAGGAACTCCTCGGGATCGTAGGCGGCGGTGGGGCTCGCCAGGTGCAGTTCGGCGCCGGACAGCAGGCACTGGAAGATCTCCCAGACCGAGTTGTCGAACGCCACCGAGTGGTTGAGCAGGGCCCGGTCCCGCCCGCTGAGCCGGCACAGCCGCTGGTTCCACTCCAGGAACCCGGTGATGTTGGCGTGGGTGATCGCCACACCCTTGGGGTTGCCGGTCGAGCCGGACGTGTAGATCACGTAGGCGAGGTGGTGCGGCTGTGCCTCCTCGGCCGGCCCGGGGTCCGCCCCGGGCTCCTGGTCCACCGCCACGATGTGGACGCCGTCGCCGAACAGGGCCGAGGTGGGGTGCTCCGGGTCGGCTACGACCAGGTGTACGCCCGAGTCGGCGAGCAGGTACCGCAGCCGGTCCGTCGGGTAACCGGGGTCGAGCGGCACATAGGCGCCGCCCGCCTTCAGCACGCCGAGCAGGGCGACCACCAGCTCCACCGAGCGTTCCAGACAGACCGCGACCAGGGTTTCGGGACGCACTCCCCCGGCACGCAGCTCCCGGGCCAGCGCGCCGGCCCGCGCGTCGATCTCGGCGAACGTCAGCGACCGGCCGCCGCCCACGACACAGACCGCGTCAGGGGTCGCTCGCACCTGGCGGTCCCACAGGCGGACCAGGGTGGACGGCTCGGGCAGCGGCTCGACACGGTTGCCGAGGGAGACGGCACGCAGCTCGTCGGCCGAGACGATCTCCAGTTCGGAGAGTCGGGAGGTGGCGTCGGAGACCATCTGCTCGATGACCCGCAGGAAGTGCCGGCCGAGGCCCCGGGCGAAGTCCGCGTCGAACAGGTCGGTGGCGTACTCGACGGAGATGCTGAGGTCACCGGCCCCGGTGGCGTGGTCCGTCACGTCGAGGGCGAGGTCGAAGCGGGCGGTGCCGAGCCGTCCCTCCAGTTCCTTGCGGTCGTACAGTTCGGGCAGGTGACCTGCCCTCGGCTCCTCGTGCAGGGCGAGGAGCACCTGGAAGAGCGGATTGCGGCTCAGGTCGCGCTCAGGGCTCAGCTCCGCCACCAGCTTCTCGAAGGGCAGCTCCTGGTGCGCGTACGCCTGCCGTGCGACCTCGCGGACCCGGCCGAGCAGCTCGCGCCAGGTCGGGTCTCCGGACAGGTCGGTACGCAGGACGACGGTGTTCACGAAGTAGCCGACCACATCGCCCAGTTCGGGGCGTGGCCGACCGCCCGTCAGGGTGCCCACGGCGACGTCGCTCTCGTCGGCGTACCGACCGAGCAGCACCTGCAACGGGGCCAGCAGACCCATGAACAGGGTGACGCCCTCGGCCCGGCACAATGTGCGCAACCGCTGCGCCAAATCGGCCGGGACACGCAGCAGTTCGCGGCGGCCACGGTGGCTCGCGACGGCCGGCCGGGGGCGGCTCGTGGGCAGCTCCAGGACGGGCACTCCGGACAGCCGGGTGCGCCAGTGGGCGAGCAGCCGCTCCAGCTCGGCACCGGTGAGTCGCTCGCGCTGCCAGGCCGCGAAGTCGGCGTACGTCACGGGCAGCCGTGCCGGGTCGGGGCGGCGGCCGGCGGCGAGCTGCGCGTACAGTTCGCCCAGTTCCCGCACCATCAGGTCGACCGACGTGCCGTCGCTAGCTATGTGATGGAACGTCAGCAGCATGACGTCACGGCTCGGGGTGCACAGCACGTCCGCGCGCAGCAGCGGTGGCCGCCCGAGGTCGAAGGGGGCGCGGATCCGCTCGGTCAGCAGCGCGTCCAGGTCCTCTTCGGCGACCTCGATGCGGCGCAACGGCACCGGTCCCGGCTCATGCGGTTCGGGCAGGCCCCGGCCTGCGACGGCTACGACGGCCGTGCGCAGCGCAGGGTGCCTTCGCACCAACGCGGTCAGGCAGTCGTGCAGCAGCGTCAGGTCGAAGCGTGCGCCGCCGGGCATGCCCAGCACGACCGGCAGATGGTACGCGGGCACCGAGTCGTTCAGCTGCTCGAAGAACCAGATCCGCTCCTGGCCGAAGGAGAGTTCGCCGGTCGCGGCCGCGGGAATCGGCTCGTCGTCCGAGGGCTCCAGGCCGTCCAGGGCGGCGGCGAGCGCGGCGGGTGTCGGATGGGCGAAGACCGACTGGGCGTCGACCGGTACGCCGAGCTCCGCACGCAGCCGGGCGACGGCCCGCACCGCGGTGAGCGACTGGCCGCCCAGGCCGAAGAAGTCGTCGTACGGGGACACGTCGTCGAGCCCGAGCACCTCGGCCCACACGCGGCGCACCGCCGTGGTGTGCGGCGGCAGCAGGGCGTCGTCGAGTACCGGGCCGCCTGCCCTCACCGGGCTGTGGGGGATCCGCCGCACGGCGGCGCGGTCGGCCTTGCCCGCGGGGGTCCGAGGGAGGGCGTCGAGCACCGCGTAGCCCTGGGCCACCATGTGGGCGGGAAGCCGCTGTGCGAGATGGTCACGGACCTGGCGGGGCAGGTCGTCGGACGGGTTCCGCGCGTCGTGCGCGGGCACGAGGTACGCCACCAGCTGGTCGCCGCCCGCCGCGTCACGGTCGACGGCCACCACCGCGTCCGTGACGAGGGGATGACTGCGCACACAGGCCTCGATCTCGCCGAGCTCGATGCGGAAGCCGCGCACCTTGACCTGGTGGTCGTCACGGCCCAGCACCTCGAGGGTGCCGTCGTCGGACCACCGGGCGAGGTCGCCGGTCCGGTACAGGCGCCCGGGGACGTCCCCGAACGGGTCGGGCACGAACCGGTCGGCGGTCAGCGCGGGCCGGTTGTGGTAGCCGCGCGCCACACCCGCGCCACCGATCCACAGCTCGCCGGTGACTCCCGGACCGGCTTCCCGCCCGCCCTCGTCCACGACGTGCAGCCGGGTGTTGGCAAGGGCCGTGCCGACCGCGACCCGGTCGGTCACGGCGTCGACGCGGGCCGCGGTGGCCCACACCGTCGCCTCGGTCGGCCCGTACAGGTTCCACAGGGTGCCGCCGGTGGCGAGCAGGTCGCGGGCCAGCGGCGGATCGAGCGGCTCCCCGCCCGACAGCAGTACCCGGCCGTGCCCGTCCGTCCAGCCGGACGCCAGCAGCATCCGCCAGGTGGTCGGGGTCGCCTGGACGACGCTCACACCCGCCTCGGCGATGGTGGCGGCCAGCAGCTCGGGGTCGGTGTTGGCGGCGCGCGGGGCCATCACCACCGTCGCCCCGCGGGTCAGCGGCAGGAACAGCTCCAGCACGGAGATGTCGAACGACAGCGGGGTCAGTGCGAGGACCCGGTCGTGCGCCCCGAGGCCGGGGCGTTCGCCCACACTGCGCAGGAACGAGGTGATCGCCGCGTGGTCGACGGCCACGCCCTTGGGCAGGCCGGTCGATCCGGAGGTGTAGATGACGTAGGCCAGGTGGTGCGGATGCGCCACCTGGGTCACGGGTGCGCCAGGTTCCGAGGGGAACTCCTCGACCAGCAGGACGTCGGTCACACCGGACACCAGGGCCTGCGCGCGGCCGTCCGCGTCGCACAGCCACAGCGCGGCCCCCGCGTCGGTGGTCATGTGCCGCAGCCGGTCGGCCGGGTAGCCGGGGTCGAGGGGCAGGTACGCGGCACCCGACTTCAGGATGCCGAGCAGGGCCACGACCATCTCCACCGAGCGGCCGAGGCAGACGCCGACCAGGATCTCCGGTCCGATGCCGCGTGCCCGCAGCTCGGCGGCGAGTGCCGTGGCCCGGCGGTCCACGTCGGCGTAGGTCGCGCGGTGTGCTCCCGCGACGACGGCGACCGCGTCGGGGGTCGCGGCTGCCTGCCGCTCCCACAGGGCGACCAGGGTGGTCGGCGCCATGAACGGATCCTTTCTCAGCCCCGTGCGGGGAAGGCGCGTGTGATCGTCTCCGCCAGCTGTCGTTCCGCGCCACGCACATACAGGTGGGGGGCACCCGGGAACAGGTGCAGTTCGAAGTCGGCCGAGGTGTGCTCGCGCCAGCCGTCGAGCTCCGCCACGTCGACGCTGTCGTCGTCCGAGCCGGCGAGAACGGTCAGGGGGCAGGGCAGGGGTGCCTCGATCCGGTGCGTGTACGTCTCGCACAGCGTCAGGTCCGCGCGCAGCAGGGGCAGCAGCAGCTCCCGCAACTCGGCGTCCAGGTCGTCGAACTCGGCTGTGGCGAGCAGCTCGTCGTCCGGCAGCGTGTGCCGCGGATCGCGGTCCGGCGGGCCGGGGGCGCGCATGCCCGACAGGAACAGGCGGTCGGGCAGGCGCGTGCCGAGCCGGCGCAGCTGCCGGGCCGTCTCGAAGGCGATCAGGGAGCCCATGCTGTGGCCGAAGAAGGCGTACGGCTGGTCCGTGTGTTCCGCGACGAGCGGCGCCAGCGCGGCCACGGCTTCGTCCATGGACGTCAGGACCGGATCGGTGAAACGGTTCTCCCGGCCGGGCAACTGGACCGTACAGACTTCCACGGTGTCCGGCAGGTGTGCCGCCAGCCGGTAGGAGGAGGCGCCGGCTCCCGCGTGCGGGAAGACGAACAGGCGTCGTCGCGCGGTGAGTTCACGGCTGCCGAGCCCGCGCAGCCAGGACGCTGCGAGGCCAGGGGCCGTCATCGGGACGCCCGTACGGAGCGCGGGGTCAGATCGGTCCACACCTGCTCTATGTGGTCCAGGCACTCCTGGCGGGTGCCCTGCGCACCGGTGGCGGTCCAGCCGGCGGGCAGGGCACGGTCGGCGAACCAGACCGAGTACTGGTCCTCGTGGTTCACCACGACGACGTACCGGTCGCCGGCGGGGCCCGGTGCGGGTGAGGCGCTCATGTGTCAGACCCCCACACCGGTGAAGAAGTCGCTCACGCGGTGGCCCCTGCCCGCGGCGACGACCCGGTCGTGCACCCACTTGCCGACGGCGAGGTCGAGTACGCCGAGTCCGAACGGTGAGAAGATCGCCGGGCGTCCCTGGTCCCGGCGCAGCCGCCCGCGCAGCAGGTCGCCGAGGGTGCCGTCGACGAAGTCCCGTTTTCCGGTGCGCTGTTCGGTCAGGTGCAGCGAGGTGCGCTCGCGTACGGCGTGGTCGACGTCGTCGGTGACGTTCTGGGCGGCGAGGATCATCTCGGGGGCCAGGTCGCGCAGGGACAGGTGCAGGACGACCGGGTTGTGGGCCAGCAGCCCGGGGTCGTGCAGGTGTGGCTCGCCGGCCACGGTGGCCAGCAGCACCAGGTCGCAGTCGGTGAACGCGTCCTCCACCGTGTCGGCGACCACGATCTCGGCCTTGGTGTGCTCGGCCATGACGGCACCGAAGCGGCTCGCGGCCGCCGGGTCGAGGTCGAAGAGCCGGAAGGCGTCGATCTCCCAGTCGAGATCACGCAGGAATCGCCATACGTGCTGGGCGATCAGACCCGTGCCCACGATGCCGACCCGGCGGGCACGACGCGCACCCAGCAGCGTCTGCGCGCCGAGCACCGCCGAGGCCGCCGTCCGCGTCGCCGAGACGATCGAGGACTCCATGCAGGCGAACGGGTAGCCGGTGACACAGTCGTTGAGGATCAGCGTGGCCGAGGCACGCGGGATCCCCTGCTTCGTGTTGTCCGGGAAACTGGCGATCCACTTGTTGCCGGCGACCTCGAACTCGCCTCCCAGATAGGCGGGCAGGGAGATGACGCGCGACCGGCTCCGGTGCGGGAAGCGCAGGAACGAGCTGTGCGGGTTCGAGCTCTGTCCGGCGTCGTGCGCGAGGTAGGCGGCACGGACGACCTCGAGGAGCTCCGGACGGTGGGTGTCCGTCTCGGCGGCGATGTCGCCCGCGCCGATGACGGTCATGGGCGGTGGAGCCAGGGTGGACACGGAGTGCTCTCCTTCAGTTGACGGCCAGGGCTTCGACGCCGGAGGCCTTTGCCGCTTCCGAGCGCAGCTGCTGGACCCACGCGGGGTTGTAGACGGTCTGGGCGTAGGCCTGGCCGCGGTCGGCGGCGACGAAGGCGACCCGGGGACGGCGTGCGCCGGGACGGTGGCGGGCGAAGTGGTCCTGCACTGCGGCATAGCTGCTGCCGGTCGAACCGCCCGCGTACAGACCGTACTTGGCGACCAGGGCACCGCAGGCCTCGACGGCGCGCACCTCGGAGACGATCTCGACCTGGTCGATCAGCGCCTCACCGCACAGCGGAGGCACGATGCTGGAGCCGATGCCGGGGATACGCCGTTTCTTCGGCGGCCCTCCGAAGATCACCGAGCCTTCGGTGTCGACGGCGACGATCACGCAGCGCGGGTACGTCTCCTTGATCCGGTGGGAGAGCCCGGCGATCGTGCCGCCCGTGCCCACTCCGACGAAGAGGTAGTCGAGCGGGCCCGCCTGCGCGATCAGTTCGTCCGCGGTGAAGCGGTAGTGCGCGTCACGGGCATCCGGATTGGCGTACTGGTTGGGCCAGTACGCCGAGTCGAGGTCGACCAGCAGTTCCTGTACCCGGGACAGCCGGGACTTCAGGTAGCTGCCCGCCGTGTCACGGATGGAGACCTTCTCCACCCGCTCGCACAGTAAACGGAGTTGGGCCTCGGTGGCCTCGTTGCAGTTCGGATCGATGACCGGAACGAACGACAGGCCGAGCATACGGCAGTAGAAAGCGAGAGCCAGCGCGAAATTGCCGGACGACGATTCGACCACCGTGGTGTCGTGCGTTATCTCCCCTCGGCCGATCGCCCGTTCCAGAATCCACAGTGCCGAACGGTCCTTGGTACTTCCGGCGGGATTGC
Organism: Streptomyces sp. NPDC015139; assembly: GCF_043079785.1. Taxonomy (NCBI): domain Bacteria; kingdom Bacillati; phylum Actinomycetota; class Actinomycetes; order Kitasatosporales; family Streptomycetaceae; genus Streptomyces; species Streptomyces sp. NPDC015139. Next base: position 601,550 of record NZ_JBIBUW010000001.1, on the reverse strand, counting down.
AGAATTCCAGCTTGGCGACGATGTCGCACTGCTCGTCCGCCAGGGGAACCAACGGGGTGCCCATGAGGCCCCTGCGAATGTGTTTTGTCCGTTCGATCAGAAATTGATCAGCACGCCTGTGGAGCATGGGCCGAGTGTGGCATGGGGCCGGACGAGGCGGCTCAACCGCGACTCAAGTGCCGCGCTGCCGTGTGCGAGCCCCGTCGTCGGCCCGGCGGCCCGGGCGGCCACCGACACGGAGTACAGCTCCGTGGCATGGGCGCCGGCCCTGGTGTCCACCGTCGGATCCTGCGGACCGCGGGGGCAGGCCCTCGGGCGCCGCGTGCGGACCGGTGCGGGGACCGGCGCAGGGGCCGCCACCCGCTCACCCGTCGGAGGGCCGGACGAGGTGACCGGGCCCTCGGAGCGGCGTGCGCTACGAGCGAAGGAACGCGTACGCGACGAGGGGCCGCTGCCCGAGTTCATCGACCGCCTCCGCAGCGGAGAGGTGGCGACGCTCCGCGTCCCGGGGACGGCCGTCTTCCTCAACCGGGGCAAGCAGACCACGCCTCTGGCCATGCGGGCCAACGTCGAGCACAACCACGTGCGTCACGACCGGGTCGTGATCCTGGCCATCGAGACCGAACCGATCCCCCGCGTCCCGGCGGACCGGCGGCTCGTCGTCGACGACCTCGGCTACACCGACGACGGGATCGTCCACGTCACCGCCCGGTTCGGCTACATGGAGACGCCGGACGTCCCCAGCACGATGGCCGTGCTGGAGCCGGTCAGCGCCGAAGAACCGCTGGGGCTCGACGAGGCGTCCTACTTCCTGTCGAAGATCGACCTACGGCGCGGCAAGGAGCCGACGATGGCGCCCTGGCGCAAGCGGCTCTTCATCGCCACCTCCTACATCACCGCGGACGCCGCCGAGTACTTCGGCCTCCCCCGTGACCGCACGGTCATCATGGGCTCGCACATCGAGGTGTAGCGGTGCGGGCGGGTCACAGCCCCACGTCGCGGCTGCGGATGTCCTCGAGGGACTCCCGCCGGACGAGCAGACGGGCGAGTCCGTCGCGCACGGCGACGACCGGCGGGCGGCCGACGAGGTTGTATCCGGAGGCCATGGACAGGTGGTAGGCCCCTGCCACGGGGACGGCGAGGTGGTCGCCCGGCCGCACGTCCGCGGGAAGGTCCGCGTCGGCGGCGAGGACGTCACCGGCCTCGCAGTGCCGGCCCACCACGGTCGCCCGGGCCGTGGCGGCGGTACTGTGCCGGCCGATCAGGCGGGGGGCGTACCGGACGCCGTACAGGGCGGGGCGCGGGTTGTCGCTCATGCCGCCGTCGACGGCCACGAACACGGTGTGCCCGGTGTGTTTGACGGACAGGACGCGGTAGACGGCGATGCCCGCCGGTCCGGCGACGGCCCGCCCGGGTTCGATGATCAGCCGGGGGACGGGGAGGCCGGCCGTGGCGCAGGCGTCGGTCAGCTCGGCGCGTACCCTGCGGGCCAGCGCGGTGAGGTCCAGGGCCTCGTCGCCGGGGCGGTAGGCGATGCCGTGGCCACCTCCGAGATCGAGTTCCGGCAGGACGAGGCCGTGCTGCTCGTGGAGGCGGGTCATGAGGCCGACCAGACGGCGTACGGCGACCAGGTACGGCTTGACGCCGGTGATCTGTGAGCCCAGGTGGCAGTGCAGGCCGGTGAGTTCGAGCTGCGGCTGGTCGAGTATGCGGGCGATGGCGTGCGCCGCGTACCCGTCGGCGATGGACAGGCCGAACTTCTGGTCGTCGGTGCCGGTGCGGATCTTCTCGTGGCCGCCCGCGCTGATGCCGGGCACCACCCGGACCATCACCTTCTGGTGGCCGTCCGGTCCCACGGCGGCGGCCAGCCGGGCGATCTCGGCGGGGCTGTCGATGACGATGCGTCCGACGCCGAGCCGCAGGGCGGCGTCCAGGTCGCGGGGCGACTTGGCGTTGCCGTGCAGCACGATCCGCTCGGGCGGGAAGCCCGTGGTGACGGCGAGTTCGAGTTCGCCGGCGGAGCAGACGTCCAGGCCGAGGCCCTCCTCGTCCATCCAGTGGGCCATCGCGCGGCACAGGAACGCCTTGGCGGCGTAAAGGACTTCGCTGCCGGGGAACGCGTCCCGGTAGGCGCGGCAGCGGTCGCGGACCTCGGCCTCGTCCAGGACGTAGACAGGGGTGCCGAAGCGGTCGGCCACCTCGGCGAGGGCTACGCCGCCCACGCCCAGTTCGCCGAGCGGGCGTTCGGTGGTGGAGGCGGGCCACACCGACAGGCAGGCAGCGGTGGTGGCCGGTTCGTGAACCGTGGTCATCGTGACTGCCCCTCTCAGGCGATCCGCAGGGCGGAGGTCTTGTGCGTGACCGGCCGGGCCGGTGCGACCGGTGCCGGCGGGGCGACGGGTGCGGCCCCGGCGGGCGGGACGGCGGGGCCGGGTGCCGGGGCGCTGAAGGGCGGGTCGACCGTGACGGTGGTGACGCCGAGCGGGGCGGTCAGCGCGCGCAGGGCGGACTCCGCGAGGCGGATCCAGGCCTGGCCGGGCCCGAGGGTGGCCGTCAGGCGGTGCTCCGAGGTGAAGCCGACGGCCGTGCGCCGGCCGAGCGGGGTGCGGAAGAGCCGGGCCGCACACCCGGACGGGCCCGGCCGGACCGGGACGTACAGCGGTCCGGCCGGGAGTCGTTCGGCGGGCTCTGAGTCGTCGCCGTGGAGGAGTTCTGCCATGGGGTGCCTCCCGTAGGGCAGGAGCGGGGGAACGGAGCGGTGAGACCCCGGACGCGGAGAGCCGGGCCGGGGTTCGCTGCCGACGTTATGCCCGCCGGCCCCGGCCCTCGGACCGGTCCTGACGGGACGCTGACGACCGTCCGGATGACTTTGACGGGTTGCTGACAGCGCTGGTGGGAGGCGCCGGGAGGCCGTCGGAGGAGCGCCAAGAACGGGTGCACGGACCGCCGGGAGCTCGGGAACGGGGGTGAGATGGACGGGGTTTCGCGAAAGATCGCAGGCCTGCAACCCCCCGTCGGCACCTGCGGAAGGTGAAAGCGATGTCCGAGTTCCCCACGCCCTCGGTCGCTCGCGTCGTGGTGGGAGTGAGCGGCTCGCCGGGAAGCCTCGCCGTCCTCGGCCGGGCTGCCGAAGAGGCCCGCATCCGCGGTGCGGAGCTCTGGCCGGTGGTCGCCTGGGAGCCGCCGGAGGGGGATCTCACCGCCCGCAGGTGCCCGGCGACGACCGCCGTGGCCCCGGAGTGGGAGCGGCTCGCGCGGGAAAGGCTCGCCGGAGCGCTGCGTGAGGTGTTCGCCAGTACCGGCACCGGGTTGCCGGGACAGGCGCTCGTCGTCCGGGGTGCCCCCGGACCGGCGCTGGTGCGGATCGCCGCCCGGGACGGCGACGTCCTCATCGTCGGCGCCGGTGGGCGGGGCCGGCTGCTCCGCGCGCTGCGGCCGTCGGTCGGCCGCTACTGCCTCGCCCACGCCGTCTGCCCGGTGCCCGCGGTGCCGCCCTCCCCGTTGCGGGCGGCGCTGACCTCCGTGCACCGCCGGAACGTCCTGCGGCTGCGCCTGCACACCGGCCACCTGGAGCGGGAGTTCGAGTCTCTGCCGCCCGACGCCCGCCGAAGTGCCGGGTGACGTGGTCGTCGGCGCCCGTGTCGAGGGCCGACGACCTTCTCGGCAAAGGCCCGCCGGGCGGAAGGCACCACGACGGGTGCCGGCTCCAGCCGCGCAGAGCCCTGATGAGGTCGGTGCCGTCCGTGGGGGGGCGGGCCGGGATCGGGCAGGACCGACCCGCACGCCGTACGGGCACGCGTCACCGCCTTGCCGTACGCCGGGCCGGGCGCGCCACGAGCGGGACGGCCGGCTGCACGGCGGCGGGAGCCGGTGGTCCGGGAAGCCTCCCAAACCACCGGCTCCCGCACCAGTCGCCTCGCACCGTCACCGGTTCGCCACGAGCTCCTTGAGCGCGATGTTGAGCTCCAGGACGTTCACCCGGGGCTCACCGACGAAGCCGAGAGCGCGGTGCCGCGTGTGCTCCTCGACCAGTTTCCCGACCCGCGCGACGGACAGGCCGTTCCTCACGGCGACCCGGTGGACCTGGAGTGCGGCGTACTGCGGGGAGATGGCCGGGTCCAGGCCGGAGCCGGAGGAGGTGACGGCGTCGGCGGGAACGTCCGACGGCTTCACGGTGTACCCGGGTACCGAGTTGTCCTTCACCACGGCGGCCTTCGCGGCGAGCACCTGGGCGCAGAGCGTGCCGTCGCCGGGCTCGGCCGGGCACTCGCCGTTCACGGCACCGCTGTCGGCGGCCAGGTTCGTCGCGCCGGACAGGATCAGCTTGTACCGCGTGTTCACGCTGTTGCCGCCGAGTCCACCGGCCGGGCGGCCCTGGAACCACTTCAGGTCCGGGTCGGGCGTGTCCTGGCCCTTCTTCAGAGGCAGGGTGTACTGCTGCCCGATGAGGGAGGAGCCGACGACCCTGCCGTCAGACTCGATCTCGGAGCCGTTCGCCTTCTCGTGGAACAGGCCCTGGGCGACGCCGGTGACGGCCAGCGGGTAGAGGACGCCGGTGACCAGGGTCAGCACGAGCAGGGCGCGCAGGCCCGCCCCGAGCAACCGGGCGGTGTTCGTAACGGAGTTGTTCATGGCGGTCAGCCGATTCCGGGGATGAGGGAGAGAAGCAGGTCGATGATCTTGATGCCGATGAACGGGGCGATCAGGCCGCCGATGCCGTAGACGCCGAGGTTGCGCCGCAGCATCCGGTCGGCGCTGACCGGCCTGTACCGCACGCCCTTCAGGGAGAGCGGCACCAGCGCGACGATGATCAGCGCGTTGAAGACGACGGCCGACAGGATCGCGGAGTCCGGTGAGGACAGCCGCATGATGTTCAGCCCGTCCAGACCCGGGTAGACCGCCGCGAACAGCGCGGGGATGATCGCGAAGTACTTGGCGACGTCGTTGGCGATGGAGAAGGTCGTCAACGCGCCCCGGGTGATGAGGAGTTGCTTGCCGATCTCGACGATCTCGATGAGCTTGGTCGGGTCGGAGTCGAGGTCGACCATGTTGCCGGCCTCCTTGGCGGCCGACGTACCGGTGTTCATCGCCACGCCGACGTCCGCCTGGGCGAGGGCGGGCGCGTCGTTGGTGCCGTCGCCGGTCATCGCGACCAGCTTGCCGCCGGCCTGTTCCCGCTTGATGAGGGCCATCTTGTCCTCGGGGGTGGCCTCGGCGAGGAAGTCGTCGACGCCCGCCTCGGCGGCGATCGCCTTGGCGGTCAGCGGGTTGTCACCCGTGATCATGACCGTCCTGATGCCCATGCGGCGCAGTTCGTCGAACCGCTCCCGCATGCCGTCCTTGACGACGTCCTTCAGGTGGATCACCCCGAGAACGCGGGCGCCCTCGCCGTCGTGGACGGCGACCAGGAGCGGGGTGCCGCCCGCCTCGGAGACACGGGCGGCGATGCCGTGGGCGTCTCCGGCGACCGTGCCGCCCCGTTCCTCGACCCAGGCGGCGACCGAGGCGGTGGCACCCTTGCGGATCCGGCGGCCGTCGACGTCCACGCCCGACATCCGGGTCTGGGCGGTGAACCCGATCCACTCGGCGTGCGCCAGCTCGCCCTGGTGGCGCTCGCGCAGCCCGTACCGCTCCTTGGCCAGGACCACGACGGAACGGCCCTCGGGCGTCTCGTCCGCGAGGGAGGACAGCTGGGCCGCGTCGGCGACCTCCGCCTCGGTGGTGCCGCTCACCGGCACGAACTCGGCGGCCCGCCGGTTGCCGAGGGTGATGGTGCCGGTCTTGTCCAGCAGCAGCGTGGAGACGTCACCGGCGGCCTCCACCGCACGGCCCGACATCGCGAGGACGTTGCGCTGGACGAGGCGGTCCATGCCCGCGATGCCGATCGCGGAGAGCAGCGCGCCGATCGTGGTCGGGATCAGACAGACCAGCAGGGCCACCAGCACGACCAGGGTCAGGTGGGTGCCGGCGTAGTCGGCGAACGGCGGCAGTGTGGCGCAGGCCAGCAGGAAGACGATGGTCAGCGAGGCGAGCAGGATGTTCAGCGCGACCTCGTTGGGCGTCTTCTGCCGGGCCGCGCCCTCGACGAGACCGATCATCCGGTCGATGAAGGTCTCGCCCGGCTTCGTCGTGATCCGGATGACGATCCGGTCGGAGAGGACCTTCGTGCCGCCGGTCACCGCGGAACGGTCGCCGCCGGACTCGCGGATCACGGGAGCGGACTCGCCGGTGATCGCCGACTCGTCCACCGAGGCGACGCCCTCGATGACGTCGCCGTCACCGGGGATGACGTCACCGGCCTCGCAGACCACCAGGTCGCCGATCCGCAGTGCGGTGCCCGGCACCCGCTCCTCGGATCCGTCGGCCGGCAGCCGGCGCGCGACGGCGTCGGTCTTGGCCCTGCGCAGGGTGTCGGCCTGGGCCTTGCCGCGGCCCTCGGCGACCGCCTCCGCCAGGTTGGCGAAGACCACCGTCAGCCACAGCCAGGCGCTGATGGTCCAGCCGAACCAGTCCCCCGGGTCCCTGACGGAGAACACCGTGGTCAGGACCGAGCCGATCCACACCACGAACATCACGGGCGACTTGACCATCACCCGGGGGTCGAGCTTGCGGAGCGCCTCCGGCACCGACGTGAGCAGCTGCCGGGCGTCGAAGAGACCCGCTCCGACACGGCCTTCGGCCCGATCGTGTCCGGTCGGTGCGTCCCGGTGGGGTGCGAGGGTGGAAGTGGACATGGAGTCCTCGTGCTTCTCGGTGTCGGTGGTCATCACGCCAGTCCTTCGGCGAGCGGGCCCAGGGCGAGGGCCGGGAAGTACGTGAGACCGGTGATGATGAGGATCGCGCCGACCAGCAGGCCGGTGAACAGGGGCTTCTCGGTGCGCAGGGTGCCCGCGGTGACCGGCACCGGCCGCTGCCCGGCGAGCGAGCCGGCCAGGGCCAGGACGAACACCATCGGCAGGAAGCGGCCGAGGAGCATCGCGAGCCCGGTCACGGTGTTGAACCAGTCGGTGTTGACGTTCAGTCCGGCGAAGGCCGAACCGTTGTTGTTGGCCGCGGAGGTGAAGGCGTACAGCACCTCGGAGAACCCGTGCGCGCCGGAGTTGAGCATCGAGTGCGGCGGGGTCGGCAGCGCCATCGAGGCGGCCGTGGACACGAGCACCAGGGCGGGGGTGACCAGGATGTACGCCGCGGCCAGCTTCATCTCCCGCGCGCCGATCTTCTTGCCCAGGTACTCGGGCGTGCGGCCGACCATGAGGCCGGCGATGAACACCGCGATGACCGCCATGATCAGGATGCCGTAGAGGCCGGAGCCGGTGCCACCGGGCGCGATCTCGCCCAGCATCATGCCCAGCATCGTGATGCCGCCGCCGAGCCCGGTGAAGGAGGAGTGGAAGGAGTCCACCGCACCGGTCGAGGTGAGCGTGGTGGCCACCGCGAAGATCGACGACCCGCCGACGCCGAAGCGGACCTCCTTGCCCTCCATCGCCCCGCCCGCGGCCTGCAGCGCCGGGCCGTGGTGGGCGAACTCGGTCCACATCATCAGGGCGGTGAACCCGAGCCAGATCGCGCCCATGGTGGCGAGGATCGCGTAGCCCTGCTTCGCCGATCCGACCAGCACACCGAAGGTGCGGGTCAGGGAGAACGGGATCACCAGGATCAGGAAGACCTCGAACAGGTTGGTGAAGGCGGTGGGGTTCTCGAAGGGATGGGCGGAGTTGGCGTTGAAGTAGCCGCCGCCGTTGGTGCCCAGCTCCTTGATGGCCTCCTGGGAGGCGACCGCGCCGCCGTTCCACTGCTGCGAGCCGCCCATGAACTGCCCGACCTCGTGGATGCCGGAGAAGTTCTGGATCGCCCCGCAGGCCACGAGGACCACCGCGGCGACGGCGGCGACCGGCACCAGGATCCGCAGGGTGCCGCGCACCAGGTCGGCCCAGAAGTTGCCGAGTTCACCGGTGCGCGACCGGGCGAACCCCCGGACGAGCGCCACGGCGACCGCCATGCCGACGGCGGCGGAGACGAAGTTCTGCACGGCCAGACCGGCGGTCTGCACGACGTGCCCCATGGTCTGCTCGCCGTAGTACGACTGCCAGTTGGTGTTGGTCACGAACGACACGGCCGTGTTGAACGACTGCGCCGGGTTCACCGAGGAGAAGCCCGTCGAGCCGGGCAGCACGCCCTGGAGCCGCTGGAGCAGGTAGAGGAACAGGACGCCGACGGCCGAGAAGGCGAGGACCGCGCGCAGATACGCGGGCCAGGTCATCTCGGTGTCGGGATCGGCACCGATGCCCCGGTAGATCCACCGCTCCGCCCGCAGATGCTTCGCGGAGGAGTAGACCCGGGCCATGTGGTTGCCGAAGGGGATGTGGACGAGCGCCAGCACGCCTATGAGAGCGAGCAGTTGGAGCACGCCCGCGGTTTCGGGGCTCATGGGGTGGCTCAGAACCTCTCCGGGAAGATCAGGGCGAGGACGAGGTATCCCAGCAGGGCGACGGCCACGACGAGGCCGACGACGTTCTCGGCGGTCACAGCTTGGTCACCCCCTTGGCGACGAGGGCCACCAGCGCGAAGGACGCGAGCACGGTGACGACGAAGGCCAGATCGGCCATCGCGAGCTCCTGGAGTGAGGTTCGTTGGATCGGACGGTTCGAGGAAACCGCCTCCATGGCCGGATCCGGTGGCCGTTGACGGCTCCCTTACGGCGCCACTGCCGGCCTTGACGGGACTCATACGGCCGCCGGCCCGCGGCGATCCGGCCGCGGGTGCCGACGGTCCGGAAAATAGTAGCCATGTACACAGTAGCCATGTATGGTATTCAGCATGAGCATGGAAACCGAAGGGGCGACGCCGGGCTTCCTGGTGTGGCGGCTGTCGACGAAGTGGCGGGTCGCCGTGGACCGCGCGGTGGCCCCGCTGGGGCTGACGCACGCGCAGTACGCACTGGTGGCCTCGCTGTACGGCATGCAGCGCACCGGCGTGCGGCCCAGTCAGCGCCGGCTCGCCGATCACACCGGACTGGAGGCCCTGTACGTCTCCAAGCTGGCCCGTGGCCTGGAGTCGGCCGGGCTCCTCACCCGGGCCAAGGACCCCGCCGACCCGCGCGCCGTCCAGCTCGCGCTCACGGGGCAGGGCCGGGAGGTCACCGGGAAGGCGATCGACGTCGTCCAGGGGCTGCTGGGGCAGCTGCTGGCGCCGCTCGGCGGCCCGGACAGCCCGCGTGCCCGGCAGTTCAGCCGCGACCTGACGACCCTGCTCGACACACCGCTCGACCCGTTCGGCACCACCGATCACGAGACGGAGCAGTCATGACCATCACCGCACCCCGCGCCGACGGCCGCACCATCGGCCTCGCCCACTACGCCTCGCGCGCCGTCCTGGAGCACGCCCTCGCCCCGCACGGCGTCACCTTCCTCCAGTTCGTCACCCTCCGGCTCGCCTTTGTCGCGGACGGACCGGTCGGGGAAACGGCCCTGATCGACGGCGTCGCCGGCACGGTGAAGGCCGACGGCGCGGAGGTGCGGCGCGCGATCGGCGACCTGACGTCCGCCGGCCTGCTGACGTTCGAGGAGCCGTCGGGCGTGCGCATGACGGACGCCGGGCGGGAGCTGTACGCCACGGCCGCGGCCGGGACCACGGCGATCGCCGACCGGCTGTACGCGGGCATCTCCGAGGAGGACCGGTCGACCGCCGGACGGGTGCTCGCCCTGGTGACCGAACGGGCCGACGCGGAACTGGCCACCCTGCGGAAGTAGTGGAATATTGAACAACCCCTCTCCGTTGTGGCGCTCGAAGGAGGTCACGAGTGGAGACGCAAGTGCAGACCACGTACTACGACCACGGGACGCCGGCGGAGCGCTGGGAGCGCGCGCGGCAGTTCTTCGACGCGAAGGACTACGCGGGCGCGGCGCGGGTGCTGGCCGGTCTGGTCGAGGAGGTGCCGGAGCAGACGGGGCCGCGGCTGCTGCTGGCCCGCGCCTACTACCACTCGGCCCAACTGCGCCGCGCCGAGACCGAGTTGCGGATCATCGTCGAGCGTGACCCGGTGGAGCACTACGCGCGGCTGATGCTCGGCCGCACGCTCCAGCGGCAGTCGCGGCACGAGGAGGCGGAGCGGCACCTGCGGGTCGCCTCGGCGCTCGCGGGTGACTTCCCGCAGGAGTGAGTCGCCGCGCGACCGCCGTCGGGCGGGTCGTACGTCCAGGGTCCGGTTCCCGACGGGGGCCGGGCCCTCGGCATGTCCGCCCGTGGGTCAGAGGGGGGTCGCCGCGTGCAGGATCCGGAAGAGGGCGACGGCCGAGTTCGCCGACGACATCGCGGACGCCAGCGCCCCCGCGGCGGCGCCCCAGGCGGCGAGGCCGACCGGGGTGAAGGCCGACGGCCAGCTGCGCGCCGCGGGTGCCGGGGCCAGCAGGGCCGCCACCCGGCGCGGTACGGGACCGGTCGCGGCCAGCGCGGGGAGGGTGGGCACGGGGGTGCCGGCGGACAGCAGCGCCGCCCGACCGATGGCGCGGGCGACCGTCCGCCGGTCGCCGACCGCGCGGGCCGCCTCCTCGTCGGCCCACCGCTCGGCCGTGTAGAGGACGGCGGTGCGCAGCGGGCGCAGGAAGGGGGTGGCGCGGGCGGCCAGGTGTGCGGCGAGCAGGTGCCGCTGGTGGCGGCCGGCCAGGTGGGCGCGCTCATGGGCGAACAGGGCGCGCCGCTCGGCGGGGGCCAGCCCGGCCAGCAGGGCGGTGGTGACGACGATCCGGCCCCGGCGCCCGGGGAGGGCGTAGGCGTACGGCGTGCCGTCGGGCAGCACCGCCACGGTGCGGCCCGGCAGTGCGGCCAGGGCCCGCCGGGCACCGCGGGTGACCCGGCGGTGCCGCCACAGGGTGCGGGCGCAGGCCGCGGCGACCATGCCGAGCGCGGGGATGGCGGCACGGCCGGCCACCTCGTCGTAGGGGACGGCGGCCCGCACCTGGGGGTCGGACCAGCCGTCCGGGAGGGGGTTGCCGGGAAGTTGGGCGGTGCCGACCACCATGAGCAGGGCCAGGCACAGGGTGCTGCACACGGCCATGACGACGGCGACGGCCGTCAGCAGCCGGGTCGCGGTGCGCGGGTGCAGCCGCGTCTCGGCGAGCCGGGCGACCGGCCAGGCGGACAGCGGCAGGACCAGTGGCAGGAAGACGAAGACTCCCATGGCCGGTCAGTCTCCCGTACCGCCGGCGTCCGCGCCCGGGAGGTCGAGCAGTGCCCGGAGCACTTGTTCGTCGCCGGGCGGGAGGGTGGTGACGAAGCTGGCCAGGACGGCCTCGCGGTCCCGTTCGCCGTCCAGCAGCCGGCGCATGCGCAGGGCGGCGAGCCGGGCCACGTCGGCGGTCGGCGTCCACACGAAGGAACGGCCCTGCCGTTCGCGGGAGACGACGTCCTTGGCGAGCAGCCGGGTGAGAATCGTGACGACGGTGGTGTGGGCGAGGTCGCCGCCCAGCCGCCGGCGTACCCAGGCGGCGGTGACCGGTCCGTCGGCCTCGCGCAGCGCGCCGAGGACCTGGCCCTCCAGTTCCCCCTGGCCGCGCCGGGCCCGGCCGCCTTCCCGCGTCATCTCCCCGTCTCCCCTTTCCCACGGCCCGGTTCGCCCTCCGGCGTCCGGAGCGCGCCCCCGCGGCCCGCCCGACATCCGCGCGCGGGCGTGGCGTCCACGCTACTTCACGCCGCCGACACCTTCGCGGCCGCGGCGCCGGTACGCGATCTCGCCGAGGGCGACGTCCACGGCGAGGAAGACGGCCAGCGGTATGCCGAGCAGCGGCACGAACCAGCCCAGCACGGCGACGGCGGCGAGCGCCGGGACGAGGATGTACGGCGGCACCTCGGCCCAGGCGCCGCGCGGCACGGGCCGGCCGAAGGCGGAGCCCCGGCCGCGCTGCCACCACATGCGGTAGCCCCACACGATGAGCAGGATCAGGGCGACGGCGAGCAGGGCGAGGGCGATCTGGTTGACGATCCCGAAGAGCACGCCGGTGTGCAGGTCGATGCCCCACCGGGTGAGCTTGGCGAGGACGGGGTGGTCGGCGAACCGCAGTTCGTCGGTGACCCGGCCGGTGGCGGGGTCGACGGCGACCGCGTCCTGCCGGGTCGGCCAGCTCCGCTGGATCTGCCGGACGACGTAGGCGCTGTCCGCGTCGGCGGGCGGCACGATCTCCACGGGGTCGTCGAGGCCCTTGGCGCGGGCCGCCGCGAGCACCTGGTCCAGGCCCACGCCGTGCCCGGCGCCGCCGGTGGTGCCCGCCCCCGTGCCGTGGCCCGAGTGCTCGCCGCCGCCGGCCGTGGCCGAGAGGGACGGCGTGGCCTGGCGCAGGGAGGTGCGCAATTCGTCGATGTTGGCGCCCGCGTAGGTGGACCAGGTCAGGCCGGTCGCGGACAGGAACAGGAACCCGGCGGCGGTCCAGACGCCGACGCTGCCGTGCAGACCGAGGGTGCGCCGGCGCCCGCCGGTGCCGCGCACCGTGCGCAGGGCGCGCCGCCGGGAGAACCAGAGCACCAGTCCGCCGGCCGTGATCACCCACAGCCAGCTGGCGGCCAGTTCGCTGTAGAGCCGGCCGGTCTCGCCCAGGTGCAGGTTGGCGTGCAGCTGGTCGATCCAGGTGCGCAGGGGCAGCGCGCCGGTCGAGCCGTACTGTTCGAGCGCGCCGCGCACCTCGCCGGTGTACGGGTCGACGAACACGGCGAGGGTGTGGTCGGGGTCGACGCCCTCGACGCCGGAGAGCAGCACGCGGGTGGTGGCGCCGGGTTCGGCGGACGGGCGCACGGCGGAGACGGTGCCCTCGGGGTGGTCCTCGCGGGCGGCGGCCACCTGGGCGGAGACGGGCAGTTCGCGCTCCCCGACGGCGACGGTCATCTCGTGGCCGTACAGGAGCTTCTCGGCCTGGAAGGAGCCCGCGTAGAGCAGGCCGGTGACGGCGGCGAGCAGCAGGAAGGGGGCGACCAGCACGCCGGCGTAGAAGTGCAGGCGCAGGACGAGGGGCCGCAGGGGCGCCCAGCGGCCGCGGGCGGCCGGGCGGGCCGCCTCCGCCGGGGCGCTCGGAGGAGCGGTGGTCATCGGGGGTTCTCCGGGGGCTCGGTGCTCAAGCGGTGGCGGTCCAGTAGTCGGAGCGCGAAGGGGCGGAGTTCCCCGGGGTGTTGGTGACGTATGACACAGACGGCGGTGCGGGCATGGCATCCTGACGCGATGGCACCTCCCCCCGAACACGCACCGCTCGCCGAGCGCGTCGAGGAACTCCTCGCCGCCGGCGGCCCCCTGCCCATCGTCGCGGCCGGACAGCCGGTGCTGCGGCGCGGCACCGAGCCGTACGAGGGCCAGCTCGGCCCGGCCCTGCTGGCCCGCTTCGTCGAGGCGCTGCGCGAGACCATGCACGCCGCTCCCGGTGTGGGCCTCGCCGCGCCGCAGGTCGGTGTGGAGCTGCGGATCGCGGTCATCGAGGACCCGGCACCGGTGCCCGAGGAGATCGCGGTGGCCCGCGGACGGGTCCCGCAGCCCTTCCGGGTGCTGGTCAACCCGGTGTACGAGCCCGTGGGCATCGCCCGCGCCGCGTTCTTCGAGGGCTGCCTGAGCGTGCCGGGCTGGCAGGCAGTGGTCGCCCGGCACGCCGAGGTGCGGCTGCGCGCCGAGGACGAGCGGGGCCACGCGCTGGACGAGGCGTTCGGCGGCTGGCCGGCACGCATCGTCCAGCACGAGACGGACCACCTCGACGGCACCCTCTACCTGGACCGGGCCGAGCCGCGCTCCCTGTCCACGAACGCGGCGGTGACGGCCCTGTGGTCACAGCCGACCCCGCGGACGGCGGCCGCGGCCCTGGGCTTCGAGCTGCCCTGACGAGCGGTCAGCTGTCGCGGTACGCCTCCAGCAGCCGCAGCCAGACCTCACTGAGCGTCGGGTACGAGGCGACCGCGTGCCACAGGCGGCCGACCGGGACCTGGCCCACGACGGCGACGGTGGCCGAGTGGATGAGTTCGCCGACGCCGGGGCCGACGAAGGTGACACCGCGCAGGATCTCGTCCTCCAGGTCGACGACCATGCGGGCGCGGCCCTTGTAGCCGTCGCCGTACAGGCCCGCACCGGCCACGGAGGAGAACTCCACGTCCACGGCGCGGACGCGGTGGCCGGCCTGTTCCGCCTCGGCGAGGGAGAGACCGACCGCTGCGGCCTCGGGGTCGGTGAAGACGACCTGGGGTACGGCGCCGTGGTCGGCCGTGGCCGCGTGCGCGCCCCACGGCTCGTCCAGCAGGGGACCGCCGGCGGCACGGGCGGCGATCGCGGCTCCCGCGATGCGGGCCTGGTACTTGCCCTGATGGGTCAGCAGGGCGCGGTGGTTGACGTCGCCGACCGCGTACAGCCAGTCGGTGCCGGTGACGAGCAGGCTGTCGTCGGTCTCCAGCCAGGAGCCCGGCTCCAGGCCGACGCTCTCCAGACCGAGGTCGTCGGTGTGCGGGGCGCGGCCGGTGGCGAAGAGGATCTCGTCGGCGTCGATGCGGTCGCCGGTGCCGGTCACGGCCACGACCGTGCCGTTCGCGCGGCTGACGGACTCCACGGAGGTCCCGGTGCGGACGTCGACGCCCGCCTCGGTGAGGGCCTCGGCGACCAGTTCCCCGGCGAACGGCTCCATCCGGTTCAACAGGCCCTTGCCGCGTACCAGCAGCGTCACCCGCGAGCCGAGGGCCTGCCAGGCGGTGGCCATCTCGGTGGCGACGACACCGCCGCCGACGACGATCAGCCGCCCGGGTGCGGCCTTGGCGCTGGTCGCCTCACGGCTGGTCCAGGGCTTCACGTCGGCGAGTCCGGGCAGGTCGGGCAGTTGGGCGCGGGTGCCGGTGGAGACGGCGACGGCGTGCCGGGCGGTGAGGGTGGTGACCGTGCCGTCGGGGGCGGTCACGGTGACCGTGCGGGGTCCGGCGAGCCGGCCCTGGCCGCGGTAGAGGTCGGTGCCGGTGCCGTCGAGCCAGGCGACCTGGCCGTCGTCCTTCCAGTGGGAGGTGAACGCGTCGCGGCGGGCGAGCACGGCCGGCGTGCGCAGAGGCCCCTGGACATCCTCGGCCAGGCCGGGCAGCCGGCGGGCGTCGGACTGGGCGATGACCGGCCTGAGCAGGGCCTTGCTGGGCATGCAGGCCCAGTACGAGCACTCGCCGCCGACCAGTTCGCTCTCCACGAGCGCGGTGGTGAGACCGGCCGCCCGGGTGCGGTCGGCGACGTTCTCCCCCACGGGTCCGCCCCCGATCACCACGACGTCGTACGCGATGGATTCCGTTTCCGTCATGGGGCCAGTCTGGTGGGTGGTGTGCGCCGAGGCCACATGGGTACGCGCGCGGAACACAGGCATGCACGTGTGGAATAGGCGGCCCGGCGGCCGTGTTTCCGCCGTCGGCACACCCCACACCAGGAAGAGGGACACACGCCATGAGCAGCACCGTGGAGCTGACCAAGGAGAACTTCGACCAGACGGTCACCGAGAACGACTTCGTTCTCATCGACTTCTGGGCGTCCTGGTGCGGCCCGTGCCGCCAGTTCGCGCCCGTGTACGACAAGGCCGCCGAGGAGAACAAGGACCTGGTGTTCGGCAAGGTGGACACCGAGGCCCAGCCGGAGCTGGCCCAGGCGTTCGGCATCCAGTCGATCCCGACGCTGATGATCGTCCGGGACAAGGTCGCGATCTTCGCCCAGCCGGGTGCCCTTCCGGAGGCCGCTCTCGCGGACGTCATCGAGCAGGCCCGCAAGCTCGACATGGACGAGGTCCGCAAGAGCATCGCCGAGCAGGAGGGCGGCGCCGCCGAGTAGGCACGCGGCGTTCGTCACCGTTTTCCGGTCGGCCGGCGCGCCGCCGCCGGCGGGTCCCGGGTCAGCTGGACTCGCGCCGGACGACCGAGGCACCCAGCACCCGGTGCACCTCCGGTTCGCCGCCGGGGTCGCGCACCGCGCGGTCGACCAGTTCGGCGAGGTCGCGGCCGGAGGGCAGTTCGACGTGGACGGTGCTGAGCCGCGGGCGCAGCAGCCGGCCGAGCATCAGGTCGTCGGCGCCGATCACGGCGAGCTCCCGCGGAATGCGCACGCCCTCGTCCTGGAGCGCGCGCATCAGCAGCATCGCGTACTCGTCGTTGTAGGCGAACAGCGCGTCGAGTCCCGACTCCCGCCGTGGCGCGGCCAGTCGGGCGGCCAGCCGGGCGGCCGCCTCCTCGGTGTAGGCGAGCGGCAGCTCCGTCACCGTCGCGTCCGTGCCCTTCAGGGCCTGGCGCACGCCCGCGAGCCGGGGCCGTGAGTAGGCCTCCAGGCCCGGCTCCTCGGGTACGACGACACCGATCCGGCGCCGGCCCCGTTCGTACAGGTGGGCGCCCGCGCAGTGGCCCACGGCCTCGTGGTCCATGAGCAGCGCGTGCGCGCCCTCGACCCGGTCGGGGCCGAGGGTGACGACGGCCCGGGCGCCGGACCGCTTGAGGACGTGGACGCCCTGCGGGCCCAGCCCGGCACCCGGAACGAGAACGGCGACCGGCCTCAACTCGGCCCAGGCGCGGGCCGCTTCGTCCCCCTGGAGTCCGACACTGCCGTACTGCACGACGGTGTAGTCGAGCCGGCCCAGCGCCCACTGCAGTTCATTGAGGAACCCGCTGTAGAGCGGGCCCACCGGGATCGCCGGGGCGGGCATGAGGACCATACGGCTGTGTCCGGCGCGCAGGCTGCGGGCGGCCGCGTGCGGGACGTACCCCAGTTCCCGGGCGGCCTCGCGGACGCGCCGGCGCGTCGGCTCGCTGATGCGCACGGCGCTGGTGTTGTTGAGGACGTAGGACACGGTCGCGCGCGAGACGCCGGCCAGGCGGGCCACGTCGGCGCTCGTGGGCGTGTTCGGTATCTGCACCATGACAGAGCGCATCTTGGCAGAGGCGCGGCGGCGGGGCGCAGCCGGGGGAACGTGGTTCACCGTTGGACGAAATCGGGTCGAACGTACATTCATGCGAACGCGTTCGTCACGAACTTGTTCGCAACGAACATGTTCGTTAGCCTGGTGGCATGACCGCTGCCCCCCGTTCCCGCCGCGAACGTCCCGCCAAGCCCGCCCTCAGCAGGGAGGGCATCGTCGCCGCCGCCGTCGCGATCCTGCGCGCGGAAGGTCTGCGCAAGGTCACCATGCGGCGGCTGGCGCAGGAACTCGACACCGGACCGGCCTCGCTGTACGTCTACGTCCGCAACACCGACGAGCTGCACGCGGCCGTGCTGGACGAACTCCTCGGCACGATCGGCCCCGCACCGGCCGAGGGCGACTGGCGGGAGCGGCTGGAGAAGGTGCTCACCGGCTGCACCGCGATGCTCCTGGAACACCCGAGCCTCGCCCGCTCGGCCCTGACCGCCCGCCCCAGCGGGCCGCACTACCTGCGTCTCATCGAGACCCTGCTGGAACTGCTCCGATCGGGCGGCGTGCCCCGCGAGCAGGCGGCCTGGGGGGTCGACCTGCTGCTGCAGCACGCGATGGCGACCGCCGCGGAGCACGCCGGCGAGGAGTCACCGGACGAATGGCAGCCGGTGATCCGGGCCCTGCGCGAGGCACCCGCGGACACCCATCCGCACATCGCCGCCTCCGCCGGCGCGCTGATGTCCGGCACCCCCGAGGCCCGCCTCTCCTGGGCCTTCCAGACCCTGATCCACGGCATCGAACGGACCGCCGTACCCGACTGACCACGGCATCGAGCGGACCGCCGTACCCCGGCGAGCACCGCCTCCGGCGGACCGCCGCACCCGACCGACCGGCCAGGAGGCCACCATGACCACCACCCCGCCCCTCCCGCACCACCCCGTGGCCGTCGTCGGCGCCGGACTCGGCGGGCTCACCCTCGCCCGGGTGCTGCACGTGCACGGCATCGAGGCCGCCGTCTTCGACCTGGACGCCTCGGCGGCCGACCGCACCCAGGGCGGCATGCTGGACATCCACGACGACTCCGGGCAGCCGGCGCTGCGCGCCGCCGGGCTGTACGACGGGTTCCTGGCCCGTGTCCATCCCGGCGGCCAGGCCATGCGCGTTCTCGACCGGCACGGCACCGTCCTGCTGGCGGAGACCGACGACGGCACCGGCGGACGCCCCGAGATCGACCGCGGCGAGCTGCGGGACCTGCTGCTCGGCTCCCTCCCGGAGGGCACGGTCCGCTGGGGCGCCAAGGTGACCGGGGCGCGTCCGCTGGGCGGCGGCCGGCACGAGGTGACGCTCGCCGACGGCTCCGCGTTCACCACGGACGTGCTGGTCGGCGCGGACGGCGCCTGGTCGCGCGTCCGGCCGCTGCTGTCCTCGGCCCGGCCCGCGTACACGGGCGTGTCGTTCGTCGAGGCGGACCTGCGGGACGCCTGTCCGCGCCACCCGGTGAGCGCGGAGGTGGTCGGCGGCGGGATGCTCTTCGCGCTCGGCGCGGGCCGCGGCTTCCTCGCCCATCGCGAGACGGACGGCAGCCTGCACGTGTACGCGGCCGTCGTGGCGCCCGAGGACTGGCTGGACGGCATCGACTTCACGGACGCCGAGGCGGCGAGGTCGGCGGTGCTGAAGGAGTTCGACGGCTGGTCGGAGAACCTGCGGGCGCTGGTCGGGGACGCGGACGGCGCACTGGTGCCGCGACGGATATTCGCCCTGCCGGTCGGGCATCGCTGGGACCGGGTCCCGGGGGTCACGCTGCTCGGCGACGCCGCCCATCTGATGTCGCCGTTCGCCGGCGAGGGCGCCAACCTGGCGCTGGCCGACGGTGCGGATCTCGGCCTGGCGCTGGCCGCGCACCCCGGGGACCCCGAGGCCGCGCTGGCCGCCTACGAGGCCGGGATGTTCCCGCGGGCCGAGGCCTCCGCGGCGGACTCGGCGCGCAGCGCGGAGCTGCTGTTCCGGGCCGACGCGCCGCAGGGGCTGCTCGACATGTTCGCCGCGCGGCCGGACCAGTCGGGCCGGACCGACTGACGGACCGGACGGACTGACGGACCGGACGGATCTCGTCCGGGTCGGGGCCGACCCCGACGAAGGCCCCTAGCGGGGCGGTTCGGTGCGGGTCACCCGGGCGACCAGGTCGACCCAGCCGGTCTCCAGCCGCTCCATGGGCATCCCGCACTGCCGGTGCAGATGGTGGATGAGCGCGGGGTCGAGCCAGGCCATCAGGGTGTGGGCCAGCAGTTCGCTGTCGTCGTCCGGCACGATCTGCCGCAGCAGCATCATGACGTGGCCGCGCAGCGCCCCGGAGGCGGGGTGGGAGTAACGGCGGCACGGCTCGGGCTGGGCGGCCAGCTGGAGGTCGAGCTGCTCCGCCGAGCGGTACAGCACCGCCACGCCGAACGCCCGCAGCCGCTCCAGGGGCGCGGCTCCGGGGCCCAGCGGCGGCGGCCCGCTCATGAAGTCGGCCTGCAGCCGTGCGGCCGAGTGGTCGAGCAGGGCCGTCAGCAGGCCGGTGCGGTCGCCGAAGCGGCGGAAGACCGTGCCCTTGCCGACCTGGGCCGCGGCGGCCACCGCCTCCATGGTGACCCCGGCGACCCCGTGCTCCGCGATGAGCCGGGCGGCGGCCTCCAGCAGCCGGGCGCGGTTGCGGGCCGCGTCCGCGCGCAGGTTCGTCTCCTCGGGTGCCGCCGGGCCGACGTCCAGCAGCCGGGGCGCGTCGAGGGGCTCCTGGGGCTGGGGGCAGGGCGGCAGAGGGCTGGACATGACGACAGCGTAAAGCATGGGGAAGAAAACTGGACCGTGGTCCGTTTAGGGTGGTAGAAAATTAACCGGACCACGGTCCGGATTGTGACGGCACTGTTTCAGCCCCTTGGAGTCCCCATGTCTGTTCGCATCCTCGCGCTCGTCGGCAGCCTTCGCGCCGGTTCGCACAACCGCCAGCTCGCCGAGGCCGCCGTGAAGCTCGCGCCCCAGGGCGCCGAGGTCGAGCTCTTCGAGGGCCTGGCGGACGTCCCCTTCTACAACGAGGACATCGACGTCGAGGGCAGCGTCCCGGCCGCCGCCGCGAAGCTGCGCCAGGCCGCGCAGGCCTCCGACGCCTTCCTGCTGTTCTCCCCCGAGTACAACGGCACCATCCCGGCCGTCCTGAAGAACGCCATCGACTGGCTGTCCCGCCCCTACGGCGCCGGCGCCTTCGGCGGCAAGCCCGTCGCCGTCATCGGCACCGCGTTCGGCCAGTACGGCGGCGTGTGGGCACAGGACGACACCCGCAAGGCCGTGGGCATCGCCGGCGGCAAGGTCGTCGAGGACATCAAGCTGTCCATCCCCGGCTCGGTCACCCGCTTCGCCGAGACCCACCCGGTCGACGACGCCGAGGTCGCCGCGCAGCTGACCGAGGTCGTGGCGCGTCTGCACGGCAACGTGGGCGAGGTCGCGGCCGCCTGAGCCGCACGTTCCCCCGGGCGGGGCCGGAGCCTTCCGGGCTCCGGCCCCGTCCGCGTCCCGTGGCGCGCCACCGCGTGGGCCGGACCCCGGGGGGGAGGGCCGGATGTCGTGTCCGGGGCGCGGCGTGGCGGCTCGGACGGGGTACGCGTCTGTTGGCCGCGTACAACCGTCGCGGTGCGTCGCCCGGCCGGCCGCCGTCGGCCGGACGAGTCCTCCGAGGAGAAGCCATGCCCCTGGTCCCGCCGCCGTTCGACCCGGAGCTCGCCGCCGCGCTGGAGCCGATCAAGGGTGTGAGCGGGCCGGGGTTCACCCTGGACGAGCTGGACGACGCCCGGCGGGCGGCCGGCCCGGAGCTGCTCGGACTGCTGGACCTCACCATGGACGGTGCCTTCGAGGTGGAGGACCGCACGGTGCCCGGACCCGAGGGCGCCCCGGACATCTCCCTGCTGCTGTGCCGCCCCGTCTCCCCCGCGGCCACGGCCCCGCTGCCGGTGATCTACCACGTGCACGGCGGCGGCATGATGATGGGCACCAACCGGGCCGGCGTGGCCGAACCGCAGGACTGGGCGCGTGAGCTGGGCGCGGTCGTGGTGTCGGTGGAGTACCGCCTCACCCCCGAACACCCGTACCCCGCGCCGGTGGAGGACGTGTACGCCGGTCTGCTGTGGACGGCGGAGCACGCGAAGGAGATCGGCGGCGACCCGGACCGGATCGTCGTCGCGGGCGCCAGCTCCGGCGGCGGCCTCACCGCGGCGCTCGCCCTGCTCACCCGGGACCGGCGCGGTCCTCGGCCGCTCGGCCAGCTGCTGATGTGCCCGATGCTCGACGACCGCAACGACACCGTCTCCAGCCACCAGATGGCCGGTCTCGGCGTCTGGGACCGCACCGCCAACGACACCGCCTGGACGGCACTGCTCGGCGACCGCCGCGGCGGCCCGGACGTCTCCCCCTACGCCGCGCCCGCCCGCGCCCGGGACCTGTCCGGGCTGCCACCGGCCTACCTCGACGTCGGCTCCGCGGAGACCTTCCGCGACGAGGTGGTGGCCTACGCGTCCGCCCTCTGGCAGGCCGGCGGCGCGGCCGAACTCCACGTCTGGCCGGGCGGCTTCCACGGCTTCGACTCCCTCGTCCCGGAAGCGGCCCTGTCCCGCGCGGCCCGCACGGCACGCGTGGACTGGCTGCGCAGACTGCTGACACGCTGACCCACGGCCGCGACCGGCCATCCGGGCAGCCCACGCGGACCGCGTCCGGGGGCCCGGCGCGGCCGGTGGCTCGACGTTCGTCGGGCTGCGTCGCCGAAGACACCCGTGCGAAAAGCGTGTGCCTGCGGGTCAACTGACGTTACCGTTCGGTAGACATCGTGCCCGGAGCCTCCCGGAGGTGCACCCCCCATGACGCCCGACCGTGCCGCAGGCCTCGCGGAGACCCGAGACGCCCTCGCCGACGGGGAGGTGACCTCCCGCGAACTGGTCGAGCGGACACTCGCCCGGATCGAGGCCACCCAGCCCACCCTGAACGCCTTCCGGATCGTGCGTGCGGAGGCCGCGCTCGCCGAAGCCGACGCCGCCGACCGGCAGTTGGCGGCCGGAGACCGGCGCCCGCTGCTCGGGGTGCCGGTGGCGGTCAAGGACGACATGGACGTGGCGGGCGAGCCGACCGCGTTCGGCTGCGCGGGCGACTTCCCGCGCGTGGCCGCGGACGGCGAGGCGGTACGGCGGCTGCGCGCGGCCGGTGCCGTGATCGTCGGCAAGACGAACACCTGCGAGCTGGGCCAGTGGCCGTTCACCGAGGGCCCGGCGTTCGGCGACACCCGCAACCCCTGGCACACCGGGCACACCCCGGGCGGGTCGTCGGGCGGTTCGGCCGCCGCCGTGGCCGCCGGGCTCGTACCGGCCGCGCTCGGCTCCGACGGCGCCGGCTCGGTGCGCATCCCCGCCTCCTGGACCCATCTCATCGGCATCAAGCCGCAGCGCGGCCGCATCTCGACCTGGCCGCGCGGCGAGTCCTTCCACGGCATCACCGTCAACGGCACCCTCGCCCGTACGGTCGCCGACGCGGCCCTGCTGCTGGACGCGGCGAGCGGCAACCACGACCGGGACCCGCACCGGCCGCCCGCGCTCACCGTGTCCGACGCGGTCGGCCGCGACCCCGGCCGGCTGCGCATCGCCCTGTCCCTGAAACCGCCGTTCACCGCCGTACCGGCCCGCCTCCAGCCGGAGGTACGCGCCCGGGTCATGGAACTCGCCGCGCGGCTGCAGGAGTTGGGGCACGCCGTCGAGGAGGCGGACCCGCCCTACGGCCAGATCGGGCTGACCTTCCTGCCGCGTGCCACCGCCGGCATCGCCGACTGGGTCCGCGAGACGCCCGACCCGGCGCTGCTGGACCCGCGCACCCGGGGCGCGGCCCGGTTCGGCCGGCTGCTCGGCGGGGCCCCGCTGCGGGCGGCCCGGCGCGCCGAGGCGGTCCTGCACCGGCGGATCGGCGCCTTCTTCGGGTCGTACGACGTGGTCCTCGCCCCGACGACGGCCGCTCCCCCGCCCGCGATCGGCGCCCTGCACAAGCTGCGCGGGTTCGCCACCGACCGCGCCATGATCGCCGCCTGCCCCTACGCCTGGCCGTGGAACGTGCTGGGCTGGCCCGGCGTCAACGTCCCCGCCGGTTTCGTCGGCGACGGCCTGCCGGTGGGCGCCCAGTTGCTCGGCCCCGCCCACAGCGAACCCCTGCTGGTCTCCGTCGCCGCACAGTTGGAGGCCGAACTGCGCTGGCACGAGATGTGGCCGCCGCAGCGGACGGAGGCCGGCACTCCGGCGGCGTGAGCGCGTTCCGCCCTTACTCTGGGCCCATGGACGACGCGTCGTTGATCGGGCTGATGGGACGGGTGACGGGGACGGTCGGGCCCGGGCTGGTCGGCGAGGTGATCGTGCGGGTGCGTGGCGGCGCCGAGCACTTCCTCGCCCACCCGGCCGACGGCACGGCCCGCCTCGAGCCGGGCACGGTGGTGATGGTGGTGGAGCACCTGCCGCCCAGGACGGTCTACGTGACGTCCGCGTACGACAGGTGAGGTGCACCAGGTGAGCACGCTCCGCCCCAGGTGAGAGCGGTACGCGTCAAGATTGCAACAAGAAACCGTCAGCGTCTTCTCGGGGGGGTCCAGCAGGCGCACACTCCCTTCGTTCGGTGCCGAGAGGGCACCTTCTCAAGGGGGCGTATGCCGATGGTTGTCGGCGTCGTTGCGGGGGCTGTCGTCGTTGCCGTCCTCGTGTTGATCGGTCTGTTCAAGATGATGTGGCGGGTCGCCGAGCCGAACGAGGCGCTCATCATCTCCGGGTCCAAGCACCGTACCGAGGGCATCGAGGAGGGCCTGGGCTTCCGCATCGTCACCGGGCGCGGCACGCTGGTGCTGCCCGGTGTGCAGGCGGTGCGCAAGCTCTCGCTCGACCTGAACGAGACCGAGTTGCAGGTGGACTGCGTGACCCACCAGGGCATTCCGCTCAAGGTGCGGGGCGTGGTCATCTTCAAGGTGGGCGACGACTTCGTGTCGATCGCGAACGCGGCCCGCCGTTTCCTGGACCAGCAGAAGCTGATGTCCGAGCGGGTGCACAACGTCTTCGCCGGTCATCTGCGGTCCATCGTCGGCGGGTTGACGGTCGAGGACATGATCCGCGACCGGGAGAAGCTGACCGGGCAGACCCGGGCGGCCTGCGGTACGGAGATGGAGAAGCTCGGCCTGATCGTCGACTCGCTGCAGATCCACGAGATCGAGGACCCGACGGGTTACATCCAGAACCTGGCCATGCCGCACGCGGCGGCCGTGCAGCGGGACGCGCGGATCGCGCAGGCGGAGGCGAACCGCCTGGCCACCGAGGCCGAGCAGCAGTCGTTCGCGCGGATGGCCGAGGCCACCCGGGACAGCGAGATCCTGCAGGCCGGCTACCAGGCCGAGCGGGACAAGGCGGCGGCGAAGTCCCAGCAGGCCGGCCCGCTCGCCGCGGCCGCCGCCCGCCAGGAGGTCGTCGTACAGGAGACGCGGGTCGCCGAACTCGAGGCGCACCGGCGGGAGCAGCAGCTCCAGGCGGACGTCCGCAAGCCGGCGGACGCTCAGGCCTACGAGAAGCGGACGCTGGCCGAGGCCGAGCGAGACGCGCGGATCTCGGCGGCACAGGCCAAGGCGAAGGAGACGGAGCTGGCGGCCGTCGCCGAGGCGACCCGGGTGAAGGCGGCCGCGACCGCCGAGGCCGAGGCGACCAGGACCCGTGGTGCGGCGTCCGCCGACGCCACCCGGGCCACCGGTGAGGCCGAGGCCGCCGCCGCGCAGGCCAGGGGTCTGGCGGAGGCCGAGGCGACCAAGGCGCAGGGTCTGGCGGAGGCGGAGGCCATCAAGGCCCGTGCCGCCGCGCTCGCCGAGAACCAGGAGGCGGTCGTCGCCCAGCAACTCGCCGAGAAGTGGCCGGAGATCGTCCAGGCGGGCGCGTCCGCGTTCGGCAACGTGGACAACATGGTGCTGCTCAACGGCGCCGACGGCATGGGCGAGTTGTTCGCCAAGGCGCTCACCATGGGCGGCACGGGTCTGGGGCTGGCGCGCAAGTTGCTGGCGACGATGGGCGACGGCAACGGGCAGGCGGTGAACGGCGCCTCGCCCTCCCTCAACGGCGTGGTGACGCCTCCGCAGCAGAGGGTGCCCGTGGAGCAGGAGGGCTGAGAAGGAGGTGTCGCGTCGCGGCCGGGGCCCCTCACCGGGGCCCCGGCCGCGCTGCGCGCGGAGCCCGGTCAGGCCGTGAGCAGGCCGGCACCCAGGGCGAGCAGGGCGACGACCTTGAGGATCTCCAGTCCGACGTACCAGAAGTGGCCCCGGGAGCGGGGCAGTTCCTCGCCCGCGAGGACCCGGTCGGACCGGCGGTTGAGACGGGGGCGGACGACGGCGAGCTGGGCGAGGAGCAGGGCGGCCACGGCCGCGGTGAGCCAGGCGATGCCGGCCGTGGCGCCGCCCAGGGCGGCCGCGGCGATCACGAGGACCGCCAGGGCGGCCTCGACGGCGTTCAGCGCGCGGAAGACCAGGCGGCCAATGCCCAGGCCGACCGGGATCGTCACGCCCGGGGCCCGGAACTTCAGGGGCGCCTCCAGGAAGGAGATCGCCAGCACCATGCCGAGCCAGACGAAGGTGACCGCGCTCGCGACGGCGGCGGACGTGGCGTTCATCGAGGTGTGCCTTTCTCCGGGGCGATTCCGGTGGGGCCGCCCGGTTCGCTCGGGGCCCGGCGGTCCGGGACGGCCGGGTTCTGCTGGTTCAGGGGAGCGTGGTCGCGGTCAAGTGGGCCACGCAGGTGTCCGGTTCGGCGAACGGCTCCAGGTCCGTGGCCGTCAGGGGAGCCTCCAGCCGGGCCAAGGCGCCCTGCATCAGGCCGAGATGGAGCGGGCACACCAACCGGCCGTGTTCCTCGGCGAGTTCCAGGAACGGGCAGTGCCGCAGCCGGATCCGCTCCGGAGCGCGGCCGGGGCCGGCATCGCCCTCCGGGCGGGGTGCGAAGCCCAGGTCGTCCAGGACGGCGACGAGCGCGGTCACCGCGCGCTCGGCCGACGGCGGCTCAGAAGCGGGCGGCGGATCCACCAGGTCACCGCCCCATGCGCGCCCGGTCTCCATCGCCTCCGTTCGCGCGGCGGCCGGGTCGGTGGCCGCCCATCGGCCGAGCAGGACACGTGCCAGCGACCGGTAGTCGCGGACGCCACCGCGGTCCATGCCGGGACGCGGGGTGTAGACGGTGCGGGGCCGGCCCGGGCCCCGGGACGCCTCGGCCCGGCGCTCGGCCTGCCCGTCGGACACCAGGGCGTCCAGGTGGAACCGGGCGGTGTTGGGGTGCAGGCCGGTCCGCGCGGCCGTCTCCGCGACGCCGAGCGGCGACCGCGCGGCGCGCAGTACGTCCAGCACCTCACGGCGACGTGGGCTCTCCCGCGACGGCACCTCGCGCACCCCTCTCCACCTGCGAGTATTTTTCACGAATCCTACATGTGTAAATTGTAGGGTGAGCCGGGAGACCTGATGGCGGGAAGCCGGCAGGGAAAACGATGAGTCGGTGAAGAGTCGAGGGGATCACCAGATGACGTCGCCGTCGGCGTTCGACAGCGGGCCGGCCGAGTCCGCGGCGGCTCCGCGCGTCCTGTGCGACACCCGGGCCCTGACGGAGGCACCGCCGGTGCCGGCCGGGGTGCTGTGGAAGCTGGCCGAGAGCGGACGCCAACTGGACGCCAACGTGGTCAGGCTGGCGCCGGGCGGGCGCATCGACACCCATACCGAACCGAGTCTCGACGTCCTCCTGCTGGTCGTCTCCGGGAGCGGCACCGTGGACAGCCCCGAAGGCGAACCGCAGCCCGTCACCGAGGGCACCCTGCTCTGGCTGCCGCACGGTTCCACCCGCGCCATCACCGCGGGCGGCACCGGGCTCGCGTACCTCACGGTCCACGGCCGCCGCCCCGGCCTGACGATCGGCCCCCGCCCCGGCACCTCGCCCGTTGCGTCCGCCGGCGGCCCGGACCCGGGCGACCCGCCCGCGTGACGGCCCGGGCACCACGCCCGCGTAACGGCCGGTGGCCGGGCGCCCGTTGCGTCCGCGGCGCCGGGCACTAGGGTGCCCCCGTGAGCACGTCTACCGAAGAGAACGTCCCCGGCCGCCACGGCCGTCATGCCACCACGGAGGCCGACCCGCGCGAGGTCGGCCGGGTGCGCACCGAGTACTCCCCGGCCCACGACGGCGACCCGGACCCCGGGGAGATCGTGTGGACCTGGGTCCCCTTCGAGGAGAACGACGGCCGGGGCAAGGACCGCCCGGTCCTGGTCGTGGCCCGGGAGGCGGCGGGCACCTTCCTCGCCGTCCAGCTCTCCAGCAAGCGGCACGACGGCGACCGGGAATGGGTGCCGATCGGCAGCGGCCCCTGGGACCGGTCGGGCCGGGACTCGTGGGTGGACGTGGACCGCGTGCTGCGGCTGCACGAGGAGGGCATGCGCCGCGAGGCCTGCGCGCTGGACCGGATGCGTTTCGATCTGGTCCGCCGGCGGCTGCACGAACGTTACGGCTGGACCTGACCGCGGCTCGGACCGGCGCTCCGCGCGGCCACCACGGCGTCCCCGACCACCACGGAGTACGGGGGCGCGCCCGTCACGACGGCACGTGCGCCCGCCCCGCCGCTTCCGCGGGGACATCCCGACGGCACTCCCCGCACTGGGCGAACGCCCGTACGAACGCCGCCCGCACCTCCGCCCCGGGGGTCCGGTCCAGCACCCCGAACACCACGTGGTCGAAGGAGCGCGCGAACCGGGCACCGGGGCCGAGCAGCGCCCGGAAGGCGGCCGCGACCTGCGCCGGGGCGTTCTGGAAGACCCCGCAGCCCCAGGCGCCGAGCACCAGTCGCCGGTAGCCGTGCGCCGCGGCCGTCTCCAGCACCCGCTCGGCGCGCCGCGCCAGGACGCCCGGCAGCTCGACGGCGCGTTCCGGTGCCGTACGGCGTACGACGCCGGCGTTGGGCGCGGCGGCGGTCAGGAAGCCCGCGAGGTAGGGCTCCGGGAGCAGCCGTCCCCGGTCGTCGCGGAAGACCGGGACCGCCGGTGAGTGGATCACCCGGTCCGTGTAGAACGGGTCGCGGTCGGCACGGTGGTGGTCGTAGAAGGCGCGGGCCGCCAGCAGGCAGGTGTGCAGCGCCGAGGCGCGGCACAGGGCCTCCTCCTGGGCCTGGGCGCCGTTGAGATAGCCACCGCCCGGGTTCCGCGCGGAGGCGAAGTTCAGGACGGCGACCGGGGCGCCGGCCAGTCGGCGGGCCGCCTCCAGGCTGCTCTCGCCGGTGACCTCGACGAGGGGGCCGGCCCCACGGACCGGGTCGCCCTGGGCGGGCGGCGGCTCCACGGCCACCGGCTCGGGGCCGAACATCCTGGTGCCCGCCCGCGCGGCCTCGATCGCCGCCGTGAGCGGCACCTCCCGGCCGTCCGGGGCCGGGTACCGGCCCGCCGCGACGATCTTCTCCGTCTGCGTGGCGATTCCGCGCAGGCGCGCGCTCACGGCGCCACCCCCGTGGACGCCGTGCCCGCTGCCTGTGCGGACTCCCCCGTCGTGCTCATACAAGCATCCTGGGTGATCCTGGTGATGCGGTGCAACGGAGTTTCCCACCCCCGGAACGGTCCTCGAACGCCTGCGGAAGGGGACATGACCGATCCGTAAACGCCCGGCGGGGCACTCTTGTGCGATTTGGCGCGAGGGTCTTGGGTGGGACGAGTGTCTGCCATCGGCCCACGACCTTGTGGGCCGATGGCATGGTGGAATCTCAGGAGGATCCCGGCATGTCCGATTCACAGAGCGACGGTGGTGACTGTACGGACCACCGCACCGCCGTCACCGAACCCGAGGTGGAGGCCCTGGTCCGGGGCATCTGCTTCAAGACGGGCCCGCCCCGCGTCCTCGGCGTGGAGCTGGAGTGGCTCGTGCACGAACTGCGGGAGCCGCGGCTCCCCGTGGCACCCGAACGACTCGAGGCGGTCTACGCCGCCCTGCGGGCCGTGGACCTGGGATCGGCGCTCACCGTCGAACCCGGGGGCCAGCTGGAGCTGAGCTCCCTGCCCGCCACCTCCCTGACGGAGTGCATCGGCACCGTCTCCGCCGACCTGGACGCCGTCCGCGCCGTCCTGGCCGAGGACGGCCTCGGCCTCGTCGGCATCGGCCACGACCCCTGGCACCCACCGCGCAGGTTCCTGCACGAGCCGCGCTACGACGCCATGGAGACCTGCCTGGACCGGGGCGGTCCGGCCGGCCGTCACATGATGTGCGCCTCGGCCTCCGTCCAGGTCTGCGTGGACGCCGGCCACGAGGAGCCGGGCCCGCTGGGCCACGCGCGGCGCTGGTGGCTGGCGCACCACCTGGGCGCGGTGCTGCTGGCCGCGTTCGCCAACTCCCCGCTGATCGGGCAGCGGCCCACGGGCTGGATGTCCACCCGGCAGCTGATGTGGATGGAGATCGGCACGGGCCGGGCGGGCGGCCCCCCGCTGGACGGGGAACCGCGGGCCGTGTGGGCCCGGCACGTACTGGACTCGCCGGTGATGTGCGTCCGCGGCGACGGCGGGCCGTGGGAGGTGCCCGACGGGCTCACCTTCCGGGAGTGGACCCGTTCCCGGTCGCCCCGGCCGCCCACCCGGGCGGACCTCGACTACCACCTCACCACGCTGTTCCCGCCGGTCCGGCCGCGCGGCCATCTGGAACTGCGCATGATCGACGCGCAGCCCGGGGACGACGGCTGGATCGTGCCCCTCGCGGTGACGGCGGCCTTGTTCGACGACCCGGAGGCGGCCGAGACCGCGTACCGGACGGTGAAGCCGCTGGCGGAGCGGGCGCTGAACCGGCCCGCGCCGCACAACCCGCTGTACACGGACGCGGCCCGGTACGGCCTCGCGGACCCGGAGCTGCGGGACACCGCGGCTGCCTGTTTCACGGCGGCGCTGGAGGCCCTGCCCAGGATGGGGGCCACCACCGAGGTCATGGACGCCGTGGCGGCGTTCGTGGACCGCTACGTCGCCCGGGGCCGCTGCCCGGCCGACGATCTGCTGGACCGGCTGCACGACGGGGAGCCGGCCCGGCACCGGCACGGCCCCACCGGGGGCACGCCCCTCTCCCACGGGAAGGACATCCGCACATGACCGCCCCCGAGACCGACGCCACGACCGGCGAGACCGACCCCGAGGCCCTGCGCAAGCGGGCGCTGGCCTCGCTGATCACCGCACGCGAGCGCACCACGCTGCTGACCAGCTGCGTCGACGACCCGGACCTGACCGCCCAGCACTCCCCGCTGATGTCGCCGCTGGTGTGGGACCTCGCGCACATCGGCAACCAGGAGGAGCAGTGGCTCCTGCGGGCGGTCGGCGGCCGGGAGGCGATGCGCCCGGAGATCGACACCCTGTACGACGCCTTCGAGCACCCTCGGGCCGAGCGGCCCTCGCTGCCGCTGCTGCCGCCCGCCGAGGCCCGCGGCTACGCGGCCGAGGTGCGCGGCCGGGCGCTGGACCTGCTGGAAGGGGCGGACTTCCACGGCACCCGGCTGACCGAGGCCGGTTTCGCCTTCGGGATGATCGCCCAACACGAACAGCAGCACGACGAGACCATGCTGATCACCCATCAGCTGCGGAAGGGGCCGCAGGCCCTGACCGCCCCCGACCCCGAGCCGGTGCCGCTGTTCACCGGTCCGGTCGAAGTCCTGGTGCCGGGCGGCCCGTTCACGATGGGGACGTCGGCGGAGCCGTGGGCGCTGGACAACGAACGCCCGGCGCACCCGCGGGAGGTGGCGCCGTTCTGGATCGACACGACACCGGTGACGAACGCGGCGTACCAGGCCTTCATCGCGGACGGCGGCTACGACACCGAACGCTGGTGGACGCCCGAGGGCTGGGCGCACGTCCGGAAGCACTCCCTCACGGCTCCCCTGTTCTGGCGGCGCGACGGCGACCACTGGCTCAGGCGCCGGTTCGGCATCACGGAACAGGTACCGCCCGACGAGCCGGTGCTGCACGTCTGCTGGTACGAGGCGGACGCCTACGCCCGCTGGGCCGGGCGCCGGCTGCCCACCGAGACCGAGTGGGAGAAGGCCGCACGCCACGACCCGGCCACCGGGCGCTCCCGGCGCTACCCGTGGGGCGACGCCGACCCGGCGCCCGAGCACGCCAACCTGGGCCAGCGGCACCTCAGGCCGGCTCCGGCGGGCAGCTACCCGGCCGGTGAGTCCCCGCTGGGCGTACGGCAGTTGATCGGTGACGTGTGGGAGTGGACGGCGAGCGACTTCCTGCCGTACCCGGGGTTCAGGGCGTTCCCGTACAAGGAGTACTCGCAGGTGTTCTTCGGCTCCGACCACAAGGTGCTGCGCGGCGGTTCGTTCGCCGTGGACGCGGTGGCCTGCCGGGGCACCTTCCGCAACTGGGACCACCCGATACGCCGGCAGATCTTCTCCGGGTTCCGCACCGCCCGCTCGGAGGCCGTCTGATGTGTCGTCACCTGGCCTATCTGGGGCCCGAGGAACCGCTCGGCCGGATCCTGACCGAGCCCCCGCACAGTCTGTTCCGCCAGTCGTGGGCACCGCGGCGGCAGCGGTACGGAACGGTCAACGCCGACGGGTTCGGGGTGGGCTGGTACGCCCGCGAGGACCCGGTCCCGGCCCGCTACCGGCGGGCCGGGCCGATCTGGGCGGACCTGTCCTTCGCCGACCTGGCCCGGGTGGTGCGTTCCGGCGCCGTGCTCGCGGCCGTACGCGACGCGACCCTCGCGGGAGCGGACGCGGAGGCCGCCGCCGCGCCGTTCGCGGCGGGCCGGTGGCTGTTCAGCCACAACGGGGCGATCGCGGGCTGGCCGGACTCCGCGGCGTCCCTGGTCTCCGCGCTGCCCCCGGTCGACCTGCTCTCGTTCGAGGCCCGCAACGACTCGGCGTTCGTCTGGGCGCTGGTGCTGCACCGGCTGCGCAGCGGCGACGACCCCGCCACGGCCCTCGGCGAGACGGCCCGCGCGTTCGCCGAGGCGGCCCCCGCCTCCCGGCTCAACCTGCTGCTGGCGGACGGCGGGACGATCGCCGCGACCGCCTGGGGCGACACCCTCTGGTACCGGACGGAACCCGGCCGGGGCACGGTCGTCGCCTCCGAGCCGTACGACGACGACCCGCTGTGGCAGGAGGTCCCCGACCGCACCGTGCTCACCGCGAACAGCACCGACGTGCTGCTCGCCCCGCTGGAGGACCCGGCGGCCGTCCCACCTAAGGAGCCCTGTTCGTGAGTCCCCTGCACGTCACCCGCACCCTCCCCGAGGACGCGACCGACGCCGCGCTGCGCGCGGACGTCCAGCACGGCCTCACCGCGAACCCCAAGTGGCTGCCGCCGAAGTGGTTCTACGACGCGCGCGGCAGCGAGCTGTTCGAGCAGATCACCGAACTGCCCGAGTACTACCCCACCCGTGCCGAGCGGGAGATCCTGGCCGCCCGGTCCGGGGAGATCGCCGCCGCGAGCGGTGCCCGCACGCTGATCGAGCTGGGCTCGGGCTCCTCGGAGAAGACCCGCTTCCTGATCGACGCGCTCGCACCCGGGACGTACGTCCCGGTCGACGTCAGCGAGAGCGCCCTCACCCAGGCCGGAGAGGCGCTCATCGGTGAGCGTCCGGACCTCGAGGTCCACGCGCTGATCGCCGACTTCACCGCTCCGCTGGCCCTGCCGGCCACGCCGGGCCCCCGGCTGGTGGCCTTCCTCGGCGGCACGATCGGCAATCTGCTGCCCGCCGAACGCACCGCGTTCCTCGCCTCGGTACGCGCCCTGCTCTCCCCCGGCGACACACTGCTGCTCGGCACCGACCTGGTGAAGGACGAGCGGGTACTGGTCCGGGCGTACGACGACGCGGCCGGGGTGACGGCCGCGTTCAACAAGAACGTGCTGGCCGTCGTGGACCGCGAGCTGGGCGCCGACTTCGATCCGGACGCCTTCGACCACGTGGCCCTGTGGGACGCCGAGCACGAGTGGATCGAGATGCGGCTGCGCTCCCGCATCGCGCAGACCGTGAAGGTGCCCGCGCTGAACCTCGCCGTGGACTTCGCGGCGGGCGAGGAGCTGCGCACCGAGGTGTCGGCCAAGTTCCGCAAGGAGGGAGTGGCGGCCGAACTCGCCGCCCAGGGGCTGGAGCTGACGCACTGGTGGACGGACGAGCAGCGGCGCTTCGCGCTGTCGCTGAGCGTGCTGCGGTGAGTCAGAGGTCCGGGGTGAGCGACTCGGTGATCTTCCGGGAGGCACGCCGGGCCTCGGTCGCCGGGTCCGCGCCCTGCAGCACCCGGGTCATGTACTCCTTGATGGGGTTGTCCGCCTCGACGTCGGCCCACTGAGGGGTGTTGGGGGTCGCCCTGCCGTGCGCCGCGCCCGCGGCCATGGCGGCGACCCCCTCCTCGTCCGCGACCGCGCCGGCCAACGTGGTCTTGTTGGGCACGTAGTTCATGGTGCGGGCGAGTTCGGTGTCCCATTCGGCGCCGGTGAGGGCGCCGACGACGGCGGTCGCGGCGAACTGGTCCCCGGTGTTCTCCGGCACGACCAGGTCGGAGCCGCCGGTGAACACGGTGCCGGGCCGGCCCGCGGTCCTGCCCGGCACCGGGAAGAAGCCGAGCTTGCCGCGCAGGTCCGGGTTCTGCCGCACGATCGCCTGGGCGAGGCCCGGTACGGCGACGATCTGCGCGACCTTGCCCGACGCGAACACCCCTGCCTGGGGCGGGTGTTCCTCGTCGGCGTCCACGGGCCCCTTGCCGAGCGCCTGGAGCCGTCGGTAGAAGTCCATCCCGCGCAGCGCGGCCGGGGTGTCGAGGGCTCCCCGCCACTCGTGGTCCTTCTCCCGGGCGAGGTCGCCGCCCTCGTCCCAGATGAACCCGGAGAGGGTGTACCAGTCCTGTCCGGCGAGGTAGATGCCCTGGTCGTCGCCGGAGTCGAGCTTCTGCGTGTCGGCGAGCCATTCGTCGCGGGTGCGCGGCGGGCGGGCGATCCCGGCCTGCTCGAACAGGTCCTTGCGGTAGATGACGACGCGGTTGGCCGCGTACCAGGGGACGCCGTACTGCTTGTTGCCGTCCTTGCCGGGCTGGGCGAGGCCGGGCAGCCACTTCTCCTTGCCCCAGTCGCGCATCGACTCCAGTGTGAGGTCGGCGAGCCGGCCGCCGTCCGCGTACAGCGGCACCTGGGTGTTGCCGACCTCGATGACGTCCGGGCCGTCGTCGGAGCCGGGCTCGAGGGCCTTGCGGACCTTCTCGACGATGCCGGTCCATTCCTGGATGCGGATGTCGAGGCGCAGGTCGTCGTGGGTCTTCTCGAAGTCCTCGGTGAAGCGCTGGAGGAACTCCTTGGAGGCGCTGTCCTTCATCAGCCACACGGTGACGGTCTTCCGGTCCTGCTCGCCGGGGAGCATCCCGCAGGCGGTGACGAGGGATCCGGTGACGCAGAGGAGGGCGAGCAGGCGACGTCTCACGAGGGGTCCTGTTCTGTCGTGCACGGGGCTGCGGACAGGGCTGGGGGCCCGACGTGGGGGGACGAGCGCGGGCGCTCGTACGGGTGTGCTGGATTTTGGTATGGACCAATGCGACGGGTCAAGGGCTACGCACGGTAGGCGTGCGATCGCCGTGCGGTCCGGCCGCGGATGGGGCACCGTGGAGTACGCCGCGACACGAGAGGAGCACCCCCATGTCGAACCACACCTACCGGGTCACCGAGATCGTCGGCACCTCGCACGAGGGCGTCGACCAGGCCATCCGCAACGGCATCGCCCGAGCCGACCAGACCCTGCGCAACCTGGACTGGTTCGAGGTGACGCAGGTGCGCGGGCAGATCGAGAACGGCCGGATCGAGCACTACCAGGTGGGCATGAAGGTCGGCTTCCGCCTCGAGGACGAGTGACCCGTCCGGAACTCAGGTGCGGCCCTCCCGCTCCTGCGCGTCCTGGAGGGCGGCCGACTTCGCGGCCCAGCGGGCCCGCACCACCTCGAACCCGGCGCGTTCCGCGTCGTCGCACACCAGCTCGTCGTCGTCCACGAGGAACCGGACCTCGCGGTCCCGGGCCAGCCGGCGCAGGGTCGCCACCTTGGTGAACCGCGCCGGTCTGCGGTCGGCGTCGCGCCGCATGTGGAGGCGGCCCTCGGGCAGACCCTGGGCCGCGAGCCACTCCAGGGTGTCCCGGCGGCAGCGCTCGGGGCGGCCCGTGAGATAGACGACCTCGCAGTCCCGGGCGCTCTCCAGGACCAGCGCCACCCCCTCGGCGAGGGGCGGATCGGCGGGCGCGGCGGCGAAGAAGCCGTCCCAGTCCTTGGGCCGGCTCTCCAGGAAGTGCTGGCGATGGGCGGTGTCGGCCAGGGTGTTGTCGAGGTCGAACACGGCGATCGGGCGCCCGGTGTCGTCGGTCATCCGGCCACCCTAGCCAGCCGCCCGGCAGGCGGGCGACGGGTCCGCCGGCGTCCGCGCGCCGATCGTTTCGGACTTGGGAATCCCGGGCGCGTCAGGGCGTTGACACCTGCGTGAGCAGCACAGTGATCTCCCGGACCCGGTTCTCCGTCCTCGACCGCTCCCGCACCCGCGAGGGGCACCCGCCCGCCGAGGCGCTGCGGGACACCGTCGCGCTGGCGCGGGAGACGGAGGCGCTCGGGTACCACCGCTTCTGGGTGGCCGAGCACCACGGCGTGCCCGGCGTCGCCGGTTCGGCGCCCACCGTGCTCGCCGCCGCGGTCGCCGCCGCGACGCGGACGATCCGGGTCGGCACCGGCGGGGTCATGCTGCCCAACCACCGGCCCCTGGTCGTCGCCGAGCAGTTCGGGGTGCTGGAGTCGCTGTTCCCCGGGCGGATCGACATGGGCCTCGGCCGCTCCGTGGGCTTCACGGACGGGGTGCGCAGAGCCCTCGGCCGGGACAAGGAGGACGCCGGGGACTTCGCCGCGCAGCTGGGCGAGCTGCTGGAGTGGTTCACGGGCACGTCACCGACCGGTGTGCACGCCCGCCCGTCGGAGGGCCTGCGGGTGCCGCCGTTCGTGCTGGCGATGGGTGAGGGCGCGCGGATCGCGGCCCGGGCGGGCCTGCCCATGGTCATCGGCGACCTGCGCGGCCGCGAGAAGATGCTGCGCGGCATCGACGAGTACCGCTCGTTGTTCCGCCCCTCCCCCTGGACGGCCGAGCCGTACGTGGTGATCTCGGGCACGGTCGCGGTCGCGGACACCGAGGAGGAGGCCCGGCGGCTGCTGGTGCCGGAGGCCTGGTCGATGGCGTACTCCCGGACGCACGGCACCTTCCCGCCGCTCGCCCCCGCCGAGGAGATCGAGGCCCGCACGATGACCGCGAAGGAGCGGGAGTTCTTCACGGCCGGACTCTCCGGTCACGTCGCCGGCACCCGGGAGCAGGTCGCCCAGGAGCTGGAGACGGTCCTGAAGGAGACGGGGGCCGCGGAGGTCCTGGTCACCACCAGCAGTCACGACAGTACGGCGCTGGTCGGCTCCTTCCGCGGGCTCGCCGCCCTCTTCGCGCCGGAGGGCTGAGGCCCGCGCGCCGAGATGCGGACCCGGCCCGCGGCGGTGACCCTGGAAGAGCAGCCGCAACCGATGAGGAGGCTTGCCATGTCCTTCATGGACAAGATCAAGGGCATGCTCAAGGGTCATGAGGGCATGGCCGACAAGGGCATCGACAAAGGCGGCGACTACGCCGACCAGCGCACCGGCAACAAGTACCAGTCGCAGGTCGACACCGCGCAGGACAAGATGAGGGACGAGTTCGGCACCCGCCAGGACCGGCCCCCGCAGTCCTGAACCAACCGGGGGGCGGGCTAGAATCGCGGGGTTTGTCCCCGCCCCGGCAGGCCCGTACGGAGTGTCCCCCCGATGCACAGCCCCCATGACCCGTACGTCCGCGTCCGTGCTGCGCGCGAGCACAACCTCAAGGGCGTCGACGTGGACGTCCCGCGCGACGTACTGGCCGTGTTCACCGGCGTGTCCGGCTCGGGGAAGTCGTCGCTGGCCTTCGGCACGATCTACGCCGAGGCCCAGCGGCGGTACTTCGAGTCGGTCGCGCCGTACGCGCGCAGGCTGATCCACCAGGTCGGGGCGCCGAAGGTCGGCGAGGTCACCGGCCTGCCGCCCGCGGTGTCGCTGCAGCAGCGCCGCTCGGCCCCGACCTCGCGTTCGTCGGTGGGCACGGTGACCAACCTCTCCAACTCCCTGCGCATGCTGTTCTCGCGCGCCGGGGACTACCCGCCGGGCGCGGACCGGCTCGATTCCGACGCGTTCTCGCCCAACACGGCGGCCGGCGCCTGCCCCGAGTGCCACGGCCTCGGCCAAGTGCACGGCACCACCGAGGAGTCGCTGGTCCCGGACCCCGCCCTGTCGATCCGCGAGGGCGCGATCGCCGCGTGGCCGGGCGCCTGGCAGGGCAAGAACCTGCGGGACATCCTCGACACACTCGGGTACGACGTCGACCGGCCGTGGCGCGAGCTGCCCGCCGGGGAGCGCGAGTGGATCCTGTTCACGGACGAACAGCCCGTGGTCACCGTCCATCCGGTCCGCGACGCCGACCGGATCCAACGGCCGTACCAGGGCACGTACATGAGTGCCCGGCGGTATGTGCTCAAGACGTTCGCGGACACCAAGTCCCCGACGCTGCGGGCGAAGGCGGAGCGTTTTCTGACCAGTGCGCCCTGTCCGGCCTGCGGGGGCAGCCGGCTGCGGCCCGAGGCCCTGGCGGTGACCTTCGACGGCCGCACCATCGCCGAGCTGGCCGCGCTGCCGCTGAGCGGCCTCGCCGGACTGCCGGAGGGCGGCACCGAGGCGGCCCGGGTCCTCATGACGGACCTCAGGTCCCGGATCGCGCCGGTCGTCGAACTCGGCCTCGGCTACCTCAGCCTCGACCGCTCCACCCCGACCCTGTCGGCGGGCGAGCTGCAACGCCTGCGGCTCGCCACGCAGTTGCGCTCGGGGCTCTTCGGCGTGGTGTACGTCCTGGACGAGCCGTCGGCCGGGCTGCACCCGGCGGACACGGAGGCCCTGCTGACCGTGCTGGACCGGCTGAAGGCCGCGGGCAACTCGGTGTTCGTCGTGGAGCACCACCTGGACGTGGTGCGCGGCGCCGACTGGCTGGTGGACGTGGGGCCCGGCGCGGGCGAGCACGGTGGACGGGTGCTGTACAGCGGACCGCCGGCGGAGCTGGCGTCCGTCGAGGAGTCGGCGACGGCGGCGTTCCTCTTCGACGAGTCCCCCGGTCCGGCGCGCGAGACCCGCACGCCCCGCGGCTGGCTGCGGGTGGGCCCGGTGACCCGGCACAACCTGCGGGCGGTCACGGCCGAGTTCCCGCTCGGTGCGTTCACCGCCGTCACCGGTGTCTCCGGCTCCGGGAAGTCCACGCTGATCGGCGAGCTGACGGAGGACCTGGCGGGGGTGGACCGCCTGGTCCGGGTGGACCAGAAGCCGATCGGGCGCACCCCGCGGTCCAATCTGGCCACCTACACGAGCCTGTTCGACGTCGTGCGCAAGGTGTTCGCCGCCACCGAGGAGGCACGGGCCCGCGGGTACGGCGTCGGCCGCTTCTCCTTCAACGTGGCCGGCGGACGCTGCGAGACCTGCCAGGGCGAGGGGTTCGTCAGTGTCGAGCTGCTGTTCCTGCCGAGCACGTACGCGCCGTGCCCGGACTGCGGCGGCGCCCGCTACAACCCCGAGACGCTGCGGGTGACGTACCGGGGGCGGAACGTCGCGGAGGTGCTCGGTCTGACGGTGGAGGCGGCGGCGGAGTTCTTCGCGGACATCCCGGCCGCCGCCCGCAGCCTGGGCGCGCTGCTCGACGTGGGCCTCGGCTATCTGCGGCTCGGCCAGCCGGCCACCGAGCTGTCCGGCGGTGAGGCCCAGCGCATCAAGCTGGCGAGCGAGCTGCAGCGCGGCCGCCGGGGCCACACCCTGTACCTGCTGGACGAGGCGACGACCGGCCTGCACCCGGCCGACGTGGAGGTGCTGCTGGAGCGGCTGCACGGGCTGGTCGACACGGGGCACACGGTCGTGGTCGTCGAGCACGACATGACGGTCGTCGCGGGCGCCGACTGGGTCATCGACCTGGGGCCGGGCGGCGGGGACCGGGGCGGCCGGATCGTGGCGGCCGGGCCGCCGGACCGGGTGGCCCGGGCGGAGGGCGGCGCGACGGCCCCCTACCTGGCCCGGGTCCTGCCCTGACGGGGCCGCTCAGGTGCTGAGCAGCCGGTTGAAGAAGGAGCGGTAGCGGCGCAGCGCACCGCGCAGTTCCTCGGTGTCCACCTTCTCCCCCTGGCCCCACTGGCTCTCCAGGTCCTTCTTGTGCTGGGCGAAGGTGGAGGCGAGGGTCTGCATGACGTCCGCGACCAGGGTGTCGGCCTCGTGCACGGCCTCGCGGGGGTCGTCCACGAACCTGCCCTGGATCTCCTGCCAGCGGTCGCGGAAGCCGCGTTCCTCGTCGTCCGTCAGCAGCTGCGGCATCTCGTCGTCCGGGGCGCCGGCGGCCCGTGAGGTCCCGGCCGAGGCCAGGGACTCGGTGCCGGTGCCGGTGTCGGAGCCGGTGTCGGAGCCGGTGCCGTCGGCGGCGGAGTCGCCGTCCGGGCGTCCGGTGCCGGCCGGCGCGGTGCTCTCGCCGGGGTAGACGGGGGCCCCGGTGGGAGGCGCCTCCCGGTCCGCGCCCACGCCGCCGGCGGCGGGCTGGGCGAGGTCGTCGGTGGACAGGCCACCGGTCGTGCGGTCGGTCTCGTCGTTGCTGGGCATGGGTTCCCTCCATGCGGGGACGGGGTCTGCGTCAGGTGCGGGAGGGCTGGGCGCGGCCCCCGCCGTCGGCCAGCAGTTCGTCGAAGAGCGCCCGGTAGTGCACCATGGCGCCCCGCAGTTGCTCGGTCGTCGCGCGGCTGCGGGTGGAGAGGCCCTCCACCTCGTGCGCGGCGCGGTAGTGCTCCAGGGTGCGGCCGTGCTCCACCGACAGGTCCCTCATCTGCTGCTCGAACCCCTCGGTGGGATAACCCCGTTCGTGCATGAGCGAGGTCACCAGCCGGTCGGCGTCGTGCACCGCGTCCACCGGACGGTCGACGAACTCCTGCTGGACGCCGGTCCACTCCTGTGTGTAGCGGTCCCGGGCCGCGTCGGGCAGTGGCTTGATCTCCAGCGCGTCGTGACGCCTCTCGCGCGACCTGAGCTCACGCTCGGCGGCGAGCCTGCTGTCGGATCCTTCGACGGTCCGTTCGTACTCCGGGCCGAAGCGATCACGCAGATGACGGCGCCGCCTGAGCATCGAGACCGCCACGGCGACCAGGACGAGCACCACCACGATCGGGATGACGATCGCCAGAAGCGTTCCTGTTGACATGGGCACACCCTCCTCGGGGAGTAGTGATGTGCCCCATACAAGTGCCCCTTTGGTGAGAATCTATCCACTTATGTTCTGGTCCGCGGTCGGGGGTCAGGCGACCAGTGCCGTATGGGTCCAGGTGGGTTCCGCGGGGGTTCCGGGCTCCGCCGCGCGGGCCAGCGAGCGGCGGTCCGGGTGGCCGGCCGCCGGGATCAGGGGGCGCACCTCCACCTCGGCCACCAGCCCGCGGGCCGTCGCGACCCGCCACAGCGAGGCGAACAGGGTGTCGTCGCCGACGAACGCCGCCGCCGTGGCCGCGCGGCCCTGCGCGGTGCGGTAGCTCAGGCGGACCGGCTGGACCGGGACCCCGGCGTCGAGCGCGGCCTGGAAGACGGCGCGGCGGAAGTGCCCCTGGGCCCGGCCGCACCAGGTGCTGCCCTCGGGGAACGCCGCGACGGCGGCGCCGTCCCGCAGCGCCCCGGCGACCCGGGCGACCGTCGCGGGCAGGGCGCGCAGCCGGTCCCGCTCGATGAACAGGGCTCCGCCCCGCCCGGCCAGCCGGCCGGCCACGGGCCAGCGCCGGATCTCGTCCTTGGCCAGCATCCGGGCCGGCCGGACCGCGGCGAGCAGCGGGATGTCCAGCCAGGAGATGTGGTTGGCGACCAGCAGGACGCCTCCTTCCGGCGGGACCGCCCCGGTGATGCGGACCTGGACGCCGATGGCCCGCACGACCGTCCGGGACCATCTCCGCACCCAGTCCGCGGGGATCCGCGCGCCGAACGGGGACAGCAGGACGCCGGCCAGCACCAGCACCACGACGGCGGTCAGCCGCAGCACCGCGCGGGGTACGGCCGCGGCGGCACGGGCCTGCTCCACACAGGCGCCCGGGGTGCAGGGCGCGCTGGGCAGCCAGACGCTCATCAGGCCGGGACGAGGGAGAGGAAGTGCCGCAGATAGCGCGGGTTGACCCGGCGCATCGACAGCAGCACGTACAGGTCGGCGACCCCGAAGTCCGGGTCGTGCGCGGGCTCACCGCACACCCAGGCGCCGAGGCGGAGGTAGCCGCGCAGCAGGGCCGGCAGTTCGGTGCGCCCGGCCGGAGCCTCACCGTTCGGGGTCCAGGGCAGCAGCGGCCGTACCCGGAACTCCTCGGGCGCCAGATGCTTGTCGCGCACCCGGCCCCAGGTCGCCGTGGCGAGCGCGCCGCCGTCGGCGAGCGGCACCGAGCAGCAGCCGGCCAGCCACTCGTGGCCACGGTCGACCATGTACCGGGCTATGCCGGCCCAGATCAGGCCGATCACGGCGCCGTCGCGGTGGTCGGGGTGCACGCAGGAGCGGCCGACCTCGACCAGCCCGGAGCGGACGGGGGACAGCGCGGAGAGATCGAACTCGCCCTCGGAGTAGAGCCGGCCGGCGACGGCGGCCCGCTCCGGCGGCAGCAGCCGGTAGGTGCCGACGACCTCGCCGGTGCCGCCGTCCCGGATGAGCAGGTGATCGCAGTACGCGTCGAAGGCGTCCATGTCGAGGCCCGGGTCCGGACCGTCGAGCCGGGCACCCATCTCCCCGGCGAACACCTGGTGGCGCAGGCGCTGCGCGGCCCGGACGTCGTCCTGGTCCCGGGCGAGCGACACGAGGTATCCGGAGCCGTCGGGCGGGCCGGCGAGGGCGGGGGGCGAGGCGGGCATGGCGGTCATGGGGGTCTCCTGCGCCGAGCGGATGCATGACGAGATCTGCACCTGCTTTCTTCCGCGACAGGCTGGCCTCGGCGTGACCGGCGCGGGACCCGTGGATGTGCGGCTGCTGAATGACGGACGACGCGGCACGCGGCGGCGGGGCACGGCCCCCTCGCCGGAGCCGTGAGGATGCCTGGTGGGACCGGGTCGAGCACCTGACCCGGTCCCACCCGCCCGCCCTGGCGGCGAACGTCTCTCCTTCGGCCGGCCGCCGGGGCCCGCTCTCGGGCACCCGGGGACAGCCGTTTCGGCAGGGCTACCGCCTCACCTTGCGGTTGGCCCGCAGCCACTCCTTGTTCATGCTGGTGATCGACATCAGGGGGATGCCCTTGGGACAGGCCGTCGCGCACTCCCCCGTCAGCGTGCAGCCGCCGAACCCTTCGGCGTCCATCTGCGCGACCATGTCCAGCACCCGGGTCTCCCGCTCCGGCGCGCCCTGGGGGAGCACATTGAGGTGGTTGACCTTGGCGGAGGTGAACAGCATCGCCGCCCCGTTGGGACAGGCGGCCACGCACGCGCCGCACCCGATGCACTCGGCGTGCTCGAACGCGAGGTCGGCGTCGGCCTTCGGCACCGGCGTGGCGTGCGCCTCCGGTGCGGAACCGGTGGGCGCGGTGACGTACCCGCCGGCCTGGATGATCCGGTCGAAGGCGGACCGGTCCACCACCAGGTCCTTGATCACCGGGAACGCGGACGCCCGCCACGGCTCGATGTCGATGGTGTCGCCGTCCCGGAAGGACCGCATGTGCAGCTGGCAGGTGGTGGTCCGCTCGGGGCCGTGCGCGTCGCCGTTGATGACGAGCGAGCAGGCGCCGCAGATGCCCTCGCGGCAGTCGTGGTCGAAGGCGACGGGTTCCTCACCGGACAGGATGAGGCGCTCGTTGAGGACGTCCAGCATCTCCAGGAAGGACATGTCGGACGAGATGCCGTCCACCTCGTAGGTGGCCATGGCTCCTTCGGCGTCGGCGTTCTTCTGCCGCCAGACGCGCAGGGTGAGCTTCATGCGTAGCTCCGCTGGGTGGGGTGGACGTACTCGAAGACGAGGTCTTCCTTGTGCAGGACGGGCGGCTCGCCGGTGCCGGTGAACTCCCAGGCGGCCGCGTACGAGAACGCGTCGTCCCGGCGTGCCGCCTCGCCGTCCGGGGTCTGGGACTCCTCACGGAAGTGACCGCCGCAGGACTCGGCGCGGTGCAGCGCGTCGAGGCACATCAGCTCGGCCAGCTCCAGGTAGTCGACGATCCGGTTGGCCTTCTCCAGCGACTGGTTGAACTCCTCGCCGGTGCCGGGCACCTTGATGCGCCGCCAGAACTCCTCGCGGATCTGCGGGATGCGCTCCAGGGCCTTGCGCAGTCCGGCGTCGGTGCGTGCCATTCCGCAGAACTCCCACATGAGCTCGCCGAGTTCGCGGTGGAAGGAGTCCGGGGTGCGGTCGCCGTCCACGGCGAGCAGCAGGTGGAGCCGGTCCTCGGTCTCGGCGAGCACCTCCTGCACCGCGGGGTGGGCGGCGGTGACGGCCTCCTGGTGCGGGTTGCGGGCCAGGTAGTCGTTGATGGTGGCCGGGAGGACGAAGTAGCCGTCGGCGAGGCCCTGCATCAGCGCGGACGCGCCGAGCCGGTTGGCGCCGTGGTCGGAGAAGTTGGCCTCGCCGATCGCGAACAGGCCGGGGACGGTGGTCTGGAGGTCGTAGTCGACCCAGAGTCCGCCCATCGTGTAGTGCACGGCCGGGTAGATGCGCATCGGCACCTCGTACGGATCCTCGTCGGTGATCCGCTGGTACATGTCGAAGAGGTTGCCGTACTTGGCCTCGACGGCCTTACGGCCCATGCGCCGGATCGCGTCGGCGAAGTCGAGGTAGACGCCCTGGCCGCCGGGGCCGACCCCCCTGCCCTCGTCGCAGACGTTCTTCGCGGCGCGGGAGGCGATGTCGCGCGGGAC
The DNA here is from genome assembly GCF_043079785.1 of Streptomyces sp. NPDC015139. NCBI lineage: Bacteria > Bacillati > Actinomycetota > Actinomycetes > Kitasatosporales > Streptomycetaceae > Streptomyces > Streptomyces sp. NPDC015139. Next base: position 557,685 of record NZ_JBIBUW010000001.1, on the reverse strand, counting down.
CAGGTTGCCGAAGGACGGGTAGATGCGCTCCAGGTAGTAGTCGCGCTCGTCCTCGGGGATACGGTGCGGCGGCCGGTCGTCGCCCTCGGCCTTCGGCACCCAGATACGGCCGTCGTTGCGCAGCGACTCGCTCATCAGCGTCAGCTTGGACTGGTGGTCGCCGGTGCGCGGGATGCAGGTCGGGTGGATCTGGGTGAAGCAGGGGTTGGCGAAGTGGGCGCCGCGCCGGTGCGCCCGCCAGACGGCGGTCGCGTTGGAGTTCATGGCGTTGGTCGACAGGTAGAAGACGTTTCCGTAGCCGCCGCTGGCGAGGACGACGGCGTCGGCGAAGTACGTGTCGATCCTCCCGGTGATCAGATCGCGCGCCACGATTCCGCGGGCCCGGCCGTCGACGACGATCAGGTCCAGCATCTCCGTGCGGGGGTGCATCTCCACGTTGCCCGCGGCGATCTGCCGGGACAGCGCCTGGTAGGCGCCCAGCAGCAGCTGCTGGCCCGTCTGGCCGCGGGCGTAGAAGGTGCGGGAGACCTGGACGCCGCCGAAGGAGCGGGTGTCGAGCAGGCCGCCGTACTCGCGGGCGAACGGCACGCCCTGGGCCACGCACTGGTCGATGATCTCGACGGAGATCTGGGCGAGCCGGTGCACGTTCGACTCCCGCGCCCGGAAGTCGCCGCCCTTGACGGTGTCGTAGAAGAGGCGGTGGACCGAGTCGCCGTCGTTGCGGTAGTTCTTCGCCGCGTTGATGCCGCCCTGCGCGGCGATGGAGTGGGCCCGCCGCGGGGAGTCCTGGTAGCAGAACTGGACGACGTGGTAGCCCTGTTCGGCGAGCGTGGCGCCCGCCGAGCCGCCGGCGAGTCCGGTGCCCACGACGATGACCGTGTGCTTGCGCCGGTTGGCGGGGTTGACCAGCTTCGCCTCGAAGCGGCGCTTGTCCCAGCGCTCGTGGACCGGCCCGGAGGGGGCCTTGTCGTCGACGGCCGGGGTTCCGGTCGTGTAGTGGACGTAGTCGGTCATGTCAGCTCACCACTCCGGTCATGACGCCCACGGGTACGGCGATGAAGCCGGCCGTGAGCAGCAGCGCGAGGATGTCGGCGACGGCCTTGAGGGCGCGGTCGCGGGTGCGGCTGCCGACGCCCAGGGTCTGGGCGGCGCTCCAGAAGCCGTGCCGGATGTGCAGGCCGAGCGCGAGCATCGCGACGATGTAGACGGCGTTGCCGTACCAGGTGGAGAAGGTGTCCACGACGTTCTGGTACGGGTGGCCCTCCTGGAAGCCGCCCGGGTGGACGGTGCCCGTGGTCAGGTCCAGCAGGTGCCAGACGATGAACAGGCCCAGGATGATCCCGCCCCAGCGCATGGTGCGGGTGGCGTAGCTCGCCCTCGGCTTCTTGTGCACGTACTTGGCCGGCCGTGCCTTGATGTCGCGGCGGCTGAGCTGGTAGGCGGACGTGGCGTGGGCGACCACGGCGGCGACCAGGACGATCCGGATGAGCCAGAGCGTCCACTCGTAGTGCATGAAGGGTTCGCCGACGGTGCGCAGCCAGTGCGCGTAGTGGTTGAACTCGCCCGCGCCGAAGTAGATCTTCAGATTGCCGATCATGTGCGCTACCAGGTACAGCAGCATGATCACGCCGCTGACGGCCATCACCGTCTTCTTGCCGACGGTGGAGTCCCACACCGTGCGCGCCATGGACGGCCGTCGGTCCGTCCGCGTTGCCAGAACCATGGCATTGACGCTAGGTCCCCGGAACCCGATCGGTCCAAGACATGGTCCGGCTCGTTTCCATAGGCGGAAGCTATCCTGACTGGATGCAGTTCCAGCAGCTCCATTACTTCGTGGCCGTCGCCGAGACCCGGCACTTCACGCGGGCCGCCGAGCTGGTCCATGTCGCCCAGCCGTCGCTCTCGCAGCAGATCAAGGCGCTGGAGCGGGAGCTGGGCGCCGATCTGTTCCAGCGTGCCCGGGGCAACATCACGCTCACCGACGCGGGCGAGGCCCTGCTGCCGCTGGCCCGGCGGATCCTGGCCGACGCGGACACCGCCCGCTACGAGGTGCAGGAGCTGGCGCAGCTGCGGCGCGGCCGGGTCCGGCTGGGGGCGACGCCGAGCCTGTGCACGGGTCTGCTGCCGGATGTGCTGCGCGCCTTCCACGACCGGTACCCCGGCATCCAGCTGCTGATCGAGGAGAGCGGCTCGCACGACCTGGTGCGGGAGCTCGCCCGGGGCGCCCTCGACCTGGCCCTGGTGGTACTGCCGCTGCCTACGCCGTCGCCCGCGCTGACCACGGTGGAGCTGCTGCGCGAGGACCTGGTGGTGGTGTCCTCGCCCGAGGCGCCGGCACCCGGTGGGGGCGGGCGCTCCGTGCGCGTCGCCGACCTGGAGGGTGAGCGGCTGGTGATGTTCCGGCACGGGTACGACCTGCGGGAGCTGACGGTGGCCGCGTGCCGCGCGGAGGGCTTCGAGCCGGACTTCGCGGTGGAGGGCGGCGAGATGGACGCGGTGCTGGGGTTCGTGCGCGCCGGCCTCGGCCTGGCCGTCGTACCCCGCATGGTCGCGACGCGATCGGGACGCGGACTGCGCGTGACCCCGCTGGCGCGCCCCGGCCTCCACCGCACGATCGCCCTGGCCCACCGCAGCGATGTGGCTCCGCCTCGGGCGGCCCGGGAACTGCAGCGGATGCTGGTGGAGCGGTGAGGGCGGGGGTGCGCGGGTGCTGCCGCCGGATCGCCGGTGGCGAGGTGTCGGTAGCCGGCCGCCGTCGCCGAGGTGCTGGGCACGGGCGTCGGTGCTGAGGCGCCGGCCGGCCGGTGGCGGGGCTCAGGCGCCCGTGTGCAGGTAGGCCGCCCAGCGGGTCGGGGTCGCCGGGTAGGCGTCGCGGACGGTGCGCTGCGCGTGGTTCAGGGCCTGGGCCGAGACCGTGGTGTCCGGGAGGGCGGTGCCGTCCGCGGTGAGGACGGCGTAGAGCTCGCGGGCCATGCCGGGGGTGTCCGGGGCGTGCCACAGGGACCCGACGACCCCCCGGAATCCGGCCAGTTGGAACGCGGCGGCCAGATGCATCGGCTCGTCCGGCAGTCCGGGGTGCGCCTCGGCCGTGCTGCACGCGGAGAGGATGGCCAGCGCGCCGTGGTCCAGGGGGGTGTCCTGGATCTGTCCCGCGGTCAGGGTCTCCCCCCGCCCGAGGTGCAGGCCGCCTCCGCGCAGCAGGCCGAGGTCGATGTCGTTGTCCCCGTGGCAGGCGAAGTGGACCAGGGTGTGGTCGCGCAGGGCGGCCGTCACCGTGGCGAGGTCGGCCTCCTCGCCGAGCAGCAGCCGGGCGCCGGGCAGCGCGTCGAGCACGGTGCGGGCCTCCCGTTCGGCCAGGGGCAGCGGAGGGCCGTGCCGGCTGTGCGGCACGGCGACGACGAGCGAGCTCGGCCGCTGTCCGCCGGCCGGGGCGCCGGACACGTCCCGCAGGGAGTGGGCCAGCGCCCCGAGGGTGGGGGTGTAGGACGGAGTCACCCGGTCGATGACGGTGGGCGGGGGTTCGGCCGCCGGGTCCTGGGCACGGGCCGCGGCCTCGGCGGCCGTGCGCGGGTGGTGGCCGGCCGCGTGGAGGGGGAGCCGCACCACCGGCCCCACCGGGCACCACCACAACCGCGGCTTCGGGCGGCCCGGTGGGGCCGTGCCGAGCCGGGCCAGGACGGGCGAGGTCACCTCGTCCCACAACCAGCCCAGGATGTCGTGCAGTTCGGACTGCGCCGCCTCGCGGCGGTCCGGCCCGGCGGTCGAGTCCACCGCGTCGCGCAGGGCCGTCCTCAGCTCGGCGATGTGCGCGCGTGCCGCCGTGCCGGTCAGGCCCGGCAGCGGAATGTGCTCGACGGGTTCCGCGGGGTCGGCCGGGACGAGCAGGGCGTAGCCCTGGGAGCCGTGGGTCAGGACGTACGCGACGGCCGCTCCGGCGGTCGCGGCGCGCAGGGCGGCGAGCGGCCGGGAGCCCGTCAGTTCGGCGAACCGCGGATCCGCGGACAGGACCTCGACGATGCGGTCCCGTTCGGCGGCGAGCCTGCGGGTCTGCGCCGCGTAGTCGGAGCGCGGGTCCCAGCTGTGGGTCGAGTCCGTCGTGGTGCGGCCGAAGCGGTGCTGGGTGACCGCGTTGACCTCGATGCGTCCGACGTTCGCGAAGAAGTCCGCGGTGGCCAGGTGCCGGTCGATCGTCTCCAGGCGCTCGGCGGCCGCGGGGTCGATTCTGCGCAGTTCCGCCCGGTGCCGCCACGACATGATCGCCTGCCCGTAGAGGATGGCGCGGCCCTTCTCCAGCAGTTCCACCGCGTGTCCGGGGCGGCCGGCCTCGATCGCCGCGATCGCGGCCTGCACGGCCAGTTCGGGTGCTCTGCGGGCGATGCCCTTGCGGACCGGACCCGCGAAGGAGCGCCGGGCCAGTGCCGGCACCTCCGCGAGAGCGGCCTCCAGTGCCCGCAGGGCGTGCTCGGGGTCGCCCGCGGCCCGGGCGAGGGCCGCGCGCTTCTCCTGCGCCTCGAACCGCAGCGATGTGGTGAACCGTTCGTCCTGGGCGACCTCGTCCCAGGCGGTCAGGGCTTCGGCGCGCAGCGCCGTGTCCGGGCGCGGATCGGACGCCGTCAGGTCGTACAGCGCCGTCGCGGCGCGCGCGAACAGCAGCAGGCGCGTGGTCCGGAACCAGTCGCCGTCCGCGGTGCGGGCCGCCGCGTCCCTGGCCAGGCCGACCGCGTCCTCGAGGGTCGGGCGGTCGCCGGTCTCCTGGTACCGCCGGTACAGCACCTGGCTGATGGAGCTGGTGAAGCGGGGCAGGTCGGGGTGGTCCGCCGGCAGCCGGGCCAGCCCGTCCCGGTAGAGCCGCTCGGCCTCGGTCAGCCGGCCCACGGCGTCCTGACCCTCGCCCAGGGTGTAGTGGTCGGCGAGGTTGAGCAGCAGTTCGTGCTTCCGCGGGTGGTCCTCGGGCAGCGCGTCGGCGGCCTCGTGGGCGAGGGCGAGTGCCTCCTCCGCCAGTTCCCGGTCCTCCGCGTAGTGGGCCAGTTCGCTGAGCGCGCCCGCCAGGTTGGACGTGCGGAACGGACGGAAGGGTTCGTCGTCCGGCGTCAGCGCCAGGGACTGTCTGCGGATGTCCACCGACTCCGCCAGGAGCGTGCCGTCCGACAGCACGTTGGCCACGCGGACCGTCAGCACGGCCAGCCGCTCCAGCAGGAGGGGCGTGTCGGGGGCGTCGGCCAGAAGCGCGGATCTGGCCCGTCTGGCGTCGGCCAGCGCCTCCTCCACGAGGCGCTCGTCGGGCCGGGGGGACGCCTCGGCCGCGAGGTAGAGGGTGGCTTCGGCCAGCACGGTGAGTGCCCGTCCGGCGAGCCGGTGCCCGGGCGGCACGGCGTCGGCCGCCTGCACGGCCCACACCCGCGCCTGGTCGGGCGTGGCGCCGTCCCCGCCCTCCAGCCAGACGTGCATCTCCGTCTGGGCGGCCAGCAGCAGGGCGCCGGGACGGTCCTCGTCGTGGCCGGGCACCGCCGAGACCAGGGCCAGCGCGGCCTTCCGCCGCTCGGTCCACGGGGCGTCCGCGTCCTCGGCGGTCGCCCACCAGGCACGGTGGCGCTCCTCAATCCCGGGTGCGTACGGCACCGCGGGCTCGCCCAGCACGGCGGCGACCGTCTCCGCACCGAGCCGGGGCACGGCCCGCGCCTCCAACTGCGCCAGCCATTCACGGTGTTCGGGGCCCCGGCGGTCGTCGGGGTGCGTGGCCCGCACCAGGTCGCGGGCCGCGGTCAACGCCTCGGTGAGGATCTGCGGCGCGCCGGTGGCCTCGTGCCGTGCGGTCAGAGTGGTCACCAGGTCGCGTGCGTGGTGCAGCGCGGGCGGGGTGCACCGGCCGGCCGCCTCGACGGCCCGGCGCAGATCCTGGACGGCGCGCTCCAGGCCGGTGGGGTCGGCCTCGGGGTCGTACCGGGCGGTCGCACAACGGGCTTTGATCAGCAGCCGGTTGGCGAGATGCGGATCGTGTCGCACCTCCTGCCGGGCCGTGGTCTCGACGGCGAGGCGGGCGGCCCGCTCGGCCTCCGCCCGCCAGGAGCGGTGGGCGCCGAGGTCGCCGAGCAGCAGGAGCAGATGGGCGTGGTCGGTGAGGAGAGCGGCCCGCTCGCGCGCCGACAGGCCCTTCTCCTTGAGCCACCGTCGCTGCAGGTCCAATGCGGTGTCCAGGGCGGAGAAGTCCCGCTGGTCCTCGAACCGGCCCATGAGGAACTGGAGTTGATCGACGCGGGCCGGGCCGAGGGCGATCGGCTCCCGCTCGCCGTCCGCGCTCTCCCGGCCCCCGCGCCGCGGCCACCGCCGGCCACGGCGCGCCGCGTCCGCCTTGCGCAGGTTCTCGCGCAGTGCGTCGGGCAGCGGCGGCTGGCCCTCCGGTACGCGGTCCAGCAGACCGGCGAGCTGGACGGCGGCGCGGAATTCCAGCAGGCCGTTCACGCCCGGCAGATGGAGGTAGCGGTACCAGCGGAGCAGCGCGAGCCGGGCGGTGTCCGCCGCGTCCGCGCCGGGCGGCGGCGGCAGCGTGGCCGGAGCCAGGGACGGCAGGTCCCGGCCGTCACCGGTGTGCAGATACCGTTCCAGATCCTCCATCGCCTCACCCCCGTACACCCGCTGAACGATCCTTCGCCCTCCATGGTTCCCCGCCGTCCCGTGTCCACCACCGTCCGTGACCGGTACGTTGATCCCGCCGGCCACGGGAACGGCTGTGGCGCGAGGGAGTTCGAGGAGCCGTCGATGGACGAGATCGCGGAGCGGCTGGCGCGGCTGTGCGCGCAGGCGGGGGACGACGGACTGCGGGAGCGGGCCGAACGCTACGGCGTGGGCGAGGCGCTGACCCGGCTGGGCCAGGCCGCCCGGGCGGGCAGTCGCACGGCCGCGGTCACCGCGGACCTGGACGCCCTGGACGACGCCTTCGCCCGGCACGGCATCGACGGGCTCACGGTGGGGCCGCGCGGCTTCGAGCCGCTGCGGGGCGGGCGCGCCCATCCCGTGGTCACGGTGTGGGGCTGCCCGGCCGAGGCGTCCTGCTCGCGTCTCGAACCGCAGGAGCGGCAGCTCGGGTCGCGGACCCCGCCGCCCGCGTGCGCACTGACCGGCACCCCGCTGGTCTCCCGGAGGAAACGGCTGTGATCACGGTCCTCGCCGAACTGGGCAAGCAGATGGCGGGCCGCTGGGCGGCGCTGCTCGTCCTGCCGGGCGCCTTCTACGTGTCCACCGCGGCCGTCGCGGTGCTGCTCGGCCACGGGCACGCGCTCGACGCCGGGGTGCTGGCCGCCTGGCTGGACTCCGTCGCCGCCGCTCCGGCCAGCGGCCGCTTCGGGACCGTGCTGATCGGCGCCGCCGGGTTCACCGCCGTCTCGGCCGCCGCCGGTCTGGCCGCCGCGGCGGCGGCCCAGCTCGTGGAGCGGGTGTGGTGGGCCTCCGGCGAGGAGCCCCTGCTGCGCACGCTGGCCGCCTCCCGCGGACGGCGCTGGCAACGGGCCGAGGAGCGGGTGGCCGCCGCACTGCGGGAGTTCACGGCGTCCGGCGGTACCCCGCCGACGGCGCAGGCGCTGCGGGCCGCGATCGCGCGACGCGACGCGATATGCCCGGAGCCCGCCTCCCGGCCGACCTGGATGGGGGACCGTCTGTACGCCGTGGACGAGCGGGTGCACGACACCTACCACCTGGATCTGACGGCCGCCTGGCCGCGGCTGTGGCTGCTGGTGCCGGACGCGGCACGCGCGGAGCTCTCCGAGGCGCGGGCCGGTGTCGGGGCCGGCGCCCGGCTCATGGGCTGGGGCCTGCTGTATCTGCCGATCGCCGTGGTGTGGTGGCCCGCCGCCGTTCTCGCCGCCGGCGTCCTGATCGCCGCCCGCCACCGCGCCCGGCTCGCCGTCGGCGTGCAGGCCGACCTCGTGGAGGCCGCCGTCGACCTGTACGGCCGCGATCTGGTGGTGCGGTTGGGCATCGACTGCCCGGGCCGGCTGGGCCCGGCGGAAGGCGACACGGCGACCAGCCTGCTCCGCAAGGACCGCACGGACCTGTCCCGATTCGGCGACTGAGGCACGGCGGCGACGGCGTGCTTCCCCCACCCCTGACGCCCTGGCCCTTGCCCCCCTCACGCCTCGGACGGGGTCGGCGCCGGACGGGTGTCCAGTCCGGCGGTCGTGGAGACGGTGACCCTCGGCGCGGCGGTCAGGCGGATCGAGAAGCCCTCCCGGAAGCCCAGGAGGCCGCGGCGGGCGGCCGGTTCCTGGTCCGGGTGATGCGGGACGGAGCGGATCAGACGGTCGTGCCGGGTGCGGTCGCGCGCGGACATCAGCCTGCGGTCGACCGTCAGCGACGGCGGCGCGCTGAGCCGCGGCCAGTGCGCGTGGTGCACGAACACCCGAACCCGCAGCCGTCCCTCCCCCAGCTCCAGGTCCGCCTCCGCCAGGTGCTCCCCCAGCGCGCCCAGCGCGTCCGCCACCTCGTCCGCCGTGGCCCGCAGATCCTCGGCGGGGTCGTACGGCTCGGGCAGGTCCCGCGGATCGACCACGGCACAGAGGATGCCGAGGTCGTCGTCGCGCAGCTCGCGTCCGGCGCCCATGTCCGTGCGGGCGCCGGCGTGCACACCGAGCGTCAGTTCGGCGCCGTAGCGGCTCGCCGTCATCGCCACGGGGAACAGGGCCGTGTAGCGCAGCAGCCGGGCGCAGCCGATGAGCACCCGGCCGACCGGCCACACCGCGGAGGTGCCCAGGACCCGGACGACCTCCTCGTGCCGGCCGAGCCGGCGCAGCACGTCGGCGTAGTCCCGCCGTACGGCCTGGGTCGTGCCGTCCTCGGGACCGAAGGTGTGCTCGCAGGCGTCGACGATCGCGGGGTACTCGTCGGCCGCGGCGGCCAGGTCGCCCCTGCGCACCAGCACGCTCAGGAAGTTGTTGGCCGCGTTCAGCGTCAGCGGGTGCGCGGGCCCCAGCATGGCGGCGCGCTCGCCGTGCACCTGGCCGAAGAGGTTCAGCGCCTCGTCCCAGCGGCGCAGGTCCCGCAGCACCAGGGCGAGGTTGTTCAGGCAGGTGAGGGTGAACAGGTGGGAGGAGCCGAAGCGGCGCGCGAACCCGTCCCAGGCGAGCGAGTACTGCTCCACCGCCTCGATCAGCTGCCCCGATTCGTGCAGGGCGCCGGCCAGATCGTGGCGGGCCGCCGTGGTCTCCAGCTCCCGGAAGCCGTGGCGTGCCTCCAACCGGGCCACCTCGGCACGTAATGCGTCGACCGAGCGATCCGTCATCCGGCCCTCCGTCCTCGGGTACGGTGCACGACGCGGTGGCGGGCGCGGTCGCGGCCCGCCCGCCGTAGTCGTACCCCGGTGGAGCGGCCGTCAGCCCGTCGCGTCCACCAGCGCCAGCTCGTGCAGCCGTTCCGGCGGTCCCGGCCGGGCGTAGTACCAGCCCTGGGCCGTGTCGCAGCCCAGTATCCGCAACTGCTCGGCCTGGGCGCCGGTTTCGACGCCCTCCACCGTCACCGCGAGGTCGAGGCTGTGGGCGAGGGAGACGATGCCCTCGACGATCTTCAGGTCGACCGGATCGGCGGGGAACTGCTGCATGCCCTGGGTGAAGGAGCGGTCCAGCTTCAGGACGCTGACCGGCAGCCGGCGGAGGTTCGCCAGGTTCGAGTAGCCGGTGCCGAAGTCGTCCAGGGCGATGTCGACGCCCATCTCCGCGAGCCGGCGCAGGGGTTTGAGCAGATCGTCGTCGGCGCCGATCAGCGCGGACTCGGTGACCTCCAGGCACAGGGCGTCCGGGGTGACACCCGCGCGTTCGAGGATGTCGACGGTGTCCTGGACCAGGCGCGGATGGCTGAGCTGGCACGGGGACAGGTTGACGTTGATGCGCAGGGGCCCGGCGCCCGTGTCCGCACCGTGACGCTCGCGCCAGGCGCGGGCCTGCCGGATGGACTCCTCCAGGACCCAGCGGCCCAGCGGCACGATCAGGCCGGTGTGTTCGGCGAGCGGGATGAAGCGGTCGGGGCCGAGCACGCCGTGCTGCGGGTGCAGCCAGCGGACCAGGGCCTCGGCACCGCGGACGCTGCCGTCGCCGAGGTGGACGAGCGGCTGGTACTCGATGAAGAACTCGCCGCGTTCCAGGGCGGTGGGCAGGGCGGTGGTGAGACCGTGGCGGGTGATCGCGCGGGCGTCGGCCTCGGGATCGGCGAGTTCGGAGCGGTTGCCGCCCGCGGACTTGGCCCGGTACATGGTGATGTCGGCGCTGCGCAGCACCTCGGCCGCGGTGCGCTCGCCCGCCGGGCCCTCGACGATGCCGAGGCTGCCGCGGACCAGCAGGTCCCGGCCGTCGATGCTGATCGGGGTGACCAGCGCGTTCATGATCCGCTCGGCGAGCTCGTCGACCTCGCGCTCGGTGCCGGGGCCGGTGGTCAGCGCCACGAACTCGTCGCCGCCGAGCCGGGCGACCATCTCGCCGGGCGCGGTCGCGCAGGACTGGAGCCGGTCGGCGACCTCCACCAGCAGCCGGTCGCCGGCCGCGTGACCGAGGCTGTCGTTGACGGTCTTGAAGCCGTCGAGGTCGAGGTAGCACAGCCCGAAGCGCTGGCCCTCGGCGGCGCCCCCGAGGGCCTTCTCCAGCCGCTCGAAGAACAGGGTGCGGTTGGGCAGTCCGGTGAGTGCGTCGTGCGTGGCCTCGTAGCGCAGCCTGAGGTTGAGCAGGCGCCGCTCGGTGGTGTCCTCCATGAGGGCCAGCTGGTACTGGGGTGCGCCGTCGGCGTCGCGGAGCAGGGACACCGTCAGATTGGTCCACAGCACCGTGCCGTCGGGCCGGTTGAAGGCCTTCTCCACGTGGTAGTGCTCGCGCTCGCCCCGCACGAGCTCCTCGTAGAGCCTCCACGTCTGCGGGGCGTCCTCGGGGTGGGTCCACTCCAGCACCCGCCGGCCGCGCAGCGAGTTCTCGGGCAGCCCGAACATGCGCAGCAGCGCCTCGTTGACCTGGAGGACGTTGCCGTCCAGGTCGGCGATGCCGATTCCTATGGCCGCGCCCTCGAAGACGGCGCGGAAGCGTGCCTCGCTCGCGTGCAGCGCCTGGGCCACGGCTCCCTGCGCGGCCAACGCGGCCTGGGCGATGGCCTCCTGCTCGGCGAGGGTCCGCTCGCGCAGTGCCCGGGCGTAGCCTGCGGCCATCGCGTGCTGCAACCGCGAGGAGCGCACGCGCAGTTCGTCCTGGGGGCCGTCCTCGCCGCAGTACAGGACCAAATAGGCGTCGACGCAGTCGAGGGTGCGGCTGAGCGCCTCGGGGTCGGTGCAGTGGGCCGCCACCAGTGCGGCGCCGACCGCCTTCGCGGCGTCCGCGTCGAGGGCGCGGGCCCGCAGCAGCTCGCTCAACCGGCGGGCCAGGGGCAGCAGTCGCTCCTCGAACTCGACGCGGGTGAGCGACGTGGAGGTCACCGGGAAGACCGCCCGGCTCCAGATCGTCGTCAGCCGGCGCAGTCTGTCCTCCGGCCCGTCCGGTTCCGCGCTCACGCCGAACGCCCCACGCCGGCGAATCCGGAGAAGGCGAACGGATCCTCGTCCTCCGGCGCCGACTCCGGGCGCCAGTGCGGCATCTGCACCAGTCCGGGTTCCACCATGTCGTACCCCTCGAAGAACCGCGCGATCTCGTCGCGCGATCGCATGATCAGCGGGTTGCGAATGTCCTTGTACACGTCCACCGCGCCCTCGGCCCGCTCGGCGGGCAACGGGATTCCCTCGTACGAGGCATGGGTGAGGATCAGCAGGCTGCCGGGCGCGAGTGCCTCGCGCAGCTCGGCCACCGCACTGTACGGGTCGTCCGCGTCTTCCACGAAGTGAAGTATGGCAACGAGAAGGAGGGCCACTGGCCGATTCAGGTCGATCAGCCGCTGCACGCGCGGGTTCGTGAGGATCTCCTGCGGCTTGCGCAGGTCCGCCGCGACCACGTCCGCGGCGTCGTTGCCCGCCAGGACCGCCTCGCTGTGCGCGACGGCGACCGGGTCGTGGTCGACGTAGACGACCCGGGCGTCCGGTACGGCCGTCCGCGCCACCTCGTGGACATTGCCGAAGGTGGGGATGCCGGAGCCGATGTCGAGGAACTGGCTGATGCCCTCGGCGGCCGCGAACCGCACGGCCCGGCGCATGAACGCCCGGTTGGCCTGCATGATCTTCGGCAGGCCCGGCAGGTACTCCATGGCCTTGCGGGCCGCTTCCCGGTCGACCTCGAAGTTGTGCGAACCGCCCAGGTAGTAGTCGTAGATCCGCGAAACGCTCGGCACGGAGATGTCGATGCTCCGTGGTGCCCAGGCGGGACGCTCCATGTAACTCTCCAAGGCGTGGACGGCGGACGTAGGCGATCCGGTGTTCGAGCTGAGGCTACTGATCGCCCGCCAAAGGAGCGACCTGAAACGGAAATTGACCGTCCGTTCCCGGTCACTGCCTGCGGCAAGTGCCCGGCCGACCCCGCTGCGTGACCCTCCGCCGACATCCGACGCCATATCGCCCGTACGGGCCGAAGCCCGGTACGAACCCACCACATCCGTCCACACCCCGGCCGCCCGCACCCCGGACAACGGTCCGCCCCCTCCGTGCGGTGCGGAGGGGGCGGACCTTCGGTCGCGCGCCGGTCGGGCGGGGCGATCGACCCTGGGGAGGTGATCTAGTTGCCCGGCGCGCCGACCGGCTTGCCGTCGGGCGAGACGGCGTACCACGTACCGCCCACGCCCTGACCGTTGGTGTCGCCGGGGGCCTTGTCCCCGGAGAAGGTGTAGATCGGCCAGCAGTTGACCGACATCTGCTCCTTGCCGTCGGAGCGGGTGAAGGGCATGAGGCCCTTCTTCTTGACGCCCTTGGTGTTGTCGGCGCTGACGGGGTCGACCGCCGGCCACTTCTCCAGGCAGGCGCCGAGGCAGTTGGAGACCGACTTCGGCCAGGCCTGGTCCTTCATGAAGCGGTAGACCGTCATGCCGTTCTTGTCGACGACGACGTTCCCGAGCTTGGCGTCCTTGCGCACGGAGAGGCCCGGCAGCGAGGACAGGGAGGCCTTCTTTCCGTTCGGGGCGAGCGCGTACCACTTGCCGCCCACACCCTGCCCGTTGACGTCCCCGGGGTTGACGTCCTTGGCGTAGCGGTAGGCGGGCCAGCCGCCGATGGTGAGCTGCTTGCTGCCGTCGGGGCGGGTGACCTCGCCGAGCAGCGCCTTGTCGATACCGGCGCCCGCGGTGGCGTCGTCGGCGGGCACCGGCGGCCAGGTGGTGGCGCAGTCGCCGTCACAGTTCGTCTTGGGCGGGTTCGCGGTGTCCTTGTCGAACCGGTACAGGGTGAGACCGGCACCGTCGGTCAGCACCTTGCCCAGATCGGCGTTGTCGGACACGGTCAGCTTGCCCGCGGGGACGGCCTTGGCCCCGGAGTCGGAGGCCTGGTTGCCGTCGGCGCCGTAGCCGTTGCCCGCGCCGGTCGTGGTCCCGCTGCCCGGGTTGCCGTAGCCGTCCGCCGCGGCCGTGGCCCCGACGTTCTGGGCCGACGACGCGGGAGTGGTCGCCTTGTCCTGACCGCACGCCGTCGTCAGCGCCAGCACCGAAGCGGCCGTAGCCACCAGTGAGGCGGCCCGCCAGGAGGTCTTCATCGTCAACTCCCCATCATCGCCTGGATTTCGCAGCGCCCTGCAGACCTTTACTGCGCCGCCGCACGGCCATGGGTACGCGGCAAAGGGGCGCGAGCGTTCAACACGGCGGGAAGTTCTTCGGGTTTTTCTTCCGGGCGCCGTGCCGCACGCCATCGGCCCGGCCCCGTACAGGCATACGTATCAGGACAGTCGGAAGCTTCGTCATGTCAAACCATTGATCGCATGATGCCCCTCTTTCGGAGCAATCCGGCCGACTTACGGCGTACGGCCGCGTGTCGCAACCCATGATCTCCGTCGTGCATGGACCCGAAGTGACCCGACGCGCGCCCGTCGCAAGGGCGTTGGCCCTGCTGACGCTGACCTGGACCCTGGTGGGCTGTCCGGTCGGCAGCGCGTCGGCCGACGCCTGCGCGTACGCCTCGACGGGCCCCGACGGCACCGTGGCGGTCGCCTACGCCGGCGGCCCCCACTGGCCGACGCCACCGCCCTGCCCGGAGCCGACACCGCCGCCGTGCCCGCCCACGCCCACCCCGACCCCGACGCCGCCTCCACCCCCGCCGCCGTCACCGCCACCGCCGAAACCGACGCCGACACCGAAACCGCGGCCGACACCGAAACCGACACCGAAGCCCAGGCCGACTCCCAGGCCCGCGCCGCCCGTCAAGCCCGCACCGGCCCCGCCGGCCGCCCGGCCGACGCCCCCTCCCCCGCCACCGCCGGCCCCCGCGCCGAAGCCGAAACCCAGGCCGAAGCCCACACCGCGGCCGTCGGCGACCCCGGTGAGCTACCCGGCGTACCACCCCCACCCGGTCGGCCGCCCCACCTCCGGTCACACCACACCGGTCACCTACGTCCTCCTCATCACCGTTCCCGCGATCGTCGCCGTCGCGGCGCTGCGCCCGCGCTGACGCGCCGGCCCGCTCACTTCCGGAGGTACCTGTTGTCGGATTGGCTTGTTCTCGTCCTCGCGATGCTGGGGGCCTGCGCCGTGGTGGTCGTCGTGACCCTCGTACGGCACAAGAGGGCCCCCGACGACGAGGACCCCAGCGAGACCCCGGACGTCATCGAGTACATGACCATGTGGATCGGCGTCGTGTACGCCATCGTCCTGGGGCTGGCCATCGCCGGGGTGTGGGAGGCCCGCAGCGCCGCCCAGGACTACGTGCAGAACGAGGCCCAGGCGCTGCACGAGATCTCGGAGCGGGTCCGGGTCTACCCGCCGGACGTCCGTGACCGCATCCGGGACGACGTCGACGCCTACGTCTCGTACGTCGTGCACACCGAGTGGCAGGCGATGGCGGACGACGAGCAGGTCACCGACCGCGGCACCGAACTGCTCCAGAAGGTCCGCCAGGACGTGACCGACTACCGGCCCCGCAACGACTTCGAGGCGCAGGCGTACCAGCCGCTGCTGGACCAGCTGGCCACCGCCGACCAGGCCCGCAACGCACGCGCCGACTCCACCGGGCCCACCATGCCGCCGGTGGTGTGGTGGGGTCTCCTCGCGGGAGCCGTCATCACCATCGGCATGGTGTTCGCCCTGCAGATCCGGCGCACCACCCGCGAACTGGTGCTGGCCGGGCTGTTCTCCGCGACCATCGCGTTCATGCTGTTCCTCATCTGGGACCTGGACGCCCCCTACAGCCGGGGCATCGCGGTGACCGCGGATCCGTTCCTCAACCTGTTCCCGGCCATCACCTCATAGGCCCCGGGTCCGCGGCGGCCCGGCCGCCGCGGCAGGCCTTCGCCCCCGGCTCCCACGAGGGTCCGGGGGCGAAGGCCTGCCCGACAGGCGGCGCACCGTGCCGCTCGACCGGCACCGGGGCGCTCAGACGCGCTTCTCCTGGCGGCGACGCAGCACGAACGCGCCGCCGCCGACCAGGGCCATGCCGACCAGGGCGCCGCCGATGGCCATGTCCTGGGGTGCCGCGCCGGTGATCCGGCTCCCGCCGAAACCGCCCTGCACGCCGCCGAGGACGGTGAACGCGTTCGGACGGGTCAGGGTGCGGCCGTCGCAGCGGACGGTGATGTCGTACCGGCCGGGCCGGGCGTCCCGGAACACGTTGGCCACGCCCCGTGCGGTGTCGTCGCGGAGCGGCGTCAGCGGGGCGCTGCCGAAGGCCCGGGACGTCATCGTGCCGCTCCGGCAGCCGTTCACGGTGACGGTGAGCCGCCCTCCGGCGGCGATCACGCTGGGGGTGGCGACGATGTTGCGCGGGTTGCCGTCGCCCCGGCCGCCGAAGTCGCCTCCCAGACCGTTGCCGAAGTTGTCGCCGCGGCCGTTGCCGAAGTCACCCCGGCCGTTACCGAAGTTGTCACCCCGGCCGTTGCCGAAGTTGTCACCCCGGCCATTGCTGTTGAAGTTGCCGTTGCCGCTGATGTTGCCGTTGAAGTGGCCGTCGAAGTGACCGGTGCCGTTGAAGCCGCCGAGGCCGTTGCCGTTGCCGTTGAAACCACCGACGCCGTTGCCGTTGAAGCCGCCGAGCCCGTTGAGGGTGCCGATCCCGACATTGCCGACGCCGAGACCGCCGACACCGCCGACACCCCCGACACCGACACCGCCGACGCCGACACCGCCGACGCCCACACCTCCGACGCCGGTCCCCGTGCCGCCGACGACGGCTCCGGTGTCGTTGGACGGGCCGCCCCCGGCGCCCATGCCGTCCGCGACGGCCACAGGGGCGGCGAGCCCGAGCACGGCGACCGCTGCGCAGGCGGTCGCCAGAGCACGTTGGTTGCGCATGTGATCCTCCGCGGGAGGCGCCCCGGGTCCCGTCCCGAGTCGATCGGCGAGAAAACACCTCCCGCACAGACCCTCAGACGCGCCGAACACGCCCGCACGTCGAGAATGGTCCATCCCGGTGAGGCGACACGCCGGACGAAAACCACACAATCGGAAATTATCGCAGGTCACGGGCCATCAGAAAATATCTGGAAGCTGCAACTCGGATGGCGCACCGGAAAGGCCCCCCGCCACCCGTTCGCCCGTCGCCCCGTCGCCCGTCGCGCACGCGGGACTTAGCGTTTTCCCATGCGCATGGGACGTGTCGACGGCCGCGTCGAAAGGGGATGGCGAATGTCTGCGTCCGGGCTGTCCGAGCTTGTCGCAGAGGAGGAACGGCGGAGGAAGCGCGCCCCGTGGGGCGTCATAGCGCTTGCTCTGCTGACCGGGCTGGCGCTCATCCGGAACGGCTCCGGGGAGTTCGACGTGGGCCCGCCGCAACCCGCCTCGGCGGTTGCGCCGGACACCCGCGAGAACGAGACTCCGGAGACCTTCGCCGCCGGGCCCGTCACGCTGGGCTTCGCGGCCGTCGACCGGGTGCGGATCCCGGCGATCCAGGTCGACGCGCCGGTGATGCCGGTCGGGCTGGACGCGAACGGCTGGGTCGCCGCTCCCCCGCCGGAGGAACCCAAGGTGGCGGGCTGGTTCACCGGCGCGGTCTCTCCCGGCGAGAAGGGCACGGCCGTCGTCGTCGGCCATGTCGACAACAAGCAGGGCCCCGCCGTGTTCTACGGTCTCGGGGCCCTGAAGAAGGGCAACCGCGTCGACGTCCTGCGCAAGGACGGCAGGACCGCGGTGTTCGAGGTCTACGGGGTCGAGGTGTTCGAGAAGAGCAACTTCCCGGGCGACCGGGTCTACGGCTCGAAGGGCACCCCCGAACTCCGGGTCATCACCTGCGGCGGCGGCTTCTCGAAGCAGAACGGCTACGACGGCAACGTCGTCGTCTTCGCCCGCCTGGTCGCGGTCACCTGAGGGACCGCGCCCGGGCGGGCCGGGTCCGCGCCGCCGGCTCAGGTGGGCCGGCGGCTCGGCACGGTGAGGTGGTACCCGGAGTCGATCAGGTAGGGCAGCCATTCCCGGATCGCGCGGACGGTCTGCGAACGGTCCCCGCCCGCGTCGTGCGAGAGCACCACGACGCCGGGTGCGGCGCCGCCCTCCACCCGGTCGATGATGGTGTCGGTGCCGGGCACCTCCCAGTCGGTGGTGTCCACCGTCCACGCCATCGGTTCCATGCCCATCTCGGCGCCGAGCTGGAAGGCGGCCCGGTTCCAGGCCCCGTAGGGCGCGCGGAACCACTGGGGACGGTCGCCGTAGGTGTCCTCGATGACGTCGCTGGTGCGCTCCATCTCGGAGCGGATCTCCTTGCGGTTCATGGTCGTCAGCAGCGGGTGCGTCCAGGTGTGGTTGCCCACCACGTGGCCCTCGTCGGCCATCCGGACGAGCAGTTCCCGGTTGTCGACGACGCACTCCCCGCACACGAAGAACATGGCCCGCACGTCGTACTTGGCGAGGGTGTCGAGGATGTGCGGGGTGTACGCCGGGTTCGGGCCGTCGTCGAAGGTCAGCACCATGCGCCGGCCGCGTCCGGAGATCTGCAGGATGGGTTCCTTGCGCACCTTGAGCTTGCGGGGCGCGGCACGCGGCGGTCCGTACCCGGTGAGCGGCTGGAGCCGGAAGGCGGACGGCTTGAGGGCTTGACGGGCCTGCGGGCCCCCGGCGGGCGCCGCGGTTCCGGCGGTCTCCTCGCCGCCTCCCGCCAGGACGACTCCGGCCGTGCCGGCGGCCCCCGCGGCGGCGGCACCGGCGAGGAGCATCCGGCGTCGCGTGAACAAGTGATCCTTCTGCATGACCCATCAGTCGCCCCGCCGGGCGCCGCCGCACCGCAACGCCGTCGGTGCGGCGGCCGGAATGCACCCGTACGGCGCAGTGGGCGGGGGTCACCGGCGGCGGACGAGCGGGAAGGGGAGCGTCTCGCGGATGGTGAGGCCGGTGAGGAACATGACGAGCCGGTCGACGCCGATGCCGAGCCCGCCGGTCGGGGGCATCGCGTACTCCAGGGCCTGGAGGAAGTCCTCGTCCAGTTCCATGGCCTCGGGGTCGCCGCCGGCGGCGAGCAGCGACTGCTCGGTGAGGCGGCGGCGCTGTTCGACCGGATCGGTCAGCTCGGAGTAGGCCGTGCCGAGTTCGGTGCCGAAGGCGACGAGGTCCCAGCGTTCGGCGAGCCGGGGATCGACGCGGTGCTGGCGGGTCAGCGGGGAGACGTCGGTCGGGAAGTCCTTGTAGAAGGTGGGCAGCCCGGTCCGTTCCTCGACCAGCCGTTCGTACATCTCCAGCACCACGTCACCGGGCCCGTCGTCGGCGGTGTAGGGCACTTTGGTGCGGTCGCACAACCGGTGCAGCCGCAGCAGTTCGGTGCCGGGGCCGATCTCCTCGCCGAGGGCCTCGGAGAGGGCGCCGAACACGGTCTTCACGGGCCACGGCCCGGAGATGTCGTACTCCTCGCCGCCCTTGCGGGCCACCGGGGAGCCGAAGGCGGCGGTCGCCGCGCCCTGCACGAGTTCGCGGACCAGGTCGAGCATGACGTCGTAGTCGGCGTGCGCCTGGTAGGCCTCCAGCATCGTGAACTCGGGATTGTGCTTGTAGGAGACGCCCTCGTTGCGGAACGTGCGGCCGAGTTCGAAGACCTTCTCCAGGCCGCCGACGCACAGCCGCTTCAGGTACAGCTCGGGGGCGATGCGCAGGTACAGGTCGAGGTCGTAGGCGTTGATGTGGGTGGTGAAGGGACGGGCGTTGGCGCCGCCGTGGATCTGCTGGAGCATCGGGGTCTCGACCTCGATGTAGCCGCGCTCCAGCAGGCCCTGGCGCAGCGCCTGCACGGCGGCGGAGCGGGCCCGGAGCACGGCGCGGGCCTCGGGGCTGGTGGCGAGGTCGAGGTAGCGGCGCCGGACCTTGGCCTCGGGGTCGGTGAGACCGCGCCGCTTGTCGGGCAGCGGGCGCAGGCATTTGCCGGTGAGCTGCCAGGAGGTGACGAAGACGGTGGGCTCGCCCCGGTCGCTCACCCCCGCGCGGCCGGTGGCGGTGATGTGGTCGCCGATGTCGGTGTCGGCGGTGAAGCGGTCGAGTGCGGCGCCGGAGTCGTCGCGGGTGAGGGCGATCTGGTGGTCGCCGGACCAGTCGCGCAGTACGGCGAAGACGATGCCGCCGAAGTCGCGGACCAGCATGACCCGTCCGGCGACGGTGACGTCCTCGCCCGGCGGGACGTCGGCGAGGGCGTGCGTCGGGGCGGGGCCGCCGACCGGGTAGGGATCGGTGCCCGTGGCGCGCAGCCGGTCGAGCCGGTGGTGCCGGACGCGGACCTGGTCGGGCAGGCCCGCGTCCGGGGCGGCGGGCCCGGCCTGGTCCCCTCCGTCGAGGCCGAGCGCCGTCAGGGACGGCAGCCCTTCCGTGGTGGCGGGCCGCTGCCCGGCCTTCGGGTGCCCCTTTCCCCAGAGTTTGCGCAACGACGGTACGGAAACGAAACCTTCGGCGATCCCGGAGGCCAGGCCGATGCGGGCGAGGGCCCCGGTCTCGCCGTAGCAGATGAACCGCGGGTACCACTCGGGCCGGTACTTGGCGTTGGAGCGGTAGAGCGCCTCCAGTTGCCACCAGCGGGAGAAGAACAGCAGCAGACGGCGCCAGAGCCGCAGGACGGGTCCCGCGCCGATGCGGGCGCCCTCCTCGAAGACGGACCGGAAGACGGCGAAGTTCAGCGAGATCCGGCGAATGCCCAGTTTGGGGGCGACGGCGCACAGTTCGGCGACCATGAACTCCATCACCCCGTTGGGCGCGGCCCGGTCACGGCGCATCAGGTCCAGGGAGACGCCGTCGCGGCCCCAGGGCACGAAGGAGAGCAGGGCGAGCAGCCGGCCGTCCTCGCCGAGGGCCTCCACGAGCAGGCAGTCGCCGTCGGCGGGGTCGCCGAGCCGGTCCAGGGCCATGGAGAAGCCGCGCTCGGTCTCGGTGTCCCGCCAGGCGTCGGCCTTGCGGACGACCTCCTCCGTCTCGTGTTCGGTGAGGGTGGCGTGGCGGCGGATGCGGGTGGTGGCGCCGGTGCGGCGGACGCGGTGCACGGCCTGCCGGGTGACGCGCATGTCCCGGCCGTTCAGGTCGAAGGCCGCCACCTGGACGATCGCCTCGTCACCGAGCTGGAGGGCGCCGAGCCCGGCACGGGCGTAGGCGCGGGCGCCGTCCTCGGAGGCGCCCATCACCGCGGGGGCCCAGGCGTGCCGGCGGGCCACGTCCAGCCAGGCCCCGATGGCGTGCGGCCAGGCCTCCGGGTCGCCGACGGGGTCGCCGCTGGCCAGGCACACCCCGGCCTCGACGCGGTAGGTGACGGCGGCCTTGCCACTGGGTGAGAAGACGACGGCCTTGTCGCGGCGGGTGGCGAAGTAGCCGAGGGAGTCGCGTTCGCCGTAGGCGGCGAGGAGGGCGCGGATGCGGGCCTCCTCGTCGTCGTGCAGGGCGGCCTCCAGGCGCTGGGAACGGAACAGCGCGGCGGCGGCGTTGAGCAGGGCGAGGGCGCCGAACAGGCCGAGGAGGAAGGTGACGCCGCGCGGCGGGCGACCGTCGAAGGAGCTGTTCGACACCAGTCCGCCGCACACCCGGTCGGCCGCCCAGGCCAGGTGCTGGCCCGCCGGGAGCGTGCCCGGGAACAGCGAGACCAGCCCCCAGCCCACCAGGATGGCCACCACGAGGCCGGCGATCAGCACGCCGAGGGCCCGCCACACGGCGCCGCGGCGGGAGGCGGCGTAGAACTCCCCGCGGGCCGCCACCAGCAGGAGCAGCAGCAGCGCGCACAGGATCAGCGACGGCAGTGACTGGGAGTAGAGGCCGAGGGCCACGCCGAGGGCGTCGGTGAGGACGAGCAGGCCGAGGTAGACGACGACCAGCCACCAGGCGACCTTCTTGCGGGCGGCGGTGGCGCCGGCCAGCAGGAACAGGAAGACGGCGTAGGCGAGGTTGGCGCTGATCGGGACCAGCAGCAGGTCGAGGGCGCGGACGACCGGCCGGAGCAGGACGCGCAGCGGGGCGATGAACGCGAGCAGGGCGCAGAGCAGGCCGAGCGCTGCGAAGAGGGCCCCGAAGGCCTCCGGCACCCAGCCGAGGCGCCCGCCCGTGGGCGGTCGTACCGGCCTCGTCGCGTCCTCGGCGGCGGCCGGCCCGGCGGTGGCGGTCATGGTTCCGACTCTAGGAAGGGCGCGGGCGGCTCGCCCGTCGAGCGGCCCCGGCCCTCGGCGGGAACCACCGGTTCCGATAGCCTCGGCTTGTGACGGAGCAGCACGAACAGCACGCGCACCAGTTCGAGCGGGGCACGGACGGCCCCAAGGTCATCGTGGTCGGGGTCGACGGCTCGGACTCCTCGCTGCGCGCCGCCGCCTACGCGGGCGGTCTGGCCCGGCGGCAGCGTGCGCTGCTGGCCGTGGTGTACGTGCAGCCGGTGCTCGCGGCCGGCGCGGCGCTGGGGGCGCCGGTCGCGGAGACGACCGACGAGATCGCCGAGGACCTGGTCTCCTACATCCGGGAGGCGGCCGAGCGGGTGCGGGGGATATTCGAGATCCGGTGGGAGTTCCACACCTTCCGCGGGGACCCGTACAACGGCCTGGTGAAGGCGGCCGACGAACTCAAGGCCGACGCGGTGGTGGTGGGTGCCTCCGAGCAGGCGGGCCACCGGATCATCGGCTCGGTGGCGGTGCGGCTGGTGAAGGCGGGGCGCTGGCCGGTGACGGTCGTCCCGTAGCGCTGATCGGGCGGGACCCGCCCGGATCAAGCAGTATGGGAGCAATTCGGCCGCTCATCGATCGTCCGGTCAGCCTTCGGGTTGTACGGCCACGCCGGCGCCCGGTGCGCTGCCGGGCCGTGCGTGGCGTCTTCCGTCCGGAGCGCCCCTGGGACACCATGATCCGCCGTCAGCCGTTTGCCGTCGGCGAAGAGGTGAGGCGCATGGCCAGGCTCCGTCCGGGTGAGGGGATTCTCCGCCGCAAACCCATCGAGCACATCGAGGAGACAGAGATCGGCGAGGGCCCGCGCCTCGACCGGTCGCTCGGTCTCTGGCAGCTCACGGCCATCGGCGTGGGCGGCATCATCGGCGCCGGCATCTTCACGCTGGCCGGCACGGTGGCCAACGGCACGGCCGGCCCCGCGGTGCTGGTGTCGTTCCTGATCGCCGGTGTCGCCAGCGCCTGCGCGGCCCTGTCGTACGCCGAGTTCGCGGGCCTGATCCCGAAGGCCGGATCGGCGTACACGTACGGCTATGCCGTGCTCGGCGAGTTCGCGGGCTGGTTCATCGGCTGGGACCTGCTGCTGGAGTACACGGCGATCGTGGCCGTGGTGGCCATCGGCATCTCCGGCTACTTCAGCTTCCTGGTGGAGGAACTGGGCGCGGACCTGCCCGCCTGGATGCTGGGCGCGCCCGGCACCGGCAGCGGGCACCGGGTCGACCTGTTCGCCGCGGTGCTGTGCCTGCTGATCGCCTGGCTGCTGACCCTGGGCATCCGCAGCGCGGCCCGGTTCGAGACGTTCGTGGTCGCGCTGAAGGTGCTGGTGGTGCTGCTGGTGATCGGTGTGGGCGTGTTCCACATCAACACGGCGAACTACCACCCGTTCTTCCCGTTCGGCATCAGCGGGGCGTTCACCGGTGCGGCGACCGTGTTCTTCGCGGTGTTCGGCTACGACGCCATGTCGACCGCGGCCGAGGAGTCGAAGGACGCCCAGCGGCACATGCCGAAGGCGATCATCTACTCGCTGGCGATCTCGATGGTGCTGTACGTGGCGGCCTGTCTGGTGCTGACCGGAATGCAGAACTACAAGGACATCGACCCGGAGAGCGGCTTCTCCTCGGCGTTCAAGTCGGTGGGCCTGGCCGGTCTCGCCGACGTGATCGCGGTGGGCGCGATCATCGGCATCCTCACGGTGATGTTCACGTTCATGCTGGGCGTGACCCGGGTCTGGTTCTCCATGTCCCGGGACGGACTGCTGCCGAGCTGGTTCGCCAAGACGCACCCGACGCGGCACGTGCCGACCCGGGTGACCTGGATCGTCGGCGCGGCCTCGGCGCTCATCGCCGGGTTCCTGCCGATCGGCGAGGCGGCCGAGCTGACCAACATCGGCATCCTGCTGGCGTTCGTGGTGGTGTGCGTGGCGGTGATCGTGCTGCGCTACCGGCAGCCCGACCTGCCGCGTTCCTTCCGCACCCCGTGGATGCCGTTCGTGCCCGCGCTGGGTGTCGTCTTCTCGATCTGGCTGATCACGTTCCTCCAGTGGCAGACCTGGGTGCGGTTCGCCCTGTGGTTCGTGGTCGGGTGCGTGGTCTACTTCAGCTACTCCTACCGGCGTTCGGCGCTGGCCCGGCAGCGGCCGACCGAGTGATCACCGCCCCATGACGAGGCCGTCCCCGGCCGCTCCGCGGCTGAGGACGACGCCCTTGATCCGGTCGCGCACACCGTCCAGCTCGGCGCCCTGGGCGATCGCCCGGTTCACGTCGAGGACGCGGCCGGCGTCGACGTCGTACACCTGCGGGACGAACTCGGCCCGGGTCACCCGCCAGCGGCCGCCCGCGGCCGCCGGCGGGGCGAAGGTGAAGCGGCCCATGGTGGACTCGTTGCCGCGCCGGTCCTGGACGCCCTTGCCGTCGAACATCTCGCCGGCGATCTGGTCGCCCATGCCGTAGACCACCCAGGTCCCGTTGACCTTCTCGTACGCCTGCGGGACGTGGGCGTGGGTGCCGAGGATCAGGTCGATGTCCGGGCGGCCGCCCGTCGCCGCGGCGGTGAGCTTCCGGGCCAGGTCCAGCTGCAGCCGGTCGGGGGCGTCCTGCCCTTCGGTGCCCCACTGCACGGAGACCACGACCACGTCGGCGCCGGCCCTGCGGGCACCGCGGGCGTCGGCGATCATCCGGTTCGCGTCGATCACCTTGAGGGCCCAGGGCTGCCCGGCGGGCAGCGGGGTCCCGCTCGTGCCGAAGGTGTACGCCAGGTGGGCGACCCTGGCCCCGCCGGCCCGGTGGACCGCGACGGAGCGGGACTCGGCCTCGGTGCGGGCGGTGCCGGCATGCCGCAGGCCGGCGGCGTCCAGGGCGTCGAGGGTCCGCCGGATGCCGGCGGCGCCGTCGTCCAGGGAGTGGTCCGAGGCGGTGGCGCAGCCGTCGTAGCCCGTCACCGCGAGGGCCTGGGCGATCTGCGGCGGTGACTTGAACGTCGGGGAGCCGGAGTAGGCGCCGTCGACGCCGTAGACGGTCGTCATGTGACACAGCGCCAGATCGGCGCGGGAGACCTCCGGTTCGATCCCGGAGAGCATCGGGCGGAAGTCGTAGCCGTTGCCGCCGGCGTCGAACGAGGCGCGTTCGACGACCGAGGTGTCCGGCAGGATGTCGCCGGAGGCGACCAGGGTGAAGCCGCGGGCCGCCGGGGCGGCGGGTGCCGGAGCGGCGGGTGCCGGGGCGGCGGGTGCCGGACGGGCGGTCTGCTGCCGCTCCTGGTTCTGGCAGGCGGCCGCCGCCGCGAGGAGGGCGGTCAGGGCCAGGGCCACCTGTTGTCTGCGTCCGATCATCAGCTCACCCCTGGATCCTCTTATTTACAGACCAAGCCATGACGGGCATATGGGTACGAAGCTGGCCCTCCGCGTAAACGGTTCTGGCGCTCTCATTAGCCCGTCCGGGGCCCTGCCGGGCCGTTCGCCGACCGTTCGCCGACCCGATCGACCGTCCGTCGCAGAGCCGTGCCCGCCCCCTTTCCCGGCGCGGCGCCCTGCGCTGGCATACGCCCATGACGGCCGGAACCTCAGTGATCCGCGGGACGACGACACCGACCCACGGGACGACGACCGCCGAGCACGAGCTGGCCGCGCTCCAGCGCGAGCACGGCGGGCCCCTCTTCGCCCTGCTGCTCAGACTGTGCGACGGGGACCGGCAGCGCGCCGAGGACCTCGCCCAGGAGACCCTGGTGCGCGCCTGGCAGCACCCCGAGGCGCTGCACGCCGACGCCTTCGACTCCGTACGGCCCTGGCTGCTGACCGTGGCGCGGCGGCTCGCGATCGACGCGCGGCGGGCCCGGCAGGCCCGGCCGCCCGAGGTCGGCGACGCGGTCCCGGAGGACGCCCGGGTGACCGCCGACCACGCCGAGCGGGCCGCCGCCGTGCTGGACGTCCGGGAGGCTGTGAAGACACTCACTCCGGAGCACCGTGACGTCCTCGTACTCGTGTACTTCCGCGGGGCCAGTGTGGCGGAAGCGGCGCGGACCCTGGGTATTCCACCCGGTACCGTGAAATCTCGCGCGTTCTACGCGCTCCGCGCCCTGCGCCGGGTCCTTCCGGGTTATGCGGCCGACCTGCACTGAAACCGGGAGCCGGGTCAAACCTCGGCAAAGCGCCTTGCTGTGGGCCCCGTTCGGGCAATGGGCTGTCCTCATCCGCGTTCCGGGCGGCGGCGGGGACCGCGATCCCGAGAGGCTCGGGCGACGCGCACGTACCGGAGGAAGGGCAGGAAGGGATGCTGCACAGAGGTCACGAGAGCACGGACGGCACAGGCGGCGGTGAACTGACCGTCCCCATGGCCTGGTTGTACGCCGAGTACATCGCCGACGAGTTGTTGCGCACCGGCGATCTGATGCCGCCGACGTCCTTCGAGTTCCGGGCCGGGCGGGACGCGCTGGCGCTGACCGTCTTCCTGTCCGACACCGACGGGGAGCTGTCCGGCATCCGGGTGATCTCTCAGCTGGAGAACTGGCTGTCGCTGACCGCCTACGACCAGCCGTGGCGGGACTGGGTGCGCACGCGCATGGCCGAGCTGACCGCCGGGGACGCCGGTGCCGGCACACCCTCGCCGGATCTCGCCCTCGCGGCGGAGGCCTGGCGCTGGCTGGAGGAGACCGAGCTGCTCGCGCCGGACCTGGACGCGGTCCCGGGCGGTCCGGCGGTGTTCGGCGAGGACGACGGGCCGAAGGTGTGGACGCCGGCCTGGCGGCTCGGGCTGCCCCTCGGGCACCTCGCGATCCACCTCTTCTGAACCGTCCGGAATTCACACCAATCCGCGGGCCGGGCCGCTCCGAATCTCTTGTCCGGGATTCTGTGCGTGGCTTGAGTGATTCGGCTGTCGGCTGCGTACGGGTGGGAGCAAGGAGTAACCCCACCCATACCCTTCGGCACGAGGATTCGGCATGAGGTCCCTGGAACGGCATCGCGACGTCGGCGCGTACGCGCTCGGCGTGCTGGACGAGGCGGAGGCCTTCCGCTTCGAGGACCACCTCATGGAGTGCCCCCGGTGCGCGGCAGAGGTGACCGAGTTCGGGCCCACGGCCCGGCAGCTGTTGCTCTACCGCCGGGCGACGCCGCGCTTCGTGCACCCCATGGCGCAGCCCGGGCCGCGGCTGCTGGACCGGCTGCTCGGTGACATCTCGCTGCGTCGCCGCTCACGCCGGCGCCGGGCGCTGTACGGGCTGGCCGCCTCGGTGGTGCTCGCCGTGGCCGGATCCGGGATCGTGGCCTTCTCCGGCCACGCGCAGCCGACCGCGCGCACCACGGCGGCGACCGACCCGCGGACCGGGGTGTGGGCCCGGGTGACCACCGCGGACGAGGACTGGGGCAGCGATCTGCGGCTGGAGGTGAAGGACGGGTCGGGCTCGCACGTCTGCCGGCTCGTCGCGATCGGCGACGACGGCACCGAACAGGTCGTCGCCGGCTGGGCCAATCCGGCGAACGGGACCCATCCCACGACCACCCTCGGCGCCGCCCAGATGCACCCGGACGAGATCGCCCGCTACGA
Source organism: Streptomyces sp. NPDC015139 (assembly GCF_043079785.1). NCBI lineage: Bacteria > Bacillati > Actinomycetota > Actinomycetes > Kitasatosporales > Streptomycetaceae > Streptomyces > Streptomyces sp. NPDC015139. The sequence continues at coordinate 530,489 of NZ_JBIBUW010000001.1, read as the reverse complement.
GGTCCGCACGGCGGACGGCGAGCGGCTGGTCACCCTGGAGTCCCGGTAACGTCACGAGCAACCTGTACGACACCTGGTGACGGTCGCGGCGGCGGCGGTCGCCGTCAGCCTCGGACTCTGGGCCTGTGCGTGGGTCTCGCTCCATGTGCGTGTCGACGCTGGTGGGGCGCCGTGGTGATCGGCTTTCGGAACAGCCGGCGCTGACCCGCCCCTCACTTCAGGAGCCGGGAGAGCCGGCGGTCCGCCAGGGGTTTGCCGCCCGTCTGGCAGGTGGGGCAGTACTGCAGCGAGGAGTCGCTGAAGGAGACCTCGCGGATGGTGTCCCCGCAGACCGGGCAGGGCTCGCCGGTGCGGCCGTGCACCCGCAGGCCGCTCTTCTTCTCGGCCTTCAGGCGTCCGGCGGCCACTCCGCGGGAGCGTTCGACCGCCTCGGTGAGCGTGGTGCGCAGCGCCTCGTAGAGGTGGTGGGTCTCGTCCGGGGTGAGCGAGGACGCCAGCTTGAACGGCGACATCTTCGCGGCGTGCAGGATCTCGTCGCTGTAGGCGTTGCCGACGCCGGCGATCAGGGACTGGTCCCGCAGCGCCCCCTTGAGCTGCCGTCTCTCGTCCTTCAGGAGCGCGGCGAAGCGGGCCTCGTCGAAGTCGTCGGCGAGCGGGTCCGGGCCGAGCCGGGCGACACCGGGGACCTCACCGGGGTCACGGACGACGTACACCGCGAGGCGCTTCTGGGTGCCGGCCTCGGTGAGGTCGAAACCCTCACCGGTCTCCAGCGCCACGCGGAGCGCGAGGGGGCCCTTCCCCGGCTTGGGCGGACCGTCGGGCAGCCGGTCCTTCCACTGCAGCCAGCCCGCACGGGCGAGGTGCGTCACCAGATGCAGCCCGCTGTCCGCCTCCAGGTCGAGGAACTTGCCGTACCGGCGCACGGCCGTCACCTCGGCGCCCTCCAGGGCGGTGACCGGCGGGTCGTAGGTCTTCAGGACACTGATGGCGACGGGCAGCACCCGCACCACCCGGCGGCCGACCAGGTGCTCGGTGAGGAAGTCCGTCAGCGCTTCTACCTCGGGCAGTTCCGGCATACGTCCAGGGTGCCATCCGCCACCGACGACGCCAGGCGCGCCGCCGTCCCGCTGGGGCCTAGGGCACCAGGAACTCGCACCACACCGCCTTGCCGCCGCCGCGTGCCTCCACGCCCCAGACGTCGGCGAGCCGGTCGACGAGGAGCAGGCCGCGGCCGGAGACGCCGTCCTCCCCCGCCTCGCGGCGGCGCGGCAGGGCGCTGGAGGCGTCCTCGACCTCGATGCGGAGCCTGCGGCCGGCGCCCTCCAGGGCCCGCAGCGTGACGATCGCCGCGCCCTCGGTGTGCATCAGCGCGTTGGTGATCAGCTCGTCGGCGACCAGCTCGACCTCGTCGGCGCGGTCATGGGCGCCCCAGGAGCGGACGGCGGCGCGGATCATGTGGCGGGCCTGGGCGAGGGCCTCGGGGTCGCCGGGCGCCACGTGCTGCTGGAGCCTGCCGCCCGCCCGGGGAGCCTCCGGGACGCGACGACGCAGCAGGAGCAGGGCGACGTCGTCCTCGCCGCCCTGCCGCTCGGCCATCCGGATCAGCAGGTCGGCGAGGGCGCGCACGTCGTCCGGGCCGTCCGCGATGAGGTCCGCGAGGCCGCGCATGCCGTCGTCGAGGTCGGCGCCGGGCCGTTCGACGAGCCCGTCGGTGCACAGCAGCAGGGTGTGGCCGGGATCGAGTTCGAGGGTGCAGACCGGGTACTCCAGACGGCCGAATTCGGCGGACAGGCCGAGCGGGAGCCCGCCCGGAACGGGGACGCGCCGGCAGGTGCCGTCGGCGTCCCGGAGCAGCGGGTCGATGTGCCCGGCGCGGACCGCCTGGACGACTCCGGTGGACAGGTCGGCCTCCGCGTACAGGCAGGTGGCGAAGCGGTCGGTGTCGAGTTCGTGGAGGAAGACCGAGGCGCGGGCCATCACGGTGGCCGGGGGGTGCCCCTCGGCGGCGTAGGCGCGCAGCACGATCCGCAGCTGCCCCATCACCGCCGCCGCGTGCGTGTCGTGCCCCTGGACGTCGCCGATGACCGCGCCGACGCGGCCGCCGGGCAGCGGGATCAGGTCGTACCAGTCGCCGCCGATGTCCCGGCCCACCGCCGCCGACCGGTAGCGGACGGCGACGTCGGCGCCGCGCACGCTGGGGATGGTGCGGGGCAGCATGGCCTGCTGGAGCCCCTGGGCCACGTCCTTGTCCTGCTCGTAGAGCATGGCGCGCATGAGGCTCTGCCCGATGCTGCTGCCGAGCGCGACGAGCACGGCCCGCTCCTCGTCCGAGAAGCCGCGCCGGTCGTCGTACAGCAGGCCCATGGCCCCGATCGGGCGGGCCTGGGCGATCAGGGGCAGATAGGCGGCCGAGGTGATGTGCAGGTCGGTGAGGTGGGGCCAGAGGATGGGGTAGTGGTCGGCGAACTCCTCCGGCGACTCGATGAACCGCGGGACGAGCGTGCGGACGACCTCGCTCATCGGATACGGCTCGTCCGTGCGGGTGACGCGGGTGCCGGGGACGAAGCTGCCGGCCGGGCCCTCCGCGACGAGCCGGATGCGGCCCGCCTCCACCAGGCCCATGACCAGGCTTGCGGCGCCGAGGTTCTCGATGCCGTGGGTGTCCTTGAGGATGTCGATGACGTCCTGGACGCTCCGGGCGTGGGCGAGGGCGGCGGAGACGACCTGCACGATGTTGGTCTGCTGGCGGAAGGCCTCGTCCTGGGCGGCGCGCAGGCTGCGGGCGGCGCTGTCGGCGAGTTCCTCGGTGGCGTCGCGGACGATGCCGACGACCCGGCGCGGGCGGCCGGAGCCGTCGCGCCGGATGTAGCCCTGGGTGTGGGTCCAGCGCGAGGTGCCGTCGCGGCAGCGGATGCGGAAGTAGGCGCCGTAGTTCTCGCTGCCGTCCTTGATGGCCCGGGCGACCACCGAGTCGAGCCGGGCGGCCTCCGGCGGCGGCACCCGCCGGCTCAGCGATTCGGGGCGGCCGTCGTACTCCTCGGGCAGCAGGTCGAACACCTCGAAGGCCTGCGCGTCCATGTGGAAGAGACCGGCGTCCAGGTCCCAGTCGAAGCTGCCCATGTGGTTGAGCGCGAGAATCGGGTCCGGATGGGCGGGCCAGTCCTCCGGGAGTGACAGAGCACCCGCTCCCCGATCAGCCATGCGCCCACCTTGCCAGGATTCGCCCGATTATTCGACTTGATCGGCTTCGCCGTCCGGGCCGGCCGCCGCTCCCGGGTCGCGGTGGCGGGCTCAGCCGTCCTGGGCGTCCGGTAGGCCGTCGGGTACGGCTCCCGTCGGGTCCGGCGCGTCCGGCGGCCCGTCGGCCTCCGGTACGCCGTCGCCGGGCGGGTCCGGGACGTCGCCCCCCGGCGGGCCCGGGACGTCGTCCGGGATCAGCCCGCCGCCGTCGGGCGGGTCCGGGAGCTCCGGGACGGCGGGCGGACCGATCTCGTCGAGCGGGTCCGGCTGGGGGACATGGGCGGCCGGTGCCTTCGGGAGGGCCGGGAGACCCGGTCCCGGCGACCGAGTGGTGCCGTCCGCGGGCGCGGCGCGCCCGTCCGCCCGGGCCGCGGCGGAGGGCGGTGGCGTGGCCGGCCCGCTCCCCCCGGCGCTGGGCTGTCCGGTGTCCGGCGTCTGCGCGCCGGTGGCGCCCTGGTGCGCCGGGTCGGCGGGCGCGGTGGCGGCGGCCCCGTCGGGCGCGGGGACGACGCGGTCGTGGCGGACGTCCTGACCGGTCCGGCGTTCGATCCAGGTGCGTCCGTCGGCGTCGAGGAGCGTGAGACTGGCGACGGCGCGGGGTGCCGGGGTCACCACGACCACCTGGTTCGGTTCGTAGGCGGGCCAGGCGGAGCCGCTGACGCCGACGCCGCGGGCCGACCCCGGTGGCCCGAGCGGGTTGCCGCAGGCGCAGCGGACGCGGGGCACGCCCCGGTCGTCCACGAGGACGGCGGTGCCGGCCTGCAGCACGGACTGGTACTGGACCGCCTGCCCTTCGCGGTAGCCGTTGTTCGTGACGCGGGTGTCGGCGCGGAGCACGACCGGGGTCAGACTCCGCAGGTGCCGGGGCACCTGCGACGGGGTGACGTTCAGCGCGGTGGCGAAGGCCTCGCCCCGGGCCGGGTCCGCCGCCAGGTAGCCGATCTGCCGCTCGACGTCGCAGCCGGCGACGTGCACGGCGCCCCGGTAGAGGCCGGGCGTCGCCCCGGAGAGGGTCCGCGTCGGGCGCAGCGGCGCGAGGGCCCGCTCGGAGAGCGTCACCGACTGCGACGCCGCCGCGGTGGTGGGCGACGGAGGGGTCGGTGGCGCGGCGGCGACGGCGGCCGTCGAGTCGGTGAAGGGCTCGGCACCCCGGGCCCCGGCGGGCTCGAGGAAGAGCTCTTCACCCGTCTGGGCCTCCTTGACGCCCATGCCGGCGCAGCCGGTCACGAGCAGCGCCACCAAGAGCACGCAGGCCATGCCGATGGATCGGGTGGGTATCCGCACCGCATACTCCGCATCACTGTGGGTAATTCGGGACTATTGTCTGCATTGCACTCGTTTGACTGGCAACTCGGGGAACGCCTGGCCGCGAAGAAGGGCGCGCACCGCCGTGGACTGGTTCACCGCACCCGACTACTGGTGGAGCCGGCTGGTCCTCCAGCGGGGTCTGGCCGCGCTGTATCTCGTCGCGTTCCTGACGGCGGCGCTCCAGTTCCGGGCGCTCCTCGGGGAGCGCGGCATGCTGCCGATCCCCCGCTTCGTGGCGCGGGTGCCCTTCCGGCGGGCCCCGAGCCTGTTCCAGTGGCGCTACTCGGACGGCTTCTTCGCGGCCTGTGCCTGGGCGGGCTGCGCGGTGTCGGCGGCCCTGCTCGCCGGGGCGGACTCCGAACTGCCGCTGTGGGCGGGGATCCTGCTGTGGCTGGTGCCCTGGGCGCTGTACCTGTCGATCGTCAACGTGGGCCAGACCTGGTACGCGTTCGGCTGGGAGTCACTGCTGCTGGAGACGGGCTTCCTCGCCGCGTTCCTCGGCAACGACGACGTCGCGCCGCCCGTGGTCGTGCTGTTCCTTCTCCGCTGGATCCTGTTCCGGGTGGAGTTCGGCGCCGGGCTGATCAAGCTGAGGGGCGACGCCTGCTGGCGGAAGCTGACCTGTCTGGACTACCACCACGAGACGCAGCCGATGCCGGGCCCGCTGAGCTGGTTCTTCCACCATCTGCCGAAGCCCGTGCACCGGGCCGAGGTGGCCGCCAACCATCTGACCCAACTGGTCGTGCCGGTCCTGCTGTTCACCCCGCAGCCGGTCGCCTCGGCCGCGGCGGCCCTGATGATCGTCACCCAGCTGTGGCTGGTGCTGTCCGGCAACTTCTCCTGGCTGAACTGGGTCACGATCGTGCTGGCCCTGTCCGCGCTGCGGCTGCCGGGATCCGCCCCGTCCGTGCCGCCGCCGCCGCTCTGGTACGAGGTCCTGCTGCTCGCCGTCGCCGCGCTGCTGCTCTTCCTGAGCTACCACCCGGTGACGAACATGATCTCCCGCCGCCAGGTCATGAACCGCTCCTTCGACCCCCTCCACCTGGTGAACACCTACGGCGCCTTCGGCAGTGTCAGCCGGGTGCGCTACGAGGTGGTGGTGGAGGGCACGCCGGACGAGGGGCCCCGCGAGGACTCGGACTGGCGGGAGTACGAGTTCAAGGGGAAACCGGGTGATCCACGGCGCTGGCCGCGCCAGTTCGCGCCCTACCATCTGCGCCTGGACTGGCTGATGTGGTTCGCGGCGCTGTCGCCCGCGTACGCCGGGGACTGGTTCGGCGCTCTGGTGGAGCGGCTGCTGGAGAACGACCGGGACACGCTGCGGCTGCTGCGCCGCTCCCCCTTCCCGCCAGACACGCCGCCCCGCTACGTCCGGGCCCGTCTCTTCCGCTACCGCTACACCAGCCGGCGGGAGCTGCGGGAGACGGGCGCGTGCTGGGAGCGGACGTACGTGCGCGAGTACCTGCCGCCCACGCGGCTGGCGGGCGCGGCTCGGAGGCCGTAGCCGCGCCGGGCAATCCCCTCGTGCGCGGTCCGGTCACGCTCCCACCGACGGCAGTGGCGGTTCGGTGCGCCCTCCCTGTGCCTCGGACCAGGCGCGCAGTTCGTTCGCGCCGACCTCCTCGACCACCGTCTGCAGGGCCCGGCGGACCGTCGCGTCGCGTTCGGCCTCCGGCAGGAGCAGATAGCGGTCCAGGGCCCGGCGCAGCGACTCTCGCGCCTGCGCGGCGAGCACCCAGCGCGAGCCGGCGCCGTACAGCTGGCGCATGCCGGTGAAGAAGACGGCGCCGCCCGCGATCAGCGCGGTCAGCCAGGCCGGGGCGTGCAGACCGGCGGCCACGACCGTCACCGACGTGGTGAGCAGAGCGCCGAGTTCGGTGCCGTGGTGCAGCCGCCTGGCCCGGGTGCAGGTCCTCGCGTAGAACGCCAACTCCCGCCGGGCGAGGGCCAGCAGGGGATCCGGTTCGGCCGACCAGGTGGAGTCGGGGACCCTTCTTCGTCTCATCGGCACATCATCGTGGCTGTGTCCGTGCCGGGGAAAGCCACGAGGGTGGCCGGGGCACCCGCGGCGGGCGCCCCGGCAACCGCGGCCTCACGCCCTGCGCAGCCGCAGCGTCATCAGCTCGAACGGCCGCAGCGCCACGGTGATCCGGTCGCCGTCGCGCACCGGCGGTTCCCCGTCACCGCCCGGCCGTTCCAGCAGGTCCGTCACCGTGACGTCCGCGACTTCGAAGCCGGTCGTGAGCGTGGCCCGGGCCCGGCCGCCGTGCGCCTCGTGGAAGCGGACCACCACGTCGCCGCTGCCGTCGTCGGCCAGCTTCACGGCCGTGACCACGACTGCGTCGTCGTCCACGGCGACCAGCGGGGCGACCTCGTGGGCGCCGGTCGTGCGCCGCTCCGGCAGGTTGATCCGCCAGCCCTCGCGGACCGCGTCCGCGATCGCCGCACCGGGGACCAGAGCGTGCCGGAACCGGTGTACACCCTGGTCGGTCTCGGGATCGGGGAAGCGCGGGGCGCGCAGCAGGGAGACCCGCACGGTCGTCGTCGTCCCGCGGTCCTGGCCGGTCCGCACGTTCCGGGTCACGTCGTGGCCGTACGTCGAGTCGTTGACGACGGCGACGCCCCAGCCCGGCTCCTCCAGGTGCACGAAGCGGTGGTTGCACGCTTCGAACTTGGCGGCCTCCCACGAGGTGTTGGTGTGCGTGGGCCTGAAGGCGTGCCCGAACTGCGTCTCGGACGCGTACCGTTCGGCGTGCAGGTCGAGCGGGAAGGCCAGCTTCAGGAACTTCTCCGTCTCGTGCCAGTCGACCTCGGTGTCCAGCACCAGCCGCTTCTCCCCCGGCGGCAGCGACAGCACCTGGGTGACCCGGGAGTCCCCGAAGGACCGCACGACCCGCACCGACTCCCCGTCCTCGCCGGCCGTGACCGAGTCGGCGTCCGTGAGGTCGGTGACGGTGTTGCGGTAGAAGGAGTCGACGTCCCAGGCGTCCCACATGTTCGGGAAGTCCGGGTGCAGCTGGAGGAGACCGGCGACCGTGCCGGGGGCGATCGTCTCGCGGCCGGCGGCGAGGTCGTACGCGGAGACGACCAGACCGCGGCCGTCGACGGCGATCCGCAGCAGCCCGTTGTCCAGCACGTGACCGCCGTCCGGGCCCGCCGTGAGGGTCGTCCCGGACTGCCCGGCCGGGGCCGCCGCGGCCCCGCCCGCCGGGACGCCGTGGCGGCCGTGCGGGGCCGCGTTGAAGACCAGCGCGGTGGTGCCCTCCCCGGCCAGCGCGCGCTGGGCGCCCTCGACGAGCGCGGTCAGCTCGCCGGCGACACGGTCGTACGTCGCCCGCGCCTCCCGGTGCACCCAGGCGATGGACGAGCCGGGCAGGATGTCGTGGAACTGGTGCAGCAGGACCGTCTTCCAGATCCGGTCCAGCTCCTCGTAGGGGTAGGGGAATCCGGTGCGCACGGCCGCGGTGGCCGCCCACAGCTCGGCCTCGCGCAGCAGGTGCTCGCTGCGCCGGTTGCCCTGCTTGGTCCTGGCCTGGCTGGTGAGGGTCGCCCGGTGCAGTTCGAGGTACAGCTCGCCGGCCCAGACGGGCGGCGCGGGGTACTCCGCCTCGGCCTTCTCGAAGAAGGCGCGGGGTGTCTCCCAGACGACGGTGGCGGACCCTTCGAGGTCGCGCAGCCGGGCCGCCTTGGCGACCATCTCCCGGGTCGTGCCGCCGCCCCCGTCGCCCCAGCCGGTGGGCGCGAGCGAGTGCCGGGCCCTCCCCTTGTCCTTGAAGTTCCGTGCCGCGTGGGCGATCTCCGCGCCCTTCATGGAGCAGTTGTAGGTGTCGACGGGCGGGAAGTGCGTGAAGATCCGTGTGCCGTCGATGCCTTCCCACAGGAACGTGTGGTGCGGGAACTTGTTGGTCTGGGACCACGAGATCTTCTGCGTCAGCAGCCACTTGGAGCCCGCCGCCCTGATGATCTGCGGCAGACCGGCCGCGAAGCCGAAGGTGTCGGGCAGCCAGGCCTCCTCGTTCTCGACACCGAACTCGTCGAGGAAGAACCGCTTCCCGTGCACGAACTGCCGGGCCATCGCCTCCGAGCCGGGCATGTTGGTGTCCGACTCCACCCACATCCCGCCGGCCGGCACGAACCGCCCCTCCGCCACGGCCTTCTTCACCCGCGCCCACACCTCGGGCCGGTGCTCCTTCACCCAGGCCCACTGCTGCGCCTGGGACATGACGAAGACGAACTCCGGCTCGTCCTCGATCAGCGCGGTCATGTTGGAGGTCGTCCGGGCCACCTTGCGGACCGTCTCGCGCAGCGGCCACAGCCACGCCGAGTCGATGTGCGCGTGCCCGACCGCGCTGATCCGGTGCGCCGACGGCACTGCGGGCGCCGACAGCACACCGGTGAGCCGCTCCCGGGCGCGCTCCGCCGTGCCGCCCACGTCCTGGAGGTCCACGGCGTCCAGGGCCCGTTCGACGGCGCGCAGGATGTCGTGGCGGCGCGCGGAGTCCACGGGCAGCTCGGCCATCAGCTCGCCGAGCACCTCCAGGTCGAGCACCAGGCGCCACACCGTCTCGTCGAACACGGCGAGGTCCATGCGGGTGAGCGTGTACTGCGGCTCGGTCCCGGCGGTGTCCTTGTCCCCGAGCGCGGTGGGCCGGAAGGGGTGGTAGTCGAGGACGACCGGGTTGGACGCGGCCTCGATGTGCAGGCGCACCTCCTCGCCGCCCTCGACGGGCGCGCCGATCCTGACCCACTGGTTGCGGGGGTTGAGGCCCTTCACGGGGGTGCCGTCGGGCCGGTAGACCAGGCCCTCGCACTGGAAGCCGGGCATGTTCTCGTCGAAGCCGAGGTCGAGCAGGGCCTCGACGGTCCGGCCGGCCCAGGCCTCGGGCACGGTCCCGGTCACCCGGAACCAGCTCGTCCCCCAGGGAGCACCCCACCGTGCGCCCACGGCGATCGGCGCGGGCTCGGCGGCGAGCCCCTCCGCGACCGGTACGGGCTCGCCGGGCGCGTGCCACACCGCGACCTTGAGCGGCACGGACTCGGGGTACACGGCGGGTCGGACGCGTTCGTCGAGGACGCGCCGGAGGCGGGCTTCCACCAGTGTGCGGTCGTCATGCATGCGGGGTGCTCCCTGCGGGGTTCCGGGTGGTTACCAGGGGTGGGTGACGGTCACGGGGGTCGAGGCGTTGTAGAGCTCCCCCACGGCGCGCAGTTCGAACCGTGCGGCCTTCTCCTGCCGCTCGGGCTCCAGTCCGGCGGCGAAGAAGGCGCACTGGCCGGTGGCGCCGAGGAAGCGGCGGGTGCCGTCGGGGAGGAGACGGTGGAGGGTGTAGTGGCGGACGGTGCCGGGGGCGGCGTTCCAGGCGAGGCGGAGATCGCCGCCGTTCGCCGCGGTGACGCGGGCACCGAAGGGGGCGGAGGGCGTGGTGAGCGCGTTGTGGACGGCGATCCCGCCCAGTCGCCAGCGCACCGGTCCGGCGCCGGCGGTGAGCCGGACGCCGAGGGCGTGGACGGTGCCGGACAGTCCGGTGAGCGCAAGGCGCGCGGTCTGCCACCCGTTGACCGTCTTCACACGGCAGGCCTTGTTGTCCGCGTTCACCGGCAGACAGGTGTACGGCGGTGCCGTCCCCGCCGTCGTCGGTTCGCCCGTCGCCACCGCCAGTTCGACGTCCACCTCCCCAGCCTCGCCGCGGTACGTCAGCTCGACAACGGTGTTCGCGGCGATCGGCAGCCGGGTCGCGTACAGATCCACCACCGCCGGTCCGTCCAGGGCGCCGGCGACCAGCACGCTGTTCCCGCCGCGCCAGGCGTCGGCGAAGTCGAAGGAGACGGCAGGGCGCTGCCCCGGCGTCCGTACCACCCAGCGCCGGGAGGGCAGCCGGTCCTGGAGCCCGAGGTGGTTCCAGGGCTTGTCGGAGGTGACGGCGCCCTCCTCGTACCAGCGCAGCCCGTGCCCGGTGTTGAAGACACTCGCGAACGGCAGCGAGGTCACCGTCGAGCGGTCGGCCACCGACACCGCGGGCGCCCGCCAGGGATCACCCGTGTCCGGCCGGGACGGATCGAGGGACCGTCCGCTCCAGAACCGGTCGTCGGCCGCGTGGAAGTCCTCGGGGGCGCGTCGGTCGGCGGGCAGGTGGTTGCGGGTCCACTCGGGCCGGTACAGGCCGATCGAGGTGGTGTGGGATTTCCCGGCGGGCACGACGGCGTCCCAGTCCACCGAGGTGCCGGACCCGTTCGACTCGACGTCGACGCCCGCCCACAGCGCGTACCGGCCGTGGCCGAGCCGGTCGGCCCTCGTGCCCGAGGAGTCGAGGGTGCCCGCGCTCCACCGGAAGTCGACGAACATGTCGTCGGCCGCCTGGAAGAACGCCTCGTTCTGGCTGTTCAGGGCGCCCTGCCAGCTGACCGTGCCGTTCACGGTCATGGCGTCGTACCAGGTCACGCGCTGTCCCCTGGCCGCCGCCAGGGTCTTCAGCTCCTTGACGAAGCCGAGCATGGCCGTACCGAGCGCGGTGTCGCCGCCGCCCGTCTCGGCGTTGACGAACCAGCCGTCGAAGCCGTGGGCCGCCGCCACCGCGACCAGCTGGGCGGCGAGCGGAAAGTGTCCGCTCGCGTCCTTCCGCACCAGGTCGCGGGTCCACTGGAGCTGCCCGCCGTAGGCCACCGGGGGCAGGAAGACGTTGCCGAGGACGGGGACGCCGTGCCGGTGGGCGGCGTCCACGACCGGCGCGTTGGGCGCCAGGATCAGCCCCTCGCCCGCCGAACCGCCCCAGAAGACCAGCTCGTCGAGGTACGACCAGTGGGTGAGGGCGTAGTAGTCGGCGGTGGCCGCGCCCTGGGAGGGGTTGGCGGCGGTGGGGCCGAAGGAGACCAGGGCCTGGACCCGGGCCTGGCCGGAGCGTGCGGTGCTGTTCGCCGGGGTCGGGGTGAAGCGGGGCGCGAGCGGTACGGACGCGGCGTTGAAGGCGAGGTCGGCGTCGTCGGCGGCGCGCCAGCTCTTCAGGCTGCGCCAGGTGATGCCGGGGCCGGGGCTGCCGGCGGGGAAGGTGTCCGGGTACCAGTACGAGGCGTACGGCGGGGTCGCGGCGCCGGTGCGCGGGGCCGCGACGGCGGCTTCGGGCAGCGCGGGTGCCAGGGCTGCCGCGGTGGCGGCGATGAGGACGGTGCGTCTGGTGGGGTTCACGAGCGGGTGCCTCCTTGTGGGGTGGGGAGTACCTGGTCGGGAGTGACGATTTCGGTGATGCCGCGCGCGGCGAGGTGCTCCTTGTCGTCGGCGCGGGTGTCGAGCACGGTGGTGGGCCGGGCGCCGTCGGCGGTCAGCCGGAAGTACGCGTCGAAGACCGGGCCGCCGGGGGCGCAGCGGGAGCGGTGGGCCGGGTCGGCGGGCACGACGAGGGCCGTTCCGCGCACGGCGGGCGGGGTGTGTGTCCCACGGGCCGCGTCGGCCAGGACCCGGGCGATGTCCTTCGGCCGCCGCTCGCCGGTCAGCAGCCCCAGGGAGTATTCGAGTGCGGGGAAATCGGCGAGGTCGCGCGGGACGTCGTAGGAGCACCACCAGGTGATGCCCCACAGGTCGGGGCAGTCGAGCACGTTCGCGACCGTGGCCTCGGCGAAGGCGGCCGCGTGCGCGGCGGGGACCAGGGGGGCGGGGGCGCCGACCTCCTGGAGCCACACCGGCCGGTGCGGCGCGTCGGCCCAGGCCTTGCTCAGCTCGACGAGGTAGGCGGCGTGGTGCTCGGCCGGCACGGAGGTGCGGCCGTGCCGCTGGGCGGTGCCGTTGAAGACCCAGGAGTGCACGGCGGTGACGTCGCCGAGCCGGGCGGAGTGGCCGGGGGTGAAGGGCTGGTCGTCCTGGTACCAGGCGGCGTCGTAGGAGGCGTGCAGATGGAGCCGGCCGGGGGCGCCCTCGGCGCAGGCGGCGAGCATCCGCACCAGCCATCGCTCGGCCTCCTCGGCCGTGATGCGGTCCGGGTCCGGGTGCGGTCCGGCGGCGAACTGGTTGACCTCGTTGCCGACGGTCATGCCGAGGAAGGCCGGCCGGTCGGCGAGGGCGGCGGCCAGGGTGCGCAGGTAGGCGGCCTGTCCGTCGATCACGTCCGGGTCGGTGAAGAGGTTGCGGCGGTGCCAGGTGCGGGTCCAGGCGGGCAGGAAGTCGAAGCTGCTCAAGTGCCCTTGCAGGCCGTCGACGTTGACGTCCAGACCGCGCTCGGCCGCCGCGTCGGCGAGGGCCATGAGCTGCTCGACGGCCCGCGGGCGGATCAGGGTGCGGTTGGGCTGGAAGTACGGCCAGAGCGGGAAGACGCGGATGTGGTCGAGGCCCAGTGCGGCGATGGCGTCGAGGTCGGCGCGCACGGAGTCGAGGTCGAAGTCGAGCCAGTGGTGGAACCACCCGACGCTCGGGGTGTAGTTGACGCCGAAGCGCACGGCAGGGGGCATGGGTGTCCTTGGTCCTCGCGGGTCGGTACGGGGTTCAGCCCTTGACGGCGCCCTCGCCGACCCCGCGGAAGAAGTACCGCTGGAGGCAGGCGAAGAGGGCGATGAGCGGTGCCACGGCGATCACGGTGCCGGCGGCGACGAGCCGCTCGTCGTTGGCGAAGGTGCCGTGCAGGTAGTTGAGGCCGATGGTGAGGGTGAACCGGGACGGGTCGCTGAGCACGATGAGCGGCCACAGGAAGTCGTCCCACGCGCCCATGAAGGCGAAGATCGCGACGACGGCGAGGGTGCCCTTCACCGACGGCAGTGCGACGCGCGAGAACCGCTGCCAGACGTTGGCGCCGTCGACGTAGGCGGCCTCCTCGATCTCGTAGGGGAGGTTGCGGAAGGCGTTGCGCATCAGCAGCACGTTCATCGCGCCGATCGCGCCGGGCAGGACGACCCCGACGAGCGTGTTGTTCAGGCCGAGTTCGCGCATGGTGGTGAACTGGGCGATGACGATGCCCTCGACGGGCACGAGCATCGCCAGGACGAAGACGATCGTGGTCGCGCGCCGGCCGTGGTAGCGCAGCCGGGCCAGGGCGTAGCCGGCGAGCGCCGAACCGACGCAGTTGGTCACGACGTTGGCGGTGGCGACCTTCAGGGAGTTCAGCGCGTAGTCCCAGACCGGGATGATGTCGGCGACCCGTGCGTAGTTGTGTCCGGTGGGGTGGCCGGGCAGGAACGTGGGCGGTGAGCTGTAGATGTCCTCGGTGGGGCCCTTGAGCGAGGTGGACAGCTGCCAGAGGAACGGGCCGACGGTCAGGGCGAGGACGGTGAGCAGCAGCAGGTAGCGCAGGGCCAGTTCGCCGATCCGGATGCGCCGGCCGTGCTCGTCGGTGACGCGCGGTTCCCCGGCCGCGGCGGCCGGCCGTTCGGGCCGTACCTTCTCCAGGACGCTCACGACTCCTCCCTCCGGTCGGCGCGCAGCACGAGCAGCATCAGCGCGACGGTGACGGCGAAGACGACGACGGAGAGGGCGGAGGCGTAGCCGACGCGGCCGGTGAGGCCGGTGCCGGTGCGCTGCACGAGCATGACGAGGGTGGTGTCCTCGCCGGCCGGGCCGCCGCTGGGTCCGGCCATCAGGTACACCTCGGAGAACACCTTGAAGGCGGCGACCGAGGAGAGCGCGGCGACCAGCACCATCGTGGAGCGGACGGCGGGCACGGTGACCGACAGGAAGCGGCGGACCGGTCCGGCGCCGTCCACGGCGGCGGCCGCGTGCAGTTCGCGCGGCACGTTCGCGAGCGCCGCGAGATAGATGATCATGTAGTAGCCGAGGCCCTTCCACACCGTGACGGCCATCGCGCTGAGCAGGAGCAGCCACTGGTCGCTGAGGAAGCCGACCCGGCCGATCCCGACCGTCTCCAGCAGCGCGTTCACGAGCCCGCGTTCGTCCAGCAGCCACACCCAGATCAGCCCGACCACGACGATGGAGGCGACGACCGGGGTGTAGAAGGCGGAGCGGAAGAAGGTGATGCCGGGGATGTTCTTCTGCACCAGCAGGGCGAGCAGCAGCGGCAGGACGACGAGGGCGGGTACGACGCCGACGACGTACAGGGTGCTGTTGCGCAGTCCGGTCCAGAACATCTCGTCGCGGAGCAGTTCGCGGAAGTTGGCGAGGCCCACGAAGTGGCCGGGGACCAGGGTGCGGCGGTCGGTGAAGGAGTTCACCAGGGTGGAGACGAACGGGTAGAGCACGAAGGCGCCGGTGATCAGCAGGCCGGGGGCGGCGAACAGCCAGGGGCTGAAGGGGAGCTGGCGCTTGACGCGGAGGGGCGCGGCCATGGCGGGTCAGCCCTGCTGGAGCAGCCGGTCGGCGGCGGCGACAGCGTTGTCAAGAGCCGCCTTGGGGCTCTCCTTGCCCTGGAGCGCCTTGGCGACCTCGTTGCGCAGCGCGGTCTTCATCTGGTCGCTGAACAGCACGGGTGTGTAGTTGACCGCGTTCTTCAGGGACTTGGCGGCGGCGGTGCGCACCCTGGTCTCGTCGGTGCCGTCGTCCTTGGTGAAGTACGGGTCGTCGAGGGAGCCGGCGGTGCTCGGGAAGATGGCCACCTTCTTCGCGAAGGACATCTGGTTCCGCGCGTCGGTGACGAAGTGCGCGAAGGCGACCGCGGCCGGGGTGTGCTGGGTGCGGGAGTTGACCATGACGCCCATGACGTACATGTTGACGTGGCCGGTGCTGGTGATCTGGTCGGTGATGCCGATGTTCCGGTACAGGCTGGGCGCGTTCTTCTTGAAGTTGCCGAGGTCGAGGGCGCTGCCGGGGTTCATGGCGACGGCGCCGGTGAGGAACTTCTTTCCGGAGGACTCGGGGGTCGCGGTCAGTGCCTGCGGGTCGAGGGCCTTGGCGTCGTACAGCTCCTTGTACTTGGTGAGGAGCTTCACGCCCTTGGCGTCGTTGAAGGCGAACCCGGTGCCCTGCTTGTTCATGAGCGGGACGCCGTAGCGGCCGAAGTCCTCGATGGTGGGCACGTTGGCGAGGGTGGCGACCTTGCCGTCGCTCTTCTCCGCCATCCGGAGTGCGTCCGCGAAGAGTTCGTCGTACGTCTTCGGCGGCTGCTCGGGGTCGAGTCCGGCCTTGGTGAACAGGGACTTGTTGTAGAAGAGCGGGCCGGTGTTCAGGTACCAGGGGAAGGCGTACGTGCCGCTCAGACCGGGCACCTGATGGCCGGCCCAGGCCCCCGCCAGGTACTCGGAGCGGTACTTGGCGGCGGACTTGTCCAGGTCGAGGGCGAGACCGGCCTTGGCGAGCGGGGCGACCAGGTCCGGGGAGACGTTCACGACGTCGGGCAGGGTGCCGCCGGCGGCGTCGGCGCTGAGCTTGTCGGGGTAGCCCTCGGCGGGCTGGTCGACCCATTTCACGTGCGTCCCGGGGTACTTGTGCTCGAAGTCGGCGATGACGCCCTCGAAGTACGACTTGAAGTTCGCGCGCAGGTTCCAGGTCTGGAAGGTGATGTCGCCCTCCACCTTGCCGGAGGCGTCGGTCGAGCCGCTTCCGTCGTCGCCTGAGCCGCAGGCGCTGAGCGGCAGGACGAGGGCGACGGCAGCGGCGGCGAGGGCTCTGCGGGGCTTGGGCACGGTGACACGGCTCCCTTGCTGCGTCTGGCGGTTGGTGGCGCCGACGACCCTGCACGGGGTTTTCCGGGGAAGTCAATGAGTTCGTCGGAGCTAAAGAAATCCGTCCTTCATTAGTGCAGGTCAGCGGAGTTTGGCCGAGAACTTGCCCTCAATCGCTAATGCGCTTTAGGGTCTTGACACTCAAGCGCATTAGCGAAACCGTCGGGGAGAAGGGGGAATCGTGCCGGACAGACGGTCGCCCGCACGTCGGCCCACGATGAAGGACATCGCCCGGCGGGCCGGGGTGTCCGAGAGCGCCGTGTCCTTCGCGCTCAACGGCCGCCCCGGCGTCTCCGAGACCACCCGCGCCCGGGTCCAGCGGGTGGCCGAGCAGCTCGGCTGGTGCCCCAGCGCGGCGGCGCGGCAGTTGTCGGGCGAGGGCGCGGCGACCGTCGGTTTCGTCCTCGCCCGCCCCGCGCACAGCCTGGGCGTCGACTCGTTCTTCCTCCAGCTGGTGTCGGGCATCCAGGAGGTGCTCGCCGAACGCCATCTGGGCCTGCTCTTCCAGGTGGCGGAGGACGTGGGCGAGGAGTGCGCGGTGTACCGGCGCTGGTGGGCGGAGCACCGGGTGGACGGCGTACTGGTCGCCGACCCGCGCGCGGAGGACCCCCGCCCCGGCCTCCTCGACGAACTCGGCCTGCCCGCGGTGGTCATCGGGGGCGCACCCGACGTACGCCACCCGGGTCTGTCCACGGTGTGGGCGGACGACGCGGGCGCGATGGCCTCCGTCGTCGACGAGTTGACGGCGCTGGGCCACCGCAGGATCGTGCACATCGCCGGCCTGCCCGAACTGGCCCACACCCAGCGGCGGATCGCCACCCTGCGCGCGGAGGCGGACCGCCGCGGCCTCACCGAGGTCCGCTCGGTGACCACGGACTACTCCGACGCACAGGGCGCGGCGGTCACCCACCGGGTCCTCGGCGGCTCCCCCGCGCCCACGGCGCTGATCTACGACAACGACGTGATGGCCGTGGCCGGCGTGGCCGCCGCGGTCGAACTGGGCCTCCGCGTCCCGCGGGACGTGTCGGTCGTCTCCTGGGAGGACTCCGCCCTGTGCCGCATGGTCACCCCGCGGCTCTCCGCCCTGTCCCGCGACAGCGCGGCGTTCGGCCGCACGGCGGCCCGGGAACTGCTGGCGCTGCTGGACGGCGACCCGGCCCGCTCGGTGGGCGTACCGGTCCCCCGGGTCACGGGCAGGGGCAGCACGAGCGCCGCACGGCCCGGCTGACGGAACCGCGCCGGCCGGGGCGGGACCCCTCGACGTACCGCCGCCGACCCGGCACAGTTCTTCCTGCGCCATGATTCGTACCGGCGAGTAGCCGATGACCGACCGAGGGAGTGCCCGTGGGGAAGTGGGCCGGGCGGAGCGCCGCCGAGATCGCCGCCGCCGTACGCGGGAAGCAGGTGACACCGCGGGAGGTGATGGCCGAGCACCTCGCGCGGATCGAGCGGCTCGACGGCAGGATCGAGGCGTTCCGCACCGTCCGCGCGCAGGCCGCGCTCGCCGAGGCCGACGAGGTGGGCTCGCGTGCCGATCTGTCCGAACTGCCCCTGGCCGGTGTGCCGGTGGCCGTGAAGGACAACCTGGCGGTGCGCGGGGAGGCCCGGCGTAACGGCTCCGCCGCCACCCCGGACACCCCGGCCGACGAGGATCACGTCACCGTGGCCCGCCTGCGGGCGGCCGGCGCGGTGGTCGTGGGCCTGACGAACGTGCCCGAGCTGTGTGTCTTCGGCACCACGGAGGGCGTGTACGGCATCGCCCGCAACCCGTGGGACCCCACGCGCACGGCGGGCGGCTCCTCGGGCGGCAGCGCGGCGGCGGTGGCCGCGGGACTCGTACCGCTCGCGCTCGGCAACGACGGCATGGGCTCGTTGCGCATTCCGGCGGCGAACTGCGGACTGGTCACCCTCAAGGCGGGCCACGGAGTGGTGCCGGCGGGGATCGGCAACGGCGACTGGTTCGGCATGTCGGAGAACGGCCCGCTGGCCACGACGGTCGAGGACCTGCGGCTGA
This sequence comes from Streptomyces sp. NPDC015139, assembly GCF_043079785.1. NCBI lineage: Bacteria > Bacillati > Actinomycetota > Actinomycetes > Kitasatosporales > Streptomycetaceae > Streptomyces > Streptomyces sp. NPDC015139. The sequence goes on along the minus strand of NZ_JBIBUW010000001.1, from coordinate 512,338 downwards.
TGTACGGCGTCCTCGCGGGCGCCGAACCGGAGCGCTCGGCGGAGCCGCCCCGGCTGCGGATCGCCGCCGCCGTGCGCAGCCCGCTCGCCGGGGTCGGCGTGAGCAGGCCGTATACGACCGCGGTCCGGGAGGCGGCCGGGCTGCTGACCCGCGCCGGGCACCGGGTGCGGCGGGCCGAGCCGCCGTATCCGCTGGATCTGGGGGTGACCGCGGTACGGCACTGGACGGCCGGTACGGCGGTGGACGCCGAGGGCCTGGACCGGGCGCGGCTGGCCCGGCGTACCCGGGTGCACGCGGCGGTGGGCCGGCGTTTCGTGGCTTCGGTCCGTTCGGGTGACAGCCGGGAGCGGCTGCGCGCCCGGCTGGCGCCGTTCTTCGCCGAGCACGACGTCCTGCTGACCCCGTCGCTGGCGCGGCGCTCGCCGCAGGCCGGCCCCTGGCACGAGCGGGGCTGGCTGCGCAATGTCCTCGCGAACACGGCGTACTCGCCGTTCACCCCGCCGTGGAACCTCACCGGCTGGCCCGCGATGTCCCTCCCCTTCGGTTCCCTGCCCTCGGGTGCCCCCTGCGCGGTGCAGCTCGTGGGCCGTCCGGGTACGGAGTCCGTCCTGCTGGACCTGGCGGAGGAGCTGGAGCGTCTGCGCCCGTGGCAGCGCACGGCTTCCCTGGCCCAGCAGGCGCGGGGGTGAGGCGGGCGGAGCCGGTGCAGCCGCGGTGAACCTCGGCCTTAGGGATGTCTCGGCGGCGGAGACGATCCCGGCCCGGAGATGCCGGAGCCGCGGCCGTTCGGGGGCCGCGGCTTTCCTGATGGGCATGGGCACGAGTCCGCCGCGCCCATGCCGTCGGCGATCGCGAAGGGTCCGGCGCCGGCGTCAGTCCACGCTGGGCAGGATGTGGGGTTCGGCGAGGTCGTCCTCGTAGCCCGCGAGGCGGATCGGGGCGGAACGGGCCCAGACGTCGAGGCTGCCGAGTTCTCCGGGCCGCCGGCCCGCGCGCTCCGAGCGTTCCGCCGGGCGCTGCTCGCGATTCGTCTTCTCCGGTGTCACCGCGCACTCCTTATGTGTCGGGTCACCCTCGGGGCGTACCGGACAGTCCGCACTCCGGAGCCGGACGCCCGCTCAGGTCTGGATGGAAGGCCAGTTCGGGCGCGGTGGCGCCGGTACCTCGTGTCAGAGCAGGCCGCTGTGAACCGGCTCGCCCCGGGACGGACGGTGGGTGTGGGTGGGACCCGTACTGCTGCCCGTCCGCTCCAGATTAACCAAATGAGCGGAGGTCCGCTCGATAGGGAGTGCAAACAAGATGTAACTTGTGCGTGCCAATTGATCCCTCAATAGCCCTCAATATGCGGCTATTTGTCACGAACCGCATCAGCTGCGCAACAGAGCGAATCACCCACTTGGCCTACCCGGCCGAACACCTCTTCGATCCCGGGCCTCGGATCCGGTACGCCCATCCGGCCGGGCGCGGCGCAGTTCAAGTGCCGTTGGCCGGGCCGCAAGCTCGCCATGATCTGCTGGCGTGCGGGCAACGGCTGTCTCGCGGAAGGACTGACGCATGGAGCTGCGCAGCGTCGAGGAGCTGATGGATCTGCTGTACGCCGGCCGGCACCAGGACGCGCTGCGGACCGCCGCGCTGCTGCGCCGCGGCCGGCCCGCCGACAAGGAGCTCCAGGTGGCCGGGCTGGTGCTCGGCATCGGTCCGGTGCTGGCCCCCGGCGACGAGCGGGCCCGGGCCCGCAGCGCCGCCGAGGCGGTGCGGGCCCTGCTCGGCGAGCGCGTGTTCCGACTGGTGCGCGGGGACGCGGGTGCCGCCGAGGACGACGTGCTGCGCCTGCGCCAGGCGGTCGAGGAGGGCCGCACGGGCGGCTTCGACGCGGGCGTGCTGGAGGACTGGCGCACGGTGCTGGAGCTGGTGGCGGCCCGCAACTCCCGCCTCCGTGCGGTGGATTGACGGCCGGCCCACTGTCGCGACGGCCCGGTCCGCCCGGTGGCCGGTCGGCAGAACGGGCCGCCGGGCGGGCCGCCGGTTGCCCGGCCCGGCCGCCCGGCGGCTCACGCCCGGTCGGCCGTGATCACCACTTGCCGGGCGCGTAGTCCTTCAGGAAGACGCCGTACACGTCCTCGCCCGCCTCGCCGCGCACGATCGGGTCGTAGACGCGGGCGGCTCCGTCGACCAGGTCGAGGGGGGCGTGGAAGCCGGCCTCGGCGAGGCGCAGCTTGTCGTAGTGGGGGCGCTCGTCGGTGATCCAGCCGGTGTCGACCGAGGTCATGAGGATGCCGTCGGCCTGGAACATCTCGTCGGCGCTGGTCCGCGTCACCATGTTCATCGCCGCCTTGGCGGCGTTGGTGTTCGGGTGGCCCGCGCCCTTGTAGCCGCGGCCGAACACGCCCTCCATGGCGGAGACGTTCACGACGTACGCCCGTCCGCTCGCCGCCTTCTTCGCGGCCTCGGCCATGGCCGGGCGGAGCTGGCTGATCAGGATGAACGGCGACGTGTAGTTGCACAGCTGCGTCTCGAGCAGCTCCACCGGGGAGATCTGGTCGATCGTCTGCACCCAGGTGTTGCTCTCGACCACGTCCGGGACCAGGCCGCCCGCGTCGATGGCGGTGCCGTCGAGGTGCCGGGCGACGCTGGCGTTGCCCGCGACCAGGGCGAGGTCGGCGACCTTCTGCGCGTCGAGACCGCTGGCGCCGAGGGGCAGCGCGGCCAGCCCGTCGACCGCGCCCGAGTTGAAGGCGCCGATGACGTGGTGGGCGGGGAGCTCACCGGCGGGCAGCGGGGCGTTCTCGCCCTCGACGAGGGCGGCGTACGCCGCGGGCAGGCGGCGCACGGTCTGCGTCGCGTTGTTGATCAGGATGTCCAGCGGGCCCGCCTCGGCGACCTGGTCGGCCAGTGCGACGGCCTGGGCCGGGTCGCGCAGGTCGATGCCGACGACCTCCAGACGGTGCATCCAGTCCGCCGAGTCGTCCATCGCCTTGAAGCGGCGGATGGCGTCCTTGGGGAACCGCGTGGTGACGGTGGTGTGCGCGCCGTCCCGCAGCAGGCGCAGCGCGATGTACATGCCGATCTTGGCCCGGCCGCCGGTGAGCAGGGCACGCTTGCCGGTGAGGTCGGCGCCGGCGTCGCGCTTGGCCCGGTTGACGCCGGCGCAGTCCGGACAGAGCTGGTGGTAGAAGTAGTCGACCTCCACGTACCGGCCCTTGCAGGTGTAGCAGGAGCGCGGGCGCTGGAGTATGCCCGCGATCCTGCCCGCCTCGATCTTGGAGGAGGGCAGGATGCCCTCGGTCTCGTCGTCGATGCGCTCGGCGCTGCCGGTGGCGGTGGCCTCGGTGACGGCGCGGTCGTGCGCGGTCTTGGCGGCGCGGCGCTCCTGGCGGCGGCGCTGCTTGACCGCGCGGTAGATGTGCGAGGTGGCCCGGCGTACCGTGATCGCGTCGGGGTGGTCGACGTCGATCCGGTCGAGCTCCTCCAGCACGCTCAGGCAGACGGCGAGCCGCTCCGGGTCGATACCGGGACCGTGCACCATCTCGTCCATGGAGGCGTCCGTGGGGACCTCCATGGGGACCTCCATGGACGCAGACCCGTCCTCTGTCACCGTCATCGCGCTGCCGCTTCCGTGATCACCTGCGCAGCGCTCCGACTCGCGCCCGCTTTCGAACGGGGAATTTTACGGAGCGGCACCGCTTCCGGCCAAACCCGCCCGATCCCCGGGACGACGGGAGTGGGTTCTCCACCCCCGGGCGCGCTCTCCCGGTGGGGCCCCTGTCGGCGCCGTGTGGGCGTCACGAACCGCGGACCCGGCCTCGCCCGGAGAGCGGCGCCCAGGCCCCTGCCCCGGCCGGGCGCCGGGGCCCACCGGCGGCGCCCCACGCGTCGCAGGCGGAGCGCCCACCCGGCACAGCCCGGCGCTCCGTGCCCCCCGCACCGGGTGCTCACCGGCCCCGACGCGCAGTCCCTGGCCTCCTGGCCCGCCCCCAAGCCAAGTCCTCGGCCCTCGTCGGCCAGGACGCCGCACATCCCGCGCCGGACGGAGGACCCACGCACCCCGTGTCGAGCAGCCGCCCCGCCCCGGACGGAGGACTTACGCGTCGCAGGCGATCAGGAGCGTTTCCACCTCGGCCGTCACCGCGTGCGCGAACACGTCCAGGTCCGGCACCGCCTTCGCGTCGGCGACCAGGCCGTAGTGCACGTGGCCGCGGTACGTCGAGATCGCGACCGCCAGCGACTGCCCGGGCGCCAGCGGGGCCAGCGGGTAGACCTCGGTCAGGTCGTGCCCGCCGAGCCGGAGCCCGAGGCCGGGCAGCGGCACGCTGGTGACCAGGATGTCGAACCACAGCCGGGCGGCCTGGCCGACGAGCGGTCCGCCCAGCCGGTGGGCGAACGCCGGCACGTGGTCGGCCAGCAGGGCGACGGCCCCGGCACCCCGGTTGGGGCCCGCGTCCTTGTTGCGCACCATCGCCGTACGCACGGCGGCGAGGCGGGCGAGCGGGTCGGGGTCGTCGACCGGAAGCGGTATCAGGTACCCGGAGAGCCGGTTGCCCTGTGGGTGGGCGGTGCGCGGGCGGCGCCGGGAGACGGGGATGAGGGCGCGCGGCGCCACCCCCTCGCTGCCGTCGCCGCGCTCGTCCAGCCACCGGCGCAGCGCACCGGCGACGACCGCGATGAGGACGTCGTTGACGGTCCCGCCGACGCTCTTGCGCACCCGGTGCACGTCGTCGATGTCGAGGACGACCCCGGCCGTCCGGCGGGTGCCGCTCGGCGCGGAGGTCAGCGCGGAGGACGGACGCATGCCGAACGTGGACCGGGCCAGCGAGGCGCCGATGTCCAGGGCCCGGCCCACGTCCGACAGCGCTCCCCTGACCAGCTCGGGGACGCGGCCCGGCAGCGCCCGCACGTCCGGCAGCAGGCCGCGCGGCGGCTCGGCGGCGCGGGGCGCGGAGTACGGGAGGTCGACCGGGTCCAGCACGCCGGCGGCGAGCTTCAGCGCGCGCAGCCCGTCGGCGAGGGCGTGGTGGAACTTGAACAGCACCGCGAAGGACACCCCGTCCTCGCCGGGCAGCACATGGGCCTCCCACGGCGGCCGGCCGCGCTCCAGCGGGCGCTCCATCAGCCGGCCGGCGGTCTCGTGGAAGTCCGCGGTCGGGGCGTGCAGCCTGACGTGGTGGAGCGGGTCGAAGTCCGGGTCGGGCTCGCGGGCCGCGCCGCCGAAGGCGAGCGGCTGCCAGACGTCGCGGATGCGCATGCGCAGGCCCGGTACGGCGGCGGCGCGCGCCGCGAGCAGATCGGCGGCGTGGGCACCGGCCGTGGGCGAGTGCGCGCCGAAGACGCCGAGCGCACCGAGGTGCATCGGATGCCGTTCGGACTCCATGTTCCAGAACGCCAGGTCGAGGGGAGCGAGCAGGTGGGAAGTCAAGGGCTTGCCTCGCGCATCGACGAAGGGGTGGATCTGCAGTCAATCTCCGTGAGCTGATTACGGTCAAGTACGATCAGGCTACGCACAGTTAACAGCAGATTAAGTCCCGCTTCCGCCGAAAGAGGCGGGACCCAAGTGACAGGGGAGGTCACCTCAGCACGGGTTGCGCCGTCTCGGGTGACGTACCCCACTCCGACGGGCGCGGGCCGACCGTGAACGCGAGCGAGCGCAGGGTGCGCAGCCCGGCCGTCGTCAGATAGGTCCGCGCGTGCGGCCGGCCGTCGGTGCGGACGGCCTGGATGTACCGGTCGGCGGCGGAGGTGCCCGGCGCGGCGACGGTGAGCCCGCCGCTCGGCCAGTAGCGCCGGTCCAGGCTGAGGTGGACCCGGTCGAAGACCGGGGTGGACAGGCCCCAGGTGTCGTAGCCCGGCTGGATCGGGAAGAGGCCGATCGACGACAGCACGTTCCAGGCGGACATCGTGCCGAGGTCGTCGTTGCCGGTCATGCCGGTGGGCGTGTCCGTGAACAGGGTCAGCGCCGCGTGCACCACGTCCGTGGTCTTCCAGGGCTGGCCGGTGGCCAGGTAGGTGTACGGCGCGATCAGGTCGGGCTCGTTCTGCGGGTTGTACTTGTCCGCGTTGTAGTACGCGTACGGGTCGCCGTGCACCCAGACCTCGCGGGCGGTCCGCCCGGGGTCGGCGAGCAGCCGGTCGTAGGCGAAGAAGGAGTCCAGCCGCTCGTTGGCCGCACGCTTGCCGCCGATCAGGCCGACCACGCCGGGCAGGTCCTGCGGGACCAGCCACTGGTACTGCCAGGCGGTGCCCTCGTGGAAGCCGATGCCGCGGGCCGGGTCGGGCGAGCCGGTGAAGGCGCCGGCGGCGTCGCGGGCGCGGAAGAAGCCGGTGGCGGGGTCGAAGACGTTGCGGTAGTTCCGGGACCGGGCGGCGTACCGGGCGGCGTCGCCGTGGTGTCCGAGACCGCGGGCCATCTGGGCGAGCATGGCGTCGGAGAGCGCGTACTCGAGGGTGACCGAGGCACCGTGGTGGTAGTCGGAGTCGCCCATCTTGGCGTACGGCTTGCCCTTGACGTACGGGGCGAACCCCTGCGCGAGATACTCGGCGTTGGCCTCCCGGCCGACGCCCGGGTACTGGGCGGGCGGCACGCCGTCGGCGTTCTTCCGCAGCGCGCGGTAGGCCCGCTCCTCGAAGCCCCGGAGCAGACCGAGGTGGTAGGCCGTGGTCAGGAACGGGGTGACCGGGTCGCCGCTCATGATGTTCGTCTCGACGGGGCCGTAGCCCCACTTGGGCAGCCAGCCGCCGTCCTCGTCGACCGCGACCAGCGACCGCGCCATGTCCCGTGTCTCGCGCGGCGCGAGGAGGCCGAGCAGTTGGACCTGGGTGCGGTACGTGTCCCACAGCGACCAGTTCTGGTAGTACGTGAACCCGGCGGCGCGGTGGGTACGGCGGTCCCAGCCGGTGTAGCGGCCGTCGGCGTCGCTGCCGACGTTGGGCGCCAGGAACGTCCGGTACAGCGAGGAGTAGAAGGTGCGGCGCAGGGTGGGCGCGCCGCCCTCGACGCGGACGTCGGCGAGCCTGCGCTCCCACTCCTCGCGGGCCCGGCCGCGCACGGCGTCGAAGCTCCGGCCGCCCTCGGCGCGCAGATTGGTGGCGGCACCGCGCGCGTCGACGTACGACAGCGAGGTGGTCGCCTCGACGGTGCGGTCCCGGGTGGTGTCGAAGCGGAGGTAGGCGCCACCGTGCCCGCTGCGGGCGCCCGGGGTGACGGTGGCGCCGTCCCAGGTGCCGTACGCGGTGAAGGGCCGGTCGAAGCGGGTGATCGTGTAGACCGTGTAGGGGCCGGTGTCCCGGCAGAATCCGTGGCCGGTGATCTCGGTGCGCACCGTGCGGTCGTCGAGGATCTCCACCGTGCTCGCGACCGGCTTGTGCAGCGACTGGGCCGCGTTCAGCAGGACGTTGGCCTTGTCGGTGGCGGGGAACGTGTAGCGCTGCACGCCGGTGCGCGCGGTGGCGGTCAGTTCGGCGCGGATGCCGGAGGCGAGGCCGACGCCGTAGTAGCCGGGGCTCGCCCGCTCGTCCGCGTGCGAGAACCGGGCGGCGTACCGGGCGTAGTCCGTCTGTGTGACGTCGCCGGTGGTGGGCAGCACCGGCAGGTCACCGCCGATGCGGCAGCCGACGCCCGAGAGATGGACCAGCGAGAACCCGCGGATACGGTTCTGCGTGTAGTCGTAGCCGGTGCTGTGCCCGGTGTCCGGGGAGAGCTGCACCATGCCGAAGGGCACGGCCGCGCCGGGGAAGGTGTTGCCCTCGTTCTGGCTCCCGATCAGGGGGTTGACCAGGTCGGTGAGGTGGCCGTCCGTCCGCTCGGCGGCACGTGCGGCGGGGGTGGCGATCAGCGCGGACGCCGCCATCACCCCCGCCATGCACAGCCGTGTGCGCCGGGTCCCTCTCATGTCGGATGACCTCCGCAGGTTCGACATCGTTGCCTGCATCCTGAGGGGCGGAGGGCGCAAATCCGGGCATTCTGAAGGGATTACACGAAACGCGTCGCGGTGACGGTGAGGGCGTTCCGGTCGGTCAGGGAACCCGCTGGCCCTTGCCCAGCGCGATGACCCCGCCCTTGGAGACGGTGTACAGCTCGGCGTCCCGCTCCGGGTTGACGCCGATCGTCGCGCCGGGCGGGACCTCGACGTTCTTGTCCAGCACGGCGCCGCGGACGACCGCGCCCCGGCCGATGCGGACGTTGTCGTGGAGCACCGAGCCCTGCACGACCGCGCCCGGGTCCACGCGGACGCCCGGCGAGAGCACCGAGCGGGTGACCTGACCGCGGATCAGGCAGCCCGCGCTGATGATGGACTCGCTCGCGATGCCGCCCGCGTTGAAGCGCGCCGGGGAGAGCTGGTAGGAGTGCGTGTAGATGGGCCACTGCCGGTTGTAGAGGTTGAAGGCGGGCCGCTCGGCGATCAGGTCCATGTGCGCCTCGTAGTAGGCGTCGAGGGTGCCGACGTCCCGCCAGTAGCCCTGATCGCGCGTCGTCTCGCCGGGCACGTGGTTGTCGCTGAAGTCGTACAGCTGGGCGTCGCCGCGCACGGTGAGCTGGGGCAGGATCGAGCCGCCCATGTCGTGCACGGACCGGCTGTCCTCGGCGTCCCGGTGCAGGGCCTCGACGAGGGCCTTGGTGGTGAAGATGTAGTTGCCCATCGAGGCGAACACGCACTCGGGGTCGTCCGCCAGTCCGGGCGGGTCGGCCGGCTTCTCCAGGAAGCGCTGGACCGCACGGCCGTCCGAGCCCGGAGTGATCACGCCGAAGGACGAGGACTCCGCGCGCGGCACCCGGATACCGGCCACCGTCACCCCCGCCCCGCCCTCGATGTGCTGGCGGAGCATCTGCCGCGGGTCCATCCGGTAGACGTGGTCGGCGCCGAACACGGCGACGTACTCGGGCTGTTCGTCGTGGACCAGGTTCAGGGACTGCAGGATCGCGTCGGCGCTGCCCAGGTACCAGCGCGGGCCGAGCCGCTGCTGGGCCGGGACCGGCGTGACGTAGTTGCCGAGCAGACTGGACATCCGCCAGGTGGTGGTGATGTGCCGGTCCAGCGAGTGCGACTTGTACTGGGTGAGCACACAGATCCGCAGCACGTCGGCGTTGACGAGATTGGACAGCACGAAGTCGACCAGACGGTACGTCCCGCCGAAGGTGACGGCCGGTTTGGCGCGGTCCGCGGTGAGCGGCATCAGCCGCTTCCCCTCCCCGCCCGCCAGCACGATCCCGAGAACCGAAGGCCCACCACGACGCATGGCGTCTCCCCTCACCCTGGATATCCATGGATGCCCCGAGCGGGCCGGACTAAGCCTGCTTGAGGATCTCCTCGTACAGCCCGGCCGTGCGCCGGGCCACCGCGTCCCAGCCGAACTCGCCGACCGCGCGCTCCCGTCCGGCCTCCCCCATCCGCCCGGCCGCGTCCCGGTCCGCGAGCACGGTGTCCAGTGCCCGGGCGAGGCCCGCCTCGAACGCGCCGGCGTCGTCGGCCGGGTCCACCAGGAGGCCGGTACGGCCGTCGTCCACGACCTCGGGGATCCCGCCGACCCGGGAGGCGACGACCGGAGTCCCGCAGGCCATCGCCTCCAGATTGACGATGCCGAGCGGTTCGTACACCGACGGGCAGACGAACACGGCCGCGTGCGTGAGGAGTTGGATCACCTCGGGACGGGGCAGCATCTGCGGGATCCAGAACACGCCCTCCCGGACCCGGCTCAGCTCCTCGTGCAGCTCGCGGAACTCCCGGTCGATCTCCGGGGTGTCCGGCGCTCCGGCACACAGGACCACCTGGGAACTGGCGTCGATCTCCCGTACGGCACGCAGCAGATGGGGCACGCCCTTCTGCCGGGTGATCCGGCCGACGAACAGCACGTACGGCCGTGCGGGGTCGATGCCGTGCCGGACGAGCGCGTCGGTGCCGTGGTCGGGGCGGTAGAGCCGGGTGTCGATGCCGTTGTGCACGACGTGGACCCGGGACGGGTCGAGCGCCGGGTAGCAGGCGAGGATGTCCTCGCGCATGGCGCCCGAGACGGCGATCACCGCGTCGGCGGCCTCGATCGCGCTGCGCTCGGCCCAGCCGGACAGCGCGTACCCGCCGCCCAGTTGCTCCGCCTTCCACGGCCGCAACGGCTCCAGCGAGTGCGCGGTGACGACGTGCGGGACGCCGTACAGCAGCTTGGCGAGATGACCGGCGAGGTTGGCGTACCAGGTGTGCGAGTGGACGAGTTCGCGGCCTTCGAGGGCGGCGGCGATGGAGAGGTCCACGGAGAAGGTGCGCAGCGCGTCGTTGGAGCCGTCGAGGACGGACCAGGGCCGGTGCCGTACGACGCCCACGCCGCGGCCCTCGCCCCAGCTGTGCACCTCCAGGTCCACCAGGGAGGCCAACTCCCGTGCGAGGAACTCGACATGGACACCGGCGCCGCCGTACACGTCCGGGGGGTACTCCCGGGTCAGCAGTCCCACTCGCACCCGACAACCCCCTGGTCTCGGTGGCACGTTCCCTTCATGGTCACCCAGATGCGGCCCGTGGGGAAGAGCGCGGCGGCCGGGTGAAGCAGCAGTCGCCGCACACCCCGCCGCCCGGGACCCGGTAGTACAGGCAGCAGCTGCGGCGGCGGAAGGCGGTGCCGGCGCGGGTGCCGGTGGGGCGCAGGAGGGGGTGGGCGAAGAGTTCGTCCGTCAGGGCCCGGGCCCGCGCGGCGACGTCGGTACGGCCGTGGGCGCGGGCCCAGCGGTCCAGTTCCCGGGCCGCCCCGGCGAGCGCGGAGCCCGCGTTCCCCCACAGCAGGCCGGCCGCGACGCCGTGGTGCGCCCTCAGGGCGGCGGCCAGAGGCTCCAGATGGCCGTGCAGCACGATGCCGGCGACGGTGGCCGCGTCGCCGGGCAGCGGGCGCACCCCGGCGAGCCACAGGTCGTCGGGGGCGGACGCGAGGGGATCCCAGTGGAGCAGCCCCGGATCGAGGTCGGGCACCCCGCCGTACAGGACGGCACAGCCGAGGGACACCGACCACAGCCGGGCGGCCAGCCCCTGCTGCGCGAGGGAGGCGGCCACCCGGGGCTCCGGGGTGCGGAGGCGGTCCGCGACCGTCGTGACGCGCACTGTCAGCGCATCGGGGTGGGCGGCCGGGGCCGCCCGTGCGTAGGCCTCCGCGAGGGTCGGCAGCCGCCGGGTCCGCGGTGCTCCGGTGGCTCCGGTCGCCCGCGGGGCGGTGCGCAGGACGGAGAAGCCGCCGAGGAGGCGGAGGGCGGCGAGTTCGGGGTCGAGGTCCACAACAGGTACTGGTACCAGGGACGGTCGCGGGCCGGCCGCGCGGGTCCTCCACCCCGTGTCGCCCGCCCAGGGGATGATCGGACGGCTGGTGTACTCCATCGGCAGTAGGACGCATTGTGTGCTCAGGTACGACGACGGGAAGCCCTCGGGCGGGCAGAGTGTTGGTCATGGAAGCCGACCGTCCGCAGCGCCGGGCTCCGCGTCCGCGTCTCACGCGGGGCCGGGGCCCCCGCCCCACGCAGGGGAGACGCCGATGAGCGCCCTCGCGTTGTCCGTGCTCCTGTCGTTCGTGTCCGCCCTCGCGTACGCGGGCGGAGCGATCGTGCAGGAGCGCGTCGCGGTGTCCTCCCCCGACAGCGCGTACCTGCCGGTGCGCCGGACCGGCTGGTGGGGGGCGCTGGCACTGAACGGCCTCGGCGGCCTGCTGCACGTCGTCGCGCTGGCCTACGGCCCGCTCAGCCTCGTGCAGCCGCTGGGAGCGCTGACCATCGTCTTCGCCCTGCCCATGGCCGCGCTGTTCGTCGGCCGCCGGGCCGGTGCGACCGCCTGGCGCGGCGCCCTGATGGCCACGGTCGGCCTCGCCGGCCTGCTGTCCCTGGTCGGCGTCTCCGACGTGCACTCCCTCGACGCCGCCCAGCGGGTGGCCGTCGCCCTGGTCACGGGCGGGGCGGTGGTGGCCCTGATGTGCGCCGGACTCGCCGCGCACCGGCACCCCGCGGTGCGCAGCGTGCTGCTCGCCGTCGCCTCGGGCACAGCGTTCGGCATGTCGTCGGTGTTCACCAAGACCGTCGCCGTGGACTGGACCCGTGGCATCGGCCCGGGCGAGCTGTCCTCCCTCGCGGTGATCGGCCTGTTCGCCACGGCCGGGGTGATGCTGTCCCAGGCCTCCTACCGGGGCGGCGGCCTGGCCGCGCCGCTGGCCACGCTGACCGTCGTCAACCCGGTGCTGGCGGCCGCGGTCGGCATCCTGATGTTCGGCGAGACGTTCCGCTACGGCAGCACGGGCACGGCGCTGGCACTGGGCTGCGGTGTGGTGGCGGCGGGCGGCCTGATCCTGCTGACGTCCGAGCGTCTGGAGACGCCCTCGGTACCGGAGTCCGCGGGGACGCCCTCGGTACCGGAGACCGCCGTCGTGCTCTCGGTGGCGGAATCCGCCGCCGTGTCCTCGGTACCGGAGTCCGCTTCCGCCGAGCCGGCCGCTTCCGCAGCCGTGGCCGCTCCCGCTCCCCTCACCGTCCCGCCCCAGCGGTCGGCGGGCGAGGTGGCGGCCGGCCCGCGTGAACCGGGCGGACCGGTCCTGGTCCAGCGGGTCGAGCCGGCCGGGGCACCGGCGGGCGAGCCGGCCGAACCGCGGTGGACCGAGCCCGTCGACCCCGTCCTGCGGGAGCTGCTGCTGCCCGGTCCGGGGCCCGGCGACGGCACGGCGGACGCCGACGGCGGCGGACCGCCGGCCGGCGGCCTGCCCCCGATCCTGTGGACGGCACCCCTCGGCATCTACGTGCCGCAGGCTGCGCCGGGCCGGCGCCGCGCCCGCGTCAGATCCTGACGCCGCCGGCCCGCAGATAGGCGAGCGGGTCGATGTCCGAGCCGAACCCGGGGCCGGTGCGCACCTCGAAGTGCAGGTGCGGGCCGGTGACATTGCCCGTGGATCCGGAGCGGCCGATGCGCTGGCCCGCGCCGACGTGCTGACCGGCCCGCACGGAGATCGCGGACAGGTGGGCGTACTGGGTGTAGCGGCCGTCGGTGTGCCGGAGCACCACCTGGTAGCCGTAGGAACCGCCCCATCCCGCGGACACGACCTGCCCCGCCTCCGCCGCCTGCACGGAGGTGCCGGTCGGCACGAGGAAGTCGACGCCGGTGTGGTAGCCCTTCGACCAGTGGGAGCCCGCCACGTGGTACCCGGTGCCGATGGACGCGTGCACCGGCGCGACGAGTCCGTGCCCGCCCGGGGTGTGGTGCGTGGGTGCCTTCTTCTCCGAAGGCGGCTTGGTCTTCGTCTTCGGCTTCGGTGAAGGGCCTTTGCGCTTCGGCGGCTTGGCCGGGGTGTGGCTGTCGGGCGCCGTGGGCGTGGGGTGCAGGTCGAGCCGCTGCCCCGGCACGATCAGGTCGGGGTCGGCGCCGATCGTCGTGCGGTTGTCGGCGTACAACTGCCGCCATCCGCCCCGGACGTGGTGGTCGCCGGCGATGCCGGAGAGGGTGTCGCCGTGCACGACCGTGTACATCTCGGCGCGGCCCGCGCGGGACTGCGGGGTGGTCTGCGGCTGCACGTCCCGCACGGAGTGGCCCTTGGGTGAGCCGCTCCGCGCCGGGTGCGCGGTGGTGCTCTCCGTGTGGAGGTCCGGCTCCGGGCCGCCCCGGGTTAGTCCGGCCCGTACCGAGCACACCGGCCAGGCGCCCGGCCCCTGCCCGTCGAGCACCTTCTCGGCGACGGCGATCTGGGCGTCCCTGGACGCCAGGTCCGCGCGCGGCGCGTACCGGGTGCCGCCGTAGGCCTCCCAGGTGGACTGGGTGAACTGCAGCCCGCCGTAGTAGCCGTTGCCGGTGTTGATGCTCCAGTTGCCACTGGACTCGCAGGCGGCGACCTTGTTCCAGGTGGCCGCCTCGGCGGCGTCCGCCGTACCGGCGGCGACCAGCGGGATCGCGAGTCCGGCGCCGCCGGCCGTGACCGTGAGTGAGGCGCGGTTGATCCTGTTCGGCTGGTACCGGCGGTGCCGGCCGCGTACGGCCATGTCCGAAATCCCCTCGGCATGCGTCAGGAGGGGCAAAAGTAAGCGCGGCGAACAGGCCATGACAAGACAGAAATTCAGCCGCGCATCCCTGCCAAGTGGCCGGTATCGGCCTCTCCTTGGACGCGATCGCAGAAGACTGAGGCACTGGGCGCCGTCGCCGCGTAATCAAGCGTGGCGGGTCGGATGTGCGCTCGCCGTAGCGGCACGTCAGGATGGGCGAGGGCCCCTACTTACGGAGCCGTGGTCACGAGGCAGCTAGGGAGCAGGCGGTATGAGCACTTCAGCGCAGATCGGCGTCACGGGACTCGCGGTCATGGGACGCAACCTCGCCCGTAACTTCGCGCGCAACGGCTACACCGTCGCCGTGCACAACCGTACGGCGTCACGGACGAAGGCGCTGGTGGAGGAGTTCGGGAGCGAGGGCGACTTCATCGGGACCGAGACCGCCGAGGAGTTCGTGGCGGCGCTGGAACGCCCGCGCCGTCTGGTGATCATGGTCAAGGCGGGCGAGCCGACGGATGCGGTGATCCGCGAGTTCGCGCCGCTCCTGGAGCCCGGCGACATGATCATCGACGGTGGCAACGCGCACTTCGCCGACACCCGGCGCCGGGAGCGGGAGCTGCGCGAGCGGGGCATCCACTTCGTCGGCACGGGTGTCTCCGGCGGCGAGGAGGGCGCCCTGCACGGGCCGAGCATCATGCCGGGCGGGTCGAAGGAGTCGTACGAAAGCCTCGGTCCGATGCTGGAGAGGATCTCCGCGAAGGCCAAGGACGGCGCCCCCTGTGTCACGCACTGTGGTCCCGACGGCGCCGGGCACTTCGTGAAGATGGTCCACAACGGCATCGAGTACGCCGACATGCAGCTGATCGGCGAGGCCTATCAGCTGCTGCGCGATGTCGCCGGGTACTCGCCCGCGCAGATCGCGGACATCTTCCGCACCTGGAACACGGGCCGGCTGGACTCGTACCTGATCGAGATCACCGCCGAGGTGCTGTCCCACGTGGACGCGGCGACCGGCAAGCCCTTCGTGGACGTCGTGGTCGACCAGGCCGAGCAGAAGGGCACCGGCCGCTGGACGGTGCAGATCGCCCTGGACCTGGGCGTTCCGGTGTCCGGCATCGCCGAGGCGGTCTTCGCGCGCTCCCTGTCGGGCCACGCGGCGCTGCGGGAGGCCTCGCGGGACCTCGCCGGGCCGACGGCGTCCCCGCTGAGCGAGTCGGAGGCGGCGGCCTTCGCGGACCGGGTCGAGCAGGCGCTGTACGCGTCCAAGATCGTGTCGTACACGCAGGGCTTCCACGAGATCAGCGCGGGCAGCGAGGAGTACGGCTGGGACATCGACCTCGGTCAGGTGGCCTCCATCTGGCGCGGCGGCTGCATCATCCGCGCGGCCTTCCTGGACCGTATCCGCGCCGCGTACGACGCCCGCGCCGAGCTGCCGAGCCTGCTGTCCGACGAGACGTTCGCCCGGGAGATCGCCGAGGCGCAGGACGACTGGCGCGAGGTGATCATCGCGGCGACCCGGCAGGGCGTGCCGACCCCGGGCTTCGCGGCGGCGCTCGCGTACTACGACGCCCTGCGCGCGGAACGACTGCCCGCGGCGCTCACCCAGGGCCAGCGTGACTTCTTCGGCGCGCACACGTACCGCCGGGTGGACCGCGACGGCACGTTCCACACGCTGTGGGGCGGGGACCGGTCGGAGGTCACGGCGTAGGGGTGACGGGTCGGGCCGGCCTCTGGCTGCCGGGGGGGCTGGCCTCTGGCGGCCGGGAGGCTGGCCCTGCGGTGCCCTGGGGGCCGGGGGCGGGCGGCTGCCGTCCGGCGGGGTGAGTGTTGCCGGTTGGTGGGTCCGCCGCGATGAGCGGGTCCGGGTCCGTCCGGTCGGCCGCCGCGCCGTGTCACAGCCCTCGGCTTGCCCGTTCCGGCCGGGGCCCGAGCCCGGTGTCCAGCCGGGAGCCGGGCTCCCCGTTCACCTGGCACGCCCCTTGAGCGCGTCTCGACGGATGGCAGCCGTACGGCCTGCATGCCTCACCGGACGGCAGCCGTGCCGTCTCCACGCCCACGCGGCAGCCGCACGGCCCCACGGCCGTGGGACGGCAGCCGCACGTTCTCCGCCTCGCCGGGCAGCAGCCCTACGGCCTCCTTGCCCCACCGAGCGGCAGCTGCCCGCCCCGCCCCCGCGGAGCCTCAGGTGAGCGGTGGGCCCGGCTCGGGGCTCGGTACGGGCTCCGGTCCTGGTGGGATCGGGGACGGTGAGGGCTCCGGTGGGCCCGGGGCCGGCGGTGCCGGCGGCGGGGTCGGGTCGGGACCCGGAGCGGGGGGTGTGGGTTCCGGGCCGGGGCCTGGCGGTGTCGGCTGGGGACCCGGCTCCGGCGGCGGCACGGGGCTCGGGTAGGGGTCCGGCGGAGTCGGGCCCGGACCGGGTGCCGGTCCCGGCGGTGCGGGGTCGGGGTACGGATTCGTCATCGTGTCCTCCGGGCAGTCGCTGTACGTCGCCTCTGGACTACTCCCCCGCCTACCCGACGCCCGCCCGGCCACTCACCCGGGGGCAGCACAGCGGCGTCCGCATCCCGACCCCGCTCTCCGCCCTCAGAACTTCCCGGGATGGGCCCGCAGCCAGTCCTTCGCCGCCGCCAGCAGCCGGGGGTCGGCCTGGCCGGCGACGGCGGGGTGGCGTTCGGCCCACTTGACGACGTACGGGCAGAGCGGGGCCACGGGGACGCCCTCGCGCTCGGCGACGGCGTACAGCTCGCGGGCGAGTGAACCGGCGATGCCCTTCCCCTCGTGGGCGGGCTCGACGATCGTGTGGACCGGGACCAGGGCGCGCGCAGGCGACTCCAGGACGAAGTACTCGATGCGGCCGACGACTTCACCGTCGCCGACGGCCTCCAGGCGGCCCGCCGCCCGGTCGTCGCGGATCTCGATCTCGCTCATGGGCACGCACGCTCCTGGTCCTGGTCCGCCGGTCAGGCCCCTACGGCCTGCGGGCTGCGCTGCTGGTCGGAGCCGGGTACCGGCTCGGACGGGTCGGCGCCGAGGGACACGATCCGGTTGCCGGCGTCGACGTGCACGACCCGCGGCCGCAACTGCCGCGCCTCGGCGTCGCTGACCTGAGCGTAACTGATGATGATCACCAGGTCGCCGGGGTGGACGAGGTGGGCGGCGGCACCGTTGATCCCGATCACTCCGGATCCGCGCTCGCCCTCGATGACGTACGTCTCCAGCCGGGCGCCGTTGGTGATGTCGACGATGTGCACCAGCTCGCCGGGCAGCAGGTCGGCGGCGTCGAGAAGATCCGCGTCGATGGTCACCGATCCCACGTAGTGCAGGTCGGCCTGGGTGACGGTGGCACGGTGGATCTTGGACTTGAACATGGTGCGCAGCACTATGGACTCCTGGAAGACGGCTCCCTGCCTGCTTTTTACAGGTCAAGGGCGGTCGTCACTGTACACGGGCACGCGTCGAACTCGAAGATGTCAAGGAACATCGGTTCACTCTTGCGACAGGCTCTGTGCCTGCACTTTTACGAGAGCCTGGCTGCCGTGACAGCGCTGATCCGGCATCTGTTCGGACAGCAGTTTCGTGATGTTCGAGGGCTGATGCTGATCAGTTGCCGACTCACCCGGTGATGCGTCAGGCAGATGAGCGGCCTCTCAGCGCGCGAGCGCGAGGGATCGGCCTCAGCGGGCTCCTCAGCCGCCCTCATGCGCCTGGCGCCCGGTCGTGGTCTGCGTCGTCTCCGGTCGCCCAGTCCGGCTCTGCAACGAGGAGGGGCGCAGCGCTGCCCGAATACGCCGACGGCCCGTCCGGGCAGCTGCGACGCCTGCTGTCCGGCGAACTGGCGCCACTGATGGGCGCAGGTCCAGCTGGCGCCCGGGCTGCTCGGCTCTCCAGTCGGAGGCGGATCAGATTGGGGTCCTCGGCGGTCAGGTACGCGGCGCTGGTGACGTAGGCGGTGTTCCCGCGCACGGCGACGGACGTGGGGTTCTGCAGTCCGTCGGCGGGGGTCAGCACGATGGAGTGCCCACCGCCGGGCTTGACCAGCGCGACCTGACTCGTGCCGTTCAGCGTGGCCAGCAGTTGCCCGCCGCGGCCGGTGAAGGTGAAGTCGTCGATCCCCTGCAGCCCGGTGGCCTCGGTTGCCATCCGCCGGCACGACAGTCCGGGAGGATCGGGATGCGCAGGACGGTGCCTTTGTCGAGGTTGGTGGCCCAGACCGCGCCTTCGTGGATCTTCAGGCCGTTGGCGCCCAGGAAGCCGGCGGAGGCCAGTTCGGGGGCCGCCGACCATGTGGTGCCACCGGTGGTGGACACACGGGAGAGGCGCCGAGTACGAAGTCGGTGATGCAGAGCATTCTCGTGCGTGTGTCGAGGGCCAGGCCGTTGGGCAGGCCGTTCGCGGGGAGCGCGGCGATCCGCTGCGGCTCGCCGCCGGGGCGCAGGCGCCAGACGCCGGTCAGGTCGCGCGTGCCGGTGGCATAGAGGAAGTACAGCGTGCCGTCGTGCGCGCGGACGATGCCGACTGTCAGCGGGAAGCCCAACACCGGGGTGTGGATGCCGCCGTCGGCGGGCTCGGGCAGGGTGGCCAGGATCCGGTGGCGCCGTCGCGGGAAACCACGGCGACCTGTCGGCCCGCGGCGAAGGTGACGTTGGTGTCGCCGTCCGGCGCCAGGGTGATGTTCTCCGGTGTCTGGCCCTTGGCCAGGTCGAATTGCACGGACACGTGGGGGACGACGGCCGGTGCGGTCGAGGCCGAGGCGATCGGGCTCTGCGCGGCGCCGGTCGCCGCGAGGAGGACGGCCGCCGGACGGCGGCGGCTGGGCAAACAAGGGCATGCCAGGACCGCACCACCACGCGGCTGCCGTAGGCAGCGGCGTGTGTGCGAAGCATGGGGGTCTTGAGACGCGCACGTGCGCGGTCGCCGGGAGGGTGCAGGGGTCAGTCAGTCGGTGGGCACCGAGATCCCGGATGCGCCGGGTCGACGGGGAAGGGGTTCTGCTGTGCCGGTCCGGTGGCGGTCGGTACGGTGACCTGGGCGAGCAGGGTCAGGGCGGCACACGAGGGTGAGTCCGTCTCCGTGGTGGCAACGACGACGACGGGGCCGGGCCCGTGGCTCAGGGTCTGCTGGATGACGGTGAGCGTGCCGACCAGTGGATGGCGCATCTCGTACGGCCGGACCCGGTGGTCGGCCCACATCGACGCGAATTCAGGGCTGTTGGCAGTTCACCCACCAGCGCATGCAGCGCGCTGTCCTGCGGGTGCTGCCCGGCAACGAGCCGCAGGTTCCCCACCACGGCCCTGGCCTTGCTGGGCCAGTCCGCGTACAGGCCGCGGCTGTGGGGGTCGAGGAACACCAGCCGGGCCATGTTGGGACGCCCACCCGCGCGCTGTGGCGCATCGGGGTCCAGGTGCCCGGCGAACAGCGCGTGGCCCAGCCGGTTCCACGCCAGGACGTCACCGCGTCGGCCGAGAACGACCGCGGGAACGTCCGCCAGTACCTCCAACAACTGACGCGTCGCCTCGCTCACCCGCTCCGGCACCGGCCGCCGATCGCGGGGGCGGTCCCCGTCCAGTACCGCAGGTGAAGCGCTCTGCGACTGGCCCTGCTCAAGCCGCGTGTAGGAGGAGGCACTCACACCCGCCAGCAGCGCCAACTTCTCCCGCCGGAGCCCCGGAACCCGCCAGCGGTCTCCGTACGCGGGTACGCCGACATCCGCGGGACGCAACTGGGAACGCCGCGTCCTCAGGAAGTCTCCGAGCTGTGCTTGACCGTTCATGGCTCCGAGTATCGACCCGCTCGACAGCACAGCGCCTGCCCCGGCCGGGGATAGCCACGGGCGGGTCTGGCTGCCTGGCCCCACCTTCGGTGAACTGGGCACCTCCGCCCCCCGGCACGCACCCAGGAGGATGCCTTGCGCGCCATCACCACCGGACTGGAGCCCTTCGAGGCACTGGCAGCATCAGAGTTCTCCTTCACCAGACGGGCTTGGGTCGACGCCACACCCGCCCGCGTCTACGAACTGGTCAGCGACGTGTCGGCGATCAGCCGCTGGAGCCCCAATGCAAGCAACGTCACCTACGATCACAACGCCGGGCCGAGCGTCGGTGCCTGGTTCAGCGGGCGCAACCGCAAGGACGGCAGGGAGTGGACCACCCGCTCCCAAGTCGTGTGAGCCGATCCCCCAACCGCGTTCGGCTTCGTCGTCGGTGACCGCGAGAACGGCATCGTGCAGTGGGGCTCGACATTGCGTCCCCAGGGTGACGGCACGCTCGTCCAGCAGTCCTGGCAGCTCCTGCGCCTCGACCCGGTCCTCGGCGCGACCCGCGCCGACTTGGACGCGCTCCGCCGCTATATGGAAGACAGCGTCGAGACCACCATGGTGTCCCTGGCCCAATGGATCGCCGCGGACCACAGGCCAGCCGAGAGCACCGGCGCAGCCGGCACCGGACCGCGCGGACGGACAGAACCGTGACGACGCCTGGCCGGCCAACCGCCCACCTGGGCGACGCCGAGCTACTCGGCGAGCTTTCGACCCAGCGGGTGGAGACCTGAGCAGGCAGGCGGTGGCCACCTTCGGCATGAGGGCCTCCTCGTGCCGGCACCCTGCTGGGAGGAGCCAGTGCGGGAAGTACCTGGCCTGCCGCCACTTGGGGACGGCGAGCTCTACCGTCCCGACAGGGTGTCCCCGTCAGCGCGCTCACCGCAGCCTTCACGAGTGCAGCCACGACTGGGCGGACGGGCGACCATACGAAGGTTGTCGTCGAGATGGGAGCACAGCGGCCACAGAGACATGCGGGAAACGCATGTCGTGGATGGCGAAGGAAGGCGTCGAGGCGGCCCTGGACACGGGCGGGTCCGCCACCAGGGTATGGGCCCGGAACTCGCGGGCGCCGCGCTGGGGCGGGGAGCCGACGAGCCTCCACCACGTGCACGGTCGCCTGGTCAACCGACAGCTTCACGGGGCGGCAAAGGCCTGAGTATGCCGAGACGCTGCATCTCGACGATGTGCTCTGCCGTGCGTCGCGGTGCTTCACCACCGGTCACCAGGACACCCGCCTCGATGTTGCGCCGCGCGGCGGACTCGGTCAGGTTGGCGCTGCCGAGAAGGAGAGTGCGGCGGTCCGCGACGGCAAGCTTGGCGTGCTGGCGTGAGCGGCCCCGTTCGGCCGGGTCCCGTGCCCAGACCCACAGCCGCAATCCCGGTACGGAGGCGAACGCTTCAGCCGGTTCCCTCCCCGAGAGCAGGCCACTTGCGCCGGCCAGGGTCTCGACCACGACATGCGTCTGGACTCCCCTGCCCGCAGCCTCGGTGAGGGCCCTGGTCAGGGCCGGATACGGACGAGCCGCATATGTCATCGCCAGCAGTTCGTGCTGCGCCTCGTTGATGACCTCGACCAGCACCTGAGCGGTGGCCCGCACCGGCACCGCCGGTGTCGAGGGGCCGCTCCACACGGTGCGGACCTGGACGATGTCCCGGGCTTTCCGCCGGGCGGCGACATAGCCTCGCACGTAGGCAGCCGCCTCGGAGGGAGGTATCGACTCCGACTCCATGGCATCGCAGAACGCCGCGACAGCGGCGCTGACTCCCGGAGTCGCCAGTTCGGTGAGTATCCGTTCTCTCGTGCGTCCCCGGGCGAGCAGGCCCGCGAGGTCCTTGCTGCGCGAGAGGCCCAGAGCCGCGACGGCGGCCTCGGCAGCGGCCTCGAACGCGGGTCGGCTCACGGCAGCAGACCGACCGGCGTCAGCACCGGATCAGGGTCTCCGGTGAGCGGGACGAGGAACCGACGGTCCAGGAACCTGTTGCCGCGTTCACACGTGGTTTCCGACACGAACAGGCAGACATGGCATGCGGCTCCGTGCAGGAAGTCCGCCGGGTCCTGCGGCAGGCGCTCGGCGCAGAGCGGGTCTGCCGAGCAGTGGCGGGCGTCGGCCAGAGCGCGACGCACGATCCGGTCGAACTCCCGCTCTTCGGCCAGGGACACCAGCCCTCCCAAGGTGCCCTCGGAATCCGGGACGGCGGTGTAGATGAGGATGCCGGTCCTCGGGTTCTGTTCGTCCCCTGCGTAGATCCGCTCGGCCAGCGAGGCGGAGTTGTAGCCGCATTCCAGGGCGATGGTGCGGATCAGCAGGTGGGAGAGGGTGTGCAGGACGATGTACCGCGCTCCGGGCCAACCGGAGTAGGGGTCGAAGTCGCTCGTCTTGCGGTCCGACTTCCGGTTGGCGCGGAACCGTGCGTACGCCTGTCTGTGCGCGTCCATCTGCGGTGACTTCTCCATACGGGCGGTCCATTCGGCCATCAGACCGTCCCGCACACGCAGAAAGACGCCCTCGCCGCGCACCTCGCTGGCCGGCACCCAGTTCCGGACCCCGCGGGACAGCTCGACGCGCGTGGCGATCTCCGGTGATTCGGGGTCGGGCGCGTCGAGCCGGGTGAACCCGATCAGTGCCCGTGCCTCACGCAGCCGCTCGACCTGCCTGACATCGGAGAACAGTTCGCTCAGACGGGCCGGCACGGGCATCTGCCGGAGTGCGAAGTCTTCGCTGGGGGTGGGAACCGGACCGGAGAGCGCGTCCCATTCGGGTCCGAAGAGGTCGGCCTGGACGTCGGGGGCGGAGGGGGCCGGCCCCGTGGTTCCCTGTTTGCGGGCCGTGATCGCCGCGACCACCGCGTCGGCGTCGAACTCCTTGAGGAAGGTGAACTTGGGCATGCGCGCCATGAAGCCGAACTGCCCACGGTCCTCGATCAGTTCGAGGTCCGGCCAGTGGTCGTCCAGGAGCTTGTCGATGTCTCCGCCCGGTGCCTTGGGCAGGGCCAGGGCACTGAGGGTGAGCGGGAACCACTGGTTGGACGCGCCCGCCACCATCAGGACCGGTTCCTTTGTGCAGCCGTTCGTCTCGTAGGTACCGAGATGTGGGTGCCGTCCACGGCAGCTGGGCAGATTGCGCCGGCCTCGTTCACCCATGGCTTCCCGGATGTTGCGCTTCACACCGCAGGCGACGCACTCGATGGTGACGTTTGCGGCCTGGTTGCCGCCATGGTCCTTCATACGCAGTTTCGGGCGCGGCGTCTTGACGCAGGTCTGCCCGCGGTGCACGTACGTGGTGTACGGGAACTCGTCGAGATGGCCTGCGGTGCACACGAGGGTGAAACGGGCCGCCACCGCCAGCGGTTTGCCCCGCTTGCAGTCGTGGACGAACTTCGCCTCGTGCGGCGTCCGCGGGTTGGCGTTGACGAAGGCGAACTCGCCCGAATCGATCGCCGCCAGCACGTTGCACGCGGTGCAGCGCAGCCACTGCGGGAACGGCGTGACAGGCACTCCGACGCCCTGGGCCGCCCAGCCCTTCGGGTCCGCGTCGGCGCCCTCCAGCCAGGGAGCGGCACGCAGTTGCTCGATCTGGCCGCGTCCGTAGCGTTGGAGCGACCGGTTGACGGCGGCGCGCAGCCGGGGTTCGTCGACGTCGTAGTCGGTGACTCCGGAGTGATTCCAGGAGTCGATCCCACGGATCAGGACGGAGAAGTTGGGCAGGTCGACGAGGGCGCCGATCCCGGCGGTGAACATGAGGTGGCTGGGCCGTACGGCGCCGACCCTGCGGTTGCTGCCCTGGCTGCTCATCGCTGTGCCTTCCTGACCGTGTCGGCCGTGACGGGCCCGTACTCGTCGCTGTCCACGGTGCTCGCCGTGTCCGGGTCGGTGTCGGAGTCGGCGCCGGACGCGCCGAACGTCCAGTCGGGTCCGTCGCCGGAGGGTTCCTCCAGGAAGGCGCCGCCGCCGGGAAGGAGCAGGTTGATCTCGTTCTCCGTCTCACGCATCGACATGCCGACGGTCAGCTCGGTCCACCGGGATCCGTCCGCCCGTCGCAGCAGGCCGTTCACGACGGTCGTCTTGTGCTTCTCCTTGCGGTAGGCGAGGGCCGAACTGCTCTCGTCGCGTTTGCGGCGCCATTCGTCCTTGAGCCGGTCCAGACGTTCGCTCAGGTACTGGCGGGGCAGGTCGCCTCCCACCCGTTCGGCGCGTTCGAGGAGCCGCCGTTCGACCTCCTGGGCGAGCGGTCCGTCGAGGTCGACGTGGTGGGCGTCGAGGTTACGGGAGGAGTCGTAGGCCGCGTGACGCAGGGCGGCGACATAAGTGGCGGCGACACCGCGGTCGAGCGCCCGGCGCGTGTAGGGGGTGACGGAGAGGGCCTCCACCTGGCGGTAGAACGTCGCGTGATAGTGCTCGAAGTCCTCGTAGTGGGCGAGGTCGCGGGGGCGTGACCAGTTGTAGAGGGTCACCACCAGACCAGGGCGGGCGGCGTCGCGGCCGACTCGCGAGGACGCCTGGATGTATTCGGCGGTGTTCTTGGGCTGGCCCACGACGAGCATCAGGCCGAAGCGGGAGACGTCGACACCGACCTGGAGCATGGAGGTTGCGAGGACGACGTCGACGGCCTGCCGCACGGTCGGTGTCATGGACGCGCGGGGTTCGCGCTTGTCCTTCATGGCGGCGGCGTACTCGCGCAGGAAGGCCCGCCTGCGCACCGAGGTGTCCCGCTCGGGGTCGAACTCGATCTCCAGCCGCTTCAGGGCCGCGCCGACGTCCGAGGAGGAGATGCGTGAGGTCAGTTCCTGGATGCCGAGCATCCCAGCCTTGCTGACGATGCGGTCCGACAGCGTGTCCTGGCCCTTGCGGCTGCCGTTCGACCGCACACGGGTGGTGATGTCGTCGTCCATGTACCGCCGCATGCCCGCGAGTTCACGGGTCGCGTTGAAGTAGCCGACCAACGTCATGTACGGGTCCGCCGGCCTGCCGTAGTCGTCGAAGAGCTGCTGTGCCGCGAGCAGCAGGATCTCCGCGACACGGATCTCGGCGGCCTTGAGGCGGGTGCCGTGGGCGCAGACGCCGAGGTAGCGGCGGCCAGGGTTCTCCAGGCTCAGGTCCACCTGCCGGGAGAAGAAGGTGTCGCCGACGTCCAGCACCTGGGGAGGGAAGACGGCGACCTTGCGGCCGAAGACACCGAGCACCTGGTCGGCGGAGCGCTTGGTGGTCGCGGTGGAGGCGACGATCTTGGGGCTGACTTCGTGACGTCCTCCGTGGGCGTCGGTGACGCTCCATGTGCACAACTGGTCGACGGC
Source organism: Streptomyces sp. NPDC015139 (assembly GCF_043079785.1). Taxonomy (NCBI): domain Bacteria; kingdom Bacillati; phylum Actinomycetota; class Actinomycetes; order Kitasatosporales; family Streptomycetaceae; genus Streptomyces; species Streptomyces sp. NPDC015139. The sequence continues at coordinate 487,259 of NZ_JBIBUW010000001.1, read as the reverse complement.
CGCTTCGAAGAGGCCCACGGTGGTGCCGAGGGCTCCGGAGATCAGGTGCAGCTCGTCCTGGATGATCAGGTCCGGAGGCCGCAGGCGCGTGACGGGCTGGGCGGTGACCCCGGGCAGATCGCCACGGGCGTTGTGGCGGCCGCCGCAGCCGGTCTTGGCGTCCAGGTCGTCATGGCGGTAGCCGTGGCGGGGGCACAACTCGGTGACCCTGCCGAACAGCAGCCCGGAGTAGCCGTTCCAGGGAAGCTGGGCGAGCTTGTCGACCGTGGCGATCAGCAGTGAGGGGGCCAGCCGGTAGATCTCCTCGTCGACGGTGAGCACCGGGATGCCCTCGCCGAGTGCCTCGCGACGGGAGAAGGGGCAGCGGTCCTCCCCCTCGCCGCGAGGGCAGTACAGCAGGACCCTGCGGCGCCCTTCGTCGTACTCCATGTTCGAGCGGGCGGTCAGCCCGCTGCCGCACCAGGGGCAGGTGAGGACCTGCAGGACACGGGCGTGCTTGTCGCTGGCGTTCTCCTTGGCTTCGGCGATCTGTTCCTTGGCCTCGTCGAACCAGTTCGGTGAGACGGAGGTGCCCACCCAGAGCCCGATACGGAACGGGGTGGGTCCCCAGCGCCGGTCCCGCGCGAACTCCTCGCGACGCAGGACCTCGCAGGCGCTCACCAGGGCGGCGGCCCGCTGGAACTGCTGGGCGGTCAGCAGCCGCAGGGTGTAGCGCATGAGGACGCCGACGCCCGCCTCGCCGCTCCGGGCTTCCACACCCGAGCCCAACGTGCCCTGGAGGCGTCTCAGTGCGAAGGTGTAGGCGGCGAGTCCGAGGTAGGCCTCGGTCTTGCCGCCACCGGTCGGGAAGAACAGCAGGTCGACGAGGGCTTCACGGCCTGTGCCCCGGTGCGGGTGTCCGGGCCGGGTGAGGGAGTCGGTGTTCAGCAGGACGAAGGCGAGCTGGAACGGGCGCCAGCTGGCCGCCGCCTTGCCCTTGCCGTGCACCTCGTCGAAGGCCTCCTGGTAGGAGCGGGAGTCGTTCCCACGGCCGCTGCGGGCGGTGGCGATCGCCGTGTTGCGGCGCTGCAGGGCCATGGCCCGGTTGGCGAACCGGAAGGCCAGCAGGGCCGTCTCGTCTGCCACGAGCCGGTCGATGCCGAGGGTGATGCGGTCGCAGACCTCGAGCGCCTGATCGATGGCGGTCTCGGCCACCGCTCGCAGATCCTCGGGGAGTGCGGCGGCACTGCTGCGCTGCCGCTCCAGCCACGTGCCGTAGCCGTCGGCCAACGGCGCCAGGGCGGCGCTGAGTTCGGCCCGTCGGGCGGGCACGGCGAGGGCCGCCAGCTCGTCCATGCCCAGCTCCAGGCCCTGGAGGAGGTCCTGCTCCTCGAGCGCCGGTGCGGTGGTCGCTCGGACGTCGTACTCGGGAAGCCAGACTGTGGTCAGCCGGTGCGCGTTGCGCTCTCCGTCGCGGACGTGCGCGTGAACGGCGACGTTGCGGCCGGTGGCATGGCTGAGGCTGTCCCGGTAGAGCAGACGCAGCCGCCGCTCCTCGGCGTCCTCGGGCGCGTTGCCGTGGCTCGCGGGGTCGAGGGGGTCGTCGACCGGCAGGAAGACGGCCGCCTGGTCGTCGGGAAAGGCGGTGACGTCGATCTCGGTCTGGAAGAGCCAGTGCGCGTCGCGGGCGTCCGCGCTGTCCTGCTGCCGGTTCACCAGGGCGAGTTCGACTATGCGCAGGTCCTCGACGCCCGCGCGGCCCGTGTGCCGGCGTACCTGCACGTCGAGGACGACGCTGTCGCCGTCGAGCTGAACGGTGCGGTCGGCCCCGTCGGTCACGTCGATGTCCACCAGACGCTCGACCGGCTCACGTGACCAGACCCGGCGCGTCGTCCCCCGCTCGGTGGCCTCGCCCGACTGGCTGTAGCGGCCCCAGCGGACAGTGGCGCTGAGCGTGCCGACCGAGGCTGCGGCGGTGAAGGACAGCCCCATGGAGGATGCCCAGATGTGTCCGGCGGCCTGGGGACTCAGCCGGTCCTGCAGGTCACCGTCGTCACCTTCCTGCTCGTCGCCCGACTCGCCGTCCGCGCCCTGGGCGGCCGCACGGGCAATCCGGTCCGCGGTGACAGCCTGGGGGCGCGGACCGAGCATGCCGACCAGATACCGGTCACGGGGGCCCGAGGAGGCGCTCGGCAGGGTTTCCGTCTCACCGTCCCAGGGACCCAGCAGATCCCGGCGGATGTAGTGCACGAGCGCGTCCCGCACCGCGTAGGAGTCCCCGGCTCGGAACGTCTGGGGTACTTCGTCGAGCGGGTGCGGAACAGCGGCCTGGGCAGGCTGGGCCGGCATGCGGTGGGTCCTTCCGGACAGGGCCGTGGGAGCACGGATGTGCGCCGTTGGTGTGACAGCACGAGAAATATAGACCCGTTGACTCAGTTCACACAACGAATACGGGAGGTCCCTCGCTCGGCGCTCCGCCGGTCTCTAGGCTGGTGCCCGCCCACTGCCTGTCCGCGACCCGAGGACCTCCATGCCCCGCCTCGCCCTCTCCGACGACTTCGTCACGGATCTGATCTCCCTGCAGAGACCTGTCCAGAAGGAGGTCAACGACGCGATCCGGAAGTTCCGGAGCCTGACCGTGCCTCAGCTACACGCCAGCAAGGGATTGCATCTGGAGAAGCTCGAGCGGGCGCACGACCCCCGAATCCGTACCATCCGGGTCACCAGGTTCTACCGCGGTGTTCTCCTCGCCCCCGACGACGGGAGCGAGTTGTTCACCCTCCTCAGGGTGGCACCCCACGACGAGGCGATCAACTGGGCCTGCAAGCGCGCTTATTCGGTCAACGGCGCCACCGGGGGCCTGGAGGTCCGCAACGTCGAGGCACTCGAGCAGATGGAGACCTACTTCGAGACGAAGGCGGGCCGAACCCCTGCCAGGCTCTTCGCGCAGCACTCCGACACCGTACTGCGTGACCTCGGCATCGACGAGCAGGTCCTGCGACTGGCGCGCGTGTGCGTCACCGCCGACGACCTGACGGTCATGGCGCCCCCCATGATGCCCGCCGATCAGTACGAGGTACTGGAATACCTGGCGGCCGACTACTCGCCCCAGGACGTCTGGGAGCAACTGATCGCCCCCCGCGGGCAGACGGTGCGCGCCGCTGAGGACCGGCCGGCCGTCACGCTCAGCGAGGCGATCCTCAACACGCCCGACCGGATCGTGGAGGTCACCGGCCCCGGCGAGCTGGAGCGGATCCTCACCGAGGACTTCACCCGCTGGCGCGTCTTCCTGCACCCCACCCAGCGCAGATACGCCTATCACCCGGGCTTCAACGGGCCGGCCCAGGTGACAGGCGGCCCCGGCACCGGCAAGACGGTCGTCGCGCTGCACCGGGTGAGGCACCTGCTGCGCACCGGACGCCAGGACGACCGGATCCTGCTCACCACCTTCACCAACGCGATGGCGGCCGCTCTGCGGGACAGTCTGGCCCTCCTGCTCGGCGACGCGGACGCGCGTCTGCTCGACCGTGTCGACGTCACGACGGTGGACTCGCTGGCCGCCAGGGTCATACGGGAAGCCAGGGGCGGCTCGCCGAAGCCGCTGTCGGCTGCGGCGGAGAAGAGCGCGTGGACCCGCGCCGCCGCCCGCGAGGACCTGCCCTGGTCGGAGCGCTTTCTGTCCCAGGAGTTCCGGGGCGTCGTCCTGGCGCAGGGACTACGCACGCCGGAGGAGTACCTGAGATGTGTGCGAAGAGGGCGCGGCACACCGGTGGGACGAGTCCAACGGGCGCGGCTGTGGCGGGTCATGGAGAAGTTCACGGGAGATCTGGCCTCTCGCGACTCCGCGACATACACCATGGTGTGCGACCAGGCCGCCCGGATCCTGGCCGAGCGGGGGCCGCGCTACCGCCACGTCGTGGTGGACGAGGCACAGGACCTGCACCCGGCCCAGTGGCGGGTGCTGCGTGCCTGCGTGGCCGAGCAGGCCGATGACCTGTTCCTCGTGGGCGACCCCCACCAGCGCATCTACGACTCCCGGGTCTCGCTGCGGACCCTGGGCATCAACGTGCGGGGACGGACGTCCCGGCTGCGCCTCAACTACCGCAGCACGGAGGAGATTCTGCGCTGGTCCGCGTCCCTCCTGGACGGTCAGCCGGTGGGCCGGCTCGGTGAGGACGACGAGGACGACGGCGGGCGGGACTCGCTGCGGGGCTACCGTTCCGAGCTGCACGGCCGCGTCCCGGTGGCTCGCGGCCATGGCAGCCAGGACGACGAGCTGCGCGCGCTGGTGGAGCAGATCCGCACCTGGGTCGACCAGGACGGTGTGAAGCCGTCCGAAGTGGCGGTGTGCGCCCGGTTCAACACACTGGTCGACACCGTCATCGCCCGCCTGCGCCGGGAAGGCCTCCCCGCTGTCGCCGTCAAGGACGACCCCGGGCCGACGGTTTCGGGTGTGCGCGTGGCGACGATGCACGCCATGAAGGGGCTGGAGTTCCGTTGTGTGGCCGTCGTCGGCGTGACGGCCAACGCGTTGCCGTTCGCCCCACAGGTGACGCCGGCCGACGAGGATGCCGTGCAGCACCGCTCGGACCTGCTGGCCGAGCACTGTCTGCTTTTCGTGGCCTGTACGCGGGCGCGCGACGCGCTGGCGATCTCCTGGAGCGGTGAGCGGAGCCCCATGCTGGACCCGGTCGCCGGCTGAGCCGCACCGGGCCCTGCCCCGCGGGCCGAAACCGGTCCGCGGGGCAGGGCACCCGTCCGGTCACGAGCCATCAGCGCGATCAGACGCGGATCTCCCGCACGACGACTGTGCGCGACTTGCCCTGGGACGCGTCGTACGAGATCGCGCGTCCTGTCGTCTGCCAGATGAGCGCGTGGCCGAGAGGAGAGGACGGAGAGACGATGTCCGCCTCTTCGGTGGGAAGCTCGGCGATCGTGTACAGAGTGTCCTCGTCCACCTGCCCATCGAACTCCAGGCGGAGCAGCGCGCCTGGAATGACGACGTCGGGGACCGTTCCTTCCCGTCCGACGCCGACGGAGTCGAGGAAGGTGCGCAAGAAGGCCAGGCGCTTGGTGCGCCGGTCGCGCTGCTCCGCCTGGGTCCTTCTGAGGAACACCCTCTGGGCCGCGTCCGCTCCGTCAGGGATCTCGGCGGGAGCATCGACGGCCGCCTGCAACTGCTGCACCTCACGGAAAAGGCGTTGGAAAGCCGCGGCCGGGATCTCCCGGACCGGCAGAGGGCTGCTCGGGGCGGTCCGGCTCGGCATCGACGACGGCGCCGGGCCATCGGACCGTACGACGTGCACGGCCGGGTGGGCCGTCCCCGCCGGCCGTACCGCAGACGGTGCCTCGGGCATCGTCGTCCCCGCCGCCGGCGCGGGAGCGGCTCCGCTGTCCGCGGTCGTCGCACGCGGCGGCGTCGGAGGGGGCGTCGGCCGTCGGCCCGGGCCGCTCAGGGACTCGCGCGGGTCCGTGGCCCTGGGCGCGGGCACCGCCCCGAGGGTGGCCGCCGGTCCCGTCGGCTGCTGCGCTCGTGCCGTGTCCGGGCTCCCCGTCCCATGGTTCGACGCGCCCCGCGGCGCGGACGCCCCGCCGTCACCGACCGGGCCACTGACCCCGGCCCCGGCAGGGGCTCCGGCCCTCGCCGAGGCCGCATCACCGGCCTCTGCAACTCCCCCTCGCATCGCCCCATCGCCCGCCTCGGCAGCGCTGCCCGGCACGACCACGCGCCTGGGCACAGCCAGGTCGGCGTCTGCCCTCACCTCACCGCAGGCCGCCGCCTCCCCGGTCGGCCAAGCCTCGCCGGTCGTGGGGTCGGCGGCGGTCACGGCGACGGGGGCGGTGACTTCCGGCTCCCGGCCGACCGGTTCGATGCCCAAACGTTCCAGTTCAGCCCACAGCGGGGCCAAGGCCTGCTCGCGGTCGAGGTGGAAGCGACTGCCCCGGATCCGGACGAACGTCCAGTCGACGCGCTCAAGGTCGCGCTGTCTGGCGGCCGCCGTGGAGGCGTCCTCGCCTTCGGCGAAGGCGTCCCCGTCGCACGCGACCGCGAGCCGGCGCGTTCCACCCTCCACGACCAGGTCGATCGTGTGGCGGCCCACCTTGTAACCCGGACGGACCCGGTGGCCCCGTGCGGTCAGTTCCAGGTACACCTGCTGCTGGAACAGGCTGTCGAACGCCTCGTGCCGGACGTCGGGCAGGACCTCGCCCTCGACCGCGACGACGTCCTCCTCCGCGGGACGGGTGAGGTGGTCGAGCCACCGTCGGCGCAGGTCGTTCTCATGGAACTGTTCGGCCCGCGCGCTGTGGAACACCCACACCTGGTCCTGGGCACGCGAGGCCGCCACGTTGATGCGCTGCTCGTAGGTCTTGCCGTTGAAGCCGCCCGGGACCGCGCCGGCGGCGGTGGTCGCCGAGTTGACGAAGGAGATGAACATGACGTGCCGCTCGTCGCCCTGGAAGTCCTCGGCGTCACCGACCCGGATGCGCCGCTCCTCGCGCTGCTCGTAGTCGAGGCGTTCGGCGAGGAGGTTCTCCAGCTCCGTGAGGTGCCCCTTGCTCGCGCGAAGGCTGATGACGCCCATGGTCTTGCCGTCGTAGGCGGGATCGGCACAGCAGCGCACGATCGCGTCGACGAGGGCTTCCGCCTCGGCGGTGTTGGCCAGCCGCGTGTTGGCGCCCACGGCTTCGCCGGTCTCCACGTACACAGTGCGGACCGGGGGCAGCCGGTCGGCGCCGTACTGCCGCAGCGGCAACAGATCACGGTTGTAGCAGAGGTCGTTGGAGAAGGAGATGATCTCCGGCATACACCGGAAGTGCTCCTTGAGCATGAGTGTCCCGCGGCCCGCCGAGAGCGCTTCGGTGAGGTCGAAGAAGCTGGAATCGGGTCCGAACAGGCTGCGGACGTCCGGTTCCAGCGCGGTGAGCAGACGGTCCCGGAGGTGGAAGTACTCGTCCTGCTTCAGGCCGACGTTGGACGGACTGACCTGCTTGCTGTCACCGACGACGACCATCCGGTCGGCGAGCCAGCTCAGCAACATGGCCTCCAGGCCGGACTGGCTGGCCTCGTCGACGATGACGACGTCGAACAGCCCCGGCCGGTCCATGGGTACCGTCTCGGCGACCTGGTGCAGCGGCATGATCCAGGCCGGCACCGCTGTCTGCGCTTTGCGCAGGGCGGCCTGTGCGTCGCGCCGGTAGCGGTGCTGGTACTTGCCCTTGATACGGCGTGCGGCCTGCTGGTAGGCGCTGAGCGCCCGGGACTGGTCGCCGGTGAGCAGGCCGAGGCAGCGGTGCCAGGCGCGGGCGGCGGCGAGCCGCGCGAGCATGATGCGGGCCTCGTCGTCGGCCTCCGTCAGCCGTCGGCGCAGGGCACGCTCGGCCTCGGGGTCGGTCAGTCGTTCCATGCGATCGCGCCACGCGGACCAGGCCCAGGCCTCGGCGAGGGAGGGCAGTCGGGCGTCCCAGGCGCTGTCCTCGTGTGCGGCGGTGATCCGGTCGGCCAGGGCCGGGAACACCTCGCGGACACGGGCGCGGGCCACGTCCCGATCGGCTCGCAGCCGGGCCGCCTCGCGCACCTCGGCCATCTCGTCGCCGAACGCGCGGTAGCCGTCGGGGTCACGGTCGCGGACGGCGCCGAGTGCGCGCACCACGGCGGGTGACACACCGGGCCGGTCGCCCCAGACGCGCAGCAGTTCCTCGGCGTCCGCGATGACCTTGCGGGACTCGTCTGCCGCGCGCAGGGTGGTCGACGCGCGCAGCAGGGTGCGTACGGCGTTCTCGACCGACGCATCGTGCCAGGTGGCGACGGCGAGGGTGGGGGAGGTGGCCGCGGCGGTCAGGACGTCGGTGCGGGCGGCGGCGACGGCGAGCAGCGCGTCGAGCACCTCCGCGTCCTGCCGCAGCCGTGCGAGGCGCGGTCCGTGTCCCTGCCAGGCGGCGACGGGCGTGCCCCACTCGGACTCCACCTGGGCCAGGCGCAGTTCCAGCTGGACTCGGGCGAGGACGACGGCCGAGGTCGGGACGTCCTCCGGCGCCCGCCCGTCGACGCGTACGTTCTCCGCGAACGCGCCGACGGTCTTCGCCAGCTTGGAGCGCATCCCGAGGGGCCCGCGCAGTTTCTGTCCCTGCCCGAGGCCGTCGTGCAGTGCGGTGGCCTGAGCGAGCGTCGTGGCCGGGTCGTACTGCTCCAGGCCGCTGACCATGGCCGTGCCGAGGGTGGCGAGCGAGTTGTCGACGGCCGCCAGGGTTTCGGTGACGGCGGCCCGCCGGCTGCGTGCCTGCCAGTCCTGTCCCTCGGTCACCTGCCTCAGGAGCGCCGCGGCCCAGTCACCGGCCGCGGCGGCGAGCGCCGCGGCGCGGGCACGGGCGGTGGAGAAGGCGTCGAGCGCCCAGGACAGCCGCTGCTGTTCCCCCTCGCCGAGGCTCCTCACGGCGGTGTCGTACTCCGCGCACAGCGGGTCCTGACGCGCGGCGGTGTGCGCTTCCTCGGCGGACCGTACGATGCGCACGGCCTCCTCGAAGTCGCCGGGGCCCGGCAGTTCGGCGGGGCCGGGCACCTCGGCCGCGAGGGCCTGGTGGTGCGGGGTGTACGCACGGGTGGTGTGCAGCAGGCGCAGGGCTTCGTCGGCGCTCAGGGCAGGCTGTTCCTGCGGGACCGGGCCCATCCAGTCGTACCGTCCCGCCTCCGCGGTGAGCCGCTCGGCGATCTCCTGCAGGCTGCCGCTGTAGTCGCCGATCTCCGCCTCGAAGCGGTGGGTCTCCTGTTCGCGCAGCACGGCGAGGTCGCGCAGCATGGCCTGTTGTGCGGCACGGGCCTGGGCGAGGCGCGTCTGGAGGGTGCGGATCTGCTGGTGGGAGGCCTTCTCGTCGTAGCCCGCGTACTCGCCGAGGATCCGCTGCACGGACGCCTCCAGCTCCCGCTGGGCGGCTGCGCCGTCCTCGGTGCGGCTCACGCACAAGTCGCGGACGGACTCCGGAAGCTTGTCCCGCAGCACGCGCAGGGCGCGCGGGGTGTGGCTGGTGATGAGGACGCGCTTGCCCTGGGCGAGCAGGTCGGTGACCAGGTTGGCGATGGTGTGCGTCTTGCCGGTGCCGGGCGGGCCCTGGACGACCACGAGCCGGTTGGCGCGCAGGCGTTCGGCGATCGTGCGCTGCTCCTCGTTGGCGGGCAGCGCGAAGTACATCTCGTCGCCGCCCTGAGCCGCTCCGTCGTCCTCCGCCGCCGCGAGGTCCGCCGCGGTCAGCGCGCCGTCCCGGCCGGCGATGTAGCCGAGCAGTGCGGTGGGCGGCGTGCCGGCGTCGATCTGCCGGGCGATGGCCTTGAGGGCGTCCATGGTGGAGCGGCGGCTGCGCTCACGCAGGACGAGCGCGGGAGTGAGCCCCACCTGGGGGACGTCGAGACTGCGCGGCTTCGCGCGCTCGACGGTCGGTGCGTAACTTCCCGCGCTGTGAGCGGCATTGACCCAACTTCGCAAAGCGGTGTGTACGGCCTCGAGGTGCTCGGGGTCGGTCACGTCCGAGGCGTCGTCCAGCACCTCGACGATCGTCTCGCGCACAGTGCCCGGCACATGCTGGGCTCCTTCAAGCATGCCCTCTTCGAGTTCCAGGCCTGCGCCGGTGGGGTCGGGAGCGGCGGTGAGCGTGCCGGTGGACGGGTCGAGCCGGAGGGTGGCGCGGTGCGTGATGAGGTGCCGTTCCACCCGCTGCCCGGTGCTCGTCTGCCAGATGAGCCGGCCCAGTCCGAGAACGAGTTCGTACGCCTCTCCGAGGCCCGCGGCGTCCTCGTGCATCTTGTGCAATCGGTCGTACAGCCGGACCAGGGGGTCGATCGCGCGGCGGCGTTCCGCCCAGGCGAGCCATTCCTGCTCCCAGGCGGCGTACAGCTTCTCGATCTTCTCGCACTGGGGGTGCTCGTCGAGCACGTGGTAGGTCTTGTCGAGTGGGATGCCCTGTGACCAGTGGGGGAACTCCGGTTCGATGCGACGGCGCAGGTGCGGGGCGCGAGGCTCCTTGAAGTCGCGGAAACGGGTCTCGTCCACCCAGGGCGCGAGCAGGGCCCCGGGCTGGGGCGCTTCCTCCCTTTCGGGGCGGGCGACGGTCAGCCAGGCCGGGTCGTCCCTGGCGAGAGCGCCGTCGGTCATCACCTCGACGCCGTCGCCGTCCGGCAACTCGTCGAACCACACGGCACCGGCCGCCCCGTCGAGCGTGCGCACGGGGCGTGTCTTCGACTCCTCAGCCTCGGCGAGGAACCGGAAGATCTGCCGGACGCGGGCGGCGTCCAGATCGTCGGCGGACATTTCCGGGGCCAGTGACCGGGTTGTCTGTCGCCCGCGGCCGGTCGGCTGGGCCGGGACGGCGTCGAGTCCGATGGATGCTGTCTCCCGCTCCCCGCCTGCGGCCAAGACCTCGTACCCGGCCTCGCTCGCGGTCCCGGTCACGGGCTCCGGGGCGCCCTGCGGCTCCGCGAACAACGACTGCTGCTGCTCACCGAACAGCACGGACTGATCGAATGCGATCGGTACAGGTCGCTCGTCGGCCACCGTGGCGGCCACCGCGCCGACCGCCGACGCCGTGCCGAACGTGACGCTCCCCCGGTCGCCGGCCAGGAAACGGACCTCGATGTCCAGGTCACCGGCGGTGCCGGGCGGAATGCTGTACGCCCACGTGACGGAGACCCTGCGCCCGGCACGCAGGGTACCCTCCAGCGCGTCGTCGATGACGTCACTGCGGTAGTCCTGCACCTGACGGCCCGTCTTGCCGTACGGCCCTCCCCGCACCAGCAGCGTGACCCCGTCGAGTTCGAGCAGCCGCCCGGTGCCGTTGCTCAGGGACAGGGTGCAACGCACCAGGTCGTCACCCTGCCGGTACCCGTGACTGTCCTCGGCGTCCGCCAGCACGTGGGGCACCACGTCGTGCACCCGCACATACAGCCCGTCGTCGTACTGGTAGACCGAACCGACGGACTGCAGCCCGTCACTCAGCCCGCGCTCATCCTGACTCACACGCCCACCCCGCCACTGCTGCTGAGGGCCATCCGGTGGCCCGTCCGGTCATCCCGCCCCGACCACCACGAGCCCGATCACAAGGCACCCCCCGGCGCGCGAACTCGAGTGTGAACTGAGCACACATAGCGAGCGTATCAGCAAACGCGGACATCCACCGCACCTTGCCACCGTTCACAACAGGTCACATCCGCCGATTGATCGGCATTTACGATGACCCAACCTGGACCATTCAGACGACGCCTCGACACCCATCCTCTCCGTAACAGTGTTGACTCAGTTCACAGTTCACGACAAGCTGTAGGTGATGTCACCCCAGAGGAAGGCAAAGGCGCCATGCGCATGCAAGTGGTCGACGTGTCGCCGCAGTTGGCGGCAGAGTGGCTCACCCGCAACACCAGCAACCGGCCGCTCAGCAAGAGCACGGTGCAGCACCTGGCCGGTCAGATCCAGCGCGGGGAATGGCAGCTGACGCACCAGGGCATCGCCTTCGACGAGGACGACGTACTCATCGACGGACAGCACCGCCTGGCAGCCATCGTCAAGGCGGGCGCCACCGTGCCCCTGACCGTCACACACGGCGTGCCGCGCACCGCGTTCACCGTGATGGACACGGGCCGCAAGCGCACCGGCCGGGACGCGCTGGCCCTCGCGGGGGAGGCCAACGCGACCCACCTGGCGGCCGCATTGCGCGGACTGCACCTGTACCGCAACTCCCCCAACTCCCCGTGGAGCGGCGGATCGTCGGTCACGAGCAACGACCAACTGCTGCACCTACTCGGCGAGCACCCCGGTGTCCGCGATGCCCTGCACCACGGCATCGCACTGAACCGGGGGTGCCGCATCACCGTCACGGCCGCGACGATCGGCTGGTACGTCACCAGTGAGGCCCGGCCCGACATCGACCAGTCCGACTGGGAGGTGGGGGTCGTCACCGGGGCCCGCCTGGAGCCTGGCGATCCACGTCTGACGTTGCGCAACACCATGCTCAACCTGGCCCTGGGCAACACGCACCGGCGCCGCGACGACTCGCGCGAGCATCTGCTCTACTACCTCAAAGCTTGGAACGCCTGGGTCGAGGGCCGCACCATCAAGCTGTTGCGCCGCTCCCCGAATGAGACGATGCCACGCATCTCGAACCGTTCGTCCCTGACATCGGCGGACAACGGCGCCTGAAAAGGCATAGATTCAACGGACAACTGCCCGTGGCGCGCAAGGCGTCGGACATGAATGGCCTGCCCTGTGCCTCCGTCGGGGGTGCCGTAGGGAAAGGAGGCGCATGCGCGCCCAGGAGATCACCTTCCTCAAGCTCGTCCAAGGGGACAAGCAGTTCCAGGTGCCGCTCTACCAGCGCACGTACAGCTGGGGCAGGGAGCAGCTTCAGCGGCTGTGGGAGGACATCGGGGAACTGGTCGATCAGCACCTGGCCGGAGAGCCGGCCGCGCCGCACTTTCTCGGCTCGGTGGTGCTCGCTCCCGGTCAGATCCAGGCGGGCGGCGTGCAAAGGTGGCTCGTGGTCGACGGGCAACAGCGGTTGACCACGCTGATGCTGGCCTTCACCGCGCTGCGCGACCACCTGAAGGAGTCGGGTGACGCGCGAGGGGTGGATCGGGTGCACCGCCAAGTACTGGTCAACGAGTTCCACGAGGGCGCGGACCACTATCGGTTGCTGCCCACACAGGCGGACCGGGACGCCTACACCGCCTGCGTCCAGTCCCGGGCGGACGCCGGCGGGGGTGACAACATCGGGGCCGCCTACCGGTTCTTCCGCGGTGCCCTCGCCCAGGGCCGCGAGGCGGGCGACGAGCGGTGGGCCTCTACGGTCGAGACCGTGCTCAAGGACCTGCTCTCCATCGTGGAGATCACCGCCGAGCCGGGCGACAACGTGTACCGGATCTTCGAGTCGATCAACAACACAGGTGTCGGGCTCAGTCAGAGCGACCTGTTGCGCAACTACGTGTTCATGCTGCTGCCCAAGCGAGGCGAGCGGATCTACCAGGAACTGTGGCTGCCCATGCAGCAGAGTCTGGGTCCGAAGAACCTCGAACTCCTGGTCTGGCTCGACCTGGTGGTACGCGGCCACTACAAGACGAAGCAGAGCGAAATCTACCGCGAGCAGCAGAAGCGGCTCCAGCCGCTGGCCGGCGACGAGGACGCGTTGCAGCGCGAGATCGAGCAACTGGCCGAGCGGGCAGCGAGGTTCCTGCGCATCGTCGAACCCGCCCGCGAGCAGGCTCCCGCCCTCCGCGCGGTCCTGGAGCGTCTGGCCTCCTGGGGTGGCCAGACGCACTACCCGCTCGCGTTGCACCTGCTGGACCTTCTGGCGGCGGGCAGGACGACGCCCGACGACGCGGCTCAGGCGCTGGGCTACGTCGAGTCCTATCTCGTACGGCGCTTGATCTGTCAGACGCCCACGACCGGCCTCAACCGTATCTTCATGGAAGCGCCGAAGGAGCTCGAGACCGACCGGCCGGCCGCCGAGGCGGTAAGGCGGTTCCTGTCCGGCCGACGCAGGCGTTGGCCGAGCGACGAGGAACTGCGCGCGGCGGTCCGCGCCAAACCGTTCTACTGGTCCGGGCGCCCTTCCCAACGCAGCTATATTCTGCGCCGTCTCGAGGAGAGTTACCGGGCCTCCGAGCCCGTGGACTTCGCCAAGGCGTCCCTGAGTGTGGAGCACGTCCTGCCGCAACGCCCCGCCCCCGCCTGGTTCGATCTGCTCGCCGAGGAAACCGAGCCGGACCAGACTCCGCAGGAACTGCACGACCTGCTGGTGCACACGCTTGGCAACCTGACGCTGACCGGTGACAACGCCAAGCTTTCCAACCACCCGTTCGAACGCAAGCAGCAGATCCTCGATGCCAGTGCCCTGCGCATGAACCTCGAGATCGCCTCGGCACAGCGCTGGGGCAAGGCGCAGATCCTCGAACGGGCCGACCGTCTGGCCGACCGCGCCGCGGAACTGTGGCCCGGTCCGATCGGCGGGGTCAAGCCGACCGGTGAGGAATCACCGGGCTGGGTCGAACTGCGGGCCGCTCTGGTGGCGATGCCGAGCGGCACCTGGACGACGTACGGCGACGTCGCCGAGCTCATCGGCAGCCACCCGGTGCCTGTCGGGGCCTACCTGGGCGCCAACACGGGCGTGATCGGCGCCTACCGGGTACTCACGGTGGAGGGCAGGGTCTCCCCCTCGTTCCGCTGGGCGGACGGCAGTGACCGGCCACCCCCGCAGGAACTGCTGGCGAGCGAGGGAGTGCGCTTCAACTCCCTCGGGCGGGCCCACCCCTCCCAGCGCCTGTCCGCCGCCGAGCTGGCCACCCTGCTGGGCCGGGACGTGACGCAGCCCGCGGCGCACGACCCGCTCCCCGACGGGGAAGACGCGGCAGCGGCCGAGCGGTTCCGTGCGTAGCTGCGCGACAATTGGCCTGCCGCGTTCGAGGGGGTCGTGGCGGCCCTCGACTTCTGGCGCCGCCAGGGCGGCCACGTGACGTACGGCCGGCACGATGAGACGAGTTGTTTCCCCATGCTGGACCTCGGAACCAGCCATGGGCCGCACCTGATGTGGCCGGTCGGGATCTATCCCGTCAGCGGAACCGTCGAGGTGGTCTTCCAGTACCTCAAGACGCGCAGCCCCTTCGACGACACGGAGCAACGCCGGGAACTCCTGAACCGGCTGAACAAGATCGACGGCATCGACCTGCCCGAGGCGAAGCTGGAGCTGCGTCCTTCTTTCCCGGTCAGTGTCTTCGCGGAGCACGGCGACGAGATCTGCGAAGTCCTGGACTGGTTCGTCGGGGTGGCTGCGCTGGATCTGGCGCAGCGGAACTGAAAGCTTGTCGGGTTTTCTCAACGGAGGCGTCACTCGTGCAGTTACTGAACGACCTCACGCTGGCCCGGGCCGGCGGAAGGGGCATCGAGAAGAGCGGGACGACATGTTCCGGAGAAATGTCCAGGGCGACCGCCGCTGCGTGGGAGGTACGCGTCCCCGGGCGGGCTTCGCTGACGGTACATGACAATCACTGGATGAACGGCGAGCGCGACCTGGTGCTCCACAAGCCCACGGTCGTCCCCGAGATGCCGTCGGCCCTCTCCAATCTGCACAACCGACTGCGCTCCGGGGTCTGCGCCTCTGCAAGGCATGGCGAACTGCGGATCATGGTGTTCCCCACGTACGTCGACACACATGGGAGGCCGCGGATCAAGAAGTCGCTCACCACCTGGGACCTGGCGAACGCCGTGGGACTGCACCATCTCAGAGAGCTGACCGCTCGGGAGGGTGTCGCTCTGGAGGTTGCGTTCGACCGACCGGATCTGCCTCCTGTGGACCTGGACGACCCACAGCACGATAGGCCCCTCCAGCACGCCCTGCTCTTTCCCGCCACCGATGACGAGACACCGGTGATCGCCTTCGTCCGCTTCCGAATAGTGCCCGTACTGCGGCACATCGGCTGGCTGCCCTCGGACGACGACTGAGGGAGGCAGCACCTGTGCCAGGACAACCGTGCCGAGGAACTGTCCACAGACTCAAGGGCCAGACGATCTGCTTCACGGGTCGCGTTCTCGTCGACGGCGAATGGAGGTTCAGAACGCACTGTGCCGAGAGAGCAGAACAACAGGGCGCGACCCCCAAGACCGACTTCTCACGCAAGGTCACCCTCGTCGTCTACGGTGACCTGGCCAGCAAGGTCGTGACCGACGATCGTCGCGCCTACAGCAGTACGCTCGTGGACGCCGAGGCCGAGCGCAGGCGCGGACGGCACGTCTGCGTCGTGGACGCGGACGGCTTCTCGGCACTGCTCAGGGGAAGGCCCGCACCGTGCCTGGAGCTGAGAAGAGCGCGCACGGGACGCGTTCGTCCCGTCGCGGCCGCCACACCCGAAGCAAGCGTTCTCGGCGGTCCTCTTCGACTGCGGAGGACCGGCCGACGCGCCCCCGGTGATCTCACCGTGGACCTGAGTCGTCTCGACGAGGCGACTGCGGCGCACGAGGCGACGGTCGGAGCGCTCATCGAGCACCTGTCCCGCCAGGGCGTCGAGGCATGTACGAACGCTGCGGGCGCCCCGGAATTCGATGCCGGGTGGTCCCTCGGTGAAGACATTTTCGTCGCCGAGGTCAAGAGCCTCACCGGAGCACGCGAGGACCAGCAGATCCGCCTGGGCATCGGACAGATCCTCGACTACGCCCACCAGCTCCGGAGCACCTGCCCAAGCGCTGCGATCCGCCCGGTTCTGGTACTGGAGAAACGCCCGTCTGCGGTCCGTTGGACCGCACTGGCCGACAGTGTCGGCCTACGACTCACCTGGGCACCCGAATTCGCCGGGATCTGAACGATTATGACGTCCGCGGGCGTGGCCGGGTTGACCCTCGACCTTGTCGAGGGCTCAGAGTTCCGGGGGTGGAGAACGACATGCGCAGCATCGGGGAGATGGCCCGGGACGGCGGACTGAGCGTGAGCGCGCTGCGGTTCTACGACCGGGCCGGTGTGCTGGTCCCCGCCTGGGTGGATCCGGTCAGCGGCTACCGCTGGTACGAGCCCGAGCAGCTGGAGGAGGCCCGGTTGCTGGCCCGGCTGCGCCGGGCGGGCATGCCGCTGGCCGACATCCGGCTCGTCCTGGCCGGCTGGGCCAGCGCCGACACCGACCTGGTGCGCGGTCTGCTGCAGGCGCACCTGCGCCGTCTCGAGCTGGGGCTGTCCGATGCCCGCGTCGAGTTCTCCACCCTCCGAGCTCTACTCGACCGCAGGGAGACAGACCCCATGACCTCGCTCCACACCGCCAACGCCACCGCCCGGTTGTCCGTCCTCGCGCCGGAGCTGGCCGCCGCGCTGGACGCCGTCCGTTTCGCGGCCGGAACCGACGCGGAGCTGCCGATGCTCGGCGGAGTCCTGTTCGACGTCGAGGGCGCCGGTCTTCACCTCGTGGCCACCGACCGCTACCGCATGGCTGTCGCACAGGCGCCCACGACCGGGCATGCCGGGCCCCGGACGCAGGTCGTCGTGCCTCTTCCGCTCGTCGACTCGATGCGGGCACTGCTGACGGGTGAGGAGCCCGTCCACCTCGCGGTGGACGGTGACCGCGTGACGCTGGAGACCGGCGACCGGCAGACGTCCGGCCGGAGCATCGGCCACGAGTTCCCCGACTACCGCCGTCTCGTCGACCTCCCGGCCGGTCGCCGGGCCCACGTCGATACGGCGGCTTTCCGTAAGGCGCTGGAGACCGGCCCGGTACGGGTGAGCGAGACACGTGAGCAGGACGGCGAGCCTCACGACCTCAGTGTGCTCAGGGTGGTGGAGAACGGGTCCGTGATCGTGTGCGACGACGGTGACGACGACCAGCACAACGTCGCCGTCAACCGCGAGTTCCTGCTGGACGCGCTCGCCGCCGGGGCCCGGGACGAACTGGTTCTGGAACTGGGCGCGCCCACGGCACCGCTCGCGATCCGGCGGCCCGGCGACGAAGGCGCCTTCTCGCTCCTCATGCCGGTCCGGTTGGAGAACTAGGCCGCGCAGAAGTCCGGCTGGCTTCTGCCTACCGCCGCTCGCCTCGACCGCGCGGCGGGGCCGAGGGCACCTCGTGCCGTACGAGTGACCTGGCGATGGGTTCGCCGCTGCGCCGGGCGTACCTCATCCGTTCGCGGACCTCCCCCAGGGTGCGGGGGCGGTAGCCGGGACCACCACAACAGCTCTTGTGGAAGCGGACGCCGGCGTGCAGCAGCACGGTCAGCGTCCGCCAGGCCGCGGTGTCCCGTCGGCGGGGTGCGGCGAAGGCGGAGCCCACGTGGATCAGCGGCTGCGCGCAGCGGGGACAGATCCGCTCCCTGTCCCTGTCGTAGGGCTGCTTGTACGAGGCCCGGCAGGGCAGGCAGACGTATGAGGTTTTCGCGTGGGCCATGCCGGCAGGCTAAGGGCCGCCCTGGTGGAACTCGACGGGATTTTCGGCACGGTGGGTGTTAGCAGGTCAGCTCGCCGGACGCGCTTGGTTCGTCGGCTCCCGTAGAGAGCGAGATCTGCTTGACCCGGCTGATGTAGTCGCCCACGGCTCCGTCCTCGGTTGATCCGTCGGAGTAGTACAGGGCGGACGCCCACGGCTCGGCGTCCTTCCCCAGCCCGTCCATCAGCTTTTCCATCGTCGCCGTGCGGAAGTTGGTGCTCAGGCAGCCGCCGTCCAGATACGACCAGTCGGGGTTGGCGCCCTCCGTCGGCTCGGTCGCCGTCGCGTCGGACGGCAGCAGGGCGAGTGCGGCCTTCTGCGCCCGGTTCTCGTCGACCGGGGACGAGAAGACGACGTCCAGGCTGATGAGGTGCTTCTTCAGGGATGCGGCGGGCGGGACGGTGGCGCAGACGACCTCGTCCTTCGCCAGGCGGTAGGCCACGGGGTCACCGATGGGCATTCCGGTCTGTGCCGCACACGCCTTGGACCACGACACGCGCGGGTAGCGTCCGTCCCACCAGGTGAGCGGCGATCCGAGCCCCCGGCCGCCCCGATCGTCCTCGGAGGGTCCGTCGAGGGACTGCTGGGGAAGCGGGGCTTCCTTCAAGGGGGTGACATGGGGGCAGAACTCCGTGCGCAGGAAGCCGGCCATCGCGGCGGCCTGGTCCTCGGTGGCGCCGCCTGCCTCGTCCGCGTACCGGATTCCTTCCCATGTCCGGTACCCGACGGTCACGTTGCGGCAGGTCGTGACCTGGACGACCGCGAGCCCCCGGCGGTCCCCCAGATCGGTTTCGACGTCCGTACCGAGACCGTAGTTGTTGGCGTCGCCGATCTCGCCGAGCTGGTTCACCAGGGTGTCATCGACGCCGGCGGCCGCCAGGAAGTCCTCCACCGACGTGTCGTCCTCGATCGTCGCCTCTGCCGGCGCGGGGTCCGTGTCAGGCTCATCGGGCGGTGTGGCCGGCTTCGTCCCGGTCGTGTCCTCCGGGACGGCGGAGCGGTTCGCGGTGGAGGGTTCGGTGTCGCTCCCGGAGCCGCCGATGGTGAGCACGGCGGCGACGAGCAGGGCAGTGCCGGCGGCACGCCGGTATCGGGACATGAGGTGACTCCGTGTGCTGGTGCGTGGTTCTGGTCGGTCGTCGGTCTGTCGGTAGGCGGGGCCGGCCGGAGTCAGCGGTCCCGCCGGGCTCGCCATTCCAGCAGCGCTTCCCTGGCCGTCTCGAAGTTCATCGGGCCCTTTTCGATGCGGAGGTTCCGCAGGTACTCATAGGCTCGCCCGAGCTCGGCCCCGGGCCGGATGCCGAGAATCTCCATGATCTGGTGGCCGTTGAGATCCGGGCGGGCGGCCTCCCGGGCGTCCTCGACCGCCAGGCGCTCGATTCGCTCCTCCAGGGAGTCGTAAGCGCGGGCGAGCGCATGCGCCTTGCGTCGGTCACGCGTGGTGCAGTCGGCACGGATGAGCTTGTGCAGCCGGTCGAGCAGCGGGCCGGCGTCGCGGACGTAGCGGCGCACGGCGGGGTCGGTCCACTTCTCGTCGAGATAGCCATGGAACCGGAGATGCAGCTCCACCAGTCGGACGACGTCCGCGATCAGTTGCTCCGGACAGGCCAGGGCGCGCAGCCGCTTGCGGGCCATCTTGGCGCCCACCACCTCGTGGTGGTGAAAGGTGACCTGACCGTTGCGTCCGATCCGCCGTGTGCGTGGCGTGCCGATGTCGTGGAGCAGCGCGGCCCACCTCAGGGTGAGGTCGGGTCCTTCTGTTTCGAGGGCGATGGACTGGTCCAGGACGGTCAGTGTGTGCTCGTATATGTCCTTGTGGCGGTGGTGCCCGGCGCTCTCGAACCGCAGGGCCGGCAGCTCCGGCAGGACGTGGTCGGCAAGCCCGGTGTCGACCAACAGGCGCAGACCGGTTGCGGGCCTGGTCGAGAGCAGGAGGGCGGTGAGTTCCTCTCGCACCTGTTCGGCGGGGATCTCGGTGACACGTCGCGCCGTCGCGCTCATCGCGTCCCTCAGCTCCGGCACCGGTTCAAAGCCGAGTCGGGCCGCACAGCGCACCACGCGAAGCATCAGCGGCGGGTCGTTGACGACCGACGCCGCGGGTGCGCGCGGGGTGCGCAGTAGGCGCCGCTCCAGGTCCTGAAGGCCACCGAAGGGATCCGTCAGGGTCACATGCGACAGTCCGAGGGCCATGGCGTCGACGGTGAAGTCCCTGCGCCGCAGGTACGCCTCCAACGCCTTCTCGTGTTCCGCACGCCGCGATCCGGAAGGACGGTGGCGCGTGGGCGCCGGACGTGCGTTGATCCGCAGGGTGTAAATGTCGCCATCCCGCTGCTTGCGCAGGCTCACGACATCGGGTGCGTCGTCTCGCTGGAACCGGAGGTCGTCACCCCAGCCGTGAAGGATCTGTCGTATACGTCGCACGTCGGAGTCCGTGACGAAGTCGAGTTCGTGCCCGACGCGGCCCTCCAGCGCTTGGCGTACCGAGGCGCCTGCCAGCGTGAGGGAGAGCCCGGCGGTCGTGAAGCGGTGCAGGAGGTCGTCAACGACCGGCGGGAGCGCAGCCCGTGCCGCCTGTGCCCGGGGATCGGCAGGTTCATCATGTGCGGGCCCGGCCGTCTCGAGTGACCGGGGGTCAGCGGTCGGCGGCTGTTGGTCCCGCCCTCGCGCTTCGCCCCGGCCGGTTGCCTGTCGGCGAGGTTGAGACGCCGACGCCCCGGCCCCCACCGCTCTCTTGAGACGCAGGACGTCGCCGTCCGGAGCCACTTCGAGTGACGGCGTCACGAGTCCGAGGTCGCTGAGGCGGCACCGGGCGAGAGTCGTCCACTGAACGGTGTGATCAGGCGACTGCGTACCGATCGACACCTCTCGCGTGCCGTCACGCGTCTCGCACCGGAAGCGCAGCGCGTATCCGGCGGCCTGCACCTCGTAGGGGGAGAGTTCGCTTTCCTGCCCGTATGTACGGATCATGGGGTTCTTGCCCGGCGCGGCTTCGAGCCTCCTTCTGTCGTCCTTCCACTGGGAGAAGGAGCGCCGGGCCATCTGCACATGCAGAAGGCGGCGCCGTCCTTTCCGGCCGAAGCGGATCTCGATCGAGTCGCTGCGGGCGTGGGCCTGCTGGACGTACGCGACCGTGACGTTCTTCTGGCCCTGCCCGCGCAGCCAGTGGACGAGGGCCTCTCCGATGTACAAGTGGTCCGCGCTGCTCTCTCCTACGGCGGTGCGGCGGCACCGTACGGGCGGGCGGTGGGCGAAGTGGGATTTCCTGTCACCGCAGGCGCGCAGGGTCAGTACCTGGCCGCAGCCTCCGAGGAGGACACCGCAGCTGAACGCGTCGGCGCCGCGCAATTGCCGGAGACGCTGCGCGTCCTCTTTCTCGAAGGGAAGGAAGACCGGCTGATGCCCTTGAGATCCGCCCAGGACGGCGGTCTGAACCTTGCGGTTGTCCTCTTCGGTCACGGCCGAGGCCATCTGCACGCACCCTCATGTCTCACGCGAAAGTCACTGGCGTCCACCTGCTGTCCGAGCGTGGCTGACGTACAACGCTCACTCAGCCTCGCTCGCCGCTTCCTCCTCGCCCCCGCGCAGACGACGTGCACGCTCGGCGATCCCGTCGGCGATCCTGCCCTTGACCGAGCCGGCGCGGTCGAGGGTCAGCTTGCCGCGGCTTCGAGCGGCGTCGACGCCCTTCGCTCCCGTCTCGAGCGCCCTGTCCCTCACGTCGGTGGCCGCTTCCACCCATCGCCTGGGCTCCGACGACCGGTGGCCGGACTCGATGCCGAGCCGCTTGTGGAAGTCGTGGACTCCGATGGCCATCTGGTTGCTCGACTGGACCACGGCCGGGGACTTGGCCGGGTGCAGCAGCACCTTCGCGTTGGCCGTGCCGGCGACCTCGTCCATCCGCGCCACCAGACGCCCGGTGCTCCGCGAGATGAGTTCACGCCGGTCCTGTCGGGCGGCCTTCAGTCCGAGGCGGTGAGCGTCCAGTTCGTCCGGGGACGCGTCCAGTACCCGGTCGAGTTCGAGCACGGCGATCGCGTCCTGGAGTTGGAAGCAGCGAGCCAGAACGGCGAGCCACTCCCGCACCGGGGACTCGGCCTCACTGACCGCCGCGGCGAGATCACCGATCTTGGACTGTCGCTCCATCTTCTCCGCGATCGCGTCGAGTTGCCGCAAGGCGTACACCTGGGTCTCCGCGATCGCCGTCGGCGCGTCCTGCACCTTCGACCACATGGTTTCGTCGACCCTGCCCCGCTGCTCGCGGATGGTCATGGTCTCCTCGATGACGAAGCCCACTCCGATCATGCGGGACAGCACCGTGTCCTTCTGGGCGCGCAGCACGTCGTCGACCTTCGCGTCGATCGCGGCGAGATAGTCGGTGATCTCGTCCATGCTCTGCTGCATCGCCACCTGCGACATGAGCTTCGCGGCGTTGGCGAGGGCAGCCGGGTTGGTCAGGAACGACCGTGGCGTCTTCACAAACTCGACGAAGCCCCGGATCTGGCCCTTCGGCCCCTTCACCACACCCGTGCCGAAACCGGTCTTCGAGCTTTCCCTCAACCCGTACTTCTTGACGAGCTGCGCCGACTTCGGTGACAGCTTCACCCACCGCCCGGAGTTCTCGGCCATCTCCGAACCCGCCTGCGCGACGGCGGCTCCGACACCGAAGACGGACTTGAGCCACTGCGGTCCGAGATCCTTCGACGACGACAGTCCCTCCGAGACGAGGAAGCGGTCGACGTCCGCCGCGTTCCCGATGACCATCAGTCCGTCATCGTCACTGATCAGCTGAATCTCGGCGTCCATCGCCCGCTCCTGAAGTCGCTTCTCGCAGTTGTGGGTGGTCGGGGGGCGCACGGCGGTCGCCGGGCGGGGCCGGGTTCTTCCGATGACGGGTGAGCGAGGTGTCAGCCCGTCAGCGCCAGTGCGCGCTTCCCTTACGCAGGCAAGGAGTCGACGACCTGACTTGGCAGCATTTCGCCATGGCTCCGGGCGTGTTCGAACCGGTACGTCGTCGAGCCGGAACCGATGCGGGCCGACCGTACGTTCCTGGCCTGCCGCGGCGTGGCCCCCGCCCCTCAGTTCCATCGCTGCGGAACGGGAAGCGCACATGCCGCCCGTCCGCGCCGATCCGTTCACTCATTTCCCCCCGGCCACGCGCGCCTGCCCGCCGAGGAGGCGGGCGGCAGTAGGCCGCCATCAGTATGAAACCCATGCACTCAGTTCACAAGAGGAACATAGCCACTTCACGCATTCGTGCACCGAGCCACCGCCGGTGGCGTAGGTTCGGCGGTCGTCGGAATCGAGGTCGGGAGGGCACATGCAGAAGGGCACGCTGGAGTACGAGGAGGCTCTGGACGCCGTGATCGAGATCCTGCGTTCACGAGCACGCCAGGGCGCGGCACCCATTCCGTACGGTGATCTGAGCAGTGAACTGGCACGGCTCGGTCATCATGTCCCCGCCTACGAGGGCCCCATGCCCTACCTGTTGGAGGACGCCTCGGTCCGGGAGAGCCCGGACGGGTCGCTGCCTCTGCTGTCGGCGCTCGTGGTGCTGAAGGGCAGCGGCCGGCCGTCCGGTGGCTTCTTCAAGCTGGCCCGGCGCGCGCCGTACAAGCGGCCGGGTGATGATTTGCTGCTGTGGACCCGGGAGATCCAGAAGCTGGCGGAGCACTACGGCGGTCACTGACGGTCCCCCCTCGTCGGCGTTGCGGCGGCTGTCGCCGGGCGGCCTGTCCCGGACGAGGGGTGGCCGGTCTCACGAGCCCGTGGTGCTGAGCCGCACCTCCGCCCAGACCGTCTTCGTGTACGCGTCGCGGACGGTGCGTCCCCAACGGTCGGCGTAGGCCTCGACGAGGAGCAGTCCGCGGCCCGAGGTCTCGTCGGCGGGCCGCCGCGTCACGGGCGGTGGCAGGCGTTCGGGGCGGGTGTCGGTCACCTCGACGCGGAAGCGGTCCGGCAGGAGCTGCAGCGTCAGCCGGAAGTCGCGGCCGGGGAGGCTGCCGTGGCGGACCGCGTTCGACGACAACTCGGCGGTGACGAGGGCGACGGCACGGGCGGGGTCGGAGTCGTACGGCAGGCCCGTCCACTCGGTGAACTGCTGCACGGCGAGTCGGCGGGCGAGGAGGGCGCCGCGTCGGGTTCTGCTGAAACGCAGGGTGAGTTGGCGGGTAGGGGCGAGAGACGGCTGCGCCTCTTCGGTGAGGTGATGGTGGGTCACGGTGTCAGCGTGGCGGGGTGAGCGATCCACTGACCAGGTACGACGGCCGTACGGCGGGCTCGTCGTACGGAGTGGGCGGACCGTTGTGGGCCTGGTTGTACGGGGCTTGTACGGGCGTTGTACGGGTCCGGCGCGTGTCCCAGTTCCCGCGCCTCGCGTTGGACATGGACCGGTGGCGAGCGCGGCCATGGCGGGGCGCGGAGCGGGATGGGAAGGGCGTGGGACTGTGAGGACAGTACGGGACGTACGGGAGACGCGCACGGGGCGGGGTGCGAAGGCGAAGGACGAGGGACCCGAAGTGCCGGGCGTGTGGTCGGCGTACGGGGTGCTGTTGCAGTACCTGCGCAAGCGGGCCAGTTTGAACCAGCAGCAGCTCGGGGACGCGATCGGCTACTCGCTGGAGCAGGTTGCCTCGGTGGAACAGGGGCGGCGGCCGGCGAAGGCGGCGTTCACGGCGGCGGCGGAACGGGTGCTGGAGACGGGCGGGGTTCTCGAGGCGCTTCAGGGGGAGGTGGATCGGGCGAAGTTGCCACGGTTCTTCAGGAACTTCGCGCTGATCGAGGCGGAGGCGGTGAGCCGGTTCGAGTATGAGCCACTGCTGGTGTCGGGGCTGTTGCAGACGGAGGCGTACGCACGCGCGCTGTTCGCCGGGCACTGCCCGCCGTTGAGTGAGGAGATCATCGATCAGCACACAGAAGCGCGGCTGGGTCGGCAGAAGCTACTGACGCGAGTGCCGCTCGCGGAGCTGTCGTTCATCATCGGCGAAGAGGCGCTGCGGAATCCGGTTGGCGACAGCGACGTCATGCGCGAACAATGGCAACACCTTTTGCAAGTAGGGGCGTTGCGGAACGTGGAGGTCCAGGTCATGCCTGCGGCGTGTGGGCTCCACTCCGGTTTGAACGGCCCGTTTGTGGTGCTGGAGACCAAGGAGCACCAGCACCTTGGTTACATCGAGTCTCAGGATGTCGGGTACGTCGTCCATGATCCCGCAGAGGTCAGTGCCTTCGGCTTGCGGTATGGCAAGCTGCGGTCGCAGGCTTTGAACGGCGTCGAGTCTGCGCGGCTCATCGAACGGCTGGTGGGAGAGACATGAGCGTGGAGCAGGTATCCGAGAACGTGGACGGGCTGCGCTGGTTCAAGAGCAGCTACAGCGGCTCGGGGGGTGGCAACTGCGTGGAGGTGGCTGCCGGACTGGACGCCGTGTACGTGCGCGACTCGAAGGTCGCGAGTGGCGGGCCGGTGCTGCGGGTCGGCCGGGGCGAGTGGGCGGCGTTCGTGGCGCTCGCGCTGAAGTAGGGCCGAGTACGGCTTTTGAGCGGAACAACGGGCTCGCTCACGTCACTTGGGGTGACGTGAGCGAGCCCGTTGTCATGTCGGCGGCTCAGAACAGGGCGCCCTCAGCGCCCTCACCGAAATCCGACCCACCTCGCGCGGCCAGCTGCTCCTTGCGCTTCCGGATGGCCTCGGGAGACGGCGGGGGCAGGTCGGGGTGCTTCTCCCGCGCCTTCTTCTCCGTGACACCCTTGTGGAGGCCGAGGTGTACCTCGTCGGCGTAGGCCTGGTGGTTCAGCTGGCGCAAGCGGTCGGTGATCTCGGTTCGGGCGAGGAGGCCGATGGTGTACCGGACGCCTTGGTCGGTCTCCTGAAAACCATGGTCGAGCGGGAACGTCTCGTAGGTCGGATGGGGAGGTGGAGTACCCTCGCCAGATTCGTCCAGGAGATCGAGCCAGCCGTACGCCTCGGCAGTTGCCTTGTCGACCTCCTCGTGGATGCGGCGAAGCTCGACGATGTCCTCGTCGTCGCATTCCGGGCTGTGCACCAGATTGTAGGTGGTGGTCAACCCCATTTTCCGGGAGAGCATGAGGTCGCGACGGTAGGCGTCGAGGCGCACGCCGCTTTCGCGGAGCCGTTCGGTCAGCACCGGCTGAACAAGGGGCCTCACTGCATCGCTGGGAGTGAACCGGAGATCCGACTTGATGGATGAGCAGCGGTCGGAAGTCCAACAATATTGCAACTCGCTGGACCGGAAAGCCAGCTGCGCGTAGTCATCACTGGCAATAACAACCAGCATGTGCGAGAACACGGGACCGGTAGGTAGCATCAGCGGCATTTGCGTAGAACTGCTCAGCGCGATGACGATGCAACGATCCAAAGGGGCGATCGCCTTGAGCATCGTCGCCTGCCGTTCGGCATACTGCCACCACCGCTCTCGGTAGATCTTCCGGTTGTTCCGGGCCCGCTCCGGTTCCACCTTCCTGACAACCTGCTCATAGGCTCGCGGATACGTCTCCGCACGTTCGCGAGGCCATGCACCAAAATTGATAACCCATCGCTCACTCCCGTGCTTAGGGTCCTGATTCACGTCCTGCCCGTTGAGGTACGGGAAGAGAACGTCGGCATACCGGCGTTCTTCGGCAATCCATTCACGCGCCTCCTCCTCGTGCAGCGTGAATCCCATACCCAGGACATAGGAGCCAATGTGCGAAAGACCGGCATTTTCTGCGAGCGGCTCAGCCCAGTCGCTCACGCGACTCGCAGGAGCAAGCGATGCCGAAATTCCATTCTTCGCCGCCATTCCGTCAAGAATCTGAACGGCATCCGGCTGCAGGAGCTCTCGACTGGTCCACACGGCACAGTACTCAAGAACCGCAGATTTCGATGGCCAGAGTGCACTTTTAACAGCCCTACGGATCACCACTCCGTCTCGAACCAATTGGTCAAGACCAACTTCGCGAGTTTCCCCCTGAGCCAGAGTGTTGGTTGCGATCAACCCGGACTGGCCACGCGGACTCACCAGGTGGTGCACCCTGAGTGCGAAGTACGCGACCAAATCCGCAGAACCGCGAGTTTCTCCAGCGACATAGTCGACCAAGCACTCTCGGTAAGAATCTCCGAGAGAGCCGGTAAGCTTCTTTCCGCCTAGGAAGGGAGGGTTGCCCACAATCGCATCGAATCCATGGCGCAGCGAAAAAACCTCCGGAAACACCAACGGCCAATGCACCGGCCGCCGCTCCAACGCCCCTTCCGGCAGCTCGGCTCCCAGCCATTCCTCCGCCGTAGCCCGAGCCTCCCGCACCACCTCGGAGTCGTCCTCGACCCCGTCCTCCATGATCCGCTGGACGATCCACGCAGCCCGCGGGAACAGGTCCCGGACCCGCTCCCCGCCCTCCTCCTCGTACCAAGGCACCCGCCCCGAAGCGCAAGTGGCCAGCGCCGCCCCCGCGATCAGGTCGCCCACCAGCCGCAGTCGCCGCGAGTGGCGGTTGACCTCCTCCAGGCGCTCCCGCTTCTCCTGGAGCGCCGGCAGGTCGACGCCCTTGATGGCCGTGATCGCCAACCGCTCCCGAGTCAGCTGGTCCACCAGCTGCCGGGCCTGCTCGGCCAGGACGTCGGTCTGCCCGGTCGGCTTCATGTGCACCGACTGGATCTGCTCCATGTCGTGCACGCCCAGCAGAGAGTCTCCCGCGACCAACCGGTCGTCCAGAAACGTGAAGGGCCGGCCCGGGTCCATCGACACCAGCCACAGCGACAGCTTGGCCATCTCCACGGCCATCGGGTTGATGTCGACGCCGTACAGGCAGTGCTCGATGATCTGACGCCGCGCCTCGACCACGACCGGGTCCTGCTCCGCGTCCGCCGCCGTGACCGCGTCCACGGCCCGGCCCGCCCGGTAGGCCATCGCGTCCGCGCGGCCCTCCGACTCCCACGCCTCGATCAGGCGATCCGCCAGGTAACGGCAGGCCGCCACCAGGAACGCCGCCGAACCCATCGCGATGTCCGCGACCTTCAGGTCGAGGATCTGGTCCGCCGACTTCAGGCGCCACTCCCCCGTGTCCGCCGTCTGGAGCGGGCCGGGCTCGTACACCAGGGGCTCCAGCGCGTGCAGCACGACCTCCTCCGCGAGGAAGCGGGGCGTGTAGTGCGTGCCCGTGTTCTTCCTCAGGGACGACTCCGTGACGTACAGCGCGCCGTTCGGGATGACGGTTGGCAGGCCGCGCAGGTCGTCGCGGAGGATGCCGACGAACGGCAGCAGCCGCTCCGTCAGCGCCGGGTCCTTCGTCACCGCGTTCAGGCGGCGACGGGCCTCCGCCGCGTCCTCCGAGCCCAGGGGAGCGAGCTTCTTCTCCAACTGGCCGGCCGTCGCCGGGGGCTTGGGGTCCTTCCACTTCTCGAATACCGACTTCGCGAGCGTCTTCACGGAGCCGCCGGCCTTCGCCGCCAGCGCCTCCAAGTCCCGCAGGGCGACTTCGTGTTCCAGTCCCTCGGGACCGATCAGCCCCACCATGTGCTCGGTGGCCCTGCGTCCGTCGAACGACAGCAGGCCCTCGTACACGTAGCCGATCTGCTCGACGTCCAGCGCGCGGAAGCTGAGCGTGCGGACCTCGCGGTCCTTGCCCTTGCCGACCCGTACCTCCTGCACGGCCTGCAGCATGTGCAGGACCGTGCGGTCGTCGATGGGGAGGAGCGGCGTGGTGCGCTCCAGCCACGGGTACTTGTCGGGGTCGAAGATCGAGCCGTCGTAGGCCGGGAGGTGGAAGCCCGAACCCGGGTGGTCCACTCCCCCGTGCACGGCGTGGAAAAGGGCGATCAGTCGGTGCCACGCGGACGTCGTGTGCTCCAGCGACGTCTCGCCCTCCTCGTCCGCCCGCGCTTTCAGCTCGTCGCGCAGGAAGCGGGCGGAGTACGAGCGGGCGTACACCTCGTTGTCCGCCGGGAGCAGGCCCCGCTCCTCCGCGAAGAGGAGGAAGACGACACGCATCATGACGGCCACCGCGCCGCGGTAGACCTCGCCCGCGCCGACGCCGGAGGCGTGCAGGCCGTGGGCTCCGTGCTCGACCGCCCGCACGTCCGCCCGCCCAATGGCGTCCACGAGGAGTTCGACGGCCTGGCGGACCTGGACGCCGAGCGCTTCGGTGACGTCCTCACCCGCCGCGAGGCTCGCCTTCAGCAGGCCCACCAGCGTCTCGGCGTCGTCGTACTCGAAGAAGCGGCGGCGGCGCAGCAGCGAGACGAAGGCCCGTACGACGTTGCGCTCGGCGGCCTCGTTCCAGCCGATGGAGTCGAAGACGGCCGTGGTCGTGACGCCGCCCAGCGGGGCCCAGACCAGGCACCACCAGCGGCCGTCGGTGACCAGGCCGAGGGGTACGCCGTGGTGGCGCAGGAGGCGGGCCAGGCGGTCGGCGGGGGCCGCGGACCAGTCGCCGCCACCGCCGACGCGGGCCGTGGGGGCGGTGCCCGCCGGAACCGTCATGCCCAGCAGGCGTACGCGCTTCGCCGCCGACTCCACGTCCGGTTCCGCCGCCAGGTCAGCCCCCGGTTCGACCAGCGCGAAGTCGGGGCGCACCTCGGTGTTGTGCTCCGCGACCCGCAGGGTGAGGCGGTCGAGGCCGTGGTGCTCCGACTCGCCCTGACGGAACGCCAGCGCGTCGTCCCAGCCCAGCAGGCGGCCCAGCAGGTAGGCCACCCACTCGTCGCGGCCGGCCGTCGTGTCCGTCTGCCAGTCGGCGTGGCGGGCCCGGAGGCGGGCGCGTTCGTCCTTCTCCAGCGTGTCGAGCTGAGGCCAGGCGCGCAGCAGGACGGGCATCGTCAAGAAGGGGCCGGAAACCTCGGTGAGGTCGAGCCACTCCTGGTGCTGGCGGCGGCCATCGGCGGCCTGGGCCTTGGCGGCGGCTACTCCAGAGCTCACGGGGCGGCGGGGGCTCATCGGCGGGCTTCCTTTGCGGGGATCACGAAGACGACGGCGGCGGGGAAGAGGTGGGAGCGGGGCTCGCGGTAGCGGGCGGCGATGGCGGCGAGTTCGCGTTCGCGTTCGGCGGGGAGGCCTTCGAGGCGTTCCTGCCAGCGGCGGCGGTCGTCCTCGAACTGGCGGCGCTCGTGGCCGGTCAGCTCGTGGGTGGACAGCAGTGCGAGCTGTTCGCCCTCTCCGTCGCCCTCCTCCTTGAGCTTGGCGCGCAGGGTGGCCTCGAAGCGGTCGAGGGTCGCGGTGATGCGGCGCTCCTCCTCCGCCCGGCGGTCGGCGAGCCTGCTCTCCAGCTGGCGGCCGAGTTCGCCGGCGCGGGCCTCCAGGGACCGGTACAGCGGGTCGCGGAGTCGCGGCCATGCGTCGGTGAGCTCCCTGCGCAGGTGCGGGGCTGCCTCGATGCCCTCGGTGAGGGCCCCGGAGAGGACCCTGCCCTGTTCGTTGACCGACTCCCAGCGGCGGAAGCGGCCCGTGTCGCCGAACCAGCCTCCCGCGTACAGCACTTCCTCGTGCAGGCGGGTGCCGTCGGTGCCGACGAGGACGTAGCGGGCGTACGCGGAGACGAGGGTGGTGGTCACGGCCGGGTCGTCGGAGACGACGGCGGTGACGCGGTGGAGGCCGATCAGGTCCGCGTTCCAGACGGCGGCGGTCAGCAGGCGCGTGGAGAGGGACACGAGCGGGTGCTTGAGGTGGGCGAGGACGACGTCGTCCCTGCCCTGGGCGGCCACCGCCGGGGAGAAGGTGAGCGGGCGCTGCTCACCCTCGCGGAGCTTGTGGGCGAGGCCGCGGGTGGCCCGTTCCCAACTGCCGGACAAGGGCTGTACGTCGAAGAGGTCGCCCGGCTCGAAGTCCTCCGCCCGGAGTGTGGACGGCAGCAGGGGCGGCTGGTTGTCCAGGGCGAGCGCGGTGTCCACGACGCGCTTGACGTTGCCCGGGGTGAGGCCGAGCGCGGTGACCGTCTCGTCGTACTGGTCGGCGAGCCGTTTCGTCTGCGCGGTGACGTTCTGCTCGGGGGCGACCTCGCCGCCCGTGCGGCGGCCCTTGATCGGCCTGGGCTTGGCGTTCTCGATGTCGACCGGCGCGGTGTCGCCGGTCATCCGGCGCTGGACGGCGTCGGCGAGGACGGCGTTGACGGAGCCGAGGTCCTGCTCCATGCGCGCGACCTTCTTCGCCACCCGGGACAGGAACTCCAGGTCGGCCTCGTACGAGCCGGCCTGCGCCTGCTGCCAGCCGGAGCCGATGAAGTGGGTGATCTCCGGGTCGTGCTTCTGCCCCCAGCGGTCGACGCGGCCGATGCGCTGTTCGAGCTTGTTGGGGTTGAAGGGAATGTCGTAGTTGATCAGGCGGTGGCAGTGGTTCTGGAGGTCGATGCCCTCACCGGCGGCGTCGGTGGCCAGGAGGATGCGGACCTTGCCCTCCGCGCGGGACGGTTCGGCCTGGAAGCCGAGGCGGATGCGCTCGCGCTCCTCGGCGGACAGGCCGCCGTGCAGGCGCTCGACGCGGCCCCCGTCGGTGAGTTCCTCCTGCTGGAGGAGGTCGTGGAGCCACTTCTGGGTGTCGCGGTACTCGGTGAAGACCACGACCCGTTCGTTGGTCCACTTCTTTCCGTCGGGGCGGCAGATCGCCTTGAGTTCGGCGATCAGCGCCTCGGCCTTGGAGTCGGGCGCGGCCTCGTGGGTGAGGGCCCAGCGCTCCATCTCCTGGAGCAGGTCCAATTCCTGGCCGTCCTCCGCCGGGGTGAGCGAGGTGGAGCGGGTCAGGGCGTCGTCCTCGGCGTCGACCAGGCCCGTGTCGTCGAGGTCGGCGACGAGGTCGGCGAACTCCTCCAGCCACTCCGGGACTTCGGCGGCAGCCGAACGGGCGCGCGCGGGGCCGCCGGTGTCCTCCAAGTGGGAAAGGTAGACCTGGACGGTGTGCAGGAACGCCGCCGGGGAGGAGAACAGGCGCTTCTTCAGCAGCAGGGTCACCAGGTCGGCGGCGCGGCGGCCGCCGCGGGCCTTGGGGGTGAGCTTCTTGCGGCGCAGTTCCGCGAATGAGCCGAGCAGTTCGTGGATCGCCCGCTCCTGCCGCGTGTAGTCGACGGAGAGCTCGCGCGTGACACGGGTGCGGAAGCGGGGGGTGCCGTCGGCGTTGGTGACCGTCGACTTCAGACGTCGTACGACGGTGTCCTTGAGCGCTTCCTTGTCCGGGTCGACGCCGCGTGCGAAGCGCTGGTCGTCGATGAGTTCGAGGAGCGCCGTGTACGACTCCGGGTAGCCGTTGTGCGGGGTGGCGGAGAGGAAGAGGCGGTGCTCGAAGTGCGGGACGAGGCGGCGGATCAGCTTGGTCTGCTGGGAGTCGACCGCGTACACCTGCTTGGGCGCGGCGGGCGCCACATGGTGCGCCTCGTCGAGGACTAGCAGGTCGAAGAAGCGCTTGTGCTCGCCGTCGGGGCTCTCCTCCGGCGCGCCGATGACCTCGTCGAGGAGGCGCTGGGCCTTCTGGCCGCGCAGCCAGGGCAGGGAGACAATGGTCAGCGGGTGGACGCGGAAGGGGTTGGCGGCGGTGCCGTGGGTGCGGCGCAGGCGGGCGCAGTGCTCGGAGTCGACGATGGTGAACTCCAGGCCGAACTTCTCGGCCATCTCGTCGCGCCACTTGAGGGTGAGACCGGCCGGGCAGACGACCATAGTGCGGCGGGCCCGGCCGCGCAGCATGAGTTCCTGCACGACGAGCCCGGCCTCGATGGTCTTGCCGAGGCCGACGTCGTCGGCGAGGAGCAGGTTGACGCGGGGCGCGCCGACGGCCCGGGAGACGGGCTCCATCTGGTACGGCTCCACGGCGACGCCAGAGCGGAACGGGGCCTGGAGGGTCCGGGCGTCGGCGGAGGCGACGGCGGACCAGCGGACGGCGTCGAGGAACGCGGCGAGGCGGTTCGGGGAGTCGTAGGAGCCGGTGGAGGCGTCGGGCAGGGAGCCGGCGGGCAGGACGCGGCGGCCGGGCTCGACCTCCCAGATCACGGACAGGGTGTCGCCGAAGCGGCCGTCGGCGACGGACTGGAGGTGGACCAGGGTCGCAGGGCGCCGGTTCTCCTCGCCGTCCTGGGCGGCCAGGGACGGCTCGACGCGGGCGACCACCCAGGACTGGCCGCGCACCTCGACCAGATTCCCTTCCTCGGGGAGCGGCTGCGCTCCCGTCCGCTCGGTCTCGCGCTGAGCTGCTGGCGTCATGAGCGCTGTTCCCCTCGGTGTTCACCTGCCGTCGTCCGTAGACAGTGTCCCGTGTCCTGTCTCCCCTCCGGAACGACGTGACGGCAGGCTAACACGAGCTATATCCTGTGAACAGAGATTACAAAGTATCGCGGAGCTCCCGATCGCCGGTGACCCTCATCCCATGCGGCGCAGCCGCTCCAGGAGCTTCCGGCTCCGTCCGTGCCCAGCGTCGGACTCGGGCAGGACCGTCTCCTCCTCGTCCGCCAGGCGGCGCAGCAGCTCCTCGGCGGCGTGCCGCTCCCCGGTGCGGATCAGCACGACGGCGATCTCGTAGCGGGTGTCCAGTACGGCGGGGTGGCCCGGCCCGAGCAGGCTGCGCTGTTCGGCGAGGACGGACTTCAGCTCGTCCAGGGCCTCGCGGGTGCGGCCGAGCATCCCTGCGCACAGGGCGGCTCCGGCGCGGGCGGCGAGCGTGCCCGCGCGGTCGAGGCCGGGGGCGGCCATCAGCTCGCGGTACCCCTCCAGGGCGCGGCCCGGACGCCCCGCCCGGCGCAGCGCCGCCAGCTCGGCCAGCCGCGGGTGAGCGGGCGTGCTCGCAGTGGCGTGAGCCGGTCGGGGCGTCCAGGCGGCGAGCAGGGCGGCCACCTCCTCGGCGGAGGCGGGCCGGTCCTCGGGCTTCTTCTCCAGCAGCCGCCCTACCAGCGCCCGCAGGCCGTCCGGCACGCCGGGGCGGCGGTCGGCGAGCGGCGGGACGGGGTCGTGGGCATGCCGGTGGTACAGCATGAACGGGCTGGCGTCGGTGAACGGCGGCGCGCCGGTGAGCAGTTCGTAGAGGACGCAGCCCAGCGCGTACAGGTCGCTCGCGGGGACGGCCTGCCCGACCGCCTGCTCGGGCGCCATGTAGACGACCGTGCCGGGAGTGGCGCCAGCGCCGGTGAAACGGGTCTCGCCGGGTTGGGGCTCCAGAGCCGCGGCGACCCCGAAGTCCAGGACATTGATCTCGCCGTCAGGGGTCAGCATCAGGTTCGACGGCTTCAGGTCGCGATGCACGACCCCCTGACCGTGGGCGTAGGACAGCACCTCGGCCGTGCGGCGGGCCACATCCGCCGCCTGCTCGACGCCCAGCGAACCGTCGTTCTTCAGGACGGCGTCCAAGGCGCGGCCGGGGACGAGGTCCATGACCAGGTACAGCTCGCCCTCGTGGTTGCCATGGTCGTGGACGGCGGGGACGCCCGGGTGGCGCAGGCGGCCGGTCAGGCGGATCTCGCGCAGGAACCGGCGCTCCAGCATGCTCGGTTCGGCACCGCGGCCGCGGGTGGCGAGGAGTTTGACGGCGACCTCGCGGTCATGGTCGCGGTCGTGAGCTGCCCACACGACGCCCATCCCGCCCCGGCCCAGCTCGTGCGTCAGCTCGTACCGTCCAAGGCTCCGCCGCATCGCGCCCCGCCCCCAGTTCCGGCGCCTGCCGCGCCCACCGCGTCCCGCGTGGTCCGGGAGCGTCACGGCGCCCCGGCCGACGGAGACATTCTGTCACCGGCCATGACACTTCTGTGCCGGGTGTGACCGAAAAGGTGCAGCCCGCAACGACCGCAGGGTTCTTGCCGCCACCCGGTGAGCCCGTCGATCACAGGGGCAGCGGGCCCTGGGGGACGAGGAAAGGGCGGCACGGATCCTCGGGCGGAGTCCGACTGACCGCCAGCCCGGGGTCCGGCTCCGGCAGGTGGGGTGCCAGACATGCGTAGACCTCGGCGGCCGACGCGGGACGATCGTCCGGCCGCTTGGCCAGGAGGGCAGTGATCAAGTTCTGGAGATCCCGGGGCACGCGTGCACCCGCCTCGGCGACGAGGGGCGGGGGCGAAGCGAGGTGGTGGGAGGCCAGGAGCGCCGGCTGATCGGAGGGGAAGGGCGTCTCCCCGGTGAGCATGTGGTGCAGGAGGCAACCCACGGCGTACAGATCGCTGCGGCCGTCGAGCGGGTCCTGGGCCGCCAGCAGTTCTGGAGAGGCGCAGACGAGGTTACCGACGCCCTCGCCGGTCATCGTCAGCCGCGGGTCGGTGTCGCCGAGCAGCTTGACGAGGCCGAAGTCGAGGATCTTCACGACGCCGTCGCGGCGAACCATGACGTTCTGTGTCTTGAGGTCACGGTGCACCAGACCGGCCCTGTGGACCGCGGACAGACCCGCGCACAGCTGGGCGGCGACGGCGGCCGCCGAGGGCACGTCGAAACGGCCGTCCTCCTGCTGGTCGAAGAGGTACTCGAGGGTGGTGCCATCGATCAGCTCCATCACCAGACAGCACGTGTCGTCCGTGATCGACGCGTCGAAGACCGTGGCGACGTTGGCGTGGTCCAGGCGCGCTGCCGCCCGCATCTCCCTGCCGAACCGCGCGAGTGCGGCATCGCGACTGCTCGCCACGGCCAGGAGTTCCGTCGCGACGGTCTTCACGGCCACGGGCCGGTCAAGGGGCAGGTCGCGGGCCTGCCAGACGTACCCCATCACTCCGCGGCCCAGCACGGACTCCAGCCGATAGCGGTCATGGATCACCATTCCCGGCGCGGGACTCCACATCTCTGCCGACCTCCACATTCCCTGCACAACAAGATGGAACGTACACGCTGTGAACAAAGTCAATAGGGGTAGTAGCCTTCCCTGCATGAACGGCCGCTGGGAACGCCGACCAGCCCAGCCGCCAAGTACCTCGGAGACCGACCATGAGTGCCCATGAAGCCGTCCCCGTCAGCCTGGCCGAGATCGCCCGGATCGCCGGCGTGGGCCGCGCCGCCGTGAGCAACTGGCGCCGCCGCCACGACTCCTTCCCCACCCGCATCGGCGGCACCGACGTCAGCCCGCAGTTCTCGCTGGCCGAGGTCGAGCAGTGGCTGCGGGACAACGGCAAGCTCAGGAACATCGGCGGCCGCGAACTCCTCTGGCCGCGCTTCGAGGCACTCGGCAGCCGGAACGAGTCGGGGCTCGCCATCGCGGCGGCGGCTGGCCGGATGCGCTCCCACAAGGCAAGCACCGCCCCGCCCGAACTCTCCGCGCAGGCCCGTGACCTGGTGGCCGAGACCGCGAGGGTGGGGCGGAAGGATGGGCCCCGGGAGGTCTTCGAGTTCCTGCTGCAGCGATGGCTGGAAACGCACGTCCGGCAGCTGAGCACCACGCCGCCGCAACTCGCCGCGCTGATGGCCCGGATCGCCCTCGCCGTCCGTCTCGGCCCTGGGCAGGGCGGTCTGACCGTCCTCGATCCGGCGTGCGGTACCGGGCACCTGGCCGCCGCGGCCGTGCGAGAGTACGACGGCCCCGGGCTGGAGGTACTCGCCTGCGAAAGGGACCTGGCGCTCGCCGCGTTGACGGCCGCCCGGCTCGAGTTCCTCGCGGAGGACCACGACATCCGGACACACATCGTCAGCGCCGACGCACTGCGGGACGACCCCTTCGCCGGATCGAAGGCCGACATCGCCCTGTGCAACCCTCCCTTCAACGAACGCGACTGGGGCTACGCGGAGCTCGCCACCGACCAGCGCTGGACGCACGGCCTGCCCCCTCGCACCGAACCCGAACTGGCCTGGGTGCAGCACCTGCTGTCCCACCTCGCGCCCGGCGGGGCCGCCGTGATCGTCCTTCCGCCGGCCGTCGCGTCACGCAAGGCGGGCCGCCGTATCCGCAGCTCCCTGCTGCGCACCGGAGCACTCCGCGCCGTCGTCTCCCTGCCTCCCGGCAGCGCCCAACCACACAGCGTGTCACTCCAGTTGTGGATCCTCCGCGCGGCCCCGGACGGCTCCGCGGCCGCTCCCCCGAGCCAGGACGCCCTCTTGGTGGACGCCACCCGTTTCGCGAGACCGGGAACGCGGGAACCCAGCCCCGACTGGGACAGCCTCGGCTCCTATGTGCTCACCGCGATGGCGACCCTCGACCAGCCGGACCAAGAGCCGCCGCAGGGCGCCGTCCGGGTGCCCCTGCTCGACCTTCTCGACGACGAGGTGGATGTCACCCCGGGGCGTTACACCACGGCGACGGCCGAGCCGTCCCGTAAGGAACTCGCGGGCAAGTGGGACGAGTTCGGATCGTTGCTGACAGATCTGGCCGATCACGCCCGGCGCCTGTCCGCCCTCGACTTCGAGGCCGGTACCCCACAGACCACCACGACGGTGGGAGACCTCGTCAAAGCCGGAGCACTGACACTGCGCGCCGGCCAGCAGCCGCCGGAGTCGGCCGCAGCCGCCGGCGGGGCCGCCGTTCCGCTCCTCACCATCGCCGACCTCCTGCACGACGGCACTCCCGGCGGGACGGTCACCACCGGCTCGGCCCCGGCCGTCGCCGAGGAGGGCGACGTCGTGGTCGCCGGAGTGGCTCGGGCCTTCAAGGCGTGGGTCCACCAGGGACCGCCGACCGCCCTGGGCCCTCAGCTCTACCTCCTGCGCGTGGACGCGAAGAAACTTGAACCGCACTTCCTCGCCGGCTGTCTGTGCGCGCCCGCCAACGGGCGTCAAGCCGGCACCCATGCCTCCAGCTCGTCCAGGGTCGACATCCGGCGTCTCCAGGTGCTCCAGCTGCCCCTGGAGAAGCAGACGATCTACGCCGAGACCTTCCGTCGTCTGCGGACCTTCGAGGAACTGCTCACCGCGGCCGGCGGGTCGGGCAAGGAGCTGGTGAGTGACATGAGTGATCGACTCGCGGCAGGCGGGCTGCCTGCCTGACCCCGTCCGGCCCGAGCTGCCGATCCGGCGGTCCGGGGGCTGTTCGCGAGGCGGACAGCCCCGGGTCTTCACCCGAGATCCTCCAGCAGCAGATCGAGCGCCGCCTCCTCGTGCAGGGCGATGCCCAGGGCGTCCATGGAGGGGGCCAGTTCCGTGTCCCACACCGCGTCGGCCGGCGGTCCGGTGAGGGCGATCGACGGTGCGCCGTTCACCTGTGCGCGGGTCGCGAGGTACTCGTAGTCGGCCGCGCGCATACGCCACGGCTCCGCCGCGTACCGCTGCATGACCCGGTTGGCCAGGGCTATGCCGGGCCAGTCGAAGTCACCGTGGTAGGCGAAGGCGCAGCCGGCCGTCGCCAGCGCGTCCAGGAGCGTGAGGGCGACCGTCGTCGCGCTTCCCGAGGTACAGACGAGGGTCGCCGTGCGGCCGGCGTCGGCCGCGGCCTCCACTACGCGCGGGTTCTCGCAGATGTGGACCCGGGTACCGGGCGGCATGTTCAGGGTCAGGGTGCGCAGTTCGCGCAGGGTCAGGTGGGTTTCCATGTGGTGGTCGGCGCGCTCGCGCAATGCCGCCTCCCGCCAGGTGCCGCCGGTGGGGCGCAGGCCGTACGCGAGAACCGTGCTGGAGACCTCGTCCGGAGTGACCGAGGCCATGCGCCACAGCGCCCGGCGCGCCGGTGCGTCGGCAGGGAACTCGACACCTCGTGCCACTGCGATGCCACGCAGGACCAGCCGGGACAGCAGGGTGCCGTCGTCCAGGCCGTGCGCCGAGCCGGTGGCGCGGGTGGCCAGTTCGCCGCGGCCCCAGGAGGCCGGGGTCAGGCGTGGGTCCGTGCCAGGGAAGAGTGTCGCCAGGGTCTGGACGGCTTGGGTGATGACGGTGGTCGCGGTGTGCGCGTCCTGGCGGGCGAGTGTGCCGCCGCGTCGTATCTCCTCCAGCCATAGTGCCGTCCAGGGCTGGGCCGACAGCGACGTGCTTTCCAGCTCGGTCTGGACCGTCGACCACAGTCGGGAGCGTTCGGCCGCCGCCGCGTCGCGGACCGCCCGGCGGTCGGTCAGCGGTGGGCCCAGTTCCTCCAGCGTCGCGGTCAGGCCCCGTCCGACCGCGCTGGCGCGCAGGCGGGTGTCCAGGTCCGGCAGGCGGATGGTGGCGGTGGGGCCGGTGACCGGTCTGGCCAGGAGGAGGGACAGCGCCTCGCGCTCCCGCGCGTCCAGGTGCTCCAGCCTGAGGGTTCCGGTTGGTCGCAGGCCGTTGCGTTCCAGGCGGGTGCGGGCCGCCGTCCACAGGCGGGTGAGGCCCGGCCGGGTGAGGAACGCGAGGGCTTCGGCGTCCGGGGGACGTTCGTCGGTCTGCTCGGCGCCCGTCATACCGACACCAGCCTCCGCTGCCGCCCGTTCCATGTGTAGTGGAGCGTGGCCACGCCCCGGACGTGCGGGTCGCGCAGGCACTCGTAGATGTGGAGGGACGGTACGTCGGGCCAGTTGCCGATCAGGCGTTCGCTCGTGAGGACGAAGTCGAGGTCCAGGTCGACCAGGATGCGGCCGAGGCGGGCGTGCGTGGGCTCGTCCACCTTGGCGAACGCGTCGTCGAGGAGGATCAGGCGGGGTGCCTGGGGGGCGGTGTCGGCGAGGCCGGTGAAATGCGCCGCCGCAGCGGCGAAGAGGACCAGGTAGGACAGGACCCGCTGTTCGCCCTGGCTCAGGCCCGTGCGGCCGGAGAGTTTGCGGCGGCTGCCCGGTGCCGCGTCGTTCACCACCCAGGGGGTGAAGGTGAACCAGTCGCGGTAGTCCAGGGCGGTCCGCAGGTGGGCGGCGTAGCCGGCGGCCGGGTCGGCGCGGCGGGCGTCCTCGATACGGCGCTGAAGGACGTCGCGGAGCTGCTCGGACTGTTCACGGGTGCGCAGGCCGGAGGGGCTGCGCAGCAGGTCCACGGCAGCCTTGACGTCCGCTTCCACGCCGTCGGCGAGGCTCCAGTCGAGGGTGACGCCCAGACCGTGTGACGTGCGGACGGTGGCGAGGGTGGTGTTGAGGGCGGCGACCAGGGCGCTCGCGGCCAGCACCTGCGAGGACAGATGGTCGCCCAGCTCTCCGGTCAGGAAGCGCTGGAAGACGTCACGCTCGCGCTCCGTCAGACGGTCACGGGCCTCGGCGGCCTCGGCCGCGATGCGCTCGCCGACCGCGGCGATGTCGTGCGGGCCGTGGTCGTCGACGAGGCGGCACAGCTTGATGCCCTCGCGTTCCTCCATCGTCGCGTCGTAGCCGCCGGAGAGCTGGTCGCGCAGTTCGGTGTGACGGTTGAGGAGGGTGGTGTCCGAGACGTCCCGGCGTACGGCATCCAGGCCGCGGCGCACGGCATCGACCAGCAGGTGCAGCGCTGCGATGCGCTCCCGCACATCGTGGTGGACGGGGTCCAGGGACTTCAGGGCCCCTTGGTCCGCGCCGGCATCCGGGTCGGCGCCCACGTCGGCGCCGGCGTCCGCGTCGGCATCGAGGCCCGCTCCCCTCAGAACGCCTGGCAGGGAAAGGGCCGTACGCAGTCTCCTGCCGCAGGCCAGCACCTCGGCCTCCTGCGTGGCGAGTGTCTCGCGCCGCATCCTCTCGTCCTCCTCCGCCCGTACTCTCCGGTCGTGTACGTCGGCCATGTCCCTTCGCGCGCCCGGGAGCTGGCGTCCGACGGCGTCCAGGCGGCGCTTCGTCTCGGCCTCGCGGGCGAGGATCTCCTGCTCCGTGGCCCCGAGAGCCTCTTCCAGGGCCCGGACGGTGCGGCGGGCGGCTTCCAGGCGGGCCAGCGGCTCCGCGTAGTCGGACTCGGCCTCCCGGCGCGCCGACTCGGCACGCTCGTAGTCCGCGCGGCCGGCGCGGTGGCCGTCGGCGGCGGAGAAGACCGCGCCGACCCGTCGGCGCAGCCGCTGCGCACCCTGCCCGAGGCGGTCCAGGGCGAGTCGGACCGTCTGGAGTGCGGCCGGGTCCGCCGGGAGGTCGTGGGCACTCGCCGTGGCCTCGGCTTCGCGCCGGGCGACCACGGCCCGGGCCCGTGCCTGTTCCGCCTCGCGGGCCGCCGTGTTCGCCTGCGAGGCCAGGGTTTCGGCGGCACGCTCGGCCTCGGCGGTACGAGCCCAGGCGTCCGTCAGCCCACGTGCCGGGGGCGGGCGGCGCAGGGTGTCCGTGACCAGGTCGCGGTGCTCGGTGAGAATGCGCAGACCGCGCCTGCGTTCCACCAACTCCTGCTCCAGGTCGAGCAGTCGACGGTCCAGTTCCGCCAGCGCCCGGCGGCGGGTCTCGGCACGCACCTCGGCGCCCACGTACTCGGCGGCCTCCTTGGTATGGCGGCCGTGGGTGATGCCGAGCCGCCAGGAGCCGTCGGTACCGATCGCGGTGTGCGGCTCCGCCACCTCCACGTCCGCCACGTCCATGCCCATGCCCATGCCTGGGCCCACGGTGCCGGGCTCGCCGGTGAGGGTCTCGCCGCCGGCAAGAGCCACCGCGCCCAGCAGCCGCTCGACCTGCTCCGCCGTCATACCGCTGTCGGGCGCGGCGACCGGCCGCAGCACCTGGGCGAGTGTCGGCCCGGGCACGGGTGCTCCTGGAATAAGAAGGGTGTCCCGCGTGGCCGGGTCGAGGACGGTGCCGTCGGCGCACACCCAGGCGTCGAGCAGGCCGCTCGCCTCCAGCGCTGCTTCCAGCCCTGCCCGCGCGTCCGGTCCCACGTCGTGGGCGAAGTCCACAAGACGGTACAGGGGGGCTCCGGTGCCGGGTGTGCGGGGAGCCATGCGGTGGGACGGGGGTGGGGGCTCGGGGTCGGTGCGGCGTTCCCAGTCCGCGCGCTGCTGCCGGAGGCGGTCCTGTTCCGTCTCCCGTTCGCGGACGATCAGGGAGAGGTCGTCGCGCTCCGCGCCCAGCGCCGCCAGCCAGGGGTCGACGGCCGACCGGGCCGCTTCGACCACGGCCTCGGGGGTCTGCGCGGGCAGGGGGCCGTCTGCCGGCTCCGGCGCGACGAGGTCGAGCAGGGCGTTCAGGGGCACCCCGGTGCATTCCCGCAGCCGCTCGCTCCAGGCTGTGGCCGCGAGGGCGTACGCATCGGACTCGTGCACGGTTTCCTGTAGCCGCTGCTCAGTCCGACGGCGCGCGTGTTCCGCCTGTTCCTCCAGGCGCTCCCGGGCCGCGTCGGCCTCGGCGGCCTCCCTTCGGGCCTCGTCCGACCGTTCGATGAGGGTGCCGAGTTCGGTTACGAACCGGGAACGGTTCCTGATCACCGGCTGGGCGGCGTCCAGCCGTTCGTCCCAGGCGTGCAGCGCGGCCGCGCATGTCTGCGTGTCGACCGCCAGCACCGCACTGTGTCGTACGAGGTGGCAGTCGCCGTCCGGTGCGGTCAGTTCGGCGGTTGCGGCGGGCATGACGGGTGCGACGGGGGGCGCCACGGGTTCCCCCAGGTGCACGGGGTCGAGCCCGGACCGCTCTGCCTCCCGCGCTAATTCGCCGTACGTGGCGTTCAGTTCGACGAGCTCTTCACCGAGCCGCCCTGCTTCCGCGGTGAGACGCCGTCCTGCCTCCTCCTGGTTGCCGTGTGCCTGCCGGACGGCCTTGAAGGCGGCGGCGGCCGCGCTGTGCAGGGCGGTGACGGTGGCGCGCTTCTCCCCGAGTTCCGTGAGGCTGCGGTATTCGGCGCCGGCGTGCAGCGCCGCCAGGTCCGTCGCGGCGGCGTTCGACTCGCTCTCGAGTGCCTCGATGCGGGCGCCGATTTCCTGCTCGCGCTCGCGGAGCCCGTCCGCCGTGCGCGCCGCGTCGGCCGCGGACACGCGGTGCGCCATCAGCTGCTCGAGCTCACCGCTCGCCTGGTCCGTGCGGCGGCGCAGCGCCCCGTGCAGGTAGCCGCGGTAGTCGGCGAGGAAGGCGCGCAACGCCTGGTCGGTGCGTTCGAGGCGCCCGAGGTAGGCCCTGACCGAGT
The DNA here is from genome assembly GCF_043079785.1 of Streptomyces sp. NPDC015139. Taxonomy (NCBI): domain Bacteria; kingdom Bacillati; phylum Actinomycetota; class Actinomycetes; order Kitasatosporales; family Streptomycetaceae; genus Streptomyces; species Streptomyces sp. NPDC015139. The sequence continues at coordinate 444,567 of NZ_JBIBUW010000001.1, read as the reverse complement.
CGAGGTCGTCCAGGCTGCGGGCCACCTTCTCCACGACCTCGTCGTCGAGGGCGGGCAGGGTCTCGGCGAGGACCGAGACCAGTCCGCCGGAGTCGATGCGGTCGCCGATGGTGGGACGGCGCAGCCGGTGCAGCAGGTGCAGCAGGTTGCGGTAGCGCGCCGGGTCGGTGAGGCCGAACAGTTCCCGAGCGACGCTGGCCCGGTGCTCGACGGCGCGGTCGGTGACGTTCTCGGAGCCGACGAGTGACTTGAGCCGGTCGACGGGCAGTGGCTGCCCGGCGGGGGCCAGGTCGAGTGCCTCGCCGACCCGCAGCCGCGTGGTGAAGAAGAACGGCTTGGCCGTCTTGGTCGACTGGGACGCGCGGATGGCCGCGCCGATCGTCAGGTGGTGGTCGTTGCCCTCCTCGTCGGTGCGCGCGAATTCCAGCCACAGGTGACCCAGCCGGTTGGTCTGTCCGAAGCCGTCGAGCATCAGCCAGGCCAGCGTGGTGCGTCCGGTTCCCGTGGCGTCCAGCGCGCGGGCGTCGCCGTCGAGGAGGTAGGGCAGCAGCATCTCCAGGGCCTTGGACTTGCCGGCGCCGTTCTTGCCGCGCAGCAGCAGGCGCCCCTCTCCGAAGGTGAACTCCTGCTCGTCGTACTGCCAGACGTTGCGGATGCCCGCGCGGTGCAGTCGGTAGCGGTGCGGGGCCGGCGGACGGTTCATCGGGGTGGCTCCTTGGAGTCGTCGTCCGCCGGGGACCGGTCGGTACGGTGCTTGACCGCCACGGTGGTGGCGTACCGGGCGGCTGCGGCGAGCAGGATCCAGCCGCCGTCCGCACTGCCTTGGCGGCGCGCCCGGGAGACGCCGGTGACGGAGCGGCCGTCGGCCACCGTCTGTTCGTATCCCTCGGGCAGACCGTGGCCGTCCGCGCGCACGGGCCCGGCCGCAGCCATCAGACGCATCCGGACGAGCAGGTCGAGCACGGCCGCGAGGAATCCGTCCCGGTCCTCCAGATGGCCGCGCTGCCAGCCGCTGCGCATGCCGTACTCCTCGATCAGTCCGTCCAGCAGCTCGGGCAGCAGCCCGTCCGGGACGGGTACGCCGATGACCAGCCGCCCGCCGACCGCCGGATGCCCGGCGTCTTCGGGACGCAGCCGGTCGGCCAGCCGCTCCAGGAGGAGCAGCGCGGCTTGTGCGACCGTCCCGGTGCCCGGCAGGTGCAGGTCGGTGAGTTCGTCCTCGGTGTCGACCAGGGCGATGCCCTCGGCGCGGATCTCGGCTTCCAAGCCGAGCAGTTCGGAGAACGCCTGCGCCTCGCGCCGCTGCCGGGTGCGCAGCCATTCGCGCTCGGTGTCCGTGAGGTCGTCGAGGTGGACGACGGGGGTTTCGACGAGACGCCTGCGCACGTAGGTGCGCGGTCCTCCGAAACCGGGGTCGGCGGCCCGGCGCACGAGGTCCTCGCCGTCGCGGCTCTGGGCGAGCGGGCCGGCGACGATGACGCGCGCGATCTCGCGGTCCACGGTCAGCAGGGCCTCCCCGCCCCGTTCCTCGGCGACGGCCGCGACCTGGCCATCGGTCTCCACCAGGACGCCCCAGTCGACGAGTTGCCGCAGCGCGGCGGCGAGGGTTCGCCGCTCGGCCTGCCGTCCGGTGTCGGCGATCTCGATGCCGGCGTCGACGGCCGCGGCCCGCAGGTCGGCTACGAGCTGGGAGAGGAGGAGCTGTTCAGGGGCGGTGACGAGGACCGACAGCGCGAGGGCCAGGTAGGCGTACGTCCGTGGGCTGAACGGCGTTCCGGTCGAGGGACGTTCCAGGCGGTGGCCCGAGCCCGTTCCGAGACCTGCCTTGAACAGCCGGGCGTACGACGCCTCCACCAGCAGGCGGTATCCGAAGACCTGCTGGAAACGCTGGGCCAGCCAGTCTGCGTGTCGCCTGACGAGCGGGAAGGCGTCGCTGTGCGGTCCGGTGCTGGTGACCAGGGGGTGGGCCAGCAGGAGCCGGGCGGCGGCGCGGCGTTCGGCCGCGAGAGCGACATCATGAGCGGACGGCAGGGGCATCAGGCGCTCGCCTCCCCCACCGTGGGCCCGGACGCGCTGTCGACGGCGACGGTGAGGTCGTCCGCGGTCAGGTCACCGTCCACGGACTTGAGGACCATGGACCTGCCGGGCGTGCGCCACGCCGTCAGCCGGATGCCGAGGTCCGCGTCGACCGCCTGGGCGCCGTCGAGCAGGAAGTCGTGGGCGTCCTTGTGCAGCTGGGCATTACCGAGAGCGGTGGTCAGAAGCTCCAGCAGCAGCCGCATCGCCGGCGCGCTGAGGCGCACCTGCTCGAACCTGCCCGAGGCGCTGCGCAGTTCGTCCGCCGCCGCCTGGCGGGCCTCGGCCTGCTGTCGCGCCTGCTCCACGAGGCGGCGTTTCTGCGCGGAGTGGTCCTCGGCCGCGGCGGCGCGTCCGCGCGGAGCCCTGCTGCCGCGCTCGCGCAGCGCCACCGGCACCTCCACCACGGGTCCGGTCCACCAGCTCACATACGCCGGCACGGACCGGTCGGGATCCGGCGCCACCCCCAGATGGCGTGCGCCGTAGAGCCCGAAGGCGGCGACCGCCAGGTCGTGGGACTCTTCCGGCTCCGCAGTGTCGAACCAGGCCGCGAGCCGCAGCAGGTCCTTGCGCCGAGACATCTCACCGGAGGCCGAGCGCAGCATCCGCTTGGCGTTGGCGAGCAGCGACTGCAGGGCGCGCAGGGTGGCGTCCCGCAGCTGATCCACCTGGCTGGAGTGGCCTCCGGTGACGGTGAACCACTCGCGCAGCCCCTCCCAGTCCGCGCGGTCGCGTCCGCGGCTGCGCTGCACGCGCGTCTCCGGCAGCCCGTCGGCGAGCGCGCCGATGCCCGCCGCGTGCGCGTCGATCCGGGCGAGCAGCGCGGGCAGGTGCGGCCACACCGAGTCCAGGTGGGCCGCGATGCGCGGGGCCCGGAAGGAGACGTCCTCGGTGATGGCCTCCACGTAGTCGAGCAGCAGTTCCTTGAACCCCTGGTACTCGGCCGTGTTGAGGTCGTAGCGCGCCAGCACCTGGCCCAGGTAGGCGTAGAAGTCGCGGACGGACTCGGCGAATTCGGCGAACTGCACGAAGAGCGTGCTGATCCGCTCCAGCGCCTGCTGCGGATCGGCCCCGCCCGGGGCCGCGGCCATCGCGGCGATCTCCCGCAGGCCGCGGTCGACGAGGGCCAGCAGCTCGCTGCTGACCTCGCGTGCCGCGTCCGCCCCGGCGAGTACCTCGTCCGCGTCCCGCTGCACGCGCTCCCCCAGCTTCGACAGCTGGTAGCGGGACCGCGAGCGCTGGTATTCGGCGATGCTGGTCGCTCTGACGGTGTGCGTGCTGCGCAGCAGATTGCCCCAGCGCACGAGTTCTTCGAGCCTGCGGGTGAGCGTTTCCGCGTCCAGCGCCGCCCCCGGGCCGTCCGTCTCGGCCAGCTTGGCGAGAAGGTCGGGTACCGACAGGTCGGCGAGCAGCGTGCCGCAGAACACCCGCATCACGGCGACGTACTCCAGGCGCTCGGGCGCGCTGAGGTAGGCGTACGCACTCAGTCGCTGCCAGGCCTCGGCGCCGGCTTCCTCCCCGTGTGCGGTCCTCCGCTCGTTCCCCTCCATGACGTCGAGCGTACGGACCGTCACTGACACTACGGAGAAGAGTTGGGGAAAACCGGCCGTTCATGGGGATCGATCCCAGGGCCCTGGATCAGGAGTCGGCCCCACCAAGACTGATGGCTATCGGCGTACAGACTGAACAAGACCTGATGCTGACCACTTGCTGACCCTCAAGTGGCGCTCACGACCCTGACCTACGAAAATACCCAAACGCTGGGTCTTGGACTTGAACATGGTACGAAGCATGGAGAAATTCCCGGCTGCTCCCTGCCTGTCCGCGCAGGTCAAGGGCGGTCCTCGGAGGCTACATCGTTTCGCATGTTCGGTCAGCCGTCGCCAGGTGTTCCAGAACTCACACTGACCCGTTGCTGACTTTTCTGACGCCGCCACAGTGGGACGAGCACTCGCTCACGGACTCTCGGCGCGCTTTCCGTCCAAGCGGCCTGCGTCGGTCAACTTCTGAGCCGCCAAGTAGACGGGCAACGCCTCAGCGGCCCACTCGAAGGAGGTGATCCTTGCTTTACCTGCGGCTTTGAGAGTCTCTCGCCGGTCAGCGAGCCAGTCGTCCAAGTGCTATGCAGGCCATCCGCCGCACGATGCCCTCCGGCGCCACTCCGGCAGCGCACCGGCTGATCCGAGAGCATTGCGCGCAGCCATGCGACGTCCGCCGGGTCGGTGACACCGAACAGGCCAAGGGGCTCGGGCATCTCGGGCAGCGGCGGAATGCGCCAGCCCCTGCCGGACTTCGCGGCCAGGTCGATCAGGTCCTGGGTCATGCGTTGAACGTCGACGGCGGTCTCGCCGTGCTGCGGGACCATCGCATCGAGGTACACCAGATGCGCGACGCGGCCCGGGATCTGGTGGACCGCTGAGGAGACGACCAGCCCCGCGTAGCTGTGCCCCACGAGCACCACCTCGGTCAGGTCCTCCTCGTGGATCAGCCTGACGACGTCCTCGACGTGCGTGCCGAGCCCGACCTCCGGACTGAGCAGATGCTCGGCGATGCCCAGCTGGAAGTGGACGAAGACCAGCTGGGGTCGGGGTCACCAGCGTGGCGAACGCGCAGTGGTTCTGCTTGGTCCGGACGATGCTGGAGGCGGTCGCCGACAGCAGCGGACGACCTCGCCGAGGGTGCGGGCACTCACCTCGGCATCTCCGTGGGAGCCGGGCACGGTGATGCCCGGCATCCCGGAGTCCGACCTTTCGTCGGGTTCTGTGGGCGGCAGGACGGCGTCAGCGTCGCGCCGGGTGGCCTCGCGGGCACTTGGCGACCGCCTCGGCGTCGTCGGCGATCACCTGGGTCATCGCGCGCTCCCGCCGCCGGCGAAGGGGACCTGGGCGGCGGGGGCCACCTGCTGGCCGTACGGGTGCCGCCACAGACCCTGCGCCTGAAGCTTCGGCAGCACGCCCTCGCCGAACCAGTACGCCTCCTCCAGGTGCGGATACCCGGAGAAGATGAACTCCTCGACCCCCGACGCGGCGTACTCCTTGATCCGCTCGGCAACCTCGGCGTGACTGCCGACCAGGGCGGTCCCCGCCCCGCCCCGCACCAGCCCGATGCCCGCCCACAGGTTGGGATGGATCTCCAGCCCGGTGGGGGTCCCCCCGCGCGAGCGAAGTCGAGCGTGGGGGAGGTTCCCACCTCCGTGCAGGGCCAGCATCCGCTGCTGGCCCTCCGACTCACTGCGGGCAAGCCCCGCCTGCACCTGCCGCACGGTCTCCGCGTCGAAGCCCGCCAGCAGCCGCTCCGCCTCGCCCCAGGCCTGCTCGGAGGTGTCGCGGGTGATGACGTGCAACCGGATTCCGAAGCGGACGCTGCGACCCTGCTGCGCGGCCAGCTTCCTGATCCAGGCGATCTTCTCGGCGACCTGCGCCGGCGGCTCACCCCACGTGAGGTAGACGTCGACATGCCGCGCGGCCACCTCCCCGGCGATCGCCGAGGAACCACCGAAGTACACCTCGGGCACCGGGTCGGGCACCCGGGCCAGCCTTGCGTCCTCCACCCGGAGGTGCTCGCCGGACCGGTCGACGGTCTTGCCCTCCCACAATCCCCGGACGATTTCCAGGAATTCGCCGGTACGGCGGTACCGCGCCTCCTTGTCCAGGAAGTCCCCGTAGGCCCGCTGCTCGTGGCTCTCACCGCCGGTGACCACGTTGAGCAAGAGCCGTCCGCCGGTCTGCCGCTGGAAGGTGGAGGCCATCTGCGCCGCGAGCGTCGGCGAGACGAAGCCGGGGCGGAAGGCGACGAGGAACTTCAGGCGCTCGGTGTTCTGGCTGACCATGGCGGTGGTCAGCCACGCGTCCTCGCACCACGCACCGGTCGGTGTGAGCGCGCCGACGAAGCCCAGGTCCTCGGCGGCGCGGGCGATCTGGCTCAGGTAGGCGACCGTCGGCGGCCGGTCGCGCCCGGACTCCGTGGCGGGGGTGCCGTGTCCGCCGCCGACGACGTGGCGGCTGTCGCCGTTGGTGGGCAGGAACCAGTGGAAGGTGAGGGACACGTGGGGCTCCGATCAGTGGTCGTCAGCGTTCGTCAAAGGAGGCCGTGCCGGGGCGGCTTGGTGCCGTTGAGCACGTAACGGCCGATGTGCTGGACCTTCCAGCGGGCCGGGTCGTGCAGGGTGTGGGTGCGCGCGTCGCGCCAATGGCGGTGCAGGCCCAGGGAGTCGAGCGCCGAGCGGGTACCGGAAACCTCGAAAAGGGCGCTGGCGACCTCCACGGCGGCCTCGGCCGCCGTCACTTTCGCGGTGGCCACCGCGATCGATGCCTCGGCGGCCGAGTCGTCGGTCAAATCGGCGCGGGCGTCGTCGACCGCGCGGGCGGCCTCGCGAAGCAACGCTTCGGCAGCCCTTTCTCTGATCGCCAGTTCGCCGAACCGCTGGATCAACAGCGGATCCTCCGCGGCGGTCGCGTGCCCTTCCGCGGCGCTCTCGAACCAGGGGCGGCTCTTCGTACGGACGAACTCCACCGCCTCGGCCAGGGCCCCGGAGGCGATTCCGACGTCGACGGCCGCGTGCAGCAACTGGGCAACCGCACCATGGAGTTGGGGGCCCTGGAAGGTGAGGTGGTGGGGCACGACGCGGTCGGCGGGCAGGGGCACCGATTCCAGGCGGACGGTTCCGCTGGCGGTGGTGCGCTGTCCCATGCCGTCCCAGTCGTCCACGACCGTGAGGCCGGGCGCGTCGCGCGGGACGTAAGCCACGTGCAGCGTGTCGTCCTCGGAGCGGGCGAGGACGGGGATCCAGTGGGCGAACAGCGCGCCGGTGGAGTAGTGCTTGACGCCGTCGAGGATGTACGCCCCGTCCGGGCGCCGGGCGAGGCGGGTGCGGATGTCCTGGACGTGCTGGGTGCCCGCCTCGGACTGAGCGTTGCCGAACCGCTTGCCGACCAGTGCCTCGCCGAAGAAGAACTCCTGCTGCTCGTCGGTCCCCTGCCGACGCAGCACGTTGAGATACACGAAGTGGCTCTGCGGGATCTGGGCCAGGCTGGCGTCGGCGGCGGCAAGTAGCCGGAAGATCTCGGCGAGCGTGTCGGCACGGACGTCCGCGCCGCCGAACCGGGCGGGCACGGTCACGGCGAGCAGCCCGGAGGCGGACAGCCGTTCCAGCTCCGCGTGCGGGAGCCTGCGCCGCGCGTCCCGCTCGGCGGCGCCCTTACGGAAGTCCGCGGCCAGCTCCGCAGCCACGGCAAGGGCCTCGGCGTCGTCCGCGATGACGTGCGCGACGCTCATCCGACGGCCGTCAGCAGCGTCGTCCGCCCGCCCAGCGCGGCCGAGAACTGGTCCGTCACCTGTGCGAGAGCCTCCGCCGATCCCGGCGCGACGGTCGGTGTTCCGTCCTCGCCCACCGTGATGTCCTTGTCGAGCGTGAACCATCCCGGCGTGATGTGCGCAGGGCCCATGGAGGCCAGCACCGGGCGCAGCGCGTAGTCGATGGCCAGGACGTGGGCGGTGGAGCCGCCGGTGGCCAGCGGAAGGACCGTCTTGCCCGCCAGCGCGTACTGCGGGAGCAGGTCCAGCAGCGACTTCAGCAGTCCGGAGTAGGCGGCCTTGTAGACGGGGGTGCCGATCACCACCCCGTCCGCCTGCTCGAAGAGGGCGGTGGCCCGGACGATCGCCGGGTGGCCGAAGTCGGCCCCGAGCAGCGCCTCGGCAGGCAGGGTACGAACATCCAGCGCAATCACCTCGTGCCCCTGCGCGATGAGCCGCTCGTCCAGGTGGCGCAGCAGCCGAGCGGTGTGGGAGGTGGCGGAAGGGCTTCCGGAGACGGACAGGACAGTGGCCATGGGAGGACCTTTCGGTTCGTCGTTTCGTGTGCGGCGGCGGTCAGGCGTGGGCGGCGGCGGGCTCGGACGCGGCTTGCTGTGCCTCCAGTTCGCGCACCAGGGGCAGCACCCGCTTGCCGAAGTACTCCACCTCCTCCAGGTAGTGCAGGAAGCCGAGGAGGAAGAGGTCGACGCCGAGCCTCTTGTAGGCGACGATCCGCTCGGCGATCTGCTCAGGGGTGCCGATCAGACCCGTGCGGAAGCCGTCGTTGTACTGGACGAGGTCCTCGAACGTGGAGTCCTGCCACATGCCCTTGCCGTCGCCGGTGGACGGACCGGCCTGCTGGACGGCGTCGCGGAACCCGTGCACGGCCTGGGCGTCGGCCTTGGCGACGATCTCGCGGAGCGTCTCGCGGGCCTCGGCCTCGGTGTCGCGGGCGATGAGGAAGCCGTTGAGGCCGAACTTCGGTGCGGTACGGCCCGCTTGGGCGGCGGAGGAGCGGACGTCGGCGATCTGCTCGGTGACGCCGTCGAAGTCCTTGCCGTTCGAGAAGTACCAGTCGGAGACGCGGCCGGCCATGGCGCGCGCGGCGGTGGAGTTGCCGCCCTGGAAGATCTCCGGGTGCGGGCGCTCGGGGGTGTTGAGTGGCTTGGGCTTGAGGGAGAAGTCGCGCAACCGGTAGAAGTCGCCGGCGAGCTCGGCATGGTCCTCGGTCCAGATCTTCCGCAGGGCGCAGATGAACTCCTCGGAGCGCCGGTAGCGTTCGTCGTGCTCCAGCCAGGGCTCGCCCAGCGCGGTGAACTCGCCCTTGAACCAGCCGCTGACGACGTTGACGGCGAAGCGGCCGTTCGACAAGTGGTCGGCGGTGGCCCCGAGCTTGGCGAGTACACCCGGGTGCCACAGGCCGGGGTGGACGGCGGCGATGACCTTCAGCCGCTGCGTGGCGAGCAGCAGGGCGAGGCTGAAACTGGTCGACTCGTGCTGGTACTCAGCGCCGTAGCTGGCCATGTAGCGGACCTGGCTGAGCGCGTAGTCGAAGCCGTTGTTCTCTGCGAGGACGGCGAGTTCGCGGTTGTAGTCGTAGCCCCAGTCGGTGCGCTGCTCGATCTTGCTGGTGACCAGACCGCCACTGACGTTCGGCACCCAGTAGGCGAAGCGGACGGGATCGTATCCGGGGTATGCGGAGGATGCGGGCATGGGAACTCCTGGCAGGGAATGCTGCGCGGGCAGGACGAATGAGCTCCGCGGAATTCAGGCACGCTGGAGCGGCGTTCTACGAGAAAGCCGTCGTCACGACGGAAATGAGCCGGGACCGGAATTCACGGCAGGAAGTCACAGAGGGAGCAGGTGGGAGGGTTTCCCTCGGGTGCGCTCAGGCCCGACAGCGACAGAAGGCGCTGGAAACACGCGCAAGGTCGACGTGGCGCCGCCGCGTGAGGTCCTGTCGCTTCATGCCACCGATCGAACCAGGAGGGAGTCCGGCCGGTCAAGAATGCCCGGATGCGATTCCACATGCTGAGAGTCGGTATTCACGAGGTTGTGACAGGGATTCCCTTGAACCCGGCCCTCAGGAGGGCGCAGTCTCCTTTTCGTGCGTATCGAACAGCTCGAATACATCACTGCCGTCACCCGGCTCGGTTCGCTGCGGCGGGCCGCCGAGGAACTGCACCTGTCCCAGCCTGCGCTCAGCGAGACCGAACGCAATCTTGAGCGCGAGCTCGGCGTGGACCTGCTGGAACGCAAGCGGTCCGGGGCGAAGATCAGCGACGAGGGACGCGAGCTGCTGCCGCACATCATGAGCGTGCTGGAAGCGGTCGACCGGCTGCGCGGCGCGGCCGGCGACCAGCACCGCATCAGCCGCATGGTCCGACTCGGCACGGTGAACACGGCTACCGTGCCGCTGGTCATCCCGGCCGTGCGCGAGTTCCGGGCCTCGCACCCGGTCACCCAGGTGGAGTTGGTCGGCGCGCAGCAGGCCGACATCCACCGCGGGCTGTTGGAGGGCGCCTTCGACCTGGGACTGGTGAACTACCTCCGGGGCGACGACATGCCGCCCGGCTTCGAGACGACGGAGTTGCTCTGCGGCCGGCCGGTGGTGTGCGTGCGTCCGGACAGTCCGCTGGCGGCCCTGGACGCGGTGGACGCGGACAGTCTCCTGGCCGAGCCGCTGGTCGTGATGCGGTCCGGCTATGTGATGCACCGTTTCGTGCACCGGCTGCTCCGCGGCCGGGCTCCGTCCTTCTCGTACTCCACCGACGGCGCGGAGATGGGCAAGCTGATGGTGGCCGAGGGGCTGGGGGCCACGGTGCTGCCGGACTTCAGCGTCGTCGGCGACCCTCTGGAGCGACGGGGCGCGATCACTGTGCGGCCGCTCGCGGGGGATGCCACCGATGTACTTCTGGTACTGCAGCGCCGCCACTCCGGCTCCGTTCCGCGGGCGGTCCCGCGACCTGCACGAGCTCTTGGTGCGCAACGCCCAGGCATACGAGGCTTTTTCGCGACGGCCGACGGAGGGATGATCCTGTGCTCGTCGTCATGGGCGGCCTGCCCGGCACCGGCAAGACCACGCTCGCCCGTCTCCTGGCGGCCCGGTTCGGTGCGCTCCATCTGCGGATCGACACCATCGAGCAGGCGATCGTCCGTTCCGGCGTGACCCGGCACCCGGTTGGAAGGCCCTAGATGTATTGACCCGCGGCGCGGGCGGACTCCCGCCGCTCCGGGAAGTGGGAGCGGCGGGTGTCGCGAGCGGACCGCCGACGGGAAGCGGTTCAGCCGTGGAACTGGTTCGCCGGGACCGGAAGGCCGTAGTGCTCGCGCAGGGTCGTGCCCTCGTACTCCTCGCGGAACAGGCCCTTGCCGCGCAGGATCGGCAGCACATGCTCCACGAAGGCCGCAAGGCCTGACGGCAGGGCGGGCGCCATGATGTTGAACCCGTCCGCGGCACCGCCCTCGAACCAGGCGATGATCGTGTCCGCGATCTGCTCGGGCGTGCCGACGAACTCGAAGTGGCCGCGCCCGCCGCCGAGCCGGGAGATGACCTGGCGAACCGTCAGCTGCTCGCGCACCGCGAGATCGTTGATCAGGTCGGAACGGCTCTGCGAGCCTTCCAGCTTCGGCCTGGCGAGGATGAAGTCCGGCAGAGGGTCGTCGAGTGCGAAGACCGACGGCTCGGTCTCGAACACGGCGGCCAGCTGGCGCAGTCCGTACTCGGGCACGCGCAGCTCGTCGAACTCCCGTGCAAGCTCCCGGGCCTCCTCCTCGGTCGACCCGATGTACGGGACGATGCCCGGCAGGACGATCACACCCTCCGGGTCGCGCCCCGCGGCCCTGGTGCGGGCCTTGATGTCGGCGTAGAAGGCGGCGGCGCGTTCGTACGTCGTGTGGGCGGTGAAGATCGCCTCGGCGTGGCGGGCCGCGAAGTCCTTGCCGTCCTCGGAGGAGCCGGCCTGGACGAGCAGCGGGTAGCCCTGCGGTGGACGCTCGACGTTGAGCGGGCCGGCCACCTTGAAGTACCGGCCCTGGTGGCCGAGCCGGTGCAGCCGCGCGGGGTCGGCGTAGCGTCCCGTGGCCCTGTCCGCGAGGACGGCCTCGGCCTCCCAGCTGTCCCACAGCGCCTTGGCGACCTTCAGGAACTCGTCGGCGCGGGCGTAGCGTTCGGCGTGGTCCGGGCGGACGTCGAGGCCGAAGTTGGCGGCCTCGTCGGCCCTTGCCGAGGTGACGATGTTCCAGCCGGCGCGGCCTCCGCTGACGTGGTCGACGGACGCGAGCCGGCGGGCGAGGTTGTACGGCTCGTTGTAGGTCGAGGACACGGTCGCGATAAGGCCGATCCTGCTGGTCGCCTGGGACAGGGCGGTGAGCAGGGTCAGCGGTTCGAGCTGGCCCGGCGGCCGGAACTCGCCGGTTCCGATGAGGGCGGGGCCGTCCGCAAGGAACAGCGAGTCGAACTTGGCGCTCTCGGCGAGCCGGGCCAGCTCGATCCAGTGCCGGAGGTCGAAGTCGGCCCGCGGGTTGCTTTCAGGGAGCCGCCATGCTGCTTCATGGTGACCCGCCTCCATGAGGAAGGCGTTGAGGTGGAGCCGCCGCCTCGCGCTCATGAGGTGACCTTCAGCTTGGAGCTGTCGTAGCCGGCCGGGAGGAGGTTGTCGGTGATCGACTTGATGTCGACCTTCTTGGTGATCTGGCCCGCCTCCAGGAAGGCGTCGGCGAGCTTCTGCTCCAGCTCGATGTCCGACTGCTCCACCGGGGTCACCCGGTTCGAGTAGGCGGCCAGGGACGCCTTGGCGTCGTCCAGCGGGATGCCCTGCTCCCTCGAGAGCGCCTGCGCGTATTTGTCGGGATTCTTGACGGCCCAGGCGAACTCCCGCGAGAGCCTCTTCAGGACGTCCGTGAGAGCCGCGCGTTTGGTCTTGTCCTTCAGGGACGTGTCACTGGCGACGTAGTAGCTGCTCGTCTGGTCGATCGGCGGCAGACCCTTCACCAGGATCCGCGCGCCGTTCTTGACCGCGATGGCCGACTGCGGGTTCCAGATCGACCAGGCGTCCACCTTGCCTGTGTTGAACGCCGTCGCGCCTGCCGCCGGGTCGAGGAAGACCAGCTTGGCGTCCTTGGGGGTGAGGCCGACGCTGTGCAGCGCGTTCAGGGCCAGACCGTGGGCGGAACTGCCCTGCGGGACAGCGATCTTCTTGCCCTTGAGGTCGGCTGCCGTCTTCAGCTTCGAGCCCTTCGGCACGATGATGTTCTCCACGGCCTGGTCGGGCGTGAGCGAGCGGTTGACGGCGACGACCTTGAAGCCGTACTCCTTCGCGGCACCCGTGATCGGCGGGACGTCGCCGACGCTGCCGAGGTCGATGTCGCCCGAGGCGGCGGCCTGCACGAGCGGCGGGCCGTAGGTGAAACGGGCGAACTTCACCTTGTAGGGCGCTTTGTCGAACACGCCGGTCAGCTTCGCCAGCTCCTGGCTGCCATCACCGCCGTTGTCGCCGATGGTGAAGGTGTACTTGCTCCACTCGGGATGCTTGGCGTCGCTCGTGTCGGCGGCGTTGCTCAGCGGCGCGTCGGTGTCCGACGACGACGATCCGCAGGCGACCAGGGTGCCCGCCAGGGCGAGCGAGCCGACGGCGCCGATGAGTCTGGTGGTCCTCTTTCGCATGGGTTGTCGTGCTTTCTGTGCTGGGTGAGGGTGTTCGGGGAAGTCAGTGCTGGCCGGCGAGGCCGAGGTCTTCCAGGAGCCGGGCGCGGAGTTCCTCGCGTGCGACGCTCGCCTCACGGTCCGCGGCGGAGAGGTGCACGTCGTGTGAGGTGCCGATGCGGCCGTTGCTCATGACGACGATGCGGTCCGCCAGGGCGATCGCCTCGTCGACGTCGTGGGTGACGAGCAGCATGGCGGCGTGGTGCCTGGTCCGCAGCGCGCGTACGAGGTCGTGCATGCGCAGCCGTGTGATGGCATCGAGGGCCGCGAACGGTTCGTCGAGGAGCACCAGTTCGGGCTCCGAGACCAGTGCTCGCGCGAGCGACACCCGCTGGGCCTCGCCTCCGGAGAGCTCCTTGGGCCATGCCTTCTCACGGCCCGAGAGTCCGACCTCGGCGAGCACGTCGCGGGCCCGCTGGTCGGCGTCGGGTCCGTGCAGGCCGAGCGTGACGTTGCGCAGGACCCGTTGCCACGGCAGCAGCCGGTCGGCCTGGAAGACGATCGCACGCCGTGCCGGGACCTCCACGCGCCCTCCGTCGGGCCGGTCCAGTCCGGCGAGCAGACGCAGAAGAGTGCTCTTGCCGCAGCCCGACGGGCCGAGCAGGATCACCAACTCCTCGTCGGCGATCGTGAGGTCGAGGTGGTCGAGCACCACCCGGTCACCGAACCGACGGACCACCTGCTCGACGGCGACCCCGGTCTGCCGACGGGGCTCGGTCGCGACTGCGCTGCTCATGACGCCTCATAACTGGGTCGCCACCGCAGCAGCACCCGCTCGAGAGCCCGGACGAACTGGTCGGCGAGCAGACCGAGGAGCGAGTAGATCACCAGCCCCACGAAGACCTGGTTGGTCTGGAGATAGGTCTGCCCCTGAGTGATGAGGAAGCCGAGTCCCTTGTCGGCGTTGACCGTTTCGGCGGCGACGAGGCCCAGCACGCTGTATGCGAGGGAAAACCTCAGACCGACCAGGAAACCCGGCACGGCTCCGGGTACCAGCACCCGCGTCACCAGGCGCCAGGGGCCCGCGCCCGTCGTACGTGCCATCTCGATCAGCCGCTGGTCGACGCCCCGGATCGCGGCGAACAGGTTGAGATACATCGGGACGCCGGCTCCGAAGGAGATCAGCAGCACCTTCGTGAGCTCGTCGATGCCGAACCACACGATCATCAGCGGCAGCACCGCGAGGAGAGGGATCGTGTTGAGCACCTGCACCAGGCCGTTGAACAGGTACTCACCGCTGCGCAGCAGCCCGCCGAGCACGCCGGTGAAGACGCCCACCGTCAGCCCGATGGCGAGTCCGGTGCCGGCCCGCTGCAGCGAGATGGCCAGGTCGGGCCCGAGGACGCCCTGCTGCCACAGATCGGCGGCGGACTTCACGATCGAGGTCGGTGCCGGAGCGTAGGTCTTCGCCAGCACTCCGGCCCGGGCGAGCACCTCCCAGGCGATGAGGATCACGACGGGAGTCGTGTAGATGCCCAGCGGCCAGCGCAGGCGCTCGCGGAGTGTGCTGAGTGGCGTTCGACGGCGGGCGTCGCGCGGTAGGAACACCTCGCGCTCCCGCGCGCTCGTCGTCTCGGTGTCCGGGCTCTCGCTGACGGCGGGCGCCTTGAGGCTGAGCTCGGTCATGCCGCCACCTCCAGCACGCTGCTGTAGTGCGAGGCGTCGCCGACGAGTTGCTCGCTGTGGCGTCCGTCGACGCCGACCGGAACGTCTCCGGCGATCGTCACCCGGTTCAGGCGGCGGGGGTGGTCGTCGTAGTTGTCCACCCCGTAGTGCTGGGTGATCCGGTTGTCGAAGATCAGCAGCTGGTTGGGTGCCCAGGTCCAGCGCAGGATGTTCTCCGGACGGGTCACATACGACTGGAAGAGGCGCAGCAGTTGGGCCGACTCGCTGCTCGACAGACCGACGATCTGCCTGGCGAACCCGCCGATGAACAACCCGCGTTCGCCCGTCAGCGGATGTACCCGCACGACCGGGTGCTCCGCTTCGTACGGCGTCGAGACGAAGATCCGGTCGTACTCCTGTCGCTGTGCCGTCGTGGCCGAAGGGCGGGCGTAGTCGTACCGGTTGGTGTGCACGACGCGCAGCGAGTCCGCGAGGGCCCGCAGCGGTTCGGGCAGGTCGCGGTAGGCCGCGGCAGCGTTCGCGATGAGCGTCTCGCCGCCGTACGGCGTGGTCACGACCGACCGCAGCGTGGTGGCCTGCGGCGGGTTGACCACGAAGGAGACGTCCGTGTGCCACTCGTTGGCCTTGGACGTCTCGCTGTCGACGGCGAGCACGTTCGTCGTACCGTCGGCGGCCGGCACGTTCGGGTGAGCGGTGGTGAGTTCGCCGAACCAACCGGCCACACGTTCCTGACCGGCATGGTCGAGGTTCACGTCGTCGAACACGATCGCCTTGTGCTCGTTGAGGGCGTCACGCAGCGCCGTGACCGTCAAGGGGTCGGGCGGCGCGGTGAGGTCGACGCCCTCGACGACCGCGCCGATGCGGCCGGTGAGTTTGCGGATGGACGGAGGCATGAGGAGGTCCCTCCCGGACAGATGGGGCACGCCAAGGGGTGCTGGAAATCGGGACGTTGGGTAGATGGGCTGGCACTGCGCAGGACTGCTCGACCACGTGCGGAACGCCGGGCTGGGCGGACCGGAGAGGAGAGCACCTGGCCGCAGGACCGCTACAGCCGCGTTCTCAGCGACCGCGTCGGCGTGCGCGAACAGGCTCCCGGCTCACACGAGAAGGAGAGGAGAGGAGAGGGGGAGCCCTCAGGAGGTGGAGACGACGATCCCGCGGGCAGGCATCGCAGTGTCAGCGGCTTTGCACCGCCGCTGCCAGGCACGCGCCATGGGCGCACACCGGCCGCCGCCGGGGAGCACTTCCCGGGTCAGCGACAACAAAACGCGCTGGAGACGTGCGCCAGATCGATGTGGCGCCGCCGGGTCAGGTCCACGCGCGGGTTCATGGTTCGGGAGTTCAGCAGATGTCCACCGGGCTGGTCAAGAAGTTCCCGGGCAGGTCTTGCATTGCGGACACGGAGAACGTCTCCGCCTCCTCGGGACACCCTCACGTCACCTTCTGGCAGCAACGAACGAGAGGGCACGCCCACGGGGTCGGGCGAGCGTCGCCGCCGCGCTGCCGGTGACTGCGCGGAGAGTCGGCGCGGAGCGAGGAGGCGTCCCGTGTTCTGCAGGAGGTACCGTGCCACGTCCGTGCCGAGGGTGATCCCCGCCTCGTCGGCCGACCGGCTGTGGATACCGGAGAAGACCCGGGCGTCGACGTTCTCGTCCGAGAGCTGATTCCACGTGATGCAGGTCCGGGTCACGCCCGGCACCGTGGGACTGGTCAGTGCGAACGGAGCGGTACGCGGACCTACAGGCGCCGACAGCACGGTCTTGGCTCAGAAGCAGTCCGCGGGCATGTCGAGGGTGGTGCGGTCGAGACTTTCCAGCAGCGCGAACTGCGCCTCCACCTTCGGCAGTTCGTACCGGAAGAAGTACTGACCCGCCCGGCGCTTGCCCTCGTAGAAGGCGCCGCTGCGTCCGGCGGCGGCCAGCATCTGTTCCAGCCACATCCAGGCAATCACGACGTGTCCCACGGCCTCCAGATAGACCGAGGCGTTGGCGAGGGCGGTCTCGGCGTCCCCGGCCTCCCACAGGCGCCGCGTCACGGCGGCGACGCGGGCGACGGAGGTGTCCAGTTGCCGCCCGAAGCCGGCGACCTGGTCGTCCGCGGCCGCCGCGCGGGCGGTCGTCACGGAGACGGTCTCGATGAGCAGGCGGAGCCCCGCGCCTCCGTCCATGACGACCTTTCGGCCCAGCAGGTCGAGGCCGTGGACGCCGTGCGTCCCCTCGTGGATGGGGTTGAGGCGGTTGTCC
Organism: Streptomyces sp. NPDC015139; assembly: GCF_043079785.1. NCBI lineage: Bacteria > Bacillati > Actinomycetota > Actinomycetes > Kitasatosporales > Streptomycetaceae > Streptomyces > Streptomyces sp. NPDC015139. The sequence goes on along the minus strand of NZ_JBIBUW010000001.1, from coordinate 427,626 downwards.
CGGTAGAACTGCTCGACGTTGTACTCGCGGGTGTAGCCGTAGCCGCCGTGGACCTGGATGGCGAGGTTGTTGGCCTCCAGGCACCACTGGGAGGGCCAGCTCTTGGCGATCGGGGTGAGCATGCCCAGCAGCTGCCCGGCCCTGGCCCGCTCTTCGGCCGTCGGGGCGGTGCGCTCGTCGTCCAGCAGCCGCCCGCAGTACAGGATGAGAGCCAGCGCGCCTTCGACGTACGACTTCTGGGCGAGGAGCATGCGCCGGACGTCGGGATGCCCGACGATCGGGATCTGGGGGGTGGTGGCGTCCCTGGCCATGAGCGGGCGCCCCTGCGGCCGGGTGCGTGCGTAGTCCAGAGCGTGCAGATAGCCGGTGTAACCGAGCGCTGTGGCACCGAGTCCGACACCGATGCGGGCCTCGTTCATCATGTGGAACATGTAGGACAGTCCGCGGTGGGGTTCCCCGACCAGGAAGCCGACGGCACCGGGGGCCCCGCCGGGCCGGAAGGCGCCCTCACCGAAGTTCAGCAGCGTGTTCGTCGTCCCTCGGTACCCCATCTTGTGATTGAGGCCGGCCAGGGCGACGTCGTTGCGCTCGCCGAGCGTCCCGTCGGCCCCCACCAGGACCTTGGGGACGATGAAGAGCGAGAGTCCCTTCACCCCGGGCGGGCCGCCGGGGATCCTGGCCAGGACCAGGTGGACGATGTTCTCCGTCAGTTCGTGGTCGCCGCCCGAGATCCACATCTTGTTGCCGAACAGGCGGTAGGTGCCGTCGTCGGCCCGTTCCGCGCGGGTGCGCACATCGGCCAACGAGGATCCCGCGTGTGGTTCCGACAGGCACATGGTCCCGGAGAAGCGGCCCTCGACCATCGGGCGGACATAGGTGTCGATCTGCCCGGGGGTGCCGTGGGCCAGCAGCAGGTTCGCGTTGCCGATGGTGAGGAAGGGATAGGCGGCCGTTCCCACGTTGGCCGCCTGGAACCAGGCGAAGCAGGCGTTGGCCACCACGCTGGGCAACTGCATGCCGCCCACCTCGTGGTCCATGCCCCCGCCGATCAGGCCCGCGTCGGCGAAGACCTTCAGTGCCTCGTGGACTTCGGGGATGATGTGCACGCGCTCGCCGTCGAAGTGCGGCTCCTGGACGTCGTTCTTCTTGTTGTGCGGGGCGAAGTGCCGGGTGGCGATCGTCTCGCTGAGGTCCAGTACCGCGTCGAAGGTGTCGCGGGAGTGGTCGGCGAAGCGGGGGCGCACGGTCAGGGATTCGACGTCGAGCCACTCGTGCAGCAGGAAGTCGAGGTCTCGGCGGGAGAGCAGGAGGGGGGCCATGGTGTCCTTCTTCTCGGGTTCGGGCTGCTTGGACGAGAGAGGGGAGCTGTCGTCGGCCGGTCAGACCGTGGTGCCGAGACCGCCGTCGACCGGGATGACGGCGCCGGTGACGTAGGCGCCCGCACGGCTGGCCAGATAGACGGCGACGCCCGCCATGTCGTCCGGCCGCCCGATCCGGCGCAGCGGAGCCGCCTCCGCGATCGCCTCGCCCATGACGTCCAGGGTCGCGGCCATCATCTTCGACTCGAAGGGTCCGGGCGCGATGGCGTTCACCGTGATGCCCTGCGGCCCGAGCTCCTTGGCCAGCACGCGGGTCAGGTGGTGCAGGCCCGCCTTGCTGGCCGCGTAGGAGTAGGCCGAGGCCGGGCTGACGTGCAGGCCGTCGATGGATCCGACGTTGATGATCCGCGCAGGGTCCTCCGTCGACCCGCCGGCGCGCAGCTTCGGCAGGAGGGCCTGGGTGAGCAGGAAGGGACTGCGCAGGTTGAGGTTCATCACCTTGTCCCAGCCGCTGACCGGGAACTCGTCCAGGGGCGCGCCCCAGGTGGCGCCGGCGTTGTTCACCAGGATGTCCAGCCGCTCCTCGCGGTCGCCGATGTCTGCGGCGAGTCGGTGGCACTCCTCCTCGCGCGACAGGTCGGCGGGTAGCGCGACAGCCCGGCCGGAAGCGGAAAGCCCGCGCGCGGCCTCCTCGCAGGCTTCCGCCTTGCGGGAGCTGACGTAGACCTTGGCACCCGCTTCGACCAGGCCCCGGGCGATCATCAGGCCGATACCGCGGGAACCCCCGGTCACGAGGGCGGTTTTGCCGGAGAGGGAGAACAGTGAGGTCACGGTGGACTCCTGAGAGGGAGGGTTGCAGGGCAGGCTGTTCCCGCCGGCTAGATACTAAGCAGTCGCTTAGCTACTGGCCAAGCCCTGCGCCCACGAACACCGTTCAGGTGAGCACGCTCGCACGTCCAAGGTGCCGGCCGAGACGCTCCGGTCCGCCCGTCATTCATGTCCACCCACGCCGCTACGAGCTTCCCGACGGCCTGGACTCGTGCTCGACACCGAGAACTCGGCTGCCGCGCCGCGGACATCAGTCAGTCGCCGACCGCAGGTGCTCCTGATGCGCCCGCGCCATGGTCATGAGCCCGGCGAGGGCGTCCCGGGTGTGTACGAGGTCGGCGATGCGCTCGGACAGCCGGTCGTGCTCCTGCGCCATCCGCACCAGCGCGGCGTCGGAGTTCTCCTCACTGGGAGAATCGACGCACGGCAGCAGTTCGGCGATGGTGCGGCTGGACAGCCCTGCGGCGAACAGCCGCTGGATGAACACGACCCGCTCGACCTCGTGCTCCGTGTAGTGCCGCTGGCCGCTGGCACTGCGGGTACTGGTGAGCAGCCCCTGCTCCTCGTAGTAGCGCAGGGACCGGACGCTGACTCCGGCCCGTGATGCCAGCTCCCCGATACGCATGCCGTCCCCCTCAGTGCTGTGGGCTGAGCCACAACCCTTGCCCCTGACGTCAATGTCAGGTTCTAGCGTAGCCGCCGTGCCCGGTGGTCCGGCGCCGACGACGAAGGAGCCATGACATGACGAACTTGTTCACTCCGTACCAGCTGGGGGACCTGGCGCTGCCCAACCGGGTGGTGATGGCCCCGATGACACGCGTCCGTGCCGCCGCCGGCGGTCTGGCGACGCCGTCGATGGCGACCTACTACGCCCAGCGGGCCACGGCCGGACTGATCGTGAGCGAAGGGGTACAGCCGAACGTGGTCGGGCAGTCCAATCCCGGCACGCCGGGTCTGCACACCGACGAGCAGGTCTCCGCGTGGCGCCCGGTCACTGATGCCGTGCACGCCAACGGCGGACGGATCTTCGCCCAGATCATGCACGGTGGACGGGTTTCACACCCCGACACCACCGGTATGCAGCCGGTCGGTCCCTCGGCAGTCGCGGCCGAAGGATGGAAGCTGTTCACCCCGACCGGGCTCCAGCCGGCGGCGGTCCCGCGCGCTCTGGATACTGCCGAGGTGTCCGAGCAGGCCGAGTCGTACGCCCAGGCCGCCCGCCGCGCCATCGACGCCGGCTTCGACGGCGTGGAACTGCACGGCGCCAACGGCTATCTCATCTCGCAGTTCCTGTCGTCCAACGCCAATCTGCGCACCGACCGCTACGGAGGCTCGGTGAGCAACCGCATCCGCTTCGCCGTCGAGGCGGTGTCCGCGACAGCCGAGGCCATCGGCGCGGCCCGGACCGGAATCCGCCTGTCCCCGGGCGTGACCTTCTGGGGAGTCGAGGAGACAGAGGTCCCCGAGCTCTACACCGCGCTACTGACCGAACTGTCCCGCCTCGGGCTCGCCTACATCCACCTCGAAGCCACCGCCGAGGAGGAGGTGCTGGCCGGCCTGCGCCGCGCATGGCCGGGCACCCTGATCATGAACCCGGTGCTCCCGATGGGACCGAAGCACACCGGCCGGGACGAGGCCGACCACTGGCTCGACCTGGGGGCCGAGCTCATCAGCTTCGGCCGCGCCTTCATCTCCAACCCCGACCTGGTCGAACGGCTGCGCACCGGAGTGCCGCTCGCGCCGGTCGACGAGGCCACGTACTACCAGGGCGGCGACGTGGGATACCTGACCTACCCGGCGTACCAGTACACGGCCTGACACCGCTCCCCTGGCCCGGCCGACGGCCGGGGTAGGTGGGTTGTGTGACAGTGAGCGAACGGTGATCGGGGCCCTGTTCGGCCCCGCGCCGCATAAGTTGACGGCACACGCTGAAGGACAAGGCGGGCGTGGTCCGGTCCACATGGTCATAGGCGTCCCGGGCGCGAAGGCCGAACGGCCTGCGGGCGATGTGCGGCCGGAGTCGTGGGCCTACAGCTGGGCGACGAACGCGCCGATGTGTGCGGCCACCTGGTCGGGCACCTCCAGGGGCGAAAGGTGGCCGGTGTCCTTCAGGACCGTCAGCGAGGCGGTCGGGATCAGCGACAGCAGGTGGTCGGCGAGCACGGCCGGCGGGTCGACCTTGTCGTGGCTGCCCGCGAGAACCAGCACCGGCACCTCGATGGCTGCGACGCCGGCCGACACGTCCTGCACCAGGCCCTCGCCCGGCCACGCGAGACGGGCCTCGTCGCCGCCGCGCAGACTGTCCTCGACAACCTGCCGACGCAGCTCGGAGGACAGCCCGCCGTGGGTCAGCATGAGGTCGATGCTCCGCAGAACGGCCTCCTCGTCGTCGTAGGCGTGGGACACCGTCCGCTGCACCTGCCGGGTCACCCCGATCGGCGCGGGCGGCGCGGGCGCCACGAGGACGACTCCGGTCAGGCCCGCGGGCTTGCGTGCGGCCAGCATCTGGGCCACCTTGCCGCCCATGGAGTGCCCGACGAGCACGTAGCGGGAGTGCCCGAGCGCGTCGACGATCCGCTCCGCGTCCTCCGCGAGCTGCTCCAGGCCGAAAGGCCCGGGCACGCTCGCGGAGTCGCCCCATCCACGCTGGTCGTAGGCCACGAAGCCCTGCCCGGGGTCCAGCCGCCGCAGCACCGGGATCCAGGTGCGCCGTGAGCCTCCCCAGTAGTGCAGGAAGATCAGCGCCGGGCCGTCGCCGTCCCGGACGTGGGCGTACACCTGGCCTCCCCGCACGTCGAGGAAGCGGCCCACCACATTCTGCGAAGTCATTGTCAGTTCCTCGTCCACGGCCGGGGCAGTCGGACCGCTCCACCGGTGTGTGGAGCCGGTTGCCCGCGCCCGTGATGCGATCCTGCTCCGCCCACTCCCTCCCCGGCCATGGCTCATCTGCCAGTGTCCGCATTTTTTGGGCCAATGGGATGCGGATGTGCCACCATCTCGCCATGGACAAGCACCGCGTCATGGTTCTGGCGGTGGACGGCGTACTGCCCATGGATCTGGGGATCCCCACGCAGATCTTCAACGCCCGTCCGAACACCCCCTACGAGCTCACCGTGTGCGGCGACACCGAGGAGGCCGTGAGCACCAGTGCCGGTTTCACCCTCGGGCTGACCGCGGGGCTCGAGGCGCTCGCCGACGCGGACACGGTCGTCGTCCCGGGCTACGAGGACTACCGGCGCCCTCCGCACCCACGGGTGAGCGCCGCTCTCGAGCTCGCCGGCCGCGCCGGGATCCGCATCGCGTCCATCTGCACCGGCGCGTTCGCCGTCGCCTCCGCCGGGCTGCTCGACGGCCGTACCGTCACCACCCATTGGGCCAGCGCGGACGACCTCGAAGAGCTCTACCCCCGGCTGCGCGTCGATCGCCACGTCCTCTACATCGACAACGACACCATCCTGACCTCCGCGGGCGTCACGGCCGGCATCGACCTGTGTCTGCACATCGTCCGCAAAGACCTCGGCGCAGCCGTCGCGAACGACATCGCCAGGGAAATAGTGGCCGCCCCGCACCGTGACGGCGGACAGGCCCAATACATCGCGAGGAGCCTCCCCGCCCCCCGGTCCAGCACGCTCGCCGACACCCGCGACTGGGCCCTGCGCAGCCTCGGAGAAGACCTCACCCTCCCCCAACTGGCCGCACACGGCCGGTGTATCCCCACGCACCCTGACCCGCCTGTGGCGGCAGGAAACCGGCGTCAGCCCCCACCAGTGGCTCGTGACCGCCCGTACCAACCGTGCGCGGGAACTCCTGGAGACCACCGATCTCCAGGTGGAACAGATCGCCACCCGGTGCGGCCTCGGCAGCGGCGCGAACATGCGCGCCCGATTCCGAGACACCCTCGGCATCACGCCCACGGCGTACCGCCGCGCCTTCCAGTACCAGGCCGCCTGACGGCGCGGGTCGGGCGGGCGCACCGCAGCAGCGCTTGCGGGTCATCGGCCGTATCGGGGCGCTCGAACGCGAACCGCGCGACGGCGTCGGAGGCGTCGTTGCGGTGCGTCGCGCGTCAGGGCAGGGTCCACCAGCGGACCGTGACCAGGTAGAAGACGAGGGCCCAGAACGCCATCGCGACGGCGACGACGCCGAGGCCGCGGAGGTTGGTTCTCAGCGCCGGTTCGTGCCGGGGCGGCCGCAGCCAGCGCCCGAGCAGCGGGTTCACGTAATAGGGCATGGTCAGGAAGCTCATGAGGAGACTCGACAGCAGGTTGCCCACGAGCAGGCCGATCCAGAGCGGCAGGTGCAGCGGGGACAGGGCGAGCGTCAGCAGCACGACCGTCGGGTACAGGCCGACCCAGATGGCCAGGGAGGTCCTGGTCTCGGAGGGCGGCGGGGGTGCCTCCTCGCCGGTGCTGTCGAAGGCGAACCAGCTGCCGAAGGAGTTGTCGATCGTGTGCAGCCGGTAGGCGCTGAACTTCTCCCCCTCGGCCAGGATCTCCCGCCGTTGCGGCGACGTCAGCCAGGCGTCGAGGTGCTCGGCGCTGTCGTAGCGGTAGAGCGTGGTCCACTCCTCCTGGAGCCCCTCGACGGGGCGGAAGAGCTCGGTGCCGCGGAACCCCTCGAACTTGCTCTCCTCCTGGACCATGTGCTGCTGCCAGGCGAGGAAGTCGTCGACCTGGTGAGGGGGGACGCGGTGGGTGACCACCACGGTGACCAGCGGATCCGGTGACCGGGTGCCGCTGCTCACCACCTGCTGGGTCGCGGGACCGTCGACGTACTTGGCGCCGGAGTCGAGATACGTCTGCCTGGTGCTGCTGTTGATCCACGCCTGCAGGTGCGCCACCGAGTCGAACCGGTACACGATGACCCAGTCGGGCTGCAGCGGTGTCGGCGGGGAGATCTCCGCGCCGAGGAAGCCCGGGTAGCGGGCGGCCGCGGCGTTGAGGTTCTCCTGCCACGCCTCGAACTCCCGCTCCATCCCGGGGAGGACCTTCTGGCCGATGATCGCCGTCGCCGCGGTGGCAACGCTCCTTCCGGTACTCATGGTGGCTCAGCCCGCCCGCACCGACTGCTCCGCGGGGAGCCGGCCGTAGATGCGTTCCGGAGTCAGCGGCAGAGCCCGGTACCGGACGCCCGTCGCGTCGTGCACCGCGTTCGCGAGCGCGGGGGCCACCGGGTTGATGCAGCACTCCGCCATGCCCTTCGCCCGCACGGGCCCCACCGAATCCGTCGAGCCCACCAGAAGGACCTCGGTGCGGGGGACGTCGGCGTAGGCGGGGATGCGGTAGTTGCGGAGGTTCGGGTTGACCATGACACCGCTGTCGTCGACCTGGTGGTTCTCGGTCAGCGCGAAGCCGATCCCCTGGGCGACACCGCCCTCCACCTGCCCCCGGACCTGCGCCGGGTTGATGATCACTCCGGCGTCCGCCGCGTGCACGCTGTACAGGATGCGTATCTCGCCCGTCACGCGGTGCACGGCGACCCGGAATCCCTGCGTGTTGGAGGTGACGCTCCGGGGCGAGCCGTAGGCCTTGCGTGCGGCGGTGAAGCGGATCCCGCGGCTGCGGGCCAGGGCGACGAGTTCGGCCAGCGACACCCGCCGGTCCCCGCACAGGACTCCGTCGTCGTCCATCGCGCACATCACGACATGGACGCCCGTGTGCGCCGCGGCGAACTCCAGGATGCGGTCGCGCACGGCGTTGGCCGCCCGCAGGACCGCGTTGCCCGCGACGAAGAGGCCGGCGCTCGCGAAGGCGCCGGTGTCGAATCCCGTACGGTCGGTGTCGGACTGCACCAGACGGATCCGCGAGGGTGTCGTACCCAGTTGGTCGGCCGCGATCTGGACGTGCGCCGTGGAGGTTCCCTCCCCGAACTCGACGGTGCCGACCGCCACTTCGTAGAGGAGGTCGTCCCCCAGCGTGACCCAGGCCTCGGAGAGGTGCTCCGTGGGGGGCGCGGTCTCGTGCAGCGAACTCGCCACGCCGGCTCCGACGAGCCACTCGGGACCGGGGGGCGGCCGGTCGGCCGCCCGGGCCAGGGCGTCACCCACGAGGTCGACGCACATGGCGAGTCCGTCCTCGGTGAAGATCACGTCGTCGGGGCCGTCGTGCAGGGCGACCAGGGGCTCACCCGGCCGCACGATGTTGCGGCGGCGCAGTTCCAGCGGGTCGAGGTGGAGGGCGCGGGCCAGTTCGTCCATCGCCGACTCCACCGCGAACGCCGGCTGCGTCATCCCGTAGCCGCGCAGCGCCCCGCTCGGCACGGTGTTCGTGTAGACGGACCAGGCGTCGTACTTCTTGTTCGGGCAGCGGTAGATCATGACGGCGGCTCCGCCCGCGTACAGCGTTTCGCCGCCGTGGTTGCCGTAGGCCCCGGTGTTCGACACGTTGCGTACCTGGAACGCGGTGAGCGTGCCGTCCGCCTTCGCACCGAGCGTGACCGTCAGGGTCATCGGATGCCGCGGCGAGGCCGTGGTGAACTCCTCCTCGCGGGTGTACTCGAGACAGGTGGGCCGCCCCGTGTCCAGGGTCGCGAGTGCGACCAGGTCCTCGGCGATCACCTCCTGCTTGCCGCCGAAACCACCGCCGACACGCTTGCAGAACACCCTCAGCTGGTCCGGGCGCAGGGCGAACAGGTACTCCAGTTTGACCTTGGCGATCGACGGTGACTGCGAACTGGTGCGGACGGTCAGCCGGCCGTCCTCCATCCAGGCGACGGAACCGTGGGTCTCCAGATGCGCGTGCTGCACCCGCGGGGAGAAGTAGGTGCCTTCGTGGACCACGTCGGCGGCGGCGAATCCCGCGTCGACGTCGCCGATGTGCGAGTGGAGTTCGAGCAGGACGTTGTGGACGGGGTCGCGGACGAACGGATCGTGGGAGCCGTGCAGTTGGGGTGCGCCCTCGGCCATCGCGGCCTCCGGGTCGAACACCGCCGGCAGCACCTCGTACTCGACGCCGAGACGCCGGCAGCCCTCCTCCGCCGCCCCGACGGTGTCGGCCAGGACCGCCGCGACGCGCTGTCCCACGAAGCGGACCGTGTCGTCGAGGATGTAGGTGTCGTCCGGGTCGACCAGGTGGTCGGTGTGGATCGCGGTGGTGAAACGTCTGCGGGGTACGTCCTCCCAGGTGTAGACGCGGTGCACGCCGGGCACCGCCAGGGCGGCGCTCTTGTCGATCGAGAGGATCCGGGCGTGCGCGTGCGGTGAGTGCAGCACCTTCAGGTGCAGCATCCCGTCGATGTGGGTGTCCATGGTGAACTCGGCGTGGCCGGTCACCACGTCGTGGCCCGCGGGCGCGCCGACGCTCGTGCCGACGGCCCTGCCCGGTGCCGCCGTCTCCACGGCGCCGACGCCCCGCACGGCGTCCTCGATCGCCCGGTATCCGGTGCAGCGGCAGAGGTTGCCCTTCAACGCTCGTGGCAGATCCGCCTTCTGCTCCTCGGTGAGGGTCGCCGACGTCATGATCATCCCCGCGGTGCAGAAACCGCACTGGAAGCCGGGGGCCTCTTCGAACTGCCGCTGCATCGGATGCGGGGCGCCGGGCCGGCCGAGGCCCTCGATGGTGGTCACCTCGCGGCCGTCGGCACGGAACGCCGGGGTGATGCAGCTGTGTACGGGCGCGCCGTCCAGCCACACCGTGCAGGCGCCGCAGTCGCCCGCGTCGCAGCCCTTCTTGACGCCGAGGTGGCCGAGTTCGCGCAGAAAGGTGCGCAGGCACTGGCCGGGGGCCGGCTCCCGGTCGAACCCCCTGCCGTTCACGACGTAGCTCATGCCAGGTCTCCAGCCGTGAGTTCGCGGCGGATCTCTTCGGCGAAATACCGTGTCAGGTGCCGACGGTGGTCGGGGGTCCCGTTGGGATCGGCGAACCAGAGGCCGGCGGGCACGGCGTCGATGCTCTGCCGCAGGGTTCGGGCGTCGGGCAGGGAGTCGAAGGCGAAGCGGACCGGTCGCGTGGTCCCGGCGGTGACGGTGAGCAGCAGGTCGTTCGCTCCGGGCCGTTGTGTGCCGACGAGGAACACCGTGGAACGGCCGAGCCGGGTCAGCGTGAAGCGGCGGTGCGCGGTGCGTTTGCGCAGCGCCTGCTCCGGAACGGTGACGCGCCGGAGGATCTCCCCGGGGCCGAGGACGTTCCGGTGGTCGCCCGTGACGAAGTCGAGGGCGTCGACGAAGCGCACGGAACCGTCGGGCGCCCACAGTTCGTACCGCGCCTCCAGGGCGACCGTCAGCGTGATCATCGGGCCGGCGGGCAGGGACATGCAGATGTTTCCGCCGACGGTCGCCGCGTTCCAGACCTTGAACGAGGACAGGAACGCCTCACAGCTCTTGCGGAAGAGGATCCCCGCGGTCCAGCGCTCGGGCCACGGGTGGGCGTACAGGTCGCGGATCGTGCAGGTGGCACCGATCTCCAGGCCCTCGTCCGTGCGGGCGAGGGGTTCCCAGGGCAAGGACGTCAGGTCGATCAGCCGTCGCAGGCCGGGCTGCTCCGTGGAATAGAGCCATGTCCCGCCGGCGAGCCAGGCGTCGCCCTCGCGCCAGTCCGTGCCCGGCCGCTCGGACGGTCGCCGGATCACTTCGGTGATGGTGTTGAGGTCCATGGAAGCCGACCTACGGGTGAACGGAATGCGGAGCCGCCGACCGGCCCCCTGGCACTGTGGACTTTCCTGCTGGTCGAGCAGGTGCCGACCGCCTTCCCGCACCGTGCGGGGCGGCTCGGCCGCGTGGATCCCGCGGCTCGATTTTATCGCAGTACACGGGTCCGGGCTCGGGCAGAGGCGATCGAGAGTGGCCGGACAACTCCGTGGAGTCACCGTCGTGGAGAGGGGCCCGACTTCGCGCTCGGTGCGACGACGGCCGCCCCGGGTCGGGGAACCCTGGGGCGGCCGGTCTCGGGCTGCCGGGCGGCGCGCTCGGGGCGCGTCCGGTGGTCAGTGCTGTGGTCAGGCCTTGTGCTGCATCGAGCTCCGGGCCGGGTTGGCCTGTTCGGCGGCCTTGGGGTCCTTCTCGTCCGCCTTGGCCCGTACGCCGTCGGCGATGCGCTTGCCGATGGTCTCGTCGATGTTCGACCAGTAGGTGAAGGCACGTTCCAGGACGGGTTCGCTGACGCCGTTCAGGAGGTGCCCCACGACGTTGTCGACCAGGCGGTCACGGGCCGCGTCGTCCAGGACCTCGCGCACCAGGGTGCCGGGCTGCCCCCAGTCGTCGTCCTCCGGGTGGGAGACGTAGGCCGCGCGGGTGATCTCGCCGTCGGCGGTCCAACTGGGCGGGGAGCCGAAGCGCTCGGTGTCCGCCGCGGGTCCGCCCTTGGAGTTCGGGGCGTACACCGGATCGGTCGTGTTCCGGTACGCCATCGCCCCGTCCTTGGAGTACGTGTGGACGTCGACGACGGGGGCGTTCACCGGCAGCTGCTGGTAGTTGGCCCCGATGCGGTACCGGTGCGCGTCCGCGTACGAGAACAGCCGGGCCAGCAGCATGCGGTCCGGGCTCGGCCCGATACCGGGGACGAGGTTGTTCGGCTGGAAGGCCGCCTGCTCGATCTGGGCGTGGTTGTCGGTGGGGTTGCGGTCCAGGGTCATGCGCCCGACCTGGATGAGCGGATAGTCGCCGTGCGGCCACACCTTGGTGAGGTCGAACGGGTTGAACCGGTAGGACGCGGCCTCCTCGTACGGCATGACCTGCACGTACAGGGTCCAGCTGGGGAAGTCGCCGTCCCGGATGTGCTCGAAGAGGTCACGGGTGTGGTAGTCCGTGTCGGCGGCGGCCATCTGGTCGGCCTCGTCCTGGGTGAAGCACTCGATGCCCTGGTCGGTCTTGAAGTGGTACTTCACCCAGAACCGCTCGCCGGCCGCGTTGATCCACATGTAGGTGTGCGAGGTGTAGCCGCTCATGTGGCGCCAGGTCCGCGGCACGCCCCGGTCCCCCATCAGCCAGGTGACCTGGTGCGCGGACTCCGGGGAGAGGGTCCAGAAGTCCCACTGCATGTCGTGGTCGCGCAGGTTGTTGTCGGCGCGGCGCTTCTGGGACCGGATGAAGTGCTGGAACTTCATCGGATCCTTGACGAAGAACACCGGCGTGTTGTTGCCGACCATGTCGTAGTTGCCCTCGCTGGTGTAGAACTTCACCGCGAAGCCGCGCGGGTCGCGCCAGGTGTCCGGGCTGCCGCGCTCACCCGCGACGGTCGAGAAGCGGGCGACCAGGTCGGTGCGCGTGCCGGGCTGGAAGACCGCCGCCCTGGTGTAGGCGCTGACGTCGTGGGTCACCTCGAAATGGCCGAAGGCGCCGCTTCCCTTGGCGTGCGGCTGGCGCTCGGGAATCCTCTCCCGGTTGAACTGCGCCATCTGCTCGATCAGATACGCGTCCTGGAGCAGGATCGGTCCTCCGGGGCCGACGGTGAGCGAGTGTTCGTCGCTCTCCACCGGTGCGCCCGAGTCGGAGGTGGTGGCGGGGCGGATCTCCGTCATGAGGCTGCCTTTCGTCGTGCGCCGACGGCGGCGCAGCGGCTCCTGGGCGCCGGTCTCCCGCCAGCGGGGCGGCACTCGCCTCCCTGCGCTGTCCTGCCCGCGCACGCGCGGGGGGCCCGGCCGGCACCTGGCTTCCCACATCGCGTGACCCACGGGGAGCGGGCTAAACACCCTCGTCGCGATGTACCGCGGGTCGCGGGACGGGGTGCCTGCCTCCTCGGGGCGGGTGTTAGGTTCGCGGCGGGACCGCCGGGTCGCTCCCGGTACCCGGCCCCGGCGCTCGAATCCGGGACGGCAGCAGGAGGAACAGGCACGTGACCAGCCGCGTCACCCTCGTCTCGCCCGCGACGAGCCCGTCGATGCGGCGGGCCCGCTTCGACGACGGCGACTCGCTCGACGAGGCCGGGGCGGCCCGCGCCCGCGCCGCCGCCGGGCACCTGCGCGCCCCCGGCCGGGTGCTGACCTCACCGAGCGTGCGCTGCCGGGAGACGGCCGAGGCGCTGGGCCTCGTCGGTGCGCGGGACTCGGCGCCGGCCGGTCTGGACGCGGGCCGCTGGCGAGGCCGCACCCTGGAGGAGGTGGGGGCCACCGAACCGGAGGCCGTGGGCCGCTGGCTCACCGACGCCGGATCCGCGCCCCACGGCGGCGAGTCGGTGCGGGAGCTGTGCGAACGGGTCGGGCGGTGGCTGGACGCCGTACAGGGCACGGACGGCCGCACCCTCGCCGTGGTCGAGCCGGAGGTCGTACGGGCCGCGGTCGTGCACGTCCTCGGGCTGCCCGCGGCCGCCTTCTGGCGGCTGGACGTGCCGCCGTTGACGGCGACGGAACTGAGCGGCCGGGCCGGACGGTGGAATCTGCGGCTCGGTCAGCCGCCGGCCGGACCGGACGCGGCCGCCGCCTGCTGAGCCGGGGCGGTCGCCGTGGCTCAGGAGGCTGCCTCCCCGGCGCCGGCGCGGCAGCGTCGCCGCCGCGCGGCGCGAACACCCGTTCCGAACGGGCGTCCGGTGTCCCGGGACCGTCAGTGCGGGGCGGGAACCGTCCGTCCGGAAGATGCCTTGGCCGGCCGGGGGTTCAGCTGCCGCTCGGCCAACTCGCCGAAGAGCAGACCGAATCCGACCCACAGGACGGTCTGGATGGCCAGGGTGGAGAGCCGGAACCGCCACAACAGGCGGGCCGGGAAGTGCGCGGGCAGCTCGTTGACGGCGGGCAGGAAGGCGTAGGCGAGCCCGATGACGACGACGAAGGCGGCCACCGCGACGACGGTCGCCCACCAGTTGCCCAGACGGGGCGCGAGACGCTTGCCGAGGATGGTGGCGCCCACCGCGAGGAGCACGCTGAGGGCCATCATCAGGAAGAACAGGGTGGTCCGCTTGCCGATGGTCTCGGGCTGACCGACGGACGGCGGGTTGGCCGGGTACTTCAGGAACGGCACGACGTACACGGCGACCAGCGCGCAGCCGGACAGCAGCAGCGCGGTCGCCCGCGCGCTGAAGCGGCCGACACGGCCGAGCGCGAAGGAGTACGCGAGCGCGGCGATGCCGCCGAAGGCGACCCCGTAGACGAGGACGCCCGTGGCGAGGCCGGCGGTGGACTGCAGGGAGCGGGAGACGACTTCCATCTCGTGCTCGTGGGAGTGGGCGTCCTCGAAGGCGATCGCCTGGTCGACGCTCGGCTCACCGAGGAGGTAGGCCACGACGAGGGCGAGCACGCCGGCCACGAGGCCGGCGAGCATGCCCCGCACGAGGAGGTTTCTTACCGTTGCGGAGTTCATGGTGCGCGGCGTCCCTCGCGTCAGTGGCAGGGGAAGCCGAGCAGGTGGCGGGCGTCGTGCACCCACTCGTGGACGTCGGTGCCGTTGAACACGGACGTGGCGCCCTGCTCGGCGCCGACGAAGTAGAGCAGGACGAGCATCAGGACGCCGAAGAAGACCGCCCAGGGGGCTATCGCCTTCAGCGGCAGCGTGGCGGGAACGGCGGGGGTGTCGGCAGTCGGCTGGGCGACGGTCTGCGCCATGGCAGGGCCTCCTCTGGGAGTTCGCGTCCCATCTCGGTGGTGCACAGGACGACGGCCACGGGTCTGACTCGGCGGACCACCCCGAGGGGTGTCCCGCATACAGTGGCGCGACCGTGCCGGATTCCCACCGGCTTCCGTCTCGCCGTCGTCGATATCGGACAGACCGTACCGCGAGACGCGTGCGCGGCCAAGACCGCGTCCACCGCAGTGATCTTCCTCTCGTGACGGCACGTCAGATTCGGGACGCCAGGGGGTAGCCGTGAGACGGCTGAGGGACTACTCCGGGAGCACCAGACGGGCCGTCTCCCCCGGCCGTACTCCCACCGCCAGGTCCCGCAGGCGGAGGTCGATGGGGCCACGGCCGGAGGCCGGTACGGCGATCTCCAGCAGGCCGCTGCGCAGGCGCAGGTGGACGCCCCAGTGGCCGTGGTAGCGGATGGCGAAGCCGTAGGAGGAGAGTTCGGGCAGCGGGACGGGGTCCAGGCGCAGGGCGCCGCCCCGGGTCTCCAGGCCGGTCAGCCCGCGCTGGACGAGGTCGAGCGTGCCGGCCATCGCGCCGAGGTGGATGCCCTCCCCGGTGGTGCCGCCCTGGAGGTCGGCGATGTCGCCGCGCAGCGCCTCCTGGACGAAGGCCCAGGCGTCGGTCCGGCGGGCCCGGGCCAGGATCCAGCCGAGGACCAGGCCGCTGAGGGTGGAACCGTGACTGGTGCGGTGCAGGTAGTGGTCGACGGTCGCGGTCCAGGTCCGCTCGTCCAGCGGGTAGCCCAACCGGTCGAACAGGGAGTTCAGTTCGGGCGGGGCGAAGAGGTAGCCGAGCATCAGCACGTCGGCCTGCTTGGACGCCTTGTACCGGTTGACGGTGTCCCCCTCGGCCTCCAGGATCCGGTCCAGGCGGCGGATGTCGCCGTACCGTTTCCGGTAGCCGTCCCAGTCCAGCTCGGCGAGGCCGGCGTACCCCTCGAACTGGCTGATCACCCCGTCGTGGAAGGGGACGTGCAGGGTGCGGGAGACCTCCTCCCAGCGGGCGGGCTCGTCCTCGGCCAGTCCGACGGCCTCGGTGAGTTCGCGGCGGCGCGGCTCGGGCAGGGCGCTCAGCAGCTCCAGCGCGCGGGTGAGCACCCAGGCGGCGGTGACGTTGGTGTACGCGTTGTCGTCCAGGCCCGGCCGGCTCGCACCGGGGTAGGCCTCGTGGTACTCGTCGGGACCGACCACGCCACGGATGCGGTACCGGCCGAGGTGGGGGTCGTAGCCGGCGGAGTCCGCCCAGAAGCGGGCGATCTGGAGCAGCATCTCGGCGCCCTCGCCGTGCAGGAAGTCGAGGTCGCCGGTCGCCTCCCAGTACTGCCACACGTTGTACGCGACCGCCGAGCCCACGTGGTGCTGGAGCCGGGAGTGGTCGGGCAGCCAGCGCCCGGAGCGCGGGTTGAGGTGGAGCTGCTGGGTCTCCTCGCGGCCGTCGCTGCCGCTCTGCCAGGGGTACCGCGCGCCGCGCCGGCCGAGTTCGTGGGCGGCGTGGCAGGCGGCGTCCAGCCGGCGGTGGCGGTAGCGGAGCAGGGCGCGGGAGACCTCGGGCAGGTGCAGGTTGAGGTAGGGCAGGACGAAGAGTTCGTCCCAGAAGACGTGCCCGCGGTAGGCCTCGCCGTGCAGTCCGCGCGCGGGGACGCCGACGTCGAGGTCGGCGGTGTGCGGGGAGAGGGTCTGCAGCAGGTGGAACAGGTGCAGGCGCAGGATGCTGCCCGCCTCGCCGGGCACCTCCAGCGCCGTGCGCCGCCACAGCTGGTCCCAGGCCGCCGCGTGTGTCTCCAGCAGTTCGTCGAAGCCGGGCGCGTCCCGGACCCGGTCGACCGCGGCGCGCAGCGGGTCGCCGATGGCGGGGTCGCGGGAGGTGTGCAGCGCGACGGTCTTGTCGAGGGTGACGGTACGGCCGGGCGGCAGGCGCAACCGGACGTGCTGGACCGCCCGTCGGCCTTCGCCGGCGTGGGTGACCGGGGCGTCGGCGGTCAGCCGGGCGGCGAGTTCGAAACTGATGTCCGAGGTGCGGGTGCGGCAGCGCAGCCACACCGTGCCGGGTGCGGCGGTGCCGGTGTGGACGTGGGTGAGGTGCCTGCCGTCGAGGTCCCGGTAGCGGGCCACACCGGAGTTGGTGACCTCGCCGTCGATCGCGGACTCGACCTCCAGGTCGACGGTGTCGCCCTCGGCGGTGAACTCGGTGCGCAGAGCGGCGAGATGGGGGTCGTGCAGATGGACGAGGCGCAGTTGGCGCACGTGCAGCGAGCCGCCGGTGCCGAGGGGGTAGCGGGTACGGCGTTCCAGCAGGCCGGGGTCGAGGTGGAGCACCTGGTGGTGGTCGGTGACCGGGACGGTGTCCGGGGTGAGCCAGTCGGCGCCGGCCGGGCGGAAGCGCAGCGGCAGCCAGTTGGGCAGGTTGACCATGTCCTCGTTCTCGACCCGTCGTCCGGCGACCTCGGAGGTGAGCCGGTCGTAGCAGCCGGCGGCGTAGGTGCCGGGGTGGTGGACGGCGTCGGCGGTGCACTCGGGCAGCGCTCCCCGGGTCGCGAAGTAGCCGTTGCCGAGGGTGCACAGGGACTCCCGCAGCCGCTCCTCCTCGGGCCGGTAGCCGTCGTACTCCCAGGCCGGGCCCGTCACCGTCATCCCTCGGACAGCAGGGCGGTGAGGATCCGGTCCGGGGTGAGGGGCAGTTCGCGGAAGCGGATCCCGGTGGCGTGGTGGACGGCGTTGCCGACGGCGGCGGCGGTGCCGACGATGCCGATCTCGCCGATTCCCTTGCTGCCCATGGGGTTGAGGTGGGGGTCGTCCTCGTCGAGCCAGTCGGCCTCGATGTCGGGCACGTCGGCGTGGGCGGGCACGTGGTAGGCGGCGAGGTCGGCCTCCGCGAAGTCGCCGAACGCGCTGTCCATGGTGCTGTGTTCGGTGAGGGCCATGCCCAGGCCCATGGTCATGCCACCGGTGAACTGGGACCGTGCGGTGCGGGCGTTGAGGATCCGGCCGGCCGCGAAGATCCCGAGGAGCCGGCGTACGCGGACCTCGCCGGTGACGGTGTCGACGGCGGTCTCGGCGAAGTGGGCGCCGAAGGCGTGCCGGGCGTAGGGGCTGTCGGCGTCGGCCTTCCCGGTGGTGTCGGCGCGGACCTCGACGCCCTCTACGGGCAGCGGTCCGGTGTGGGCGGCCAGCCGGGAGGCCAGTTCGGCGCACGCCTCGTGCACGGCCCAGCCCCAGGAGGCGGTGCCCATGGAGCCGCCGGCGACCCAGGCCGGCGGCAGGTCGCTGTGCCCGATGTCGGTGCGGACGCGGTCCAGCGGCACGTCGAGGACGTCGGCGGCGATCTGGGTGAGGACGGTACGGGCCCCGGTGCCGATGTCGGTCGCGTTGATGCGGACGGCGAAGGTGCCGTCGGGCAGGGCGTGGGCGGTCGCGGTGGCGGGGACGGCCATGGTGGGGTAGGTGGCCGCGGCGACGCCGGTGCCGATGAGCAGCGGGCCCTCGCGGCGGTTGCCCGGGCGCGGGTCGCGGTCGGCCCAGCCGAAGCGGCGGGCGCCCTCGCGCAGGCATTCGGCGAGGTGCCGGCTGCTGAAGGGTTTGCCGCTGCCGGGCTCGCGGTCGGGTTCGTTGCGCAGGCGCAGTTCCACGGGGTCCATGCCGAGCGCGTCGGCGAGTTCGTCCATGGCCGATTCGAGGGCGTACATGCCGGGCGCCTCACCGGGGGCCCGCATCCAGGACGGGCTGGGCACGTCGAGTGGGACGACCCGGTGGGAGCTGAGCAGGTGGGGGGTGGCGTACATGATCCGGGAGGGCACGGCGGCCTGCTCCACGAACTCCTTCACCCGGGAGGTGTGGGTGGTCACCTCGTGCAGCAGGGCGGTGAGCCGGCCGTCGGGGCTCGCGCCGAGCCGCAACCGCTGGAGGGTGGGGGCGCGGTGGCCGACGACGGTGGGCAGGTGGCGGCGGGGAACGGCGAGGGTGACGGGGCGGCCGGTGCGCCGGGCGGCCATGGCGGCGAGGACGACGTCGGGGCGCGGGGTGCCCTTGGAGCCGAAGCCGCCGCCGACGTGTTCGGAGACGACGGTGACGGAGTCCTCGGGCAGGTCGAACAGCTGGGCGAGGACGGAGCGGACGACCGTACCGCCCTGGGTGGAGGTGCAGACGGTGAGCCGGTCGCCGTCCCAGTGCGCGGTGCTGGCGTGCGGTTCCATGGGGTGGTTGTGCAGCGGCGGCACGCGGTAGAGGGCTTCGACGCGGACGTCGGCGTCGGCGAAGGCGCCTTCCGGGTCGCCCTGCCGGACGCGGCCCGGGTAGCCGCCGTTGGCCTCCGCCGGCTCGTAGCCGTCCGGGTGGTCCGGGGTCAGTTCGGCGTCGTGCGGTGCGGTCCGGTAGCTGACGCGGACCGCGCGGGCGGCGGCGCGTGCGGTCTCCAGGGTGTCGGCGACGGCGAGGGCCACGCACCAGCCGCGGTGCGGTACGTCCGGGTTCTGCAGGACGGCGAGCGTGGCGTCCTCCGGCTCGGCGAGGCGCGGTGCGTCGCCGGGGGTGAGGACGGCGAGGACACCGGGCAGGGCGAGCGCGGCGGAGGCGTCGACGGCGGTGACCCGGCCGCGGGCGACGGCGGCGGGCACGGGCCAGGCGTACGCACGGCCGGGCAGGGTGTACTCGGCGGCGTAGCGGGCGGCGCCGGAGACCTTCTGGCGTCCTTCCCGGCGTTCGGCGGGAGCACCCAGGATGGTGCCGGTCATGGGGTCCTCCTGTGACGGCTCAGGCCACCGCGGGCGTCGGGGCGAGACGGTTCAGGACGTCCAGGGCGAGGTTGCGCGCCAGCGGCACCTTGTAGGCGTTGTCCCGCAGGGGTTCGGCGTGGGCGAGTTCGAGGGCCACGGCGCCTTCGAAGGCGTCGGGGCCGGCGGGGGCGCCCAGCAGGGCCAGCTCCGTGTGCCTAGCCCGCCAGGGCCGGTGGGCGAGCCCGCCGAAGGCGACGCCCACCTGGTCGACGACGCCGTCCGCGACCCGCAGCACGACGGCCACGGAGGCGAGGGCGAAGGCGTACGACGCCCGGTCCCGGGCCTTGCGGTAGGCGGAGGGGACGCCGGCCGTGGCGGCGGGCAGCAGCACTGCGGTGATCAGTTCGCCGGGACGGATCCAGGTGTCGCGTTCGGGGTGCTCGCCCGGCAGCCGGTAGAAGTCGGCGACCGGTACGCGCCGCCCGCCGTCGGGGCCGTACAGCTCGATCTGCGCGTCGAGGGCGGCGAGCGCGACGGCCATGTCGGACGGGTGGGTGGCGATGCAGCTGTCGGAGTGGCCGAGGACCGCGTGGTCGCGGTGGACGCCGTCGCGGGCGGCGCAGCCGGTACCCGGCTCCCGCTTGTTGCAGGGTTTGTCGAGGTCCTGGAAGTAGGGGCAGCGGGTGCGCTGGAGCAGGTTGCCGCCGGTGGTGGCGGCGTTGCGCAGCTGGCCGGAGGCGCCGGACAGGAGGGCCTGGGACAGGACGGGGTAACGGTCGCGGACGCGGGGGTCGGCGGCGAGGTCGCTGTTGCGGACGGTGGCGCCGGCGCGCAGGGAGCCGTCGGGCAGATCCTCGATGCGGTCCAGCGGCAGCCGGCTCACGTCGATGAGGGCCGTGGGGCGCTCCACGCCGAGTTTCAGCAGGTCGACCAGGTTGGTGCCGCCCGCCAGGTAGTGGGCGCCGGGGTGGGTCGCATGGGCCTCGACGGCCTCCTGGACGCTGCCGGGCCTGACGTAGGCGAAGCCGTTCACGGGATCACGTCCTCGACCGCCTCGACGATGCGGGGATAGGCGCCGCACCGGCACAGGTTGCCGCTCATGCGCTCGCGGATCTCGGCCCGGTCCAGCCGGACGGGCCGGCCGGAGGGTGCCGCGGGGTCGGTCACGTGGGAAGGGTGGCCGGCCGCGGCCTCGGCGAGCATGCCGAGGGCCGAGCAGATCTGGCCGGGGGTGCAGTATCCGCACTGGAAGGCGTCCCGGTCGAGAAACGCCCGCTGGAGCGGGTGCGGCTCCTCGCCCTCTCCGCCGAGGCCCTCGACGGTGGTGACCTCGCTGCCGTCGAGGGTGACCGCGAGCAGCAGACAGCTGTTGAGGCGGCGCCCGTCGACCAGGACGGTGCAGGCACCGCACTGGCCGTGGTCGCAGCCCTTCTTGGAGCCGGTGAGGTCCAGGTCCTCGCGCAGCAGGTCCAGCAGGACGCGCCGGTGGTCGACGGACAGGGTGTGCGGTTTTCCGTTCACCCGGAGGGTGATCTCCGAGCGGTGGCCGGGCTCGTGTGTGCTGGTCATGGCAGGAATGACCTCCCGACGGACGGTGCTGCCGTGCATCCCGCGTATCCAGGTCTCGGCGGCTCACACGTCTCAGCCGTCACCGGTGCCGGACGCGGCGAGCCGGTCGGTGACGTCCGCGGTGTCCCGGGCGGGCGGCGCGGTGACGTGGACGTCGGTCCCGTAGTCCGCGAAGCGCAGCACGGTCGTGCTGGTCACCTGGGCGTTCTCGTGGCCGGGTGTCCGCTGCTTCAGCGGGTGCAGGGCGAGCCGGACGCGCTCCTGGCGCAGCCTGCCCTGCCCGTCGAGCCACAGGTCGAGGGGCAGGGAGGACTTTCCGAGCTGCCGCGCCAGTTCCTGTGCGCGTCCGGCGTCGCCGCGGGTGAGGACGGAGACGGGGACGGAGACGCGGTAGTGGGTGGTGCGCGTGCCGTCGAGGGTGGTGGTGCCGAGGCGGGTGACGTTGCCGGTGCCGGCCCGTTCGAGGTAGCGCACCGGTTCGGCCGGGTCGGTGACCGAGGACCGCCCGGTGGCGCCCTTCCCGGCGAGCCGCCGGAGGTCGATCTTCATCCAGGTCTTTCCGCCGGGTACGGCACCGCGGTCCTTGCCCGACGGCTTCCGGTAGACGACGCCGTCGATCACGCGCTGCTCGACGGTGGTGCCCTGGGAGGTCAGGGTGACCCGGCTGGTGCCGTCCTTCAGGCCGGCCACGCCGCTGCCGTGGGCGGTGAGGGACCGGCCGTCGGCGAGGACCTTGCTGGTGACGGTCATCCGGGCGGTGTCCGCGGCCAGCGTCCTGCGGTAGGCGTCCTGGACCGCGCGTACGGGCGGGGTCGCGCTCGGCCCCGCCTGCGCGTTGCCGCCCTTGCCGGAACCGTCCTCGCCGCCGCAGCCGGTCAGTCCGGCGGCGACGACGAGGACGGCCACGGTGCTTGCGATCCGGGTGTTCGACACGGTGGGGTCTCCTGGCGGGTCGGGTCGTTCCGGACGTGACTGACCCGGACCCGGTTTCCCACCCCCGTGCGGCTCACGCCCGCCGGATCACGGGTAGCGGACGAGATTCGCCACGTTGGTACCGGAGTTGGAGGGACCTCCCGTGTTGTTGACGACATGGCTGATGGTGCCGGTGCCGCCGAGGGAGACGGTCACCATGCTGGTGAAGCGGACGTCGGGCTTGTTCGGTGCCTCGATGGCGCGGGCGGCCGTGACGGACGGGTTGACGTTGAAGTAGCAGTAGCTGCCGAGCCCGTAGGCCTGGTGGCTGGTGACGGAGTCGGCGACCTTGTAGGCGGCGTAGCCCTGGGTGGATCCGTTCATCCAGGCGGACTGGCTGGGCGGGTCGTACGGCATCTCGTTCTGGAAGAAGTAGGTGCGGCCGCCGTTGCCGTTCCAGATCGTCTGGTACTTCTGGAAGTGCTCGACGAACAGCCCGTACATGGTCACGTCGTCGCCGTTGACGACGAGACCGGTGTCGGCGGTGTTGCTGGTCCAGCCGACGCCGCTGCCGTGGTCGGCGCGCCAGATCCACATGTGGTCGCCGATGACGTTGTCGCTGTTCACGACGAGGCTGGTGGCCGCCTTGCCGACGCCGGCGCCGCCGATGCGGAAGTAGACGTCGTGCAGGGAGGTCGGGTCGGCCGCGTGGGAGGCGGTGGAGCCGGCCGGCCCGACCTCGACGAGGGTCTTCGAGCTGGTGGTGCCGGCGTCGAAGAGCAGGCCCGCGATCTTGACGCCGTCCACGTCGGCGACGGTCATGGCGGTGATGCCGTTGTCCGGGACGAAGGTGGCGAGCCCGAGGCCGAGGACGACCGTGTCGGGGCGGGTCACCTTCAGCGTCCGGTCGAGGTGGTAGACGCCGGGGGTGACCAGCAGGTTCTGTCCGGCGGCGAGGGCGGCGTCGATCTGTGCGGCGGTGGCGCCGGGCTTGACGACGTAGAACCGGCTCAGCGGCAGCGAGGTGCCGGCCGGGTTGCCGCCCGCCCAGCTGGTGGCCGTGGAGTCGGTGCGGGTGGACGGCACGAACACCTGGTACTTCCCGGCGCCGTCGACGTACAGGAACGGCTTCTCCCGGGTGACGGGGCTCTGCGCGACGGTGGTGTGCGGCGGGTTGGGGAAGCTGGTGCCGGGGACGCCCTGGCTGCCGACGAAGACCATGTTCCAGTTCGAGCCGGTCCAGCCGCCCAGCTGGGAGTTGCGGGTCAGCCACTGCTGCTGGCTGCCGGAGTCGACCTTTCCGTCGATCCTGCTGTCGGCGAGGTAGCCGCCGGAGGACCAGCCGCCGTCGTCGAGTGCGAGGTTGCCGCGCAGGTGCATGCGCCGGTACGCCGCGGCCTGCGACACCGCCCAGCGGTCGGCGCCGTTCCTCGGGGTGACGGACAGGTTCTCGGCGCCGCGCCAGAAGTTCTGGGTGGCGTTGCCCTGGAACCAGTCGGCCTCCGCGTGCACGGCTCCGTTCACGTTGACGGCGTCCGGGGTCAGGCCGAGGCCGAGGACCTGGGTGTAGAAGCCGACGTTGACGTCCGCGTCGTAGGTGCCGGGCTTGAACAGGACGGCCTGGCGCTGGGACCCGAACTGGTTGGTCTCCTGCTGCTTGAAGATCGAGTCGAGTCTGCTCTGGATGGTGGCGGAGGACATCGACGGGTCGAACAGGGCCACGTTGGGACCGAGGTCGGGGTCGTCGGAGTTCTGGGTCACCGGGGTCACCTGGAAGCGCTGGGCGGCGGTGCCGTTGCAGGTGTACTGGACGAACTGCACGCTGTCGGCGGTGGACGCGGCGGGGTCGTCCAGGCACTTGCCGCTGTTGCGGTTGACGAAGTGGAAGGCGCCGCCGCCGTCGTCCACGGGCAGCCACTGCTGGTTGGCGCCGCCGCCGTAACTCCACAGGTGCACCTGGGCGTTGTCGGCGGTGGAGACGTCGGAGACGTCCACGACCTGATTGGTGTCGTTGCGGTTGTCGATGCGGACGTAGCCGTCGCTCGTGGCGGTGAGGCGCCACTGCTGGGCCGTGGTGCCGTTGCACGTGTACTGCTGTACGGCGGTGCCGTTGGCGGTGGCGGCCGCGCGGGCGTCCAGGCACTTGCCGCTCGCGGCGTTCACGACGGTGACGAATCCGGTGGGAGGGGCGGCGGCCCGGGCGGGAGCGGGAGCGCCGGTCAGCAGGGCGGCTGCCGCCGCGATGACCAGCGTGGCCGCGGTGGTGCCGCGGCGGCGGGAGGGGCGAGGCACGGGGGTCTCCTGGGGGACGGGGTCAGCCGGTGTAGCCGGCGAAGACGCGGGTGTAGTCCCAGGCGGACTGGGAGACGCCGGAGCAGCTGTCGGCGGGGCCGCCGGTGCAGGGGCGGTCGCGGTTGGCGGACCAGAAGGTGAGCCGGGCCAGGTGGTGCTGCTGGGCGTAGGCCAGGATGGTCCGGAAGTCGTTGACCGTGACGGTCTCGTTGTTGTCGGTGATGCCGTTCATGGACGAGATGCCCATGTCCCGGTAGGCCTGGTCGTCGCTGTAGTGGTAGGCGTTCTTCAGCGCGTTCTTCAGGCCTTCGGCGGCCCGCGTGGTGAGGGTGCCCATGTTCTGTCCGGCGCCGCCGAAGTCGAACGGCATGATGGCCCAGGCGTCGACGGTCAGCCCGGAGGAGGCGGCCCGGTCGATGAGGCCGGTGTCGGGGCCGCTCTGCCCGGTGCCGATGGTGATGTACACCTTCAGACCGGGGTTGGCGGCCTTCACGGTCTTCAGCGCGTCCACGGTCCGCTGCTGCACGGTGGGGTTGCCGTAGGCGTCGGCCTCGAGGTCGATGTCGATGGCCTTCAGGCCGTACGCGTCGACGACCTTCTGGTAGGCGGCGGCGAGTTCGCCGGCGCTGGAGCAGGAGCTCTCCAGCTTGTTGCCGCTGTATCCGCCGAAGGACGGGATGACGTCACCGCCGTTCGCCCGCACCGTGGTGACCGTCTGCTGGTCGACGCCGCCGGTCAGCGGGCGGCTGCCGTCCCACTGCGGGTTGCAGTGGCCGTTGCTGAGCACGAAGGCGAGGGTGAACCACTTCACGCCCGTGGCCCGGGTGATGGTCGTGGGGCTGGGTGGGCTGCCCCAGCCGTTGTACAGGTACGGTGCGACGGCCATCGGCGCGTTCGGGGTGGTTCCGCCGCCCGCCGCGGGGGCGTTCCACTTCTGGTTGGCGCCGCCGCCGCA
Source organism: Streptomyces sp. NPDC015139 (assembly GCF_043079785.1). Lineage (NCBI taxonomy): Bacteria > Bacillati > Actinomycetota > Actinomycetes > Kitasatosporales > Streptomycetaceae > Streptomyces > Streptomyces sp. NPDC015139. The sequence goes on along the minus strand of NZ_JBIBUW010000001.1, from coordinate 402,556 downwards.
GCTCCAGATCTGGACGCGGGTGCCGTTCGCGGAGCTGTTGCCGGTGACGTCCAGGCACTTGTCCGCCTGCGGGTTGACGATGTCGTGGGCGGCGGTGACGGTCCACTTCTGGTTCGGGCCGCCGGTACAGGACCACAGCTGCGCCTTGGCCCCGTCGGCGGTCGAATTGCCGGTGACGTCGAGGCACTTGCCGAGGGCGCGGAGGGTGCCGTCGCTGCCGACGGTCCACTGCTGGGCGCCGGTGCCGTTGCAGTCGTAGAGCTGGACGGGCGTGCCGTCGGCGGAGCTCGCGCCCGCGACGTCCAGGCACTTGCCCGACAGTCCGGTGACGGCACCGGTGACGGCCTGGGCGGGAGCGGCGGCGAACAGCCCCGCCGAGAGGGTCAGGACGGCGAGGGATGCCGCCGCAGGGAGAGTTCTGGCCATGCGCGGGTACGGCCTTTCGCGTGGGGGGCGACGGATGCGGCAGGCAACTCCCCTCGGGTGGGTGGGAGTTGCCTGCCGTCCGTAGGCTTTGATTAAGGCGTGAAACTAAAGGTACGGACCACTGCCGTCAAGAGCCCCGGCAACAAAGCCGTCGCACACGGTGAGGCGCCCACGCCTCACACCACCGGCACCTCCGTCACCGCCGGTCCCTCCGGGGTCCGTTCCGTGAACTGGGTGCGGTGCAGCTCCGCGTAGCGGCCGTCCGCCGCCAGCAGCTCCTCGTGCGTGCCCTGTTCGACGATCCGTCCGGCCTCCACGACCAGGATGCGGTCGGCGGACCGGACCGTGGAGAGGCGGTGGGCGATCACCACTGCGGTGCGCCCCTCCAGGGCCTCGGCGAGCGCTTCCTGGACGGCCGCCTCGGAGGTGTTGTCCAGGTGGGCGGTGGCCTCGTCGAGGATGACCACGCGCTGGCGGGCCAGCAGCAGCCGGGCGATGGTCATGCGCTGGCGCTCACCGCCCGAGAGCCGGTAGCCGCGCTCGCCGACGACGGTGTCCAGGCCGTCGGGCAGGGACCGTACGACCTCGGCGAGGCGGGCGCGGCCCAGCGCGTCCCACAGTTCCCCGTCCGTGGCGCCCGGGCGGGCCAGCAGCAGGTTGGCGCGGACGGTGTCGTGGAAGAGGTGGCCGTCCTGGGTGACCATGCCGAGGGTGGCCCGCAGGGACGCGGCGGACACGTCACGCACGTCCACCCCGCCGATGCGGACGGCGCCCGCGTCGACGTCGTACAGGCGCGGCATGAGCTGGGCGATGGTGGACTTCCCGGCGCCGGAGGAGCCGACCAGGGCGACGGTGTGACCGGGTTCGGCACGGAAGGAGATGCCGTGCAGGACCTCGGAGCCGCCTCGGCTGTCGAGGGTGGCGACCTCTTCCAGGGAGGCGAGGGAGACCTGGTCGGCGGCCGGGTAGGAGAAGCGGACGTCGTCGAACTCGACGGCGACCGGGCCGGCCGGGACCTCGCGCGCGTCCGGCTTCTCCTCGATGAGCGGCTTCAGGTCCAGCACCTCGAAGACCCGCTCGAAGCTGACGAGGGCGCTCATCACCTCGACCCGGGCCCCGGCGAGCGCGGTCAGCGGGGCGTAGAGCCGGGTCAGCAGCAGGGCGAGGGACACCACCGCGCCCGCCTCCAGGGTGCCGCGCAGCGCGAACCAGCCGCCGAGGCCGTAGACGAGGGCGAGGGCGAGCGCGGACACCAGGGTGAGGGAGGTGATGAAGACCGACTGGGCGGTCGCGGTGCGCACACCGATGTCCCGCACCCGGGCGGCCCGGGCGGCGAACTCCGCCGACTCCTCCTCCGGCCGCCCGAACAGCTTGACCAGCGTGGCGCCGGGGGCGGAGAACCGCTCGGTCATACGGGTGCCCATGGCCGCGTTGAGCGCGGCGGCCTCCCGCTGCATCCGGGCCATCCGGCTGCCCATGCGCCGGGCGGGCAGCACGAACACCGGCAGCAGGACCAGCGCGAGCAGGGTGATCTGCCAGGACAGGGTGAGCATCACGGCGAGGGTGAGCACCAGGGTGACGAGGTTGCTGACGACACCGGAGAGGGTGTTGGCGAAGGCCCGCTGGGCGCCGATCACGTCGTTGTTGAGACGACTGACCAGCGCTCCCGTACGCGTACGTGTGAAGAACGCGACGGGCATGCGCTGCACATGATCGAACACAGCCGTTCGGAGATCGAGGATGAGCCCCTCCCCGAGCGTCGCCGACAGGCGCCGGCCGAGGATGCCGAGCCCGGCCTCGGCGAGGGCGACGACCGCGATGAGCAGGGACAGCCGGACGATCGTGCCGGAGTCGTGCCCCGCCACGATCGCGTCGACGACATGGCCGGCGAGTACGGGCGTGGCCACGGCGAGCAGTGCGGTCACCACCCCGAGCAGGACGAACCGGACGATGCCGGCGCGGTGCGGGCGGGCGAAGGCGGCGATGCGGCGCAGGGTGGCGCGGGCGAGGGGACGGCGGTCCGCCTGAGCGTTCATCACGCTGTGCAGCTGCGTCCATGCGGTGGTCTCCATGCTCATGGGAGAGAACGTAGAACCTCAACCATCGTTGAGGTCAATGTCCGCGCCATTTCATCCCTGCCGGCGTCCCCTCGACCTAAGGCCCCGATGACCGCAGCCTGTAAGCCGCCGTCCCCGATTCCGCCACCCGCCGTTGGGACGGCGGGGCGAATCTCTGGGGATGTGACCGCCGTCCCGCTCCCCCCGCTCCCCCCGCTCTCCGGTGGACGACTCCCCCGTCGCGTCCCCGTCCGCCAGGTGCTGTGCCTGGTCCCGCTCGTGCTCGTGGCCGTGGCGGCCGTACGGCACCGTTCGGTACTCGCCGAGGGCTTCGGTCAGCTGCGCGCCGCGTCCTGGCCGTGGCTGCTCGCCGCGGCCGGCACGACCTGCCTGACCTGGGTGGCCGCCGCGTTCACCCGGCAGGGCGCGGTGGTGCAGCCGCTGCCGAAGGGGCGGCTGCTGGCCACCCAGTTCGCGGCGGGCGCCGCCAACCATCTGCTGCCGACCGGGCTCGGGGCGGGCGCGGTGAACCTGCGGTTCATGACCGTGTGCGGGGTGCCGCTGGCCCGTTCCTCGGCCGCGCTCGCGCTGTACCTGATGGCCGAGTGCGTGGGCCGGCTCGGTCTGCTGGCCGCCCTGCTGATCGCCTTCCCGGGTGCGCTGCGGCTCGGCACGCTGCTGCCCGACGGCTCGCTGCTCCCGCTGCTGCTGGGCGTCGCCGGCCTGCTGGTCGTGGCGGCGGCCGTCGTGCTGTCGGTACGACGGCTGCGCACACGGCTGGTCGCGTTCGCCCGAGAGGCCCTCGGCGAGGCGCGGTCGGTGCACACGCGTCCGGCGCGCGCCCTGGCCCTGTGGGGCGGCTCGCTGGCCTTCCCGGCGCTCCAGGCGGCCGGTCTCGCCGCGGTCGGCCAGGCACTGCGGCTGCCGGTGCCGCCCGTGCACATGGCGCTGGCGTACCTCGCGGCGACGGTCGCGGTCGCCCTGGTGCCCACGCCGGGCGGGCTGGGTTCGGTCGAGGCGGCGCTGATCGTGGCGCTGGTCGCGGTCGGCGGCCCCGCCGCCATCGCCACGGCGGTGGTGCTGGCCTACCGGATCATCACGGTGTGGATGCCGCTGGTGCCGGGGGCGCTGACGCTGGGCGCGCTGGTGCGGCTGAAGGTCATCTGAGACTCCCGCCGACCGGCACTTGCTGAGAAGCTACCGGCAGGTCACCAGCGCCGGCGGTCCGTTCGGGGACCCCGGGACCGTCCGAGGAGGTCGCCCCATGCCGGTCCGGATCGAGCGGCGGGAGTACGTCACCACGGTCGTCCTCTCCCGGCCCGAGGCCCGCAACGCGGTGGACGGGCCGACGGCCGCCGCACTCGCCGACGCCTTCCGTGCCTTCGAGGAGGACGACGGGGCTCGGGTGGCGGTGCTGTGGGGCGAGGGCGGCACGTTCTGCGCGGGTGCCGACCTGAAGGCGATCGGCACGGAGCGCGGCAACCGGGTCGCCGAGGACGGTGACGGGCCGATGGGCCCGACCCGGATGCGGCTGTCCAAACCGGTGATCGCCGCCGTCGCGGGGCACGCGGTCGCGGGCGGTCTGGAACTCGCCCTCTGGTGCGATCTGCGGGTCGCGGAGGAGGACGCGGTGTTCGGGGTGTACTGCCGCCGGTGGGGCGTTCCCCTGATCGACGGCGGTACGGTACGGCTGCCCCGGCTCATCGGCACCAGCCGGGCCATGGACATGATCCTCACCGGCCGGCCGGTGCCGGCCCGCGAAGCTTTCGAGGTGGGGCTCGCCAACCGGCTGGTCCCGACCGGGAGCGCCCGCACCGAGGCGGAGGCGCTGGCGGCGGAGATCGCCGGCTTCCCGCAGGCCTGCCTGCGCAGTGACCGCAGGTCGGTCCTGGAGCAGGAGGGGCTGACGGAGGAGGCGGCCCTGCACGGCGAACTCCGGCACGGCACGGGCGTGCTGGCGCAGAGCACGGAGGGCGCCGCCCGGTTCGCCTCGGGCGCGGGCCGCCACGGCTCGTTCACGGACGTGTGAGCCGCGGCCCCGGGGGAGCAGGCTCGACGCCGTCCGGTGCGCCCCCGGCTCGCACCCCGCTCGCACCTCTGGAAAAACACGATTCCGGCCACCGGACCCGTTGTTGTTCAATGAGCGGATGACGCACGACACCCCGACCCTCGACGCGTCCGCGCACGGCCTCGGTCTGCGCCTGCGCCGGTGGGACGCCGCCGTCGACACCGACGTCGAGACCTTCCTCCGCGGCTGTTCCGACCCTGAGTTCCGGCGCTGGAACACCCCGCTGCGCCCGATCGCCGATCTCGCGGCCGCCCGCGCGACCCTGCGGAGCAAGACCGAGGCGGCCGAGGCCGGGACCGGTGCCGCGTTCTGCGTGGCGGACGCGGACACCGGTGAGGCGCTCGGGCACATCGGCGTCAGCCGGATCGACCACGTGATGCGGTCGGCCTCCGTCGGCTACTGGGTGCTGCCGGAGGCACGCGGCCGGGGTGTCGCGGCGCGCGCCCTCACGCTGACCGCCCGCTGGGTGTTCACCGATCTGCGCCTGCACCGCCTGGAGCTCGACCACGCGGTCGGCCACGAGGTGTCGTGCAAGGTCGCCGAGCGGTGCGGATTCCGCTACGAGGGGACGCTGCGCGGCGCGATGTGGGAGGCGGGTCGCCGTGACGCCTTCCGCGACTGCCACCTCCACGCGCGTCTCGCGACGGACCCGGAGCCGGGGCGGGCGCGAAAATAGGGACCGCGTCCTCCGCGGGGGCGGTGGCCCCGCCCCCAGGCACCCGTGGGGCCGGGCCCCGTCAGGCCCGCTCCGGCGGTGCCGACGCGGCCAGGAAGGCCAGGACGGCCTCCGCCACCCGCGCGCCCTCGCTGGCCGCCGCACGGGCGCGTTCCGCCGCGTGCAGGAGGTTGCCGGCGGCGAACACTCCTGGACGCGAGGTGTGCAGGGAGCCGTCGACGGCCGGGCCGCGAGTGGCGGGGTCCAGGGCGAGACCGCCGCGACGGGCCAGTTCGTGCTCGGGGACGAAGTCGCCGGTGAACACCACGGTGTCGCAGGGCACTACGGCGCCGCGCCCGTCACGGTGGCGGACACGCACACCGGACAGGCGCCCGTGGCCCAGGAGTTCGGTGACGGTGGTCTCCGTCAGCAGCGGAGCGCCGTGGCGCAGCAGGGCCGTCCGGGCGCGGGTACGGTTCGTCCGGGCGCGCGGAAGTTCCGTGACCAGGGCGACGACCTGGGCACCGGCCGCACGCACGGTGTCGGCCGCCGTACAGGACACGTCCTCGGCACCGACCACGACCGCACGGTTGCCGATGTGCTGCCCGAACAGGTGTACCGCTTGCTGGAGTTCACCGGTGGTGAAGACGCCGGCGGGCCGGGTGCCGGGCACCAGCCGGGCGGCACGGGGGCGCTCACGGGCGCCGGTGGCCAGGATCACCGCCCGTGCCTCGACCGTCTCGGGGCCGTCGGGGCCGACCGTGTTCAGCACCGGTCCCGTACTCCCCCAGTCCAGCGCCGAGACCCCGGTCCGTACGACGGCACCGGCCCGCTCGGCCGCCTCCGCCAGCAGACGGGCGTACCGGGGGCCGGTCAGCGGGCGGAGCCAGGTGCCGAAGCCGCCGTGGACGCAGTAGCGGGGGACTCCGCCGGGTCGCGTGTCCCGTTCCAGTACCTCCACCCGCCCGGCACCGGCGGCGGCCAGCCTCGCGGCGGCCGTGAGTCCCGCCGGTCCGGCGCCGACCACAAGGACGTCGACGCGCCGAGGGACCGCCGGGGCCCGTGCGGGCACGGTCGCGGTCGCGACGTCCGGACCGGTCTCACCGGCCGACACCCACGGCTCACCGCCGGCCACGACCGCACCCTCGCCGCCCGCCACGACCCCACGCTCGGGCGTCGCCTCTCCGGCCGTATCGCCGGTCACCGCGTCCGCACCGGCCCGCACGTCACCCCCCGTCATGTGTCACCCCGGTTCCGCGCTCGAGAAGTTCCCGCACCGCGGCTCCGCAGTAGTGGCCTTGGCAGTGGCCCGCCCGGGCGCGGGTGCGGCGGCGCAGGCCCTCCAGGGTGCGGGGCGGGATCGTGGCGGCGAGGGCGTCGCGGATCTCGCCGCGGGAGACGTGTTCGCAGTGGCAGACGAGGATGCCGTACTCCGGGTCGGAGGCGACGAGTTCAGGCTGCCGGCAGGGGCGTGGGGCGGCCCGGCCGAGGTGGGGCATGCTGACCGGGTCCGGTTCCCGGACCGGTCCGGGGTCGAGGCCGAGGTCGGCCAGCAGACCGGCGACGTGGTCGGCGATCGCCAGGGAGGCGCTCAGGCCGGTGGAGCGGATGCCGCCGACGGTGACGTACGCCTGCCCGGGATGCGCGGTGATCCGGTAGTCCTCGTGCTCGGTGGCCGCGCGCAGCCCGGCGTAGACGGCGGTGACCTCCTCGTCGAGCAGGGCGGGCAGAATGCGGCGGCCCATCTCCCGGAGCCGGGCGAGCCCTTCGGCGGTCGACTCGGTGGCCCGTCTGTCGGACAGGTCCTCGGCGGTGGGGCCGAGCAGGACGTTGCCGTGGACGGTGGGGGCGACGAGGACGCCCTTGCCGAGCGCGGTCGGCACCGGCAGGAGGATGTGCCGGACGAGCGGGCGGGCGAACCTGTCGTAGACGAGGAGCTGGCCGCGGCGCGGGGTGACGGTGAAGTCCTCGTGGCCGAGGAGGCGGTCCAGGGTGTCGGCGTGCAGGCCGGCCGCATTGACCAGGTACCGGGTGCGCACGATGCCCCGGGTGGTGGTCAGGCGGTGGCCGTCGGCCGTCCGTTCCACCTCCCGCACGGCGGTGCCGAGGTGCAGGTCGGTTCCGGCCCGGACCGCCTGGGTCGCGTACGCCAGGGTCGTCGTCCACGGGCAGATGACGCTCTCCCGGGGGACGAGCAGCGCGCCGAGCGCACCGGGACCGAGTTGCGGTTCGCGGGCGTACACCTCGGCGGAGGTCAGCAGGCGGGTGTCGGCGCAGTCGTTGCGCTCGGCCTTCCCGGCCAGCCGGGGCAGGGCGGCCAGTTGCTCCTCGTCCCACGCGACCAGCAGGGCGCCGGTCTGCTCGACGGGGATGCCGGACTCGGCCGCGTAGGCACCGAGCAGCCGGTGCCCCTCACGGACGAGCCGGGCCTCCAGGGTGCCGGGGGTCGCGTCGAACCCGGTGTGCAGGATGGCGGTGTTGGCCTTGGAGGTGCCCTGGCCGACGTCGTCCTGCGCCTCCACGAGGGCGACGCGCAGCCGCGGGTGGTGGGCGAGCCGGCGGGCGACGGCGCAGCCGACGACTCCGGCGCCGACGATCGCGACGTCGTAGGTGTGCGCGGGCAGCGGCCCTTCCGCGGTGACCGTCACGAGTGCCTCACCGTCACGAGCCGAGCAGGGCGGCCACGGCCGTGCGGAATCCGGCCCGGCGTTCGGCCGCCAGGTCCGCCGGGATGCGGGGCTCGTACACGGCGGCGGGCTTCGGGTCGGGCAGGGCGTCCTCGACGGCGAGGGCGGGGTCCGCCCCGAGGCGGGCGAGGGCGGCGGCGCCGAGCGCGGTGGCGTCGGGCAGCGCGGACACCTCGACGGGGCGTTGCAGCAGGTCGGCCTGGGTCTGCATGAGCAGGGCCGAGCGGGTCAGGCCGCCGTCGACGCGGAGCAGGTCCAGGGGTACGCCGAGGTCGGTGGCGGCGGCCTCGGCGAGTTCGGCGACCTGGGCGGCGATGCCCTCGCACAGGGCGCGCACCAGGTGTCCCGGGGTGGTGTCGAGGCCCAGTCCGGTGAGGGAGCCGCGCAGGTCGCCCCGCCACCAGGGCGCGGCGAGACCGGCGAGCGCGGGGACGAAGGTGACGCCGCCGCTGTCCGGGACGGTGCCGCCGACCGGGTCGAGGTCGGCGGCCGAGGAGAGCACGCCGAGGTCGGTGAGCCAGCGGACGGCGGACGCGGCGGTGTACACCTGGCCGTCGAGGCAGTAGCTGGTGCGTCCGGCGAGCCGCCAGGCGACGCAGCTGACCAGTCCGGAGCTGCCGCGCCGGGGAGCCTCGCCGGTGTGGGCGAGCAGGAACGCGCCGGTGCCGTAGGTGCACTTGGCGGTGCCGGGGCCGGTGACGCGCTGGGCCAGCAGGGCGGCCTGCTGGTCGACGATCAGACCGGTGAGCGGGATCTTTGGGCCGAACGCCGTGGTGGTGCCGGCCGGTCCGGCGGCGTCGGTCACCTCGGGGAGCCGTTCACCGGCCAGGCCGTAGAGGTCGAGGGCGCGCGGTGACCACTCGGCGCGGTCCAGGTCGAGGAGCTGGGTGCGGCCCGCGGTGGCGGCGTCGGTGGCCCAGGCGCCGGTGAGACGGTGGACGAGCCAGGCGTCGGAGGTGGTGACGACTCCCTCGCGGGTGAGGTGGCGGCGGATCCAGGCCATCTTCGGCGCGGCGAAGTACGGGTCGAGGGGCAGGCCGGTCAGGTGCCGCAACTCGTCTGCATGATCCCGGAGTTCGTCGCAGACGCTCTCGGCACGACGGTCCTGCCACACCAGGGCGTCGGTCAGTGGGCGTCCGGTCGCCGGGTCCCAGGCGAGGACGGTCTCGCCCTGGTTGGCCAGGCCCAGCGCGACGACGTCCTCCCCGGCCTCGGCCAGCGCGCGGCGGCCCGCGTCGACCACCGAGTCGTACAGCCGCACCGGGTCCACCTCGACCAGGCCACCGGGCAGGTGGCGGGGGCGCACCTCCGCGAAGCCGGTGCCGAGGACGCCGCGTTCCGGGCAGACCACCAGGGCCTTGGTGCCGGAGGTGCCCTGGTCGACGGCGAGCACCGGACCCGTCATCGCTCCCTCTCCCGTACGCCGGTCCCGAAGATCACCGTGTCAGCCTGCCGCCTCGTCGCAGCCCGCGTCAAGGGAGGCCGAACGCGGGTCAACTGGCTTGTTTGAAAGTTGAGTTGGCAACAATGGCCCCTGCGGAACCTCCGCCTCTATAGTGACCGCCGACCACACCGCGACACTTCGATCACCGCCCAGGGGAGGGCTGTTGCTACGTCACCCCGCCACCTCGCCCGTGCGCCTGTGGCAAGGGGCCGACGGCTGATGGCCAGAGAAGGAGTCCGCCCCTCCTACGACCCTGCCGGCCCCGACAACGCCCTGCGCGGCGCACTCCAGGACTTGCGCACCGGACGCTGGATGGCCATGCGGACCCTGCTCGCGGACACCGCGCGGGGATGGCAGTGGACCCAGCGCACCCAGGTCCTCGCGGCGGCCGCCGCCGGTACCGACGTGGTGCGGGCCTGGCTCACCGAGGAGCCGGGCAGCGTCCACGCGGCGGTGATGCACGGCCGGGTCTCCGTGGAGCGGGCCCTGCGGGCCCAGCGCGAACGGCATCGCCGTACCCACGAGTTGTGGATCGAGGCGTGGGACGCGGCCCAGTCCGCCTCCCGCACCGCCCCGCAGGACCCGGTGCCCTGGGTGTGCCTGCTGGCGCTGGCCCAGCTCGACCCGGAGCAGCGCTGGGAGGAACACCGGGCCGCCGCACCCGAGCCGATGCTGCCCCCGGGGCCCTGGGGGCTGCTGGCCGAGGCCGGCAAGCGCGACCCGTACAACCGCGAGGCGTACCACCGGATGCTGCAGTTCCTCTACGCGCGTGGCGGCACGGGCCGGCTCGCGGAGGCCGCCGCCTTCGCGCAGTGGGCGGCCGGGCAGGCGCCGCCCGGCTCCGCGCTGCATCTGCTGCCCCTGTACGTGCGCGTGGAGCGCTACCGCCGGGAGGGCGGGCACGACGCGGCGCTGGACCTGCACTGGGTGGCGGAGGAGGCGGCCCGCGAGTCACGGCGCGCCCTGGAGTCCTGGTTCGCGCACACCCGGGCCGCCGAACGCTCGCCGCTGGACCTCAACCACCTGGCCAACGCCCTGTGGGGTTCCCTGCAGTTCCTCGACGCGGCGCGGGTGTTCGAGGAGATCGGCCCGTACTTCACTCCCCCGCCCTGGGTGCACCGCACGTCCGGCCGCGACCGTGCCGTGGACGTCTTCGTGCAGGCCCGGGACCGCTGCCGGGCGGCCGCCGAGGGCTCAGCCCCGCGCCACTGAACGCTCGCCCCGCGCCACCGAACGCTCGCCCCGCCACCGGACGCTCCATCCGACCGAACGCTCCACCCCGTCAAGTCCCCCTTGATCTTCGGAGGTTCCCCATGTCCCGCACCCCCGATCCAGTGCCCTCGCCGGGCCTGCCGCAGCAGGACGAGGAGCAGCGGCTGCGCGAACTCGGCTACCGGCCGGTGCTGGCCCGCCGCATGGGCGGCTTCGGCAACTTCGCGATCAGCTTCTCGGTGATCTCGATCCTGTCCGGCTGCATGACCCTGTACGGCTTCGGTCTGAACACCGGCGGTCCCGCCGTGATGCTGTGGGGCTGGGCCGGCGTGGGCCTGTTCGTGCTGTGCGTGGGTCTGTCCCTCGCCGAGGTCACGAGCGCCTACCCGACCTCCGGCGCCCTCTACTACATGGCCGACCGGCTCGGCGGCCGCCGCTGGGGCTGGTACACGGGCTGGCTGAACCTGCTCGGCCTGCTCGGCGCGATCGCCGGCATCGACTACGGCGCCGCCCTGTTCACCGGGGCGTTCGCCAACCTCCAGTGGGGCTTCGAGCCGACGCCGGGGAAGACGATGCTGATCTTCTGCGCGATCCTCCTGCTGCACGCCACGCTGAACCTGTTCGGCGTGCGCCTGGTCAGCCTGCTCAACTCGGTCAGCGTCTGGTGGCACCTGGCGGGCGTGGCACTGATCGTCGGCGCCCTCGCGATCGTCCCGGACCACCACCAGTCGCCGTCCTTCGTGTTCACGAAGTTCGTCGACGAGACCGGCTGGGACAACCCGCTGTACGTGGCGGCGATCGGTCTGCTGCTCGCGCAGTACACCTTCTCCGGTTACGACGCCTCCGCCCATCTGTCGGAGGAGACGTCCAACGCCTCGGTGTCGGCGGCCCGCGGCATCGTGCGGTCCATCTGGGTCTCCTGGCTCGCCGGCTTCGTGCTGCTGGCCGGCCTGACCTTCGCCATCCAGGACTACGACGCCACGCGCACCACGGGGACCGGCGTGCCACCCGCGCAGATCCTGCTCGACGGACTGGGCGCCGACGGGGCCAGTGCGCTGCTCCTGGTCGTGATCGTCGCCCAGTTGTTCTGCGGGAACGCCGAGGTCGCCGCGGCCAGCCGGATGGTGTTCGCGTTCAGCCGGGACGGCGCGCTGCCCGGCTCGCACCTGTGGCGCAGGGTGAGCGGCCGCACGCAGACCCCGGTGGCCGCCGTCTGGCTGGCGGTCGTCGTGGCCTGCCTCCTCGCCCTGCCGTCCCTGTACTCGGCGACCGCGTACAACGCGGTGACCGCCATCAACGTCATCGGCATCACCCCCGCCTACGCCATCCCGGTCCTGCTGCGGCTGCGCGCCGGTGACAGGTTCCGGCCCGGGCCCTGGAACCTGGGCCGGTGGAGCAGGCCGATCGGCTGGATCGCGGTCGTGTGGGTGGCGTGTGTGACGGTCCTGTTCTGCCTGCCGCAGGCGTCGCCGGTGACGGTCGACACGATGAACTACGCGTCGGTGGCGCTCGCGGTCGTCCTGGTCCTGGCCAGCGTCTGGTGGTACGTCGCACGCCGGTCGTACGGCACGCCCACCACCGCCGCCTACGGCAGCGACCGTGACCAGGCCGAACTCGCGGAGGGCATCGTCTAACGGCCCGTCCGCGGTGCCGGTCCGGGTGCGAACCGGCGTGCCGGATACGGCAGGATGAGCGAGCGCGTGGGCCGCCGGTGGACGGTGGGCCCCCGCGATCGCACATCCCGGACATCGAGCAGGTGACAACGTGACGAAGCTTCACAACGGGCTCTCCGCAGCCGCATCGCGACCCGGAGGTGACCGGTGAACCGCGCACTGACCCTGGACGACCTCGTCCTCGCCGGCATCGCCCTGGCGGCGGGCCTGCTGCTCGCCTTCCTGTCGCGCACGCTGCTGCGCTGGCTCGCCAAGCACGCCAAGCGCACCCGGTGGAGCGGCGACGACGTCATCGTGGACACCCTGCGCTCGGTGGTGCCCTGGGCGCTCGTCGCGGGCGGCCTGGCGGCGGCAGCCGCGGTGCTGCCGCTGACCAGGACCGTCCAGCACCACACCGACCAGGTGCTCCAGGTGTGGCTGATCTTCGTGGTGACCGTGTCCGCGGCCCGGGTGGTCGCCGGACTGGTCCGTACGGTCACCCAGTCCCGTTCGGGTGTGGCGGGCTCGGCGACCATCTTCGTCAACATCACGCGCGTCCTGGTGCTGGCGATCGGCTTCCTCGTGGTGCTCCAGACGCTGGGCATCTCGATAGCGCCCCTGCTGACCGCCCTGGGCGTCGGCGGTCTGGCCGTGGCCCTCGCCCTGCAGGACACGCTCGCCAACCTCTTCGCGGGCATCCACATCCTCGCCTCCAAGACCGTCCAGCCCGGCGACTACATCCGGCTGAGCAGCGGCGAGGAGGGCTACGTCATCGACATCAACTGGCGCCAGACGACGGTCCGCCAGCTCTCCAACAACCTGGTGGTCATCCCCAACGGCCAGCTGGCGAAGGAGAACATGACCAACTTCACCCGGCCCGAGCAGCATCTGACCGTGCTGGTGCAGGTCGGGGTGAGCTACGACTCCGACCTCGAGCACGTCGAGCGGGTGACGACGGAGGTGGTCGCCGACGTCATGAAGGACGTCTCGGGCGCCCTCCCGGACCACGAACCCGCCGTCCGCTTCCACACCTTCGGCGACTCCCGCATCGGATTCACGGTCATCCTCGGCGTCGGCGAGTTCAGCGACCAGTACCGGATCAAGCACGAGTTCATCAAGCGTCTGCATCGTCGCTACCGCGAGGAGGGCATCCGCATCCCGTCCCCCACCCGCACGGTGGCCCTGCAGCAGGGCTCGGTGGTCATCCCGCAGCAGCGCGCCGGGGCCGACGTGGTGCCGGGCACCGCATGGTCCGAGCAGGGCAGCAACGGCGGTACGCCGACGGCACCCTGACGACTGATCCGGTCCGCGCGGCCGCCGTCGGCGGGACGCGCCTGCCCTAGGTCCGCCTTCTCGGCGTGCGGGCGGGCGTGTCGCCGGCCGGTGCCGTGGCGTCCGGTGTGCGCGGCAGCAGGGCGCCCGCGGCGAGGCCGCCGAGGCCGATCACCCCGAGGGTGATCATCGCGGCGGCGTAGGCGCCCTTCGAGAGTCCGGAGACGAGGATCGTGCCGGCGATGGCCGTGCCGAAGGACGATCCGAGGTTGGACACGCTGCGGGACAGGCCCGAGATCTCGCCCTGTTGCTCCTCCGGGAAGCTGGACTGCACGACGTTCACCGACGGGGTCAGCATGACGCCCAGGCCGAGCCCGATGAGGACGAGACCCGGGACGAAGGCCCAGGCGGTCGAGAAGGCCCCCGCCAGGGCGACCAGCACGGCCACGCCGGCGACGGCGGCCACGAAGCCCGTCATGATCAGCGTCCGCTGGGGGTACCGCCGGGCCAGCCGCTCGGCGGACAGTGACGTCAGGAGCAGTCCCAGGGTCGCCGCCGTGAAGATCACTCCGGTCCGGATGGCGTCGTAGCCGCGCACCACCTGGAGGTAGGCGGCCACCGTGAAGGACGTGCCCATCAGGATGAGCCACTGGACGTTCTGGGTGACCAGCCCGAGGTTGGACGTGCGGTTGCGGAACAGCCCCAGCGACAGCAGCGGTTCCTGACCGGCCCGCTCCTTGGCGCCCATCGAGCGCAGGAACCAGGCGAGGACGAACACGCCGAGCCCGATCAGGACGATCGTCAGCCAGATGTTGTTGTCCGCCGCCAGGATGCCCATGACCACCAGGACCAGGCCCACCGCGGACAGCACGGCTCCGGCGGTGTCGAAGGACCGGGCCGGGTCCGGGGGCAGGGGGTCCTCGATGCGGCGGCTCAGCCACACGATCACGGCGATCACGAGTGCCTGGAACACGAAGGCCGCACGCCAGCTGATCCCGGTGGTGATGAGTCCGCCGATCAGCGGTCCCGCGGCGGCCCCGACGCCGCCCAGCGCCATGATGATCCCGAACGCCCGGGCGCGCGAGGTCAGGTCCGGGTACAGCAGCGTGGTGAGGATGTAGACGGGCGGGATGAGCAGGGCCGTGCCGATGCCTTCGAGGATCGAGTTGCCCAGGATCAGGACGCCCAGCCCCGGGGCGGCGGCGCTCAGCAGCGCGCCGACGGCGTAGACGACAAGGCCGGTGACGAAGCAGCGCTTGCGGCCGTAGCGGTCGGTGAGCTTGCCGCCGGGGATCATCAGCGCGGCCATGACCAGCAGGAAGACCGTGATGGCGACCTGGACGCCCTGGACCGTGGTGTCGAGGTCCCGGCTGATGTCGTTGATCATCACGTTCATGTTGGAGCCGGCGAAGCTGCAGATGAACTGGGCCAGGGCCAGCGCGGCGAGGACCCGCCGCTGCCCCGGCGGCACCTGCGCGGACCCTGCCCCGCCGGCCACGGTCAGCTGCCTTCCTCGGTGTCCTCGGGGGGAACCGTCAGGCCGTGGATCAACGGGTGACGGGTTCCTCCGGTGTCGGGCACCGTTCCCTCCCGGCCCAGCTCCTCGTCGAGCGCCATGGCGGCGGTGATCAGCGAGAGATGGGTGAACGCCTGTGGGAAGTTGCCGAGTTGCTCCCCCGACGGCCCGATCTCCTCGGCGAACAGCCCGACGTGGTTGGCGTACGTGAGCATCTTGTCGAAGGCGTGCCGTGCCTGGTGGATGCGCCCGGTGCGGGCGAGTGCCTCCACGTAGAGGAAGCTGCACAGGTTGAACGTGCCCTCGCTGCCCCGCAGTCCGTCGGGTGAGGCGGCGGGGTTGTAGCGGTAGACCAGGCTGTCGCTGACCAGTTCCTCGTCCATCGCGTCGAGGGTGCTGATCCAGTCGGGGTCCCGTGCGGAGAGGAACCCGACCCGCGGCATCAGCAGCAGCGAGGCGTCCAGGACGTCGGTGTCGAAGTGCTGGACGAACGCCTTCCGTTTGGGGTCGAAGCCCTGCTCGACGATCTGCTCGAACACGGCGTCCCGGGTGGCCGTCCAGCGGGCCACGTCGCCCGGCCGGGAGGAGGCGGTGGCCGCCCGGATGCCCCGGTCGAAGGCCACCCAGGTCATCAGCCGGCTGTAGGTGAAGTTCTGCCGGCCTCCCCGCGTCTCCCAGATGCCCTCGTCGGGCCGGTCCCAGTGGTCGGTCAGCCAGTCGAGGACACCGGCCAGCGCCCGCCAGCCCCGTAGGGCGCCGATGTCCCCGCCGACCGCCAGGGCGTCGGAGGCCTCGCCGTAGATGTCCAGCTGGATCTGGTCGGCGGCCGCGTTGCCGTTGCGCACCGGGCGCGAACCCCGGTAGCCCTCCAGGTGGTCGAGGTTCTCCTCGGTCAGGTGGGGGTCGCCGTCGACCCGGTACATGATCTGCAAGGGGTCCCCGGAGGCGGTGCCGCCGGCCTCGACCCGCTCGCGCAGCCAGCGCCGGAACGCGAAGGCCTCCGCCTCGAAGCCCAGGTCGATCAGGGCGCCCACGGACAGCGAGGCGTCCCGGATCCAGGTGTAGCGGTAGTCCCAGTTGCGCTCGCCGCCGACCTGCTCGGGCAGGCCCATGGTGGCCGCCGCGACGAGCGCGCCGGACGGCGCGTACGTGAGCAGTTTGAGGGTGATCGCCGAGCGGTTCACCACCTCCTGCCAGCGACCGCGGTAGGTGCAGGCGCGCAGCCACGACAGCCAGAATTCGCGGCACTTCTCGACGTCCTCGGCGATGGCGGCCAGGGAGGGCGCCGGCGGGGGCGGGCCCCCCGCGTCGGAGGTGGTCAGAACGACGACGGCGGCCTGCCCCGCGGTGAGGGTGAAACGGGCGGTGACGTCGTCGCCGTCGGCGTGCAGACGGATCCCTGTGCTGGACTGCACGTGCAGGTCCGTGCCCGGGCCGTGCAGCACGGCCGCGTGGGCGTCGGCGAGCTCGAGTGCGTGCGGGGCCCGCCCGTAGTCGAAGCGGGGCCGGCAGCTGAAGACGAACGGCAGTCTGCCCCGTACGACCCGGGCGATCCTGATCAGGGTGTGCCGGTCGGTGGGTGTCGGGGCGTCGATGGGTGGCATGAAGTCCGCCACCTCTCCGACGCCCCCGGGCCCCATGAACCGGGTGATCAGGATCGCCGTGTCGGACAGGTACAGCTGCCGGACCGTCATCCCGTCGCCGTCCGGGTGCTCGGCCGCCAAGTGGCAGTGGCCCCCTCGCTCGCTGTCCAGCAGTGAGGCGAAGACGCTGGGCGAGTCGAAACGGGGGGCGCACCACCAGTCGACGGTTCCGCCGGACGACACCAGGGCCGCCGTCTGGAGGTCGCCCACCATTCCGTGTTCCGCGATGGGCGGGTACCGGTCCATCGGTCGCTCTCCTGCCCCGGCCCTACGGACCGGTGATCGAGTCGTCCCTCTTGACCACGCAAAGGGCCCAGATGATGAAGCCGGACATCGCGATCATCACGACCGACCACACCGGGTAGTACGGCAGCGAGAGGAAGTTGGCGATGATGACCAGTCCGGCGATGGCCACGCCGGCCACGCGTGCCCACGTCGCCGGCCCGAACAGCCCGACGCTGACGGCCACCGCGATCACGCCCAGGACCAGGTGGATCCAGCCCCAGCTGGTGAGGTCGAACTTGAAGACGTAGTTGGGGGTCGTGACGAAGACGTTGTCCTGTGCGATCGCCATGATGCCCCGGAAGACACTGAGCAGCCCGGCGATCATGAGCATGACGCCCGCGAAGGCCGTGAGGCCGCCGGCCCACTGCTGCTTCGCCGTGCGCGTCTCCGTGTGTGCGCGAGGTGTCGTGGTCATGTGGTGCTCTCCTTCGTGTGCGTGGAACGTGCTCAGTGCCCGGAGGTGGTGGGAACCGAGTCGGAGCTCCGGGCCGCTCCGGTGTCGCTGAGGACCAGCGCCTTCGCCCGGCGGAACTCGTCCTCGCTGATGTCACCGCGCGAGCGCATCTCGGAGAGCTTGGCGAGCTCGTCGGCGCTGCTCGTCCGGGCCGTGCCGCCCTGCGCGGTCTCCTTGATGTAGGAGTCGAAGGCCTCCTGCTGGGCCCGTGCCTGCTCCACCTCACGCTTCCCCATGCCCTTGCCGCGGGCGATGAGGTAGATGAAGACGCCGAGGAAGGGCAGTACGCAGACGAAGATCGTCCAGCCGGCCTTGGCCCAGCCGTTCAGTCCGTCGTCGCGGAAGATGTCGACGATGATCCGGAACAGCAGGACGAACCACAGGATCCACAGGAAGAACACCAACATCGTCCAGAAGGCGCTCAGCAGCGGATAGTCGTACGCGAGGTAGGTCTGCGCGCTCATGTCTCTCCTCCGTCCGGGGCGCCGGCGCATCGGCTTCGCCGAACCGGTCACCACCGTTTTCAGCGTGCACACGGCGAGCAGGGGTGCGCCTCACCCGATGCGGGTGAGCGTCCGGCTCGCGGGGATCAGTCGGTCGGGCCGGTCGTCGGGCCGGTGGCGCCCGGCCGCGTGCCGCTCCGGCGCAGCGCGGCCCGCCACGCGAAGGCGGCCACCAGCTCGACCAGGCCCAGCAGGACGAGCCACAGTCCGAGCAGCCGGGTCAGCGCCCGTGCCGACTCGGAGGGCAGGACCAGCACGACGATCCCGGCGAGGATGCCGAGCAGGGCGGCGCCGAGGACGACACCGCGGTGCGGCAGGTCCTTGGCGGCGATCGCCGTGTAGAGGGTGAGGATGCCGGACGCGAGCCAGGCGAGCCCGACCACCAGCGACAGCGCGGTGATGGTCTGCAGGGGGTTGCGCAGGCACAGCACGCCCGCGAGGACGAACACCACGGCGAGCAGCAGTCCGGTCACCCGCTCGTCCTCCCGCGCGAACGCCGTCACGAACCGGATCGCGCCGGTGACGAGCAGGTAGAGGCCGATGATGACGGCCAGGACGTGCAGCGTCTCGTCCGGCCAGACGAGGATCAGCACGCCCGGGACCAGGGTCGCGATCGCCGAGGCGAGGATCCAGGTCCAGGAGCGGGCGACGGCCGTCACGGCCTCGGCGGGGCCCGCGGCCGTCTCGCCGGAAAGGTACGGCTCTCCGGTCCGCGGCGCCTGTCCACGCGACTCGGTCATGGCTCCTCCTCGCGCGGTCCGGCCAGGCCGCCTCCGGAACTCCGGCGGGACGGCTCACGGCCCCTCACCCACTGAGCATCGCAGGGGCGCCACGCCGGCGGATCACCCCTCGCGGGTGATCGCCCCGTACGGGCACCGGCCGTGATCACTCCGGCAGTTGCCGCATCTCCACGACCCGCAGTCCCAGTGACTGGCAGCGGGTCAGCAGCCCGTACAGGTGCGCCTCGTCGATGATGCGGCCGAACAGCACTGTCTGACCGGACATCATCACGTGATCCAGTTCCGGGAACGCCTCGGTGAGCGTCTTCGACATGTGCCCATCGACACGGATCTCGTAGCGCATCTGCCGCTCTCCCGCCACGGGCCGGCTGCGGTCTCCCCAGTGATGCTGCTCCATCCGTCCGCCGCCGGCCTCACCCGGCACAGGTGACCCGGCGCCCGCGATCAGTGCGTCAGCGCCAGCTTGAAGGCGATGATCGCCAGGCCGAGCAGCAGATTGACCGCGGCGGTTCCCGTCACCAGCGGCCAGGACGCCCCCGCCTTCCGTGCGCCGACCGCGGACCAGCCCACCTGACCCGCCACGGCCACGGCGAGCGCCAGCCAGCCGGCCCCCTCGGTGTCCAGGCCGAGCAGCGGGCTGACGGCCACCGCGACGGCCGGGGGTACGGCCGCCTCGACGATCGGCCACTCCTCGCGGCACACCCGCAGGATCGTCGGCCGGTCCAGCGGCCGTTGGGCGAGACGGGCACCGAACAGCTGGGCGTGCACGTGGCCGACCCAGAAGACGAGGCCGGTGAGCAGCAGCAGGAGCACCAGTTGCAGCCGGGGGAACTGCCCCAGGCCGCCGGCGCCGATCACCACCGAGGCGGCGAGCATGGAGCCGTACACGGCGCCCGTGTAGTCGGCGTGGGCGTGGTCCTGCGAAGACGGGTCCCGCCTCGTGGTGCGCTCGGCAGGCGACATTCAGATCAGGCCGTGGTCCCGGGCCCGCCGCACCGCTTCGGCGCGCCCGTTCACCCCGAGTTTGCGGTAGACGCTCTTGAGGTGCGTCTTCACCGTGTTGACGGAGACGTACAGGTCGGCGGCTATCTCCTCCGTGGACATCATCTCGGCCAGCCTGCCCACGACCTCGCGCTCGCGTCCGCTGAGTTGCTCGACCACCACGGACCCGGGCTCCGCGGGCCGGGCGGCCCCGCCGTGCGGCGCGGGAGCGGCCGGGACCAGCCAGCCCGCGGTCAGGCCCTGCAGAGACGGCGCGTCGAGCAGACGGCGTAGGTCCGGCCCGGCTTCGAGGAAGGGTCGCCGCAGCCGCTCCCGCCGGGCCTCCACCAGCGCCCGGGCGAGCAGCTTGCGCGCGGTGGTGTCGTCCCCCGCCCGCTGGGCGGCCGCGGCCCGCACGAGCGCGGCCCGGACGGTCACGCCGGGGCCGGCGCGGCCCGGCAGCTGGGTGCGGTCGAGCAGTTCGACCGCCTCGTCGGGGTTCCCGGCGGCGCAGCGGGCCCAGGCGATCTCCGCCGTGTACGCGGGGTCGCCGTCGCGGGCGAGGTCGTCGAGCACCTTGCCCGCGCTGTCCGGGCGCCCCTCGGCCAGATGGGCGGCGGAGACGATGACCGCCGTCCGGGCCTCCGCCCAGGGCGACACCACGGCTGCCGGTGTCGCGGGTTCGGCCGCCGCCGCGGCGGCCCGGGGCTCACCCCGCGCCAGCAGCAGCCGTGCCGTCGCCAGGGACCGGGCGGCGGCCGTCACCGGGTCCGGCGGGGCCCCCGGCTCGGCCGCCTCCTCCAGATAGGCCCGGGCCTGGTCGAGTTCGCCGCGGTCGATGCAGAGGGCGGCGAGAACCAGCTGCGCGAGGCCGGGGCCGGACGGGCTCGGGCGGCGCAGGCCGAACTTCTCCCCTTCGTGCAGGGCGGCCAGCGCCTTGCGTTCGGCCCGGCCGAGCCAGCCGTTGAGGTGGTCGATCAGGGCCAGCTGGCCGAGGGCGTCCTCCCGGGGCAGCGCCGTCGACGCACCGCTCGGGCAGCCGCCGACCTCGGACAGGACGGTGCGCGCCTCGTCGAAGCGCCCCGCCCACAGCCGGGCCGAGCCCAGGTGGGTCAGCAGCAGGGCGACGACCTCGGGGTGCCTCTCCAGCAACTCGGCGGAGACCTCGCCGCGGAGCCGCTCCACCGTCGTCACGGCCTGCTCCGCCATGCCGGGGGAGCCGGTCAGCCGGGCCGCGAGCGTCTCCAGCAGTACGCAGCTCAGCCGGCCCGCCGCGTTGGACGGATCGGAGGCGAGCAGGTCCTCGGCCCGGCGCAGATGGAGCAGGCCGCGCTCCATGTCACGGTCGGACAGGTCGCGTGCGGCGCGCACCAGGTCCGCCGCGGCGCTCGTGGCCTCGGGTCCCATCCGGGAGAACAGCTCGGCGAGGTCGCTCGCCCGCAGGCCGGTGAACAGCTGCCCGATCGCCAGGTCGTCGACGAGGGCACGGGCGGTGAAGTCCCAGTCGCCCGCGGCGGCGCCGTGGGCCAGTGCCTGGGGCAGCGAGCCGGAGGCACGCAGCCACCGCGCGGCCCGCCGGTGGAGTTCGGTCTCCAGCCCCGGCGAGCGGACCCGCAGATGGGCCCGGAGGATCTCGCCGAACAGCGGGTGCAGGCGGTACCAGGTGTGCCCGAGGTCCTCCACGAACGCGTTCTGGCCGTGCAGCGCGGCGAGGACGGGTTCGCCGTCGTCGCGGCCGGTCAGCTCCGCCACCAGCTCGGGGCAGAACCGCTCCACGACGCTGACCCGCAGGAGGACGTCCTGCGAGCGGGCCGTCTGGCGCTTCAGCACCTCGGCGAGGAGGAAGTCGGCGATGGTGCTGCGGCCCGCCTCGAAGTCCTTCAGGTACGCCTCCGGGTCCGGGCTCTGCTGGGCGGCCAGGGCGCACAGGCGGAGCCCGGCGGCCCAGCCCCGGGTGCGCTCCACGAGGGCGCCCATGGCTTCCTCGGGGAGCCGCAGTCCGTGCAGTTCCAGGAGCGCGGCGGCCTCCTCGGGGGTGAGGGCCAGCTCGGCGTCGCGTATCTCCGTCATGGTGCCGGCGGCCCGGTAGCGGTGCAGCGGCAGCAGCGGCTCGGTGCGGGTGACGAGGATCAGGCGCAGTCCCTGCCCGGCGTGATGCAGGACGAATTCGAGCTGCTCGGCGATGCGCGCGGAGGGCACCCGGTCGAACTCGTCGAGCACGAGCAGGACCGGCTCCGGGAGCCCGCTCAGTTCGTCGGCGAGGCGGGCCAGCAGCTTGCGGTCGACGCGGCTCGCGTCCGCCGGGCAGCCGAGGTCGTCCGGCAGCGGCACGTCAGCGGCGCGCAGGGCCTGCAGCACGTAGGCCCAGAACACGCCGCAGCCCTGGTCGCCTTCCTCGTTGGTGAACCAGGCGACCGGTCGGCCGAGCCGGTCGGCCCAGTCGGCGACCAGCAGGGTCTTGCCGGCGCCCGCCGAACCGTTGACCATCGTCAGCGGTGTTCCGAGGGCCAGGTCCAGATGCTCGGCGAGCCGTGGGCGGCGCAGGAAGGTGGCCGGCCTGGCCGGCGGGGCGAACCGCGTCTGCAGGAACGGCTCGCCCAGAGGGTCGACGTACACGACGGCCGGCCCCCGTGAGGTCTCGTGCCGCGCAGTCACGGGGTCACCGTCCCTGTCCTTCTGCCATGGAGAGCGCTCCACACGATCAGCATCTCAGCCTTCGCGCCAGGGCGCAGTTCGCGCGGGGAGCGGGACCGTGTGCGGCGGGTGCGCCTGGCTCAGTGCCTGTCCGCGGGCTTCCCGCGTGCCGCCTCGAGCTGGACCCGGCCGCCCGCGGCCAGCAGGGCGAGCACCGCCAGGACGGCCAGCAGCACGAGGACCAGCACGACGACGGTGAGGACCGTCGGGTGGTTCCAGAGCGCGAACACGAGCGCGACGATCAGCAGGGCGGCCAGGGTGAGCGCGCGGCGGTGGGCCAGCGTCCACGCGCCGACCCGGCCGGTGCCGACGTGCCGGGCGTCCGCCCAGCGTGCCGCGGAGTCCGCCGTACGGTCGGACGCCCCGCGGACGGCCACGGGCAGCCGCCCCGGCCCGACGAAGTAGGCGCCCAGCGCGATGACGACGCCCAGCACGATCGCGGTGCGCAGGCTGACCCGCAGGAAGCGGAGCAGGGTGTCGAAGACGGCACTGGCGGCGGCCTTGGACTGCACCTGGGGCGGCAGGTGGTCGAGGTAGTAGTCGCGGACCACGATCAGGGCGACGGCCACCACCAGGCAGGCGAACGCGGCGCCCAGGGCGGTGCGGGCCAGCGCGCGGCGCCGCCGGTGGGCGAGCAGCACCCCGGCGACGCCGAGGAGGACGACGATCACCGGGAACCAGTTGCCGATGACGTCGAGGAGGTGGGCGCCCTTGCGGAACTTGCCGAGCTGGTCGGACTGGAAGAGCACGAGTTGCTTGTCGACCTGCGGGATCTTTTCGGCGGGTTTCAGCCCGGCGTCGACCAGCTCCTGCTTGACCTTGTCGACGGCGGTGCCCACGTCCAGGGTGACCGTGCCGCCGTTGATCCCGACCGCTCCGCGTCCCTCGCCGGTCAGGGCGTGCACGACGGCGTTGTGGGCGGCCCGGTTGGCGGTCGTCCACACGGTGGCGAAGGCGTCGCTGTCGACGACGCGGGTGGCGACCTTGGTCACGGCCTGGTTCACCGCGGAGTCGAGCTGCGGTCCCAGTCCTCTGACCGCGTCGGCGGCGCGCGGCGGCAGACCCTGCTTCTGCAGCCAGTCGGCGATGTCACCGGCGGCCTGCTGTCCGTTCACCTTGGTCCCCACGGCCTCGGTGATCCGGTGGACCGCCGCGTCCTGCACGGCGGGGTCCGTGGCCAGGGGCGCGACGGTGGCCACGTAGCGGTCGGTGTCGAGGGCGATGTTCTCCACCCAGACGGCGAGCAGCGCGACCGGTACGAGAATGCAGGTCAGCACGATGAGCACGGCCGACGCGGTGCTGCGCGCGATCCGGCCGGGGCCGTCGCCCGCCGGTGGCCCGGTCCGGACCGCCGTGGGCGGGCCGGAACCCGCCCCGGACCCTGACGTCGCCCCGGACGGGCCCGGCCCGGCCGCCGACGACCCCGGCTCCGGTGCCGCCCCGGACGGCCCCCGCCCCGACGCCCCGGAGACCGCCTCGGCCCGCTCGGGCCCCGACGCAGACGCCCCGGATCCCGACGTCGCCCCGGAGGACTCCGTCCCGGCCGCCGACGACCCCGGCTCCGACACCGACGGCCCGGGCTCCGACGGCCCAGACCCCGAGCCGGGCGGCTCGGGCCCCGACGACGGCCCGGACCCCGGCCCTGACGCCGAAGACTCCCGCTGCGACCGCGAAGGCCCCTGCTTCGGCGTCGGCGGCTCGGATCCCGACGGCTCGGGGTCCGGTGCGGAGGGCTCGGGCGGTTCGGTCACGGGGGCCTCCCGGCGCGGTGGCTGCCTGGAACACTCCCATTCCGTCAGCCCTGTCCGCGTTCCGCGCGCTGGGAAGACCCGGACGGGCGATCCGGCCCCTCCGCGAGGGCGGGCTCACGTTCCCGGCGGCTCGCGGTCCCGCTGCGGCGGCGGGCTGTCCAGACGCCGGGCGAGGAAGGGTTCCTGCGCGAGGACCGCGCCCACGCTGACACTGACGGTGGCGGCGACGCAGACCACGATCAGCCAGGACAGCAGCACGAACACGGAACCGACCGGACCGTACTCGGCGAGTGCCCGGTTCAGAGCCTTCGGCATGTACAGGTGCGCGGAGATCGCCAGGGCGGTGAGGGCGGCGGCCGCGAGGGCGGAGCCGGGCAGCAGGGGCTTCCAGCCGACCAGGCCGCCGAGCAGCAGGTGCTGGGTCCACCACCACAGGCCCACCTGGGTCACGAACGCGAGCGGGGTGCCCAGCCAGGCGCCCACCCCGAAGCCGTCACGGACCGGTCCCTGGAGGACCAGCACGCAGATCCACAGCAGCAGCCAGGCCAGCCACCGCCACGGGGCGATCCTCGTCCCGGCCCGGGGGATCTCCCACGCGCGTTTGCACAGGCGTTGCATCGCCCGGCTGACGGCGGTGGCCGACAGCAGCACCATCAGCCCGCCCACCACCCCGGTGGCCTGCTGGAGATCGGACGCCGCCGGCTGGAAGACCTGGTCGAGTTCCTTGCTCGCCGCGCCCGTCAGCCCGAACACCGCCTTCACGGAGTCGAGCATCTGCCGGCGCACCGCCTCGGGGGCGTAGGCCGCCACGACGAAGAGCAGCGGGACGGCGGTCAGGAAGCACTGTGCGGCGATGCGGGTGGCGGAGTCGAAGATGTTCACCGTCACCATGCGGTCGGCGAGGTGCGTGACGACCGGGAACCGGGTCTCCGCCCGCCGGTGCGCCGCCTTCGCCCGGGCGACGAGCCGCTGGGTGCGGCCGCCCTCCGTCATCGGGGTTCCGGCGCCGCGGCGCGGCCGTGCGCCGGGCGCCCGTCCGCTGACGGCACCCGCCCCGTGCTCGGCATGGCATCGCTCCCTTCGCTGCGTCCAGAGTGCGGGGCGAGGCGGCCGACGGCACCCCGGAGACCTCCCCCGGCCGGTACGGGGCGGCGCCGGTCACGAGATGTCGGCCCCGGGGCTCGCGCCTACGCTCGTGGTGTCCCGACACGATGGGGTCGCCATGGTGCTCGACCTGCTGCTCATCTCCCTGGCCATCACGCTCGACCCGCTGCCCCTCATGGCGTTCGTGCTGGTGGTGGCGTCGGCGAACGGCGTGTGGAAAGGGCTGGTGTTCATCCTCGGCTGGCTGGCGTGCTTCGTCGTGGTCATCGCGCTCGTCCTGGGCCTGACCGGCGGGCAGCCGCCTCCGCCCAGGTCCCCGCCCTCGACGGCCGCCCTCGCGGCCAAGCTGCTCATCGGGGTGTCGCTCGTCGTCTACGGCGAGCGCAGGCGCCGGCGCCGGCTCGCCGCCGCTCGTACCCGGGCCGGCGGGAACGGATCCGCGCCCGGGGCCGGCCCGGACCCGGCCTCCGCAGTGGCCACGCCGTCCACGGCACGGGAGCGGGCCTCGGACATGAGCTCCCGGATGGACCGCAGCACGGTGTGGTCCGCCGCCGGACTCGCCGTGCTGCTGCAGCCCTGGGGCATGGTGGCGGCGGGGGCGACGACCGTGGTGGAGGCCGACGCCTCGCACCCGGCGACCTGGCTCGCCCTGTTCGGGTTCTGTCTGCTCGCCACCGCGAGCCTGCTCGCCGTCGAGCTCTACGTGGTGTTCAGCCCGACGAAGGCGAAGGCGCGTCTGCTGCGCCTGCGCGCGTGGCTGGACGGGCACAAGGAGCAGGCGCTGGTGACCATCTGCCTCGTGCTCGGGTTCTGGCTGGTGGGCAAGAGCATCTTCCAGCTCACCGCGT
This sequence comes from Streptomyces sp. NPDC015139, assembly GCF_043079785.1. Classification (NCBI taxonomy): domain Bacteria; kingdom Bacillati; phylum Actinomycetota; class Actinomycetes; order Kitasatosporales; family Streptomycetaceae; genus Streptomyces; species Streptomyces sp. NPDC015139. The sequence continues at coordinate 376,564 of NZ_JBIBUW010000001.1, read as the reverse complement.
GACGGACGCGGACACGGAGTGCGGGGCCCTGCGCCGCATGCTGGACTGGTAGGGCAACAGGGGGGATGGCGACCGTCGGCCGCGGACACTGCCCGTGGGGGCAGCCGAGCGGCGGTCCCGGCCGCATCCGGCTCCGAAGGAGTGGTCATGGACAGCGTCGAAGACATGGGGCCCGTCGACTACTTGGTCATCGAGTTCCCCGGCAACCGGATGACGGGCGAGGCGTTCCCGCTGCTGGTCGATCTCGCCGAGCGTGGCATCGTCCGGATCATCGACCTCGCCTTCGTCCGCAAGGAGACCGACGGCTCCGTGGTCGGTCTGGAGTGGAAGGAGCTCGGCGGCGAGATCGACCTCTCCGTCTTCGAGGGGGCCTCGTCCGGTGTGCTGGACGAGACCGACCTCGCGGAGGCCGCCGGCGCCCTCGACCCCGGCAACGCGGCCGCGGTGCTCGTCTACGAGAACCTGTGGGCCGCTCCCCTGGCCGCGGCGCTCAGGCGCAGCGGGGCCCAGCTCGTCGCGAGCGGCCGCATTCCGGTGCAGGCCCTGCTGGCGGCGCTGGACGCCACGGAGGAGACGGTGCCGCCCGGCGGCTCCACGGCGACCTGACAACGATCCCGACCGCCGGGCCGCCCGTCGCGGCGGCACGGCGCACCGACACCTGGGAGGTGACCGACATGCCCGGACTGCTTCGGGGTGTCGCCCGCACGGCCGTGGTCGCCGGAACCGCCACCGCCGTCTCGAACCGCGTCTCGCGGCGTCAGGCCGGCCGGTGGGCGCAGCAGGACTACGAGCAGGAGCAACAGCAGTACGCGCAGCAGCAGTACGCCCAGCCGCAGGCGCCGCCCCCGCCGCCCGCGTCCCAGACCGCCCCCGCCGACGAGATGACCGGCAAGATCGAGCAGCTCAAGCAGCTGGCCGATCTGAAGGCCCAGGGTGTCCTGACGGACGCGGAGTTCGAGGACCAGAAGCGCCGGCTGCTGGCGTGAGCCGGGAGGGCGGCCGGTGGCCGGCGAGGACGGGCGCCGTGCGCCGGACGCCCTGGACCGGCGGCTCGACGCCCTGGCCCGGCAGCCGTTCCGGGCCCGCTTCCACCTGCGCGGACCGGAACGGGCGACCGCCGGGCTGAAGGGGCCGGCGACGCTCCGGTGGCACGCGTACGACCTGGTCACCGCCCGGCTGGCGGCCGCCGAGCCGCGCAACGACGGCAAACAGACGCCGTACCGGGGGCACCCGGTCTTCGTCGCCCAGCACGCGACCGCCACCTGCTGCCGCGGCTGTCTGGAGCGCTGGCACCACATCGCCAAGGGACGGGAGCTGACCCGGGCGGAGCTGGTGTACGTCGTCGACGTCATCTGCCGGTGGATCGAGCGCGAGATGGCGGGCGGGGCCGGTGGCGGCCCCGCCCGCCACGGCTGATCAGAGCGTGGCCGAGTTGTCGTGGTAGTGCCCGCCGCGCTTGCTGTGCGGTGCGGCGAAGGACGACGGCGGCGCGACGGGGTTCACCGTCCAGTCGGGGTGGCCGGGCATGCGCGGGGTCTTCGTCCCGAACAGCCAGTCCCGCAGGAAACCGGACTGGTCCTGGCCGGACACCTCCGAGGCCACGGCGATGTAGTCGTCGGTCGACGCCGCCGAGCCGCGGAAGCGCTCCAGGAAGGCACGCTCGACGGCGCTGAAGACGTCGTCGCCGACGAGCTGCCGGAAGGCGTACAGGACGAGGACGCCGCCGAGGTAGCGCTGGCTGTCGAAGAGGTTGACCGCGTCGGGGGCGGCCACCGGGCCGGAGTCGTGACGCCACTGGTCGCCGCGGGCGTAGGTGTCCTTCATCCGGGCCTCCATGCTGGTGAGGCCCAGGGAGTCCGCCCAGCCGCGCTCGTAGCGGTAGAGCAGCCCGTAGAAGTCGGCGTGGCCCTCGTTCAGCCAGAGGTCGGCCCAGGTGGCGGGGCTGACGAGGTTCCCGAACCAGGAGTGGACCAGCTCGTGCATCATGTGCGAGCCGATGTTCTTCTCCGGCTGGAGCAGGAAGTTCGGCTTGTACAGGGTGAGGGTCTGGGTCTCCAGGCCGGTGAAGTCGAAGGCCTTCGGGTCGTCGGAGTTGCACGGCAGCAGGCCGTACGTCTCGAACGGGAAGGCGCCGAGGCGGTCCTCCAGCCAGCCCACCAGGCCGGGCGTGAGGGCGAGAGCCGGCTCCAGGGCGGCGGCGCGGGCGGTGGGGACGACGTCGCGCAGGGGCAGACCGTGCGGTCCCTCCCGGTCCTTGACGACGTAGTCGCCGACGGTGATCTGGACGAGTTCGGTGGCGATCGGGGAGGCCGAGCGGTACGTGTACGCGGTGCGGTCGTCCGCCAGGTCCTCGGTGCAGGTGAGCAGGCCGTTCGCGACCGCGCGCAGTCCCTTCGGGACGGTCAGGCGGAAGGAGAAGGCGGCCTTGTCCGAAGGGTGGTCGTTGCACGGGAAGACGGTGTGCGCGGAGTTCGGCTGGGGGCAGATCGCGAAGCCGTCCGGGGTGGGCACCCACGCCGTGTGCGCGAGGGCGCGGCGCGGGTCGGCGGAGTAGCCGACGCGGACGGTCACGGACGCCTCGGCGGGCAGCGGCCCGGCGGGGGTGATCCGCAGCTTCTCGTCCGCCTGCTCCCAGGTGGCGTCGCAGCCGGCGACGCGCAGGGAGCGTATGTCCAGGCCGAGGGCGTCCAGGGAGAAGCGGCTCAGCGCCCGCGCGGTGCGGATCCGCAGGGTGGCGGTGGCCTCGACCAGCTTGGTCGTGGGGTCGTAGGCCAGGTCGAGGTGGTACGACGACACGCGGTAGCCGTCGTTGCCGAGGGCCGGGAAGACGGGGTCGCCGAGGGTCTCCGGGCCCGGTTCCCCCGTGCGCGTGCGCCCGGCCGCCAGGGCCGGGGAGTCCAGGCTCAGCGCGGTCGCCGTACCGATCATCAGCGCGGCCGCGGGGGCCGTCACTCGGGTGCGATATCTCATGGTCCGCTTTCGCTCGGGCGGCCGGGGGGTCAGGTCCGGCCGCCGGTGAGTGGTCGATCGCCCGTGGTCGGCGGGTGATCGCTTGTCATGACCGCGGAAGCATGGATTCGGTTGCGGCGGCGCGGCGCGATTTTTCCGGCCGGGACCCCTGTCGAGCCGGCACCCGTCACGAGATATCTTGATGTCGAGCAATGTTGCAGACGTGGAGCGGAGCACCCGGTGACTGACTCGACCATCATCTACACCTACACAGACGAGGCCCCGGCCCTGGCGACGCATTCGTTCCTGCCGGTGATCCAGGCGTACGCCTCGCAGGCCGGTGTGCCCGTGACCACCCGGGACATCTCGCTGGCCGGGCGCATCATCGCCGTCTTCCCGGAGTACCTGAACGAGGACCAGCGCATCCCCGACGCGCTGGGCGAGCTGGGCGAGCTGGCCAAGACCCCCGCGGCCAACATCATCAAGCTGCCGAACATCTCGGCGTCCATCCCGCAGCTGAAGGCCGCCGTCGCCGAGCTCCAGGGCAAGGGCTACGCGCTGCCGGACTACCCGGACGACCCGAAGACCGACGAGGAGCGCGAGATCCGCGCCCGCTACGACAAGGTCAAGGGCTCCGCCGTCAACCCGGTGCTGCGTGAGGGCAACTCCGACCGCCGCGCCCCCGCCTCGGTGAAGAACTACGCCAAGACCCACCCGCACCGCATGGGCGCCTGGACCTCCGAGTCCAAGACCGATGTCGCGACGATGGGTGTGGACGACTTCCGCTCAACCGAGAAGTCCGTGGTGATCGCCGAGGACGGCGCGCTCCGCATCGAGCTGGTCGGCGACGACGGCTCCACCACCGTGCTGCGCGAGTCGGTACCGGTCCTCGCCGGCGAGGTCGTCGACGCCTCCGTGATGCGCACCGCCGCGCTGCGCGAGTTCCTGACCGCGCAGGTCGCCCGGGCCAAGGAGGAGGGCGTCCTGTTCTCCGTGCACCTGAAGGCCACGATGATGAAGGTCTCCGACCCGATCATCTTCGGCCACGTGGTGCGCGCCTTCTTCCCGAAGACGTTCGCGAAGTACGCCGAGACCTTCGCCTCCGCCGGCCTCACCCCCAACGACGGTCTGGGCGGCATCCTCAAGGGCCTGGAGAGCCTGCCCGAGGGCGCCGAGATCAAGTCCTCCTTCGAGGCCGAGATCGCCGAGGGCCCGGCGCTCGCCATGGTCGACTCCGACAAGGGCATCACCAACCTGCACGTCCCGTCGGACGTCATCATCGACGCCTCCATGCCGGCGATGATCCGCACCTCGGGTCACATGTGGGGCCCGGACGGCCAGGAGCACGACGCCCTCGCCGTCATCCCGGACTCCTCCTACGCCGGTGTCTACCAGGCCGTGATCGAGGACTGCCGGGCCAACGGCGCCTTCGACCCGTCCACCATGGGCACCGTGCCGAACGTCGGCCTGATGGCGCAGAAGGCCGAGGAGTACGGCTCCCACGACAAGACCTTCGAGATCCCGGTGACCGGCACCGTCCGCGTGGTCGACGCGTCCGGCGAGGCCCTGATCGAGCAGGCCGTCTCGGCGGGCGACGTCTTCCGCGCCTGCCAGACCAAGGACGCGCCGATCCGCGACTGGGTCAAGCTCGCCGTCACCCGCGCTCGCGCCACCGGCGACCCGGCGGTGTTCTGGCTGGACGAGGGCCGCGCCCACGACGCCAACCTGATCGCCAAGGTCCGCGCGTACCTGGCGGAGCACGACACCGAGGGCCTGGACATCCGGATCCTCTCCCCCGTCGAGGCCACCAAGCTGTCGGTGGAGCGCATCCGCCGCGGCGAGAACACCATCTCGGTCACCGGCAACGTGCTGCGCGACTACCTGACCGACCTGTTCCCGATCCTGGAGCTGGGCACCAGCGCCAAGATGCTGTCGGTCGTCCCGCTGATGGCGGGCGGCGGCCTGTTCGAGACGGGCGCCGGCGGTTCCGCGCCGAAGCACGTCCAGCAGCTGGTCAAGGAGAACTACCTGCGCTGGGACTCCCTCGGTGAGTTCTTCGCCCTGGTGCCCTCCTTCGAGCAGTACGCCGAGGCCACGGGCAACACCCGCGCCAAGGTCCTCGCCGACACCCTCGACCGCGCCACGGCGACCTTCCTCAACGAGGACAAGTCCCCGACCCGTCGCGTCGGCGGCATCGACAACCGCGGAAGCCACTTCTACCTGTCCCTGTACTGGGCGCAGGAGCTGGCCCAGCAGACCGACGACGCCGACCTGGCCAAGGCGTTCGCGCCGTTCGCCGAGGCCCTCGCGGCCGGCGAGCAGGCGATCGTGGAGGAGCTGAACGCGGTCCAGGGCCGGCCGGCCGACATCGGCGGCTACTACCAGGTCGACAAGGCCAAGGCGGACGCGATCATGCGCCCGTCGGCCACCTGGAACGAGACGCTGGCGTCGCTGAGCTAGTCCCCGCGCCCTGCGGCGGCCGCCCTCGTGGCTCCCGCCGTGCTCGCGTGGAACGATCCGCCGCCCCGGCCGGTACTCCCGGCCGGGGCGGCGTCGTGTGTGGCGGGCATCGCGGCGGCATGTCGTAGCACGACGTCGGCCGGGACCGGGGCGGCACACGCGCCCCTCTCGCCCGGGTGACCGCGCCCACCCCGGTGGCCGGCGTCGACTCCGACCGGCTCCGCCCCCTCGGCCGGCAGCGGGAACCGGCCGCGCTGATTCCGGGCGCGATCAGCGGCCCCTTTTCTCGCGGGCCACCCTCTCGTCCGGCGTCGATGTGTCACCTTGATCGTGCACCACGCCCCTGACACCCCCTGGAGCAGCCCGTGACCCGGACCGTCCCGTCGTTCGAACTCCTTCCCGGCGCCGCCGAGTCACCGGTGCTGCTGCACGTGCCGCACTCGGCGCGGGCCGTCCCGGCGGACGTCCGCGCCGGGATCGTGCTGGACGACGCCGGGCTGGAACGGGAGCTGGACCACATCACGGACGCCCACACCGCCGAGCTCGCCGAGCGGGCGGCGGCCCTGGCCGGGGTCACTCCCTGGCGGTTCGTGAACCGGCTGTCGCGGCTGGTGGTGGATCCGGAGCGGTTCCCGGACGAGCGGGAGGAGATGCTCGCCGTGGGCATGGGCGCCGTGTACACGCGGACCACGCACCGCGCCGAGCTGCGGAGCGCGACCGCCGATCCCGGGCCGCTGCTGGAACGGTACTTCCGGCCGTACGCGCGCGCCATGACCGAGGCGGTCGCGGACCGGCTGGCCGCGACCGGCCGGGCGGTGATCGTCGACGTGCACTCGTATCCGGCGGAGCCGCTGCCCTACGAGCTGCACGCGGCCGGACCGCGGCCGCCGGTGTGCCTGGGCACGGACGCCTTCCACACCCCCGGCGAGCTGACCGAGGCCGCGCGCAAGGCCTTCGCCGGATGCGGGGAGACGGGACTGGACAGCCCGTTCGCCGGGACGTACGTACCGCTGGAGTTCTACGGCCTGGACGCGCGGGTCGGCGCGCTCATGGTGGAGATCCGGCGGGACACCTACCTGGCGGAGCCGGGCGGGCCGGCCGGGCCGGGGCTCGAACGGCTCGCCACGGCACTGGCGGCACTCGTCGACGCCGTCTGAGCCACCCGGCCGCCCCGGCCCGAGCCCCCCTCCCGGACGGGCCCACCGGCTGGAGTACTCCGGCAGGACTGCGGGCGGGGCCCGGCGCAGGGTGGATGGCATGACGACCGTGGAGACCACGCTCACCGGACCGCCCCCGGAACCGGACCGGGAGCCGGTACCGGCCGCGCCGCCGCCCGTACGGGACTGGCCCGCGTGCGACCTGGACGGGACGGCGTTCGACCCGGTCCTCGCCGGTTTCATGCGCGAGGACCCGCTGACCCGGATCCGCCTGCCGCACGGGGAGGGCTGGGCGTGGCTGGCGACCCGCTACGACGACGTCCGGCTGATCACGAACGATCCGCGGTTCGGCCGGGCCGAGGTCACCCGCCGTCAGGTCACCCGGATGGCGCCGAACTTCGCGCCCCGTCCGGGCTCCCTGGCCTGGGCCGACCAGCCCGACCACAACCGGCTGCGCAAGGCCGTCGCCGGCGCCTTCACGGTGAGCGCCGCCAGGCGGCTGCGGCCCCGGGCGCAGGCCGTCCTGGACGAGCTCGTGGACGGCGTGGTCGCGGACGGCCCGCCCGCCGACCTGGTCGAGCGGGTGCTGGAGCCGTTCCCGCTCACGATCGTCAGCGAGGTGATGGGCGTGCCCGCCGCCGACCGGGAGCGGGTGCACGCCTGGACCCGGCAGATCATCTCCACCTCCGGTGGGCCCGAGGCCGCGGGTCAGGCCAAGACCGGCCTGTACGGCTGGATCGCCGCCACCGTGCGGGCCCGGGCCCACAGCACCGACGAGGACGTGTACGCCCTGCTCGGCCGTGCCGTGCTGCGCGGGGAGATCGCCGAGGAGGAGGCCGTCGGACTCGCCGGGCCGTTGCAGATCGGCGGCGAGGCCGTCACCCACAACTGCGGGCAGATGCTGTACCTGATGCTCACCCGGCCGGAGCTGATGGAGCGGATGCGGACGCGCCCCGAGGCACGCGGCCCCGTGCTGGACGAGTTGCTGCGCCACATCCCCCACCGCAGCAGCGTCGGACTCGCCCGGATCGCACGGGAGGACGTCGAGGTCGCCGGCCGGCTGATCGCCGCGGGCGAACCGGTCTACGTCTCCTACCTCGCCGCCAACCGCGACCCGGCCGTCTTCCCCGACCCGGAACGTATCGATCCGGACCGGGACCCGAACCCGCACCTGGCGTTCGGCAACGGCCCGCACTACTGCACCGGCGCGGTCCTCGCCCGGCTCCAGACCGAGCTGCTGGTGGACACGCTGCTGGACCGGCTGCCCGGGCTGCGGCTCGCCGTACCGCCGGAACAGGTGCGGTGGCGGCAGAAGACGATGATCCGGGGACCGCGGACGCTGCCGGTCACCTGGTGAGCGGATGGGCCGGCCGGACGCGCCCGGTCAGGCCCGCAGCCACTCCGTGACGATCACCTCCGCGTCCGTGCGCAGCCGCAGGGCGAACGGTCCGGACGGCGGGGTGTCGCTGGTGAACCGGCCGAGGGTGTCGACCGTGACCCGGGTCGCGGTCTGCGGGCCGCCGAGCACCTCGATGTCCGCCGGCCGCGGCGGCAGCACCTGGCCGATCAGGCCGTCGTCGGTGACCTCCACGTCGACGGTCACCTCCCCCGCGCGGAACGTCAGCATCCGCGGCACGTCCGTGACGCCCCGCACCGGCAGCGCGTCCATGAGCGAGTCGAAGGTCAGCTCGGCGATCCGGGCGTCGAGGTCGTGCAGGGCGTAGGCGTCCACGGCGAGCCGGCGCAGGGCGTCGGGCACCGGGTCCAGGACGACGGCCGCCTGCCGCAGCTCCTCCTCCAGCAGCGCGTCCTCGAACTCCCTCTCCCCGGAGCCCTCTTGAGGCGTCCCGTGCCCGTCCTGTCCGGTCATGCCGCACCCCGTGCGTCCATCCGGGCCCGCAGCCGGCGCAGGCAGCGCTGGCGCAGCGGTCCGATACTGCCGACCGCGATACCGAGCGCGGCCGAGATCTCCACGTAGCTGGGCGGCGGGGAGGCCACCAGCACCCGCAGCAACTGACGGCAGCGGTCGCCCAGTTGGTCCAGCTCCTGCCACAGCCGGCGGACCCGTTCGGCCCGGTCCGCCGCCTCCTCGGCGTCGATCAGCGTCTGCTCCGGTGTCCGGACCTCGCCGGCCCGGTCCAGGACCAGCGGATCGTCGGTCACGGTCAGCCGGGCCAGTCCCTTGAGCACCTTCAGGCACTCGTGGCGGGCCGTACTGGCCAGCCAGGAACCGGCCTTGTCGGGCTCCCGGATCCGGCCCAGGTGCTGGGCGAAACGGAACCACACGGTCTGGTAGACCTCGTGCCCGTCGGCGTCCGAGAGCCGGTGCGCGCGCACCACCGACCACACCAGCGGGCTCAGCCCTTCCACCAGCGCCTTCCAGGCCGCGGCGTCCCCGTCGACGGCGGACCGGACCAGCGCGCCGACCTCTGTTCGGTCCACGGCTCCACCCCTCGTGTACGGGAGGTCATCGTACGCCGTGGAACGGAGGGTTCCGGCCGTCATGCGGGCAGGGCGGGGGCCGGGGACGCGAGGGGGCGCCAGGTGGACGGGCGGAGGGCCGGGACGTGCGCCCCGCGCACGTCGACCCGGTCGGTGGTGTCCGCGAGCAGCCGGGCGCCCGCGGTGCGCGGGTCTCGCTGCCCGCGCGCCGTCATGAGGGCCGCGACCAGGCCGGCGACGACGGGGGTCGCGAAGGAGGTGCCGCTCCACTGCGCGAGGCCCTCGAACATCACCTGGTCCGGCTTGCCCCCGGTGTTCTCCCGTCCTTCGCTCAACACGCCGGTGTGGCGCGGGAACTGGCAGGTGCAGGCGTAGCCGTGGCCGTAGCGGCAGGTGTCGTAGGTCGAGTGCTGGTAGAGGTACGGGACGGGGGTGTCGAAGCCGGTGAGGGCGCTGGTCAGGCGCTCCCCGGGGGCGTAGGCGCGCACCCAGGGCCCGTGGTTGCTGAAGCACGCCTCGGCCGTGCCGTCCGCGCGCAGGGCCCCGACCGACAGCACACTGTCCGCGTACTCGGGCAGGGAGGCGTAGGCGGCGGGCCAGAACGGGGTGGCGCTGCCGTTGTTGCCGGCGGCGGCGACCAGCAGCGTGTGCCGCTCGCGCAGTTCCCGCATGAAGGCGTCCAGTCCGATCAGTCCGTCGGTGCCCTCGGTGGGCGTGCCCGCGGAGAGGCTGATGACATCGGGCCAGCCGTCCCGGTCCACCGCCTCGAAGAGCTTGTGCCCGAACTCGGACTCCAGGACGGCACCCGCGTCGTTCAGGGTGCCCAGGACGGTGATGTCGGTGTTGGGCGCGACCGCCGCGAGGACGCCGGCGATGAACGTGCCGTGGCCGACGTACTGGTGGAGCACGCCGTCGCCGTCGGTCTCGGTCAGCTGGGGGTCGCCCGTGGTGTGGGCGAGGAGCGGGTAGGCGCGGTGGTCGTGCACGAGGCCGGTGTCGATCACCAGGACGCGTACGGCGGTCTCCGGGTCGTGGACGCCGTCCGCGGCACCGGGGTTGGCGGGATCGGAGCGCGGGACGGGCACGGGTTCGTCGCCGGGGCAGGCGTTGACCGCGATGTGCACCACGTGGTTGCGGCTGACCAGCCGGCGGCCCCCGCGGTCCTCCGCCTCGCGCAGGGCGCGCAGGGCATGCGGCACGGGGTCGTCGCCCTCGGCCGGGTCGCCCACCCGGATGCGGGTGACTCCGGTGCGGTTGGTCTCCGGGCCGGTACGGCGCACGTGCTCGGGCAACAGCCCCCGGGTCTCGGTGAAGTGGGCGCGCACGATGTCCTCGACGATCCGGGCCTCCTCGCCGTCCCGGGTGAGGACGACACCCTTCTCGTAGAGGTAGTGGGCGTCCTCGTCCGGGCCCAGGGCCAGCCGTACGCCGGGCATCGAGCGCTGGATGTGGTCGAACTGCTCGTGGAATCGCTGTGGTGCCATGCCGTGTCCTCCCCCTCGAGGCGGTGTCCGACAGTGAGAGTCGCGGGGCCGCCGATTGATACAGCAGGCCACTACCATGCGAGGCGTGACGGCGGGAAGCGAGTCGGTCCTCGAACTGCTGCCCCTGGTGTTCGCCGACCCGGGCGAGGCCAGGGCGCGCGCCGAGCGGGTGCTGGACACCGCCGCGCCACCGCTGCACGCCAGCGTCGCCCATCAGGTACTGGGCATCTGGCAGCGGGACTTCGGCGACCTGCGCATCGCGCTGCGACATCTGCGGCGGGCCCGGGACCTGGCCGCGCGCGCGGAGTCGGCCGACCGGGAGGCCGATGTGCTCGCGACGCTGGGGGTCGCACTGGTGCACGCGGGGCGCACGCGACAGGGGCTCGCGTCCTTCGAGCGGGGGGTCGCACGGGGCACCGGGCACACCCGGGCCCGGGTGCTGTTCCGGCGGGCGTACGTGTGGTGGGTGCTGGGGCACCACCGGGAGGCGCTGGAGGACGTACGGCGGGCCCTGCCCGTGCTGCGCCAGCTCGGCGACGACATCTGGACCGCGCGGGCGCTGACCCTGCGGGCGACCGTGCATCTGGCGCTCGGCGCGGTGGACCGGGCGGTCGCGGACTTCACGGCGGCGGAGCGGCTGTGGGACACCACCGGTCAGGAGCACGACAAGGCGGACGCCGTGGAGAGCCGGGGGCTCGCCGCGTTCCGGTCCGGGGACATCCCGGCGGCGCTGCGGCTGCTGGACGAGGCCGAGGAGCGGTACGCGAAACTCGGCACGCCCACCTACATGCTGTCCGAGCGGCGCTGCGAGGTGCTGATGGCGGCGGGGCTCGCGCCGGAGGCGCTGGCCGAGGCGGACGCGGCGACGGCGTTGCTGGACCGGATCGGCGGCCAGTCCACCCGCAAGGCCGAGCTGCTGCTCGCCGCGGCCCGGGCCGCCCGATCGGCCGGGGACGCGCACACCGCGATAGCGCGCGCCGCCGTCGCCGTGCGGCTGTTCGCGGCACAGCGGCGGATGTGGTGGGAGACCCATGCGCGGCTGGTGCTGATCGAGGCGCGGGTGGCGGCCGGGCGCCGGTCGGGGCGCATGGTCGCGGACGCGGCGGCGGTCGCCGAGCGGCTGGCCTCCTACGGCTCGCCCGCCGCGCCCGAGGCGTCCCTGCTGGCGGGCCGGATCGCGCTGGCGCTCGGCTGGACGGAGGACGCGGAACGGCACCTGTCGGTGGCCGCGCGCAGCCGGCACGGCGGCCCGCCGACGGCCCGGGTGACCGGCTGGGCGGCGCAGGCGCTCAGGGCGCGGGCGGCCGGTTCCCGGCGGGGGGTGCTGGAGGCCTGCCGGCGCGGCCTGGACGTGCTCGACGACCACCGGATGACGCTGGGCGCCTCGGAGCTGCGGGCCCACGCGACCGCGCAGGGAGCCGAACTCGCCGCGCTCGCCCAGGAGATGGGGCTCTCTCAGGGCGATCCGCGGCGGCTGCTGGTGTGGAGCGAGCGCTGGCGGGCGACCGTGCTGTCGGCGCCGCCGACCCGGCCGCCCGCGGATCCGGCGCTGCTGAGCGGTCTGACGGCGTACCGGGAGATCGCCGCCCGCGCGGAGGGCGCCCGGATGGACGGCCGTCCGGTGCCCGCGCTGGAGCGTGAACAACGGCGCCTGGAGCGGGAGATCCGCTCCCGCACCCGTCACATGCGCGGGGCCGCGCCGGGCAGCGGGGACCGTTTCGACGTGGCCCGGCTGCTGGACCGGCTCGATGACGCCCGGCTGGTGGAACTGGCCGTGGTGGACGGCCGGGTGCACGTCCTGCTGTGCGGGCAGGGCAGGGTACGGCGGTTCGACGGCGGTCCGCTGGCGGAGGCGGTCGCCGAGGCCGAGTACGTGCAGGCCGGGCTGCGGCGGCTCGCGCACCCCGGGGCGGACGCGCGGCTCCCTCTCGTGGAGGCGGCGGGAACGCGCCTCCAGGAACTGCTGCTGGGCGGGGCCGCGGCGCACCTCGGGCCGGGTCCCGTGGTGATCGTGCCGCCGGGGGCTCTGCACCGCGTGCCGTGGGCGCTGCTGCCCGCACTGCGGGACCGGGTGCTCAGCGTGTCCCCGTCGGCCGGCAGCTGGCTGCGCGCCCGGGAGACGGAGCCGCCGCCGGACGGCCGGGCGGTGCTGGTGCGCGGCCCGGGTCTCGCGACCGGTGGCGCCGAGGTGGTGGAGCTGGCGGACCGGTACGGCGGGGCGACGGTGCTGGAGGGCGACGCGGCGCAGGTGCCACGGGTGCTGGCGGAACTCGACGGCGCGGGTCTCGCGCACCTGGCGGCGCACGGCACCTTCCGCGCGGACAGTCCCCTGTTCTCCGCGCTGCGCATGGCCGACGGTCCGCTGATCGTGCACGACTTCGAGCGCCTCGCGCGCAGCCCCTACCGGATCATCCTCTCCAGCTGCGACACGGCCCGTCTGGCCTCGGTCGGCGCGGACGAACTCCTCGGCCTGGTCACCGCGTTGCTGCCGCTCGGCACGGCCGGGGTGGTGGCGAGCAGCGCGCCGGTCAACGACGCGGCGGTGGTGCCGCTGATGCTCGCCCTGCACAAGGGCCTCGGAGCGGGCCTGTCCCTGGCCGAGGCCCTGCGTGACGCCCGCGCCGCCCTCCCCGGCGACGCGGTCCACCAGGCGACGGGCTGGGCCTTCGCCGCGTTCGGCGCGGCGTGAGGGTTCTCCGGTGCGGCGTGCGGGATCACCGACGCCTACGCCGACTTGGCGGCCGGCGCGTCCACCAGCCAGGGCAGCGCCCCCCGATCCCCCGAACCGAGCCGCGTGTACGCGCCGTACAGATGGTTCCCCACGGTCCGCACGGACAGGGTCAGCCGCTCCGCGATCTCCCGGTTGCTCAGCCCCGCGGCGGCGAGGGTGACGATCTGGCGCTGCCGCACGGTGAGTTCACCGAGGACGAGTCCGGACAGCGCCGGCGTGCGGGCGCCCTCGCAGCGGCGGGCGAGCCCGACCGCCCGCGTGCGTGAGAGCCGCGCGGCGCTCGGATCGCGATGCGCCCGCACGGCCTGCGCGTACGCCTCCGCCGCGAACAGCAGGAACCCGCGCTCCCGCAGCGCCCCGGCGGCCCGGTCCAGCGCGGGCCCGTCCCCGCGGGCGAGTGCTTCGGCGTGCCGGGCGAGGACACTGCCGTCCGGCAACCGTCCGGCGGCCGGCCCGGGTTCACCGAGGCGTACGGCCTCGTACGGCGCGTACACGTCGCTCTCGTCCGGGTCGCAGGTTCCGCTCCGGCCCGCGCCCTCGACCGCCGCGTCCGTCAAATCCTGTTCGGCGAGGCGCAGTTCCTCAAGACAGCCGGCATCGTCCGACGTCCGGCGCAGCCCCTCGCGGGCCCAGGCCGCCGCCTCCCGCACCGCCCCGCCCAGACGCGCGTACCGGGCCCGTACGGCGGCGTACCCGGCCGGGAGCCGGGCACCCTCCGCCACCAGCCACTCCCCCACCGGCGCGGGCACCGGCCGGACGTCCAGCTCCCGGATCCGCCGTACGAGCGTGCGCTGTTCGGCGTCGAGGGCGCTGCCGTACCCCTCCGCACCGCGGGACAGCCGGCGGGCCCGGAGCCGGCCGGCCGAGGCACGCAGGGCCGGGCCGTGCAGGGGGTGGGCGAGCGTGACGGCGCCGTCGTCGCCGGCCTCGATCAGTGCGTCCGCCTCCAGTCGTTCGAGGACGTCCAGGTCGAGGTCGTCCAGGGGCAGCGGCAGGGGTTCGGCGAAGGCGAGGCGTTCCAGGGTGTCGAGGTCGCCGGGTCCGGGGCGCTCCAGGATCGGTGCCAGGCGCTCGCGCACGGCCTGGGTGACCGGCAGCGCGCCCCGCCAGGCCCGCTCACCGGTGCCCGGCACGGGGACCAGCCGTCCGGCGGTGTCGAGCGCGGCCACCAGGTCGCGCAGCAGGCGCAGATCGCCCCGGCACACGCGGTGCAGCCGGCCCACCGTGAGGGGTTCCAGTCCGGTTCCGGCGAGCAGCCTGGCGGTGTCCTCGCGGGGCAGCGGGGCGAGGGCCAGCCGGGGCAGCAGCTCCCCGGTCCACAGCCGGGACACCGCGGCCGGTGCGGCCGTGTCGTCGACGGCGGCCACGACCAGCCGGGTGCGCCCGTGCACGGCGAGCTGGTGGACGACGGCGGCGGAGGCCTCGTCGAGCAGGTGGGCGTCGTCCACGACGAGCAGCCGTACGCCGGACAGGAGCTGGACCGCGCGGTGCGGGGAGACGGTGTCGGGCAGCAGGTGCGCGAACGCGGCGAAGGGCAGTTCCCCTGCCTCGGGCGTGCCGGTCACCCGGAGGTGGTCCGTGCCCCGCAGCGCTTCCTCGATCAGCCGGGTCTTGCCGTGGCCCGGCGGCCCGGTCACCACGATCCCGTGCCGTCCACCCGCCGACGCCCCGCGCACCAGCTCCAGTTCGTCCTCGCGGCCGGTGAACGGCCAGGGCGTCTCGGGCGTCCGCGCGTCCTGCTCGAAAGTCCTCACCTCATCAGGAGCGCCCGTACTCGGTTCTGATACAGGGGGACTTGAGTAGCCCCCGACTCAGGCGCCCGGTACCGGTGGGCGGGCAGTCTTGCCGCATGACCCGACGCCTCTGCTCGCTACCGCGGCAGCCGGCCCCGTCCTTCGCGGCGGGGCTGACGGCCGAGCGGCTGGGCGCGCTGCTCGCCGGGCGGCGGATGTGGGTCAACGGCACGGTCCTGCACTACTGCTTCCTCGACACCGCTGCCGACGCCTCGGTGATCCCGGTTCCCGGGACCGCCGAACTGCGCCGGGTGCCGTGGGACGGCGGCGCGGGGCAGCGGGACGTGGTGCGCGAGTGCTTCCGCGAGTGGCAGGGCCTCGGTATCGGCGTGACCTTCGCCGAGGTCGGCGACCGGCGGGAGGCGGAACTGCGGATCGGCTTCCAGGCCGGTGCGGGTTCCTGGTCGGCGGTGGGGCGGGGGGCCCTGTCGGTCGGCCGTGGCGAGCGCACCATGAACCTCGGCTGGGACGTGACCGCGCCGGGGGAACACGGGACCGTCCTGCACCAGATCGGGCACGCGCTCGGTCTGGTGCACGAGCACCAGAGCCCGTTCGCCGAACTCCACTGGGACGACGAGGCCGTGTACGCCGAGCTGGCGGGTCCGCCGAACTTCTGGAGCCGGCGGACGACGTACGCGAACGTGCTGCGGACGCTGGACGCCGGCGAGGCGAGCGGCTCGGTGTGGGACCCGCAGTCGGTGATGGCGCTGCCCTTCGGGCCGGGGCTCGTGCTGGAGCCGGAGCAGTACCGAGGGGGGCTGCGTCCGTCCGGCACACCGTCGCCGGCCGACAAGGAGCTGGTGCTGCGCTGGTACCCGCCCGCGGAGCCGGCCGGCCCGGCCCCGCTGGTGCCGTTCCGGTCGGTGCCGCTGGGTCTCGGCCCGGCGGAGCAGGCCGACTTCGTCGTCGAACCGCCGGAGACCCGCGACTACACCGTGGGCACCTTCGGCGACGCCGACACCGTGCTCGTGGTCTTCGAGGAGCGTGACGGGGAAGCGCGCTATCTCGCGGGGCACGACGACGGCGGCGGCCCGGACAACGCCGTTGTCGGGGTACGGCTCGTCAGGGGCCGCCGCTACTTCGTCCGGGTCCGCCTGTACTCCGGCTGGGGTGCGGGAGAGACCGCGGTCATGTGCTGGTGAGGGGGGCGGGCCGAGGGGGGAACCAGGGTCCGGCGCCGGGGAGCGGTCGCGGACGTCACCCACGGGGGAGGTGACGTCCGCGGCCACGCCGTCGTGCGGGGCGTGGGTCAGGACGCGAGCCGGCCGGCCGGGGAGCCCGTGTCCGGGTGGTCCAGGCCCAGGTGGTCGCGGAGGGTCGTGCCCGCGTAGTCGGTGCGGAAGACACCCTGCTCCTGGAGGAGCGGAACCACCTTGTCGGCGAACGGGTCGAGGCCGCCCGGGGTGATGTGCGGGACGAGGATGAAACCGTCGGAGGCGTCGGCCTGCACGAAGTCGTTGATGCTCCGCGCGACGGTCGCCGGTGCGCCGACGAACGTCTGCCGGTTGCCCGTGTTGATGACCAGATCGCGGATCGACCACTTGTTGGCCTCGGCGAGCTGCCGCCACTCGCGGGCGACGGCGATCGGGTCGCGGTACATCCGCACCTGGGCGCGGCCCCGGGAGATGTGCTCCTCGCCCACCACCGGATCGACGTCGGGCAGCGGGCCCTCCGGGTCGTACGACGACAGGTCCCGGTTCCAGACGAACTCCAGGTGCTTGATGGCGGTGGCCCCGCTGACCTGCTGCCGGCGCACCTCGCGGGCGAGTTCGGCGGCCTCCTGGTCGGTGTCGCCGAGGACGAAGGTCGCTGCGGGCAGGATCAGCAGCTGGTCGGGGCGGCGCCCGTACCTGGCGAGGCGGGACTTGACGTCCGCGTAGAAGGCCTGGCCCTCCTTCAGCGTGGCGTACCGGCTGAAGATCGCGTCCGCGTCGGAGGCGGCGAACTCGCGGCCCTCGTCGGAGTCCCCGGCCTGGAAGATCACCGGACGGCCCTGCGGGGAGCGCGGGACGTTGAACCGGCCGTGGATGTCGAAGTGCTGCCCCTGGTGCACGAACGCGCCGGCCTTGGCGTCCCGCAGGAAGGTGCCGGTGGCCCGGTCCGCGAGGATCTCGTCGCCGTGCCAGGAGTCGAAGAGCTCCTGGGCGGTGGTGAGGAACTCCTTGGCGCGGGAGTAGCGCTCGTCCTGCGGCAGGAATCCGCCGCGGCGGAAGTTCTCGCCGGTGAAGGCGTCCCAGGACGTGACGACGTTCCACGCGGAGCGGCCGTCGGAGAGGTGGTCGAGGCTCGCGAACTGGCGGGCCACCTCGTACGGCTCGTTGAACGTGGAGTTGATGGTGCCGGTCAGGCCGAGCCGGTCGGTGACGGCGGCCAGCGCGGCCAGCACGGTGAAGGTGTCGGGGCGGCCGACGACGTCCAGGTCGTAGATGCTGCCCCCCTGTTCGCGCAGGCGCAGGCCCTCGGCGAGGAACAGGAAGTCGAACTTGGCGCGTTCGGCGGTGCGGGCGAAGCGCACGAAGGAGTCGAACTCGATGTGGCTGCCGGCGGCCGGGTCGCTCCACACGGTGGTGTTGTTGACGCCCGGGAAGTGCGCGGCCAGGTGTATCTGCTTCAGCGGCTTGCTCATGGGGTGGGGTGGTCCTCTCCGGCCGCTCAGGCCGATGCGGCTGCGTAGCGGTTGGCGGGGCGGGCGAGGCCGAGGAGGCCGCGCAGGGTGCCGGCCTCGTAGGCCTTGCGGAAGCGGTCGCGGCGCTGGAGTTCGGGCACCAGGTCCCGGCTGATCCGGGGCAGGTCGTGGCCCGCGACGGCGGGCCGCAGGCGGAAGCCGGTCAGCCCCGCCGACGCCAGCTCCTCCAGCAGGTCGGCCAGTTGGGCGGCGGTGCCGGTGAAGATCCGGGCGTCGCTGGTGTACGGCTCGCCCGCGAGGGTGTCGAGGCGCTCCCGGCGGGCCTGCGCCTCCGCCCGGGTGTCGTCGAGGAACACCACGAGGTCACCGAAGACGTGCAGGGTCTCCCCGGCGCGGCCCGCGGCCTCCTGCTCGGCACGGATCTCCGTGACGATCGCACGGGCCTGGTCCGTGTCGTGCGGGGTGACGTAGCCGACGTCGGCCTGCCGGGCCACCAGCCGGTACGGGACGGTCCGGTGGGCGAGGGCGGTGACCAGCGGCTGGCCCTGCGGTGGCCGGGGTGTGATGGAGGGGCCCTTCACGCTGAAGAAGCGGCCCTGGAAGTCGATGTAGTGCAGCTTGTCGCGATCGATGAACCGGCCGGTGGCGGCGTCGCGGATCTCGGCGTCGTCCTCCCAGCTGTCCCAGAGCCGGCGCACGGCCTCCACGTGGTCGGTGGCCTCCTCGAACAGCGCGGCGACCTGGTCCCGGGCGGCCGGGCTGTCGTAGGCGTCGACGGGCTCGATCGTGCGGCGGCCGAAGTGGGCGGCCTCGTCGGGGCGGGCGGTGATCTGTACCCGCAGGCCGGCGCGTCCGGTGCTGACGTAGTCCAGGGTGGCGATCGCCTTGGAGATGTGGAACGGCTCGGTGTGCGTGGCCACGACGGTCGGGACGAGACCTATGTGCCGGGTGAGCGGGGCGACGCGGGAGGCGACGAGGACCGCGTCGAGCCGGCCTCGCACCTGGTCGGTGCGGTCGTCCGGCTGGAGGAAGCGCGAGGACTGCGGGCCGAGGCCGTCCTCGATGGTGACGAAGTCGAGCAGGCCGCGTTCGGCCTCGGCGACCAGGTCGGCCCAGTAGCCGGCGGTGAACAGGTCCCGGGGGCGGGCGACCGGTTCGCGCCAGGACGCCGGATGCCAGCCGGTGCCGTCCAGGGCGACGGCGAGATGCAGCGGGAAAGCGGGAGTTGAGGACACGTCGGTGCCTTCCTTGATGTCCGTACGACAGGGCCGGCTCACCGGGCGGGCGTCGGCGACGGCGAGCGCGGCGGCAGGAGACCCGGGCGCGGTGCCGGGGAGAGAAGGGAGGAGAGGGAGAGGAGGTCAGCGGCGACAGAGCGCGGCGGACACGCGCTGGAGGTCTATGTGCGGCCGGGAGTGCAGACGCACGGAGCGGTACGGGTGCGCAACGCACGGCGGGAGTACGCGGGTCACGGCCGTCACCTCCGTCCGTCGGGCGCGGCGGGCCTGGTCGGCGACCGCCGGGCGGATCCCCTCACGACGCACAACGCCCGGCCGGCGCCGGGTGTTCCCGGTGTGCGGACCTGGACGATCCGTGAGCGGCGGCGGAACGTGAACCCGATCGACTCGTAGAGCCGGATCGCCCGGCGGTTGTCCGCGGCCGCGTGCAGGAACGGGGTGTCCCCGCGGTCCCGGATGCCCGCGGCGACCGCGCGCACCAGCCGGGTGGCCAGGCCCCGGCCGCGGTGCCCGGGGTCGGTGCGGACGGCGCTGATCTCCGTCCGGCCGGGGAGCCGCAGCCGCTCCCCCGCGAGGGCGATCAGCCGGCCCTCGTTCCGGATGCCGAGGTAGGTCCCCATGTCGACGGTCCGGTTCAGGAACGGGCCGGGGCGGCTCCGGGCGACCAGGTCGAGGATCTCGGGGACGTCCGCGGCGGCCGGGTCGGCGAGGGCGGCGAAGTCGTAGGTCCCGGGCAGGTAGCGGGCGGCGCGGCCCACGCGTTCGGCGAGGTGGGCGTGCGGGCCGTCGAGAGCGGCCCAGACCGCGTTGTCGAGGACGGCCGGGGCGGGGGCTCCGCCTGCGCGGAGGTCGGGCGTTGGGGCCACGGAGGCGGAGTCCCTTCTCGGCTCGGTGTCACTGGTCGGGGCGGCTGGACCGTCAGGAGTTGTCCAGGGGCAGGCCGGGCGGGTTGACCTCCGACTTGGCCACGGCCTCGTTGGAGAGGTTGTAGGCGGCCAGCCACTTGGCGTACTGCCCGTGCTCGATGAGGTAGTTGATGGCGTCGGCGAGCGGCTCGGCGAGACCGCTGTCCTTCTTGGCGGTCGCGGCGATCAGTCCCTGGAGCGTCTCGCCGGCCCCGGAGAATGTGCCCGCGTTGCGGGTGGGGTTGGGTGTGTCGGCGGTCTGCCGGGCCCGGTAGGCGACGCTGGGGTTCGGGCCGAAGAAGGCGTCGATCCTGCCGCTGCCGAGCGCCAGGTTGATGGAGTTCTGGTCGGGGAAGTACTTGACGGTGAGCTTCTTGCCCTCCTTGGCCAGCTTGGCCTTCCACTCCAGGAGGATCTTCTCCTGATTGGTGCCGGAGCCCACGGAGACCGTCTTGTCCGCGAGGCTCTCGTAGCCGCCGTCGAACTTCCAGGTGTTCTTCTTCAGTACCTCGAAGGCCAGGTTGTCCTGACGGTAGGAGGCGAACTCGTACTTCTTCTTGCGCTCCTCGGTGTCGGTCACGTTGGAGAAGGCCACGTCGACCTTGCCGCTGTCGACGCCGACGAAGAGGTTCTCCCAGGTGGAGTTCCTGATCTCGGGCCTGAGGCCGAGGACGGCGGCCACCAGGCGGCCGAAGTCGGGCTCGGAGCCGGTGAGCGTCTTCTGGTCGCTGCCCACGAAGTTCAGGGGCGCGGACCCCGACGGCAGGGCCCCGACGCCGATGACGAGCCTGCCGCGCCTGCGGACGGCGGCGGGAAGTTCGGCGCTGATCGACTTCACCTCGGAGACCTTCAGTTCGGTCTCCTCGGCGGCTCCGTTGGACAGCTGCCCCACGGTGACCGTTCCGGTGGTCTCGGTCCGGGCGGCCGCCTCGCTGTCGCCCCCGCAGGCGGTGAGCCCGGTGGCGAGGGTGGCGACGGCGGTCGCCGCGGTGATGCCGCGTATCAGGCTGCGTAGGGAGATGTGGCTGGGCATGGCGTGGCTGTCCTTGTCTCGCTGTCGAGGGAGGTTTGGTGGTGCGGTGGTGCCGTGGGGGGCGTGGGTACGCCGCCGGGGGGCGGGTCAGAGCACCTTGGCGAGGAAGTTCCGGGTCCGTTCGTGCCGTGGCCGGTCCAGCACCTGCCCGGGCGGGCCCTGTTCGACGATCCGGCCGCCGTCGATGAAGACGACCCGGTCGGCGATCTCGCGGGCGAAGCCGATCTCGTGGGTGACGATGACGAGCGTGGTGCCGCTGGTCGCCAGGTCCTTGATGACGGCCAGTACCTCGCCGACGAGTTCGGGGTCGAGCGCCGAGGTCGGTTCGTCGAAGAGGATGACCCCGGGGCGCAGGGCGAGGGCGCGGGCGATGGCGACGCGCTGCTGCTGCCCGCCGGACAGCCGGCGCGGGTAGGCGCCGGTCCGGTCGCCGAGCCCCACCCGTTCGAGGAGTTCCCGGGCGAGCTCCCGGGCTGCCGGCCTGGTCAGCCTGCCGGTGGCGGCGGGGGCCGCGGCGACGTTGTCGAGGACCGTCAGGTGCGGGAAGAGGTTGAAGTTCTGGAAGACGAAACCGATCCGGCTGCGCTGCGCCAGGATGGCGCGTTCGCCGAGCTCCTTCAGGTGCTGCCCCTGACGCTTCACGCCGATCGGCTCGCCGCCGACGCTGACGTGGCCGATCTCGGGCTTCTCCAGGTGGTTCATGACCCTGAGCAGGGTCGACTTGCCGGAGCCGGACGGGCCGAGGATCACGGTGACCTCGCCGGGGCGGATGGTCAGGTCGATGCCGTCGAGGACGCGGTGGGTGCCGTACCACTTGTGGACGTCGTGCACCTCCAGCGCGACGGGGGCGGCCTTCTCGAAGGCGGGTGCGCTCGTCATACGGCGGCCTCCCTGCGCAGCCGGGCCCGCAGGTCGGTGAGTCCGGCCCGGGCCTTCTGGAACGGGGTCGGCGGCAGGGTGCGCGTGGCACCGCGGGCGTAGTACCGCTCGACGTAGAACTGGACGACGGACACGACGCTGGTCAGGATCAGGTACCAGACGGTGGCGACCAGCAGCAGCGGCACGATGTCGCCGGGGTAGGTGTTGCCCATCGACTGCACGGACCCGAACAGGTCGAGCAGGGACACGTAGAACACCAGGGACGTGCTCTTGACGAGGCCGATGAGCTGGTTGACGTAGTTCGGGGTGATGGACCTGAGGGCCTGCGGGAAGACGATCCTGCGGAACCGGTAGCCCTTGGGCAGTCCGAGCGCGGCGGCCGCCTCGTGCTGTCCCTGGTCGACGGAGAGCAGGCCGCCGCGCACCACCTCGGCCGCGTACGCCGCCTCGTTGAGACTGAGCCCCACGACGGCGATCGCCAGGTCGGTGGCCAGCTTCGACTCGTCGAAGGTGACGAAGGCGGGGCCGAACGGCACGCCGAGGCTCAACGTGCGGTACAGGGCGCCGAAGTTGTACAGGAAGATCAGCACCACGATCAGCGGGATCGAGCGGAACAGCCAGGTGTACGTCCAGCTGACGGCGCGCAGCACCGGGCTTGCGGACACTCTGGCGAGTGCCAGCAGGATGCCGCCGGCCAGTCCCAGTACGGCGCTGAGCGCGGCGACTTCGAGGGTGACACCGAGGCCGTCCAGCACGGTCGGGCGCAGGAACCAGTAGCGGAAGCGGTCCCACTGGTAGAAGGGGTTCGTCACCAGTCCGTGCAGGATCTGCGCGACCAGCACGAGGACGATCGCGGTGAGGATCCAGCGGCCGGGGCGGCGCAGCGGCTGAACGTGCTGTGCGGTGCGTTGTTCTGACGGTATGTCGGACGATGGCGCCTCGGCGAGAGAGAGGGCGGCGCCTGGGGGTTCGCTCATGGCGGGCTCCGGCTGGGTGTCGGACGGCCCCGGACGGCGGCGGGCGGGTGTGCGGCACTACGGCACTGGGGCACGGGAGGGCACACGGGTACGCGCGGGACCGGGAACCGGGCGGGCGACGGCACACCGGACGGACGGTGTGCCCATGGAACGCGGGGGCCGAGAAGCGGGAGGTCAGCCCCGACAGCGGGCAGAGCCCGGTGCGGTACACAGTGCGCTGCTGACGCGGAGCAGATCGACGGCGCGGTCGGCGACCAGGAGCTGGGCGGACGGTACGCAGCCCCGGGGGCGGCTCGGGGCCGTCCTGGGGTTTGCGTACATGGCGTCACCTGTCACTGTCCGGGCCCGTGGGCCTCGCGCTTACCGAGAACGTCGTCCGGTCCGGTCGTCACCTGGGGCACCCCACCGCGGTGCGAGGGTTGCCGGTCAGCGAGCCAGGGCTTGGCGCTGACGCTCATGACCGTTCTGAGCGGAAAGTAAGGCAGTCGGCTGCGGGAATGTCAACGGCCGTCCGCGAAGTGGACGCCGGGCGCCCGTTCTCACCTGCGGGAAGCGTCCGGAGCGTCGGCCGCGTGACCGGCCCAGTCCAGGATCTGGACGGCCGCCCCGGCCGACTCCAGGCCCCGGCAACGGCCGTGGTGGCGGCGGGAGATGCCGTCGAGGTCGACGTGCCGGCCGAAGGCGTGACGGGCGGTCAGGCGGCGGGCGTAGGCCCACAGGGCGTGGTGGCCGGTGATCCGGTGGACCGCGGAGGCGTCGAGGTGGCAGCGGTGCACGGTGTCGAGCTGGACCAGGGTCACCCACAGCTCGACGTCGGCCGCGGTGAGCCGGTCGCCGACCAGGTACTCCGCGTCGAGCAGCCGCCGCTCCAGCCGGCCGAGGGCGCCGAGCAGGATTTCCAGGGCGGCGGCCCGTTCCGCCGGGTCCGTTCCGGCCCGTCCGGCGCTCTGGGCGGCCCCCTCGATGCCCTCGGTGCACATCCGCTCGACGGCCTCGATCACGGACTCCGTTCCGCACGGGTACAGACAGGTGCCGCCGTCGTACGCGAAGCGGTCGAGGTCGCGCAGGATGTCGCGGGCGTGGGTGCTGACGATGCGTCCGGACCAGTCGTCGCTGAGCACGGGCGCGAGGGCGGGGCCGGTGTAGTGGTGGGCGCTCGCCTCGTACAGCGGCAGCAGCGCCGCGTGGCCGCCGTCGGGACGGTCGGGCACCGCGGGCAGCGGGGTGACGGGACAACTGCCGTCCAGGGCCAGGAGGCTGTGGCCGACGGCGAGGCGCAGCCCGTCGGGACAGGCGGTCGAGAGATGGAGCCGGTAGCGGTGCGGCACGGCGTAGTGGCCGCTGCGGGCGTCCCGGCCGATCCGGCCGCGGAAGGCGGGGGCGCTGCGGTGGACGTCCGGGACGGCGGCGAGCGGACTGGTGGACATGCGTCTCCCCTGGTCGTTGGGCGTGCGGAAGGGCGCACCGGCGGGCGGTTCGTGCGGTGCGGGCGAGGGGCCCGGCTCAGCGCCGGCCGCTGATGGCGCTGCAGACGCGCAGCAGATCGATGTGCAGGCGGGAGGTGAGCAGGGGGGCGCGGAACGGCGTGCGGCCTGCTCGGCCGGTGACCGTCTCGAGGCGCGCCATGATTTCCTACCTGTTCACTAGGATTCCCTCCCTGGAGTGTCGATCCGGCTCCGTACGACGTCAAGGGGGCGTCCACGCCTGGGACTCCGGGCGGGTCGACACGGCGGCCGGGAAGGGACCCGGGGACTCCTCAGGGAGAGAGACATGTGACATAGTACTGATGTGGCGAAGCGACTGACCTGCGATGTCGTGGTCGTCGGAGCCGGAATGGTGGGCGCGGCCTGTGCGCTGTACGCCGCGCGCGCCGGCCTCGACGTTCGGGTGGTGGACCGGGGCCCGGTGGCCGGCGGCACCACCGGCGCGGGCGAGGGCAACCTGCTCGTCTCCGACAAGGAACCGGGACCGGAGCTCGAACTGGCCCTGCTGTCCGCCGGGTTGTGGACCGAGCTGGC
Organism: Streptomyces sp. NPDC015139; assembly: GCF_043079785.1. Taxonomy (NCBI): domain Bacteria; kingdom Bacillati; phylum Actinomycetota; class Actinomycetes; order Kitasatosporales; family Streptomycetaceae; genus Streptomyces; species Streptomyces sp. NPDC015139. The sequence goes on along the minus strand of NZ_JBIBUW010000001.1, from coordinate 351,872 downwards.
CGAGGAGCTGGGCCGGGCGATCGAGTACGAGCCGAAGGGCGGCCTGGTGGTCGCCTCGACGCCGGACGCCCTGTCGGCGCTGGCCGGCTTCGCCGGGGGCCAGCGTGCCGCCGGCGTCACGGCCGAGCCGGTCGGGCCGGATGAACTGCCGGCACTGGAGCCCCACTTGGCCCCCGGTCTGGCGGGCGGAGTGCGCTACCCGCAGGACGCCCAGGTGATGCCCGCACTGGCCGCCGCCCACCTGCTGCGCGCCTCCGGTGCCGCCGTGCACACCGGCCACACGGTGACCGGTGTGCTCCGCGCGGCGGACGGCCCGGTGCACGGCGTCCGCACCGACCGGGGCGACATCCACGCGTCGGCAGTGGTCAACGCGGCCGGCACCTGGGGCGGCGACCTCGCCACGCTCGCGGGCGTCCGGCTTCCGGTGCTCCCCCGGCGCGGCTTCGTCCTGGTCACCGAGCCGCTGCCGCGGATGGTGCGGCACAAGGTGTACGCCGCCGACTACGTGGCCGACGTGGCCAGCGACTCGGCCGCCCTGCGCGCCTCACCGGTGGTGGAGGGCACGGCCGCGGGACCCGTCCTGATCGGCGCCACCCGCGAACGGGTCGGCTTCGACCGCTCGTTGTCACTCCCCGCCGTGCGGGCGCTCGCGGCCGGGGCGATCGGACTGTTCCCCTTCCTGGAACGGGTGCACGCCCAGCGGACCTACGCGGGCTTCCGGCCGTACCTGCCCGACCACCTCCCGGCGATCGGACCGGATCCACGGGCGCCCGGACTGTTCCACGCCTGCGGGCACGAGGGCGCCGGCATCGGACTGGCCACCGGTACCGGGCAGTTGATCGCCCACGCGCTCACCGGCAGGGCGACCGGACAGGACATCGCACCGTTCCGGCCGGAGCGGTTCGAGGACGACGGGTTCGAGGACGAGTGCGACGACGGAGGCGAGGCCCGGTGAATCCGATGGAGCTGACCCGGGCACGGCCGGGCGAGGCCTTCACCGTGACGTTCGACGGACGGCCACTGCCGGCGCTGCCGGGCCAGACGATCGCGGCGGCGCTGTGGTCGGCGGGTGTGACGGCCTGGCGCCGCACGCGGGGCACCGGAGCGCCGCGCGGCGTGTTCTGCGGGATCGGCGTGTGCTTCGACTGCCTGGTCACCGTGGACGGCCGCCCGAACAGGCGGGCCTGTCTGGTGCCCGTGCGCCCGGGACAGCTGATCCGCAGCCAGGAGGGGACGGGCCACGACGATGACTGAACACCCTCGTCTCGCCGTGATCGGCGCCGGCCCGGCCGGACTCGCCGCGGCCCTGGCGGCGGCCGCCCGGGGCGTCCGCGTGACCCTCCTGGACGCGGCCGACCAGGCGGGCGGCCAGTTCTACCGGCAGCCCGCCCCGGCTCTCGGCGCCCGCCGGCCGCAGGCCCTGCACCACCAGTGGCGCACCTGGGAGCGGCTGCGGGACGGTCTCGACCGGCATCGGGCCGCGGGACGCGTCACCCACCTGACGGATCATCACGTGTGGTGCGTGCGGCGCGGCTCCGGTCCGGCGCCGATCACCGTGCACGCGCTGCTGGGCCCGGATCAGGACGAGGGGATCACCGTCCGCGCCGACGCCGTCCTGCTCGCCACCGGAAGCTGTGAACGCGTGCTGCCGTTCCCCGGCTGGACACTGCCCGGGGTCGTCACGGCGGGCGGCGCGCAGGCCATGCTCAAGGGCGGCCTCGTACTGCCCGGCCGGACGGCGGTCGTCGCCGGAACCGGCCCGCTGCTGCTCCCCGTGGCCACCGGGCTCGCCGCGGCGGGCGCCCGCGTGGCCGCGCTGGCCGAGTCCGCCGCCCCCGGGTCCCTGCTGCGCCGGGCGCCCGCCCTGGCCGCACAGCCCGCGAAGCTCGCCGAGGGCGCCGGGTACGCGGCCCGGCTGCTGCTGCACGGCGTGCGGGTGCTGCCCCGGCACACGGTGGTCGAGGCGCACGGAACCGGCCGGCTGGAGGCGGTCACCGTGGCCGCGCTCGGCCGGGACGGGCGGACCAGGCCGGACAGTGCCCGTCGCATCCCCTGCGACACCCTCGCCGTCGGTCACGGCCTGCTGCCGCACACCGACCTCGCGGAGACCCTCGGCTGCACCCTGTCCGGCACGGACGTACGGGTCGACGACGAGCAGCGCACCGACGTGCCCGGAGTCTGGGCCGCCGGTGAGACCACCGGCGTCGGCGGAGCGGCCCTCGCGCTCGCCGAGGGCCATGTCGCCGGCCGCTCGGTCGCGGCCCGGCTGCACGGCACGGTCCCCGACCCGCGCCGCTGGGCCGCCGCCCGGGCCAGGAGCCGGCTGCGGTCGTTCGCCGCCGCCCTCGACGCCGTGTACGCACCGCCGGCGGGCTGGGCCGGGGAGGTCCCGGACGACACGGTCGTGTGCCGCTGCGAGGAGGTCACCGCCCGGGAGGTCCGTACGGCCGCGGACACCCTCGGCGCCTCGGACCCGCGCACCGTGAAGCTGCTGACCCGGGCCGGAATGGGCTGGTGCCAGGGCCGGATGTGCGCGCCCGCGGTGGCCGCCCTGACCGGCTGCCCGCTCACGCCGGGACGCCGGCCGTTCGCGCGGCCGGTACCGCTCGGCGTCCTGGCCGCGCTGCCCGACCCGGACTGACACCCCCGGCCGTCGCAGGAACGACCCCGACCCTCAGTGGTATGTCACACCCTACGAATGGGAGACGACGCATGACGCAGACCCGGCACCGCCCCTGGCACGGCATCCTCGTGGCCACCGCGCTCCCCCTGCGCGACGACCTCTCCGTCGACCACGACCGCTACGCCGAGCACTGCGCCTGGCTGGTCGCCAACGGCTGCGACGGCGTCGTACCGAACGGCTCGCTCGGCGAGTACCAGGTGCTCACCCCGGAGGAACGGGCCCGGGTGGTGGAGACCGCCGTGGCCGCGATCGGCGGTGACCGGGTGATGCCGGGCGTCGCCGCGTACGGCTCCGCCGAGGCCCGCCGCTGGGCCGAGCAGGCCGCCGAGGCCGGATGCGCGTCGCTGATGCTGCTGCCGCCCAACGCCTACCGGGCCGACGAGCGGTCCGTGCTCGCCCACTACGCGGAGGTCGCCCGGACGGGCCTGCCGGTGGTGGCGTACAACAATCCGGTCGACACCAAGGTCGACCTGGTGCCCGAACTCCTCGCCCGGCTGCACGCCGAGGGGCACGTCCACGCGGTCAAGGAGTTCTCGGGCGACGTCCGCCGGGCCTACCGCATCGCCGAACTCGCCCCGGAGCTCGACCTGCTGGTCGGCGCCGACGACGTCCTGCTGGAGCTGGCCGTGGCGGGCGCCAGGGGCTGGGTGGCCGGCTACCCCAACGCGCTCCCCCACGCCTCGGCGGAGCTGTACCGTGCCGCGGTGTCCGGTGACCCGACCACCGCGCTCCCCCTCTACCGGCAGCTGCACCCGCTGCTGCGCTGGGACTCGCGGGTGGAGTTCGTGCAGGCGATCAAACTGTCCATGGACGTCGTCGGGCGGTACGGCGGCCCGGTGCGCCCGCCGCGCGTACCGTTGGCGCCGGAGCAGCAGGCCGCGGTCCGGGCGGCCACCGAGAAGGCCGTCGCCGCGGGGCTCGTCTGACAAGGAGACCGGTCAGTGCGCAGCACACTCGTCCTGCACGCCGTCGACTCGCACACCGAGGGCATGCCGACCCGCGTGATCACCGGCGGGATCGGCACCGTACCCGGTGCGACGATGAACGAGCGGCGGCTGTACTTCCGTGAACACCGCGACCACGTCAAGCGGTTGCTGATGAACGAGCCGCGCGGCCACTCCGCGATGAGCGGCGCGATCCTCCAGCCGCCGAGCCGCCCCGACTGCGACTGGGGCGTGATCTACGTCGAGGTCTCCGGCTATCTGCCGATGTGCGGGCACGGCACGATCGGGGTGGCCACCGTGCTGGTGGAGACCGGCATGGTGGAGGTGGTGGAGCCGGTGACCACCATCCGGCTCGACACCCCGGCGGGGGTGGTGGTGGCCGAGGTGACCGTTCAGGACGGCGCCGCGCGGGACGTGACCCTGCGGAACGTGCCGTCGTACGCCGTCGCCCTGGACCGCGAGATCACCCTGCCCGACGGCCGCACGGTCACCTACGACCTCGCGTACGGCGGCAACTTCTACGCGATCCTCCCCCTCGACGCCTTCGGGCTGCCCTTCGACCGCTCCCGCAAGGACGACATCCTCGCCGCCGGCCTGTCCCTGATGAGTGCCGTCAACGCGGAGGCGGAACCGGTGCACCCCGAGGACCCCTCCATCCGCGGCTGCCACCACGTCCACCTCCTGGCACCCGGCGCCACCGCCCGGCGCTCCCGCCACGCGATGGCCATCCATCCGGGCTGGTTCGACCGCTCCCCGTGCGGTACGGGGACCAGCGCGCGCATGGCGCAACTGCACGCGCGCGGTGAACTCCCCCTGCACACCGAGTTCGTGAACGAGTCGTTCATCGGCACGCACTTCACCGGGCGGCTGCTCGGCACGACGGAGGTGGCCGGGATCCCGGCCGTGCTGCCCAGCTTCACCGGCCGCGCGTGGATCACCGGCACCGCCCAGTACCTGCTGGATCCCACCGACCCCTTCCCCGAGGGGTTCGTCCTCTAGACTCACCCCGGTGATGCGTGACATGGCACAGGATGCGACGGCCGCCGACCTGCCCGCGCTCCCCCGGCTCGGCGGTCGGCGGAGCAGCTTTCGCGAGCGGGTGGCCGACGCGCTGCGCGCCGCGCTGGTCGCGGGCGAGCTGCGGCCCGGCGAGGTCTACTCGGCGCCGTCGCTCGCCGCCCGCTTCGGCGTCTCCGCGACGCCGGTGCGGGAGGCGATGCTGGACCTGGCCAAGGAGGGCCTGGTCGACACCGTGCCCAACAAGGGCTTCCGGGTCACCGCCGTCTCCGACAGGCAGCTCGACGAGTACACGCACATCCGCGCGCTGATCGAGATCCCCACCGTGGTCGAGCTCGCCCGCACGGCGGACCGCGTCTCCCTGGAGGCCCTGCGGCCCGCGGCCCGGGAGATCGTCGCCGCCGCCGTGGCGGGCGACCTGATCGCCTACGTCGAGGCGGACACCCGCTTCCACCTCGGTCTGCTGGCGCTCGCGGGCAACGCCCACCTCGTGGAGGTCGTCGCCGACCTGCGCAAACGATCACGTCTGTACGGGCTCACCGCCCTGGTGGAGGCGGGCCGGCTGCTGGCCTCGGCCGAGGAGCACCTGGAACTCCTCGACGCGCTGCTGGAGCACGACGGGGAGGCCGTGCGCGAGGTCATGACCCGACATCTGGGACATGTCCGCGGCCTCTGGGCGTCGGCCGACTGATCCCCGGCGCGGCCCTTTCCGTCTGCCGGACATCTCACGGCGCCGAGGCCGCCGTACGACGCTATTTGCGCGATCCGGCGGCCCCGACGGGACAAGGAACGGCGATTTTGCGCCAGATCGGGGCATCCCCGACCATGGGCCGGTCCCGGCGATCCCGGGAACGTCAGTTCCATGAGAGGCGCACCACCCATGCACAGCACCGGAACCGTCTCGGCTCCGGCCTCGACGGAGACCCCCGCGGTCCCCGCCGGGGACCCGCACGGCGACACCGGCCGCCACGCCCGCCGGTTCGGCCTGCCCGTCGCCACCGCTCTGGTGATGGGCAACATCATCGGCGGCGGCATCTTCCTGCTCCCCGCCTCCATCGCCCCCTACGGCACGGTCAGCCTGGTCGCCTTCGGCGTCCTCACCGTCGGCGCCGTCGCGCTGGCCCTGGTGTTCGGCCGGCTCGCCGCGCGCGACCCCCGCACCGGCGGCCCGTACGTGTACGCCCGTGAGGCCTTCGGCGACTTCGCCGGCTTCCTCGCCGCGTGGTCGTACTGGATCACCACCTGGGTGTCCAACGCCGCCCTCGCCGTCGCCGCCGTCGGCTACCTCGACGTGCTGATCCCGGTGGGCGGCCACGCCTGGACCGCGTGCCTGGCCGCCCTCGCGCTGCAGTGGCTGCCCGCACTCGCCAACTTCGCCGGCACCCGCTACGTCGGCGCCGTGCAACTGGCGTCCACGGTGCTGAAGTTCGTGCCGCTGCTGCTCGTCGCCGTGGGTGGGCTGTTCTTCTTCGACCCCTCCCGGCTCGGGCCGTTCAACTCCAGCGGGCACGGCGCGATCGGCGCGGTGTCCGCCTCGGCGGCCCTGCTGCTCTTCTCCTACCTCGGTGTGGAGTCGGCCGCCGTCAGCGCGGGCGAGGTCGAGAACGCCCGCCGGAACGTGGGGCGCGCCACCGTCATCGGCACCGCGGGTGCCGCGCTGGTCTACCTGCTGGGCACGCTCTCCGTCTTCGGCACGGTCGCGCACGACCGTCTGGTGAACTCCACGGCGCCGTTCTCGGACGCCGTGAACACGATGGTCGGCGGCACCTGGGGCGGTACGGCGGTCGCGCTGGCCGCGCTGGTCTCCATGACCGGCTGCCTGAACGGCTGGACGCTGCTGAGCGCCCAGACCCCCTACGCCGCCGCCAAGGACGGTCTGTTCCCGGCCGCCTTCGCGCGGCGCCGGCGCGGCGTGCCGACGGTGGGCGTCGGTGTCACGGTCGTCCTGTCCTCCCTGCTCACCGCGTACAACTACCTGTCGGGCTCGGGGAAGGTCTTCGAGGTCCTGGTGCTCGTCACCACGTTCACGGCGACCGTGCCGTACCTGCTGGCGACGGCCGCGCAGCTGTTCCACCTCGTGTCCGGCGACCGCCCGGTCGACCGGGGCCGGCTGCTGCGGGACTCCGCGATCACCGCGGTGGCCGCGGTCTTCTCCATCTGGCTGATGGCGGGCGCCGGTTACGCGGCGGTCTACCAGGGCGCGCTGTTCCTGTTCGCCGGCATCCTCGTCCACGCGGTGATGGCGGCCCGCCGCCGTCGCCACGAGACGGCGACGGCCGTCACGGCCGGGGAATGACGGAAGGCCGTCTCCTCGTCCATGAGGAAACGGCCTTCGACCCGCGATGAAGCTGGTCGGGACGACAGGATTTGAACCTGCGACCCCTTGACCCCCAGTCAAGTGCGCTACCAAGCTGCGCCACGTCCCGCCGCGGTCCCACACGGTGTGTCCCGTGTGATCACGCAGGTCAACCCTACCGCACCTGGGCCGGTGCGCGTGTCGACTCGGCAGGGGCGGTGTGCACGGTGCGGCCGGGGCGGCGGACCGGGACGAGGAGGGCGGCGCCGGCCGCGGCCAGCAGCAGGACGGACAGCAGGGCCCAGGCGTGGGTGTAGCCGGACTCGTACGGCAGGCCGGAGGGCTGGAGCCGGCCGGTCACCAGGACGCTGGTGAGCGCGGCGCCGATGGAGCCGCCGATGGTGCGGATGTTGGCGTTCATGCCGGTCGCGGCGCCGGTCTGCTCCGGCGGGACGCTGCCCACCACCAGGTTGGCCATCGAGGCGAAGGCCAGCCCGATACCGAGCCCGAACAGGCCCGCCACGACGGCGATCTGCCACTGCTCGTCGTGCCGGAGGGTGAGCAGGCCGCAGGCCACCGCGCCGAGCGCGGCACCCGCGGTGAGCAGGGCCTTCGCGCCCACGCGGGGCTCCAGGCGGCCGGAGAGGACACCGGAGAGGAACATCGCGACGAGCATCGGCAGCATGAGCAGTCCGGACTTGGTGACGCTCGCGCCGAAGCCGTAGCCTGCCGCGGAGGGCGTCTGGACGAAGCCGGGCAGGAAGGACCAGATCGCGTACATGCCCGCGCCGAAGAGCAGGGCGGCCGTGTTGGTGGTCCACACGGCGGGCAGCCGCATCACGCGCAGGTCGATCAGCGGACTGCGGGAGCGGGCCTCGGCCGTGAGCCACAGGGCGAACAGGACGACGGCGGCGGCGAACAGGCCGAGCACCTCGGGCGAGCCCCAGCCCCACCGCGTGGCCTGGCTCAGCGGCAGCAGCAGGGCCACCAGCCAGCCGGAGAGCAGTCCGGCACCGGCCCAACTGACCTTCCCCTCGGCCCGCTTGGGGGACTCGGGGACGTAGCGCGCGGCGATCAGGACGGTCGCGGCCACGATCGCGACGGGTATCCAGAACAGCCACCGGTAGTCGAGCGCGGAGACGATCGGGCCGGCGGCCACGATGCCGACGCCACCGCCCGCGGCGATCACCGCGGAGAGGTTGCTGATGCTGCCGGGGACCGCGGCGGCGGCGAACTCGTCCCGGATGATGCCGAAGGAGAGCGGGAACAGGGCGCCGCCGACGCCCTGGACGATACGGGCGACGATGAGGACGCCGATGTTCGGGGCCAGCGCGGCGACGAGACAGCCCGCGAGGACCGTCACCAGGACCGCGACGAGGGTGCGCTTCTTGCCGGCGAGGTCGCCGACCCGGCCGAGGATCGGGGTGAAGACCGAGGCGGACAGCAGGTAGGCCGTCATCACCCAGGTGGCGGTGGACTGTGAGGTGTGCAGGGCGTGCTGGACGGTCGGCAGGGCCGGCGCGATCAGCGACTGGAGCATGGAGAACACGCCGGCACCGGTCGCGAGGACCGCGAAGGTGAGGCGGGTGGACGTGCGGGGCATGAAGGAGCCTCTCCGGAATGCGTGACGCGGAGGGTGCGAAGGTCTGACGGCGGGCCGCGCGGGCCCGTACGGAAGGGGTGCGGCGGGCAGGCGCCGGGACGCGTCCGTCCACGGCGGAGCCACCTCCGCACTGCTAAAGTGGAGGTACCCCTCCACTGTAACGGAGGTATTCCTCCGGTTCAAGATACGGAGGCCAACCTCCGTTTCGAGCCCACCCCCGGGAGGCAGAAGTGACGGCCACGCCGTTCCCCGTCGGCGAGATCGTGGCGACCCGCCGGCCGCACCGCAAGGACGCGGCACGCAACTACGACGCCCTGCTCGCCGCCGCCCGCGAGGCGTTCGCCGAGCACGGCTCGGACGCCTCGCTGGAGGACGTCGCCCGCCGCGCGGGCGTCGGCATCGGCACCCTGTACCGGAACTTCCCCACCCGCCGGGACCTCTTCGAGAGCGTCTACGCGGACGAGGTGAACACCCTGTGCCGGGCCGCTGTCGAACTCGCCGGCGGTGCCCCCTGGGAGGCGCTGACCGCCTGGCTGGACCGGTTCGCCGGCTACATGGTCACCAAGCGGGCGGTGCGCGAGGCCCTGAACAACGAGTCGGACATCTTCACGGCCTGCCGCGACTCCATGTACGCCGCCGGCGGCCCGCTGCTGGAGCGTGCGCAGCGGGCGGGCGTGGCGCGGACGGACATGGACTTCGGCGATCTGCTCCGGATGGTCGCCGGGATCATGGCGACGGCGTTCGACGACGACGCCCAGCGCGACCGGGTCCTCGCCATCGCCCTGGACGGGGTGCGCACCGGCCGCTGAGCCGGGCGGCCCGGATCCGCTCACGCCGGGCGTGCCCGTCGGTGGCCTACTTGATCAGCGCGTTGGCCACCACCACGATCAGCCCGAGCAGCGCGTCCCCGAGGCCGACGAGTACCGCGCCGGGCCAGCTGCGCGCCGCCCAGCGCGCCGTGACCAGGCCGAGCACGAAAAGGATGAGGATGTTGAGGACGAACGCCGCGTACTCGACGCCGTTGGCGGGCCACCACTTCCACCACGCGCCCGCGAGCAGCAGGACCGTCGGCAGCACGGCCGCCACGAGCGGCCACTCCTCGCGCAGGGCGCGCAGGACGTCCCAGCGGCGGTGAGGGCCCCGCTCGGCGATGTAGTGGGCGTATCCGTGGGCGAGGGCGGAGGCGCAGGCGGTCACCAGGACCCAGGCGGCGTCGTAGCCGCGGACCTCGGCGGAGGTGTGCCCGTACTGGGTGAGCGCCGCGACCATCGAGCTGGCGAGGACGGCGCCGTACACCCCGCCGAACAGGACGATCTCGCGCGTGCCGTGGTGCCGGGGCGGTGCCGTGCCGGGCGCCGTGCTGTCGGACATGCTCCCCACGATCACCCGCTCCCCGCCCGGCTGCCAGTCCGGGCGCCCGACGAAGTGTCCTCCGACCAGGCCCGATGCCGCACACACTGTCCACGGCGGCGGGGTGCGGCCGCTCGCTAGGGTCGGCCCATGACGCACAGCTTCGCGCTCCACATCCCCGACGCCGATCTCGAACCCGACCCCCTCGACCCGGAGCAGATCGTCTCCGGGACCCCGGAGGTGACCGGCAAGGTGGTCTGGGAGTCCCCGGACGGCAGGCAGATCCGCGGGATCTGGCAGATCACCCCCGGCGTGGTCACGGACACCGAGGCGGACGAGCTGTTCGTGGTGATCAGCGGGTCGGCGACGATCGAGGTCGAGGGCGGCCCCACGCTGACGGTGGGCCCGGGCGACATGGCGGTGCTGCGCGCGGGCGACCGTACGACGTGGACCGTGCACGAGACCCTGCGCAAGGCGTACGCGATCAATCTGTGAGGCCGCCGGCCGGCTCCCCGGTCGTGCCCCGGACCTCCAGCGTCGGTACGGCGAGGTGCACGCGCCCCTCGCCGTCCGGCCGCTCGAAGCGGTCCAGCAGGCAGCGTGCGGCACGCCGGCCCATCTCGTGCGGGGCGGTGTCCACGGTGGTCAGCCAGAGGTGGCGCAGCCGGGAGATGCCGGTGTTGTCGTAGCCGGTCACCGACAGGTCGCGCGGCACCCGCAGGCCCAGTTCCGCGGCCGCCGAGAGCGCGCCGATCGCGGCCATGTCGTTGACGCAGAAGAGCGCCGTCGGCCGGTCGGCGCGGCCGAGCAGCCGGACGGTCCCCCGGTACCCGCCCTCCTCGGTGAGGTCGCCGGGCTCGACGAAGGGCGCGGCGCCGTGGGCCCGCATCGCCGCCTCGAAGCCCCGCCTGCGCAGCGCGCCGACGGCGCCGTGGCCCGCGAGGTGCGCGATCCTGCGGTGGCCGAGGCCGAGCAGATGCTCGGTGGCGAGCCGGGCACCCCGTTCGTCGTCCCCGGCCACGACGTCCACGCCGGGCGCCCGGTGCTCATGGGCGCCCGCCACGACGACGGGCACGCGCCGCGCCAGGCTGCCGAGCGCGCCCGCGTCCGGGACCGTGCCGACCACCACCAGCCCGTCGACGCCGAGGTCCAGGAAGGGCTCGGCGAGGTCGTGACCCAGCCGCCGGTTCAGGCGGGCGTCGGCGAGGAGCATGTGCAGCCCGGCGGTGTGCAGCAGCGAGTTCAGACCGTCCAGGAGGTCCACGAACCAGGGGTTGCGCAGGTCGTCCAGGAGGACGCCGACCGTGCGGGTGCGCTGCTCGCTCAGGCTGCGGGCGGCGGCGTTGGGCCGGTAGCCCAGCTCGTCCACGGCCCGCAGGACGGCGTCCCGCTTCTCGGCGCGTACCGGGCCGGAGCCGCGCAGCACCAGGGAGACCAGCGACTTCGACACTCCCGCGCGCTCGGCCACGTCGCGGATCGTCGGAGGTCTCATGGATGGACCGTTCCATGGACCGTTCCGGCTGTCAAAGGCCGCCGGGCGGCTCACCGGGGACGCGAGAGACCTGCTTGACAGCCGATCCATGTCCGGACATGGTGACCGGGACAGGAGATGGACCGGTCCAACGAGGGGCTGTCATGGTGGATGCGCTCGGTGTCGCCGTCGTCGGGTTCGGCTGGATGGGCCGGGTGCACACCCAGGCCTACGCCCGGCTCCCGCACCACTACCCGCGGCTTCCGCTGCGCCCGCGGCTGGTCGCGGTCGCCGAGGAGGTACCGGGGCGGGCCGAGGAGGCCGCCGAGCGGTTCGGGTTCGCCTCCGCCACCCGCGACTGGCGCGAGGTGGCCGCCGACCCGCGCGTCCGGGCGGTCAGCATCACCGCGCCGAACTTCCTGCACCGGGAGATCGGCGTGGCGATGGCCGAGGCCGGAAAGCACATCTGGATCGAGAAACCGGTGGGGCTGACCGCCGAGGACGCCCGCGCCGTCGCGGACGCGGTCGCGAAGGCGGGCGTCCAGGGCGCGGTCGGCTTCAACTACCGCAACGCGCCCGCCGTGGAAGCAGCCCGCGACCTGATCGCCACCGGCGGGATCGGCACGGTCACCCACGTGCGCATCCGGCTGTTCAGCGATTACGCGGCCCACCCGGACGGCGCCCTGACCTGGCGGTACGAGCGGGCGCGCGGGGGCAGCGGAGTGCTCGGCGACCTGGCCTCGCACGGCGCCGACCTGGCCCGCTTCCTGCTCGGCGACATCGCCTCCCTCACCGCCGACACCGCGGTCTTCGTCCCCGAGCGGGCGCGGCCGGCCGGTGCCACCGCCGGTCACGCCCTCGCCCCCGGCGGCGAGCGTGGCCCGGTCGAGAACGAGGACTACGTGGGCTGCCTGCTGCGTTTCGCCTCCGGCGCCCGAGGGGTGCTGGAGGCCTGCCGGGTCTCGGTCGGCGAGCAGAACACCTACGGCTTCGAGGTGCACGGCACCCGGGGCGCGGTGTTCTGGGACTTCCGCCGGATGAACGAGCTCCGCACCAGCCTCGGCACTACCTACCAGGACCAGCCGGTCAGCACGGAGTACGTCGGACCGGGCGCCGGCGAGTTCGCCGCGTTCCAGCCGGGCGCGGCCAACGCGATGGGCTACGACGACCTGAAGGTCATCGAGGCGTACCGCTTCGTCCGGTCGGTCGCCGAGGGCACGCCGTACGGTGCCACCCTGGCCGACGCGGTGCACAGTGCGGCCGTGCTGGACGCGATGGCGCGGTCCGTTCAGAGCGGGTCCTGGGTGGACGTCGAGGCGAGCTGAGCGAGCCGCCGGACACCGGTGGCGAGTGCGTCGGCCACCGGCTGCGGGGGCGTGTCGGCCGGTCCGGTGGTCCGGGCCGTGAGCGGCAGTTCCACCTGGACCCCGCCCAGGCGGGTGAGGTTGACCGGGTTCCTGGGATGCAGCCCGCGCAGCGCGGCCGGGATCGCCGCCAGGTCCGCGACCGCCCGGAACCGGGGTGCGAGGACGAGCAGTTCCTCGGCGAGCAGGCGTGCGGCCTCGCGGTTGCCGCCGCCCAGGAAGAGGGTCCGCGGTGCGTGGGACCGCATGTGGCCGTGGAGCGAGACCGTGAGGGCGACCCGGCCCAGGAACTCGCGCAGCAGCGCGCAGTGGTCGACCGCCATGCGCGGGGACGGGATGTGCCGGGGCCGCGGCACTCCCGGCTGGGTGAAGACCAGGCTGGTGGCTCCGCAGCGCCGGGCCACCAGGTCCGCCAGCTCGGCCGTGCCCCCCTCGTTGCTGCCGTGCAGCGCGAGCAGCCCGATCGTGCCGCCCGGCACGAGGGTCGCGACCAGCGGTACGCCCTCGATCTCCACGTGTTCGGTCCAGCTCACCCGATCCCCTTCAGTCGTCCCGTCGCGCGGGCATGTTGTACGGCGTGACGACCTGGATGGCGGTCGGCAGCGCCGGACCGGCCGGGGGCAGCGCGCCGTGCGCGCGCATGACGTGCCGGCAGGCCTCGCGCATGTCCTGGCGCAGGTCGTGGTGGAGGACGGCGGACAGCCGGTGCTCGCGCAGCAGACGGGTGTTGTCGTGGTCGAGGTCGTGGGCGACGAACACCGCGCAGTCGCGGCCGAGATCCGCGAAGGCCCGCAGGGTGGCGTCGTTGCCCCCGCCGATGGAGTACACGGCCCGGATCTGAGCGTCGCGTTCCAGGGCGGCGCGTACGAGGTCGTACTGCGTGGCGTCCAGGCCCTGGCCCTCGGCGATCTCGACCAGGGTCCGCTCCGGGTGCCGGGCCCTCATCACGCTGCGGAAGCCCATCTCCCGCTCCTCCTCGTTGCGGAAGAAGCCGCTGCTGAGGCTGGTGAGGACGTGGCCGGGCCGGTCACCGAGCCACTGGCCCATCAGATAGGCGGCGGTCGCGCCGGCCGCGCGGTCGTCGATGCCGACGTAGGCCAGCCGGCCGCTCGTGGGCAGGTCGGTGACGAGGGTGACGACGGGGATGCCGGCGGCGGTGAGCCGGCCGACGGCCGCGGTGACCTCGGGGACGTCCGGCGCCTTGAGGATCACGCCCTGCGAGCCGCGCCGGGCGATCCGGTCCAGCGTCCCGGCCTGCTCGGCGGCCGGGCCGGTCTCGCGGAAGTGGAAACGGGAGCGCAGTACCGCCGGGTGCAGGGAGGGCAGTTCGGCCTCCAGGGCGGCGCGTACGGCGGTGGTGAACCGCTCCGGTGCCTGCACCACGATGTCGACCATGAAGGTACGGCCGGCCAGCCGGACCTGGGTGCGCTGGCGGTCGAGGTCGGCGATCGCCCGGCGCACCTCCTGCGCGGTGCTCTCGCGCACCCCTCCCCGGCCGTTCAGCACCCGGTCCACCGTGGCCTCGCTCAGGCCCGCCTGCCGCGCGATCTCCCGGATGGGGAACGGGTGTCCCATGGACCGGCTCCTTGAGGGGTTTTTGACGGGTGTCTGCTGGTTGTTCGAGGGGTTTGTACTGACAAGAATGACAGGACCGCGCCGATCCCAGGCCCGAAAGCAGGACGCCGATGTCCCTCAGCTCCGCCCCCGGCCGCGCCCGGCTGTCCGAACAGGACTGCGATCTCGACGCCTTCCGCGCGCTCGTCGGCCGTACGACGCGTCTCGCTGACCATCCGCACGCCTCCTCGGTGACGGAGAACGTCCTCGTCTACGAGGGCGAGCGGCTGCGTACGGCCGGCGACCGGGACGCGCTGCGGGCCGAGCTGGTGCGGGCGCTCGCCGACGGTCCCGGGATCGTCGTCGTCCGGGGTGCCTTCCCCGACCCCGCCGTCGTCGACCGGCTCACGGCGGTCTTCGATGCGCTGATCGCCGGGCAGCGGGCCTCCGGCACGACGGCCGGTGACCACTTCGCGCGGCCGGGCGCCAACGACCGCGTGTGGAACGCGCTGGAGAAGACGGCCCTGTACGACCCGGAGGCGTTCGCCGCGTACTACGCGAACGAGGTGCTGGCCCTCGTCTCGACGGCCTGGCTCGGCCCCGGCTATCAGGTCACCTCGCAGGTCAACGTGGTCAACCCGGGCGGCGCCGGCCAGACCGCGCACCGGGACTACCACCTCGGCTTCCTGAGCAACGCGGCGGCGGCCGCCTACCCCGCCCATGTGCACCGCCTCTCCCCGGTGCTCACGCTCCAGGGCGCGGTCGCCCACTGCGACATGCCGGTGGAGTCGGGGCCGACGCGGTACCTGCCGTACTCGCAGACGTACGAGCCGGGCTATCTGGCCTGGCGGCTGCCCGCGTTCCAGGAGTACTTCGAGGCGCACCAGGTGCAGCTCCCGCTCGCCAAGGGTGACGCGGCCTTCTTCAACCCGGCGCTCTTCCACGCCGCCGGGACCAACCGGACGGCGGACGTGCGGCGCACGGCCAACCTCCTCCAGATCTCCTCCGCCTTCGGACGCGCGATGGAGACGGTGGACCGGGAGGCGGTGGCCGGTGCGGTGTTCCCGGTACTGCTGCGGCACCGGTCCCGGGGCGCGGCGCGGGAGTGGCTCGACAACGTCGTCGCGGCGAGCGCCGAGGGCTACCCCTTCCCCACCGACCTCGACAGCGATCCGCCGGTCGACGGGCCGGCCCCGCCGTCGCAGGCGGACCTGCTGCGGCGCGCGGTGCGCGAGGAGTGGACGCCGGAACGGCTGCGCGAGGCACTGCGGGCCGGTGCCGAACGTCGGAAGGGCCGAGGAGAGCCATGGCTCTGAACGAACTCCTCCGGGACAAGGTCGTCCTGGTCAACGGCGGCAGCCAGGGGGTGGGTGCCGCGATCGCGCGGGCCGCCGTCCGGGAGGGGGCCGTGGTGGCGGTGGGCGCGCGCCGGCCCGGACCGGGCGAGGCCCTGGTGGCCGAGTTGACGGCCGCCGGCGGCGAGGCGCGGTACGTGCGGGCCGATCTCGCGGACGCCGGGCAGGCGAAGGCGTCGGTGGCCGAGGTGGTGGCCGCGTACGGCCGGATCGACTGCCTGGTGAACTCGGCGGGGCTGACCTCCCGGGGGACGCTGCTGGACACCACACCGGAGCTGTTCGACGAGCACATCGCGGTCAACCTCCGGGGACCGTTCTTCGCGATGCAGGCCGCGGTCGCCGACATGCTGGCCCGCGAGGCGCCCGGCACGATCGTCAACGTGATCACCTCCTCGGCGCACGGCGGGCAGCCGTTCCTGGCGCCGTACGTGGCCGCCAAGGCGGGCCTGATGGGCCTGACCCGGAACGCCGCGCACGCACACCGCTGGGACCGGATCCGGGTCAACGGCCTGAACATCGGCTGGACGGCGACGGAAGGCGAGGACGCCACCCAGCGCGCCTTCCACGGCGCGGGCGACGACTGGCGGGACCGGGCCGCGGAGCGGCTGCCGATGGGCAGGCTCGGCCGTCCGGACGAGATCGCGGACTTCGTGGTCCTGCTGCTGTCCGACCGGTCGGGCGTGGTCACCGGCTCGGTGATCGACTGGGACCAGAACGTACTGGGCGGGCTGGACTGAGACGTGCCGGCCCGCCCGTCGTCGCGGGGCGGGCCCGACGGACGAACGGGGCCGGACCGGGCCCCGGCGGCGAACCTCACCCACCAAGAAGGAAGCAGCGAAGCAATGCGTATCGGAATCCTCGGCCTGGGCCGCATCGGCGCCTTCCACGCCGAGACCCTCTCGGAACTGGACGCCGTCGAGGCGCTCGTCGTCGCCGATCCGTTCGCGGACGCCGCCAAGGCCGCCGCCGAGCGGTTCGGGGCCGAGGTGGCGGACTCGCCGGAGGCACTCCTGGCGGCCGGTGTCGACGGCCTCGTCGTGGCGGCCGCCACGGACGCCCATCCCGCGCTGATCCGCGCCGGCGTCGAGGCGGGCGTGCCGGTCTTCTGCGAGAAACCGGTGGCCCGGACCATGGCCGAGGGCGTCGGGGTGCTGGCGGCCGTGCGCGACAGCGGCGTCCCGATCCAGATCGGCTACAACCGCCGCTTCGACGCGGGCTTCGCCGCCGCGCGGGCCGCCGTGCGGGCGGGCGAGCTGGGCACGCTGCACACCGTCCGGTCCACCACCCTGGACCCGGCTCCGCCGCCGGCCGCGTACGTCGCCGCGTCCGGCGGGATCTTCCGGGACTGCTCCGTGCACGACTTCGACATCATCCGCTGGGTGACGGGGCGTGAGGTCACCGAGGTGTACGCGGTCGGCGGCAACCGCGGCGCCGACTACATCGCGGCGGCCGGCGACGCGGACACCGTCGGCGCGGTCCTCACCCTGGACGACGGCACCCTCGCGGTGGTCTCCAACTCCCGTCACAACGGCCGGGGTTACGACGTGCGGATGGAGCTCCACGGCTTCCGGGACTCGATCGCCGTGGGCCTGGACGATCAGCTGCCGCTCCGCTCCGTCGAGCCCGGCGTGAGCTTCCCGGCCGGCACCCCGCACGACTTCTTCATGGACCGGTTCACCGACGCCTACCGCGCCGAACTGACCGCGTTCACCGAGGTCGTGGCCGGGACCCGGCCCTCGCCCTGCACGATCGAGGACGCCCTGGAGGCGGGCTGGATCGCCGAGGCCTGCACCCTGTCGCTGCGCGAGCACCGGCCGGTGAGCCTCGCGGAGGTGCGGAAGGGATGAGACCGCGGTGCGGCGCCCGGACCCCGGGCGCCGCACGCTCGTCTCAGCCGCAGCCCAGGATCAGCCGCAGTACCGGATCAGCCACTCGTCCGGGTTGTAGGTGTCACGGGCCGGGTCCGGCACGGTCGCGGGCTTCGTCTCGACCGTGTCCTCCGGACGTATCCGCTCGGGCAGTGTGCCGAAGCGGTGGGCACGCCGGGCCGCCGCGTCGGTGGTGGCCGTGTCCTGGGCGCTCTGCCGGGGCTCGGTGCGCTGCGTCATCTCGTCCTCCCGTCTGCGCGGGCATCCCCCGTCGTCCTTCACAACGCCCGCGTGCCCCCGCTTGGTTCCCGTACGCCTGCCGGCCGAATCCCCTGCGGTTGCGCAGGAACCGCAGGGGATCCGGCCGGCGGGGACGGGGTCAGGACGTGCCGTCGGGGGACGGCGCCACCGGCGCGGTCAGGTCGCCCTCCTCGGGCAGCTCCTCCACGTCGACGCCGCGCACCTGGGCCAGTTCGTGCTTGAGCGCGGCCAGTTCGGCGCCGCCCGCCATGTGGTTGGTCAGTTCCTCCAGGCCGACCTCCTCGCGGTCGGCGGAGAGTTCCAGGGTGCCGAGGCGCAGGACGCTGAAGTGGTCGCCGACCATGTAGGCGTGGTGGGGGTTGTGGGTGATGAAGATGACGCCGAGTCCGCGTTCGCGGGCAGCGGCGATGTACTTCAGGACCACGCCGGACTGCTTGACGCCCAGGGCGGCCGTCGGCTCGTCCAGGATGAGGACGCGGGCGCCGAAGTAGACGGCTCGGGCGATCGCCACGCTCTGCCGCTGACCGCCGGAGAGGGTGCCGATGGGCTGCTCCAGATCGTCCAGGACGATGCCCATGTTGCGCAGTTCCTCGTCGGCCGTCCGCTTCATGCGGGCGATGTCGAGCCGGCGTACGGGCCAGGGCCCCCGGGTCATCTCGGAGCCGAGGAAGAAGTTCCGCCACACCGGCATCAGCGGGACGGTGGCCAGGTCCTGGTAGACGGTGGCGATGCCCTGGTCCAGGGCCTCGCGCGGGGAGGTGAACCGCACCGGAGCGCCGTCGACCAGGAACTCGCCCTCGGTGTGCTGGTGCAGGCCCGAGATGATCTTGATGAGGGTGGACTTGCCGGCGCCGTTGTCGCCGAGGACGCAGGTCACCCGGCCCGCGTGCACCTTCAGGTCGACGCCGTGCAGGGCGCGGACGTTGCCGTAGGACTTGCCCGCGCCGCGCAGTTCGACCAGGGGGCCCTCCCCCTCGGGCGGGGCGTCCTTCAGGACGGCGCCGTGGGTTCCGGTTGCGTTGTCAGTCATCGGTCACCTCCGGGTCGCCGTGCGCTGGACCCATAGATTGATCAGGACGGCGCCGAGCAGCATCACGCCGAGGAAGGCCTTGAACCAGTCCGGGTTCCAGCCGGCGTAGACGATGCCCTGCTGGACCATGCCGAACATGAAGGCGCCGAAGACCGGCCCGATCGCCGAGCCGTAGCCGCCGGTGAGCAGACAGCCGCCGATGACGGCCGCGGCGATGTAGATGAGCTCCTGGCCGACGCCCTCGCCGGACTGCACGGTGTTGAACGAGAACAGGTTGTGCATGCCGACGAACCAGGCGCCGAAGCCGACCAGCATGAACAGCGTGATCTTGGTGAACCCGACCGGGACGCCGACGGCGCGGGCGCTGTCCTTGTTGCCGCCGACGGCGAAGATCCAGTTGCCGTACTTGGTGCGCAGCAGGACCCAGCTGGCCAGGGCGGCGAAGACCAGCCACCAGACCACGGTGATCTGCACCTCCACCCCGCCGACGTCGAAGGACGACGCGAAGATCTTCTTCGCCTGGTCGAAGCCCTGCATGTCGCTGATGTCGTCGGTGGCCACGTTGCCGGTGACCGACTTGGTCACGGCGAGGTTCACGCCCTGGAGGATCAGGAAGGTGCCGAGGGTGACCAGGAAGCTGGGCAGTCCGGTCTTCACCACCATCCAGCCGTTGAAGGCGCCGACCGCGAGGGAGGCGGCCAGGGCGACGATCACACCGGTCCACACGTTCAGGGTCAGCTGGTAGCTGAGCATGCTCGCGGTGAGCGCCGAGGTGATCACCGCGACACCGGCCGACAGGTCGAACTCGCCGCCGATCATGAGCAGGGCCACGGGCAGGGCCATGATCCCGATGGTCGAGGACTGGTAGAGGATCGTGGCCATCGAGCTGCCCTGGCGGACCGAGGGCGCGACGATCAGGAAGAAGACCAGGACCGCGGCGGCGCCGAGGAAGACGCCCACCTCGGGCCGGGCCAGCAGCCGGAGCACCAGGGGGCGCCGGGTGGTACGGCCGTCGCTCTGCTCGGGGCCGGGCGCCGGCGGTGTCCCCACCGCCGGCTCGGCGTGCTGGGCCATGCTCATCACCGGGTGCCCTTCGCGGCGAACTCGGAGACCTTGTCGACGTTGGACTTGTCGACGAAGGCCGGGCCGGTCAGCACCGGCTGCTCGCCGCCGCCGCTGTAGTTGCCGTTGTTCTTGTAGAGCCACAGGGAGTCGACCGCCAGGTAGCCCTGGAGGTAGGGCTGCTGGTCGACCGCGAACTCGATGGTTCCCTTCTGTACGGCCTTGACCAGGTCTTTGTTGAGGTCGAACGTGGCGACCTTCGCCTTGCTGCCCGCGTCGCCCACTGACTGCACCGCGGTGAGGGCGAACGGCGCGCCGAGCGCGACGACGGTGTCGATGGACTTGTCCTGCTTGAGCTTCGCCGTGATGGTCGACTTCACGGACGGCATGTCGGTGCCGTTCACGTACAGGGTCTCAGTGGTGCCCTTGAACGTCTTCTTCACGCCGTCGCAGCGCTGGGTGAGACCGACGTTGCCCTGCTCCTGGATCACGCACACGATCTTCTTGGCGCCGGTGGTGTTGAGCTTGTTGCCGACCGCCTCGCCCGACACGCTCTCGTCCTGCCCGAAGAACTCCAGCAGGCCCAGCTTCTTCCAGTCGCTCAGACCGGAGTTCAGTCCGACGACCGGTATGCCGGCCTGCCGTGCCTTGCCGATCACGTTCTTCATGGCGTCCGGCTTGGCCAGGGTGACCGCGATGCCGTCGACCTTCTGGTCGACGGCGTTCTGCACCAGGTTGGCCTGGGTGCCCGCGTTCGGGTCGGCGGAGTAGACCAGCTTGACGTTGTCCTTGGCCGCCGCGGCCTCCGCGCCCTTGCGGACGGTGTCCCAGAAGGTGTCGCCGGGAGCCTGGTGGGTGACCAGCGCGACGGTCATCCGGGGGGTGTCGGCCTTGCCCGCGGAGGCGTTCGCCGCTCCTTCCTCGGCCTTCTTGCCGCCGGAGCTGCTGGAGCAGCCGGCGAGGGTGAGGGCTGCCGCGGCGGCCACAGCCACAACGGGGGCCAGCCTGCGGGAGCGGGAGCGAGAAGAGCGGTCCATCTGTCCTTGCACCTCACTGTGCGTCGGGGGAGGGACGCCTGCGCTTGGGCACGCTGTGCGTTGGGACGGGATCCAAGTCCCTGACGGGCCCGCTGTCAATACTTTGTTAAGACATCATTTCACAAGCAGGTCCGAATGTAAGTACAAATGATTGACATCGGCGCCCGCCGGCCCCTACACCTGAGAGGCATGAGCCCAGTACACCGCACCCCGCGACGAACGGCATCGGGTGATCGCGCGCTCTCCTCGCTCCCCCTCACCCTGGACCGCACGAGCCCCGTACCGCTGTACCACCAGCTCGCCCGGCAGCTGGAGTCGGCCATCGAGCAGGGGACGCTGGCCCCGGGGAACCTGCTCGGCAACGAGGTGGACCTGTCGGTGCGGCTCGGGCTGTCCCGGCCCACCGTGCGCCAGGCGATCCGGTCGCTGGTCGACAAGGGACTGCTGGTGCGCCGCCGCGGGGTCGGCACCCAGGTGGTGCACAGCAAGGTCAGGCGCCCGCTGGAACTCAGCAGCCTCTACGACGACCTGGAGGCGGCCGGTCAGCGGCCGACCACCCGGGTGCTGCGCAACGAACGGATCCCGGCGGCCGCCGACGTGGCGGCGGCCCTCGCCGTGCCGGAGGGCGCGGAGGTGACCGTACTGGAGCGGTTGCGCCGCACCCGCGGCCGCCCGGTGGCCTTCCTGCGCAACCACCTGCCCGAGCCGCTGCTCGAACTCCCAACGGAACGACTGGAGTCGACGGGGCTGTACCGGATGATGCGCTCGGCCGGCCTGACCCTGCACAGCGCCCGGCAGTCGGTGGGTGCCCGCGGCGCCACCGCCGGGGAGGCCGCCCTGCTGGACGAGGAGGAGGGCGCGGCCCTGCTCACCATGGAACGCACGGCCTACGACGACACCGGCCGGCCGGTCGAGTACGGCAGCCACGTCTACCGGGCGTCCCACTACGCCTTCGAGTTCCAGCTGCTGGTCAGACCCTGAATCGGAATCCCCCGTGTTCACACAGCCCCCACGGCCGCCCATGCCGTGGGGGCCCGTTCGTTCCCGGCGCGGCGAACACGCAGGTAACGGTGACGATTACGTTTCGGGCAAGAGACTCCCCAAGGCGACCGCACCTATTGACGCATGAGCGGACATGGGGCTGTTATTACGCCCACGATGTTCGGTCGAGTTGGTTTCTGAGCGGTTTCGGCGACCTTTCGGTGATCAACTCAACCCCTTGACCGGACCCTGCATTCCTCAGGAGCCGCCATGCGCCCCTCCCCCTCAGGTTCTTCCGTCCCGGGTCCCGGCCGCCGCGCGCTGCTGCGCGGAGCGGGTGGTGCCGCACTGCTGGCCGGTGCCGGCATACCCCTGCTGTCCGCCTGCGGAGGCAGCGGTTCGGGCTCCGACCCGAAGACCGTCACCGTGGGCTCCAACGCCTCCGACGCGGTGCCGAAGAAGGCCTTCGAGAGTGTCTACGCGGCCTTCAAGAAGCAGTCCGGCCTCACCGTCGATGTCAACACGAAGGACCACAACACCTTCCAGGAGCAGATCAACTCGTATCTGCAGGGCACGCCGGACGACGTGTTCAACTGGTTCGCCGGCTACCGCATGCAGTTCTTCGCGGCGAAGAAGCTGGCCACGCCCATCGACGACGTCTGGGCGAAGATCGGGGACAACTTCCCCGAGGCGATGAAGAAGCTCAGCAAGGGCGAGGACGGCAAGTACTACTTCGTGCCGATGACGACGTACCCGTGGGCGGTCTTCTACCGCAAGAGCGTCTTCCAGCAGCACGGCTACGAGGTCCCCGCCACCTGGGACGACTTCGTCGCCCTGCTGAAGCGGATGAAGAAGGACGGCCTGGTCCCGCTGGCCTTCGGCGACAAGGACGCCTGGCCGGCGATGGGCACCTTCGACCAGATCAACTTCCGCCTGAACGGCTACGACTTCCACGTCCAGCTGATGGCCGGGAAGGCCTCCTGGACCGACGCCAAGGTCAAGGCCGTCTTCGACCACTGGACCGAGATCCTCCCCTACCACCAGGACGGCTTCATGGGCCGCACCTGGCAGGACGCCGCACAGACGCTGGTCGCGAAGAAGGCCGGCATGTACGTCCTCGGCTCGTTCGTGGCGCAGCAGTTCACCGACAAGGCCGCCCTGGACGACCTCGACTTCTTCCCCTTCCCGGAGCTGAACTCCGCGTACGGCCAGGACACGGTCGAGGCGCCGACCGACGGCTTCATGGTCAGCAAGTCCCCGAAGAACCACGCGGGCGTGGTGAAGCTGCTGGAGTACCTCGGCTCCCCGGCGGCCGAGGAGATCTACCTGAAGACCGACCCGAGCGTGGTCGCCGCCTCCAGCAAGGCCGACACCTCGTCGTACTCGGCGCTCCAGAAGAAGGCGTTCGAGATGATCGGCGGCGCCAAGAGCCTCACCCAGTTCATGGACCGCGACAGCCGGCCCGACTTCACCTCCACCGTGATGCAGCCCGGCCTGCAGAAGTTCCTGCAGAACCCCAAGGGCGTGGACAGCCTGCTGTCGTCCATCGAGCGCCAGAAGAAGACGATCTTCGCCTCCTCATGAGCAGCCCCATGACGACCGACACGACGACGAAGAGCCCGGAGGCGGCGCCGCCGCCTCCGGGCACCGCGCCTGCGAAGAAGCGGGTCACGAACGGCCACCAGCGCCTGCTGACCCGCCGTGACCGCATCACGCTCGCCGTGATGGCGGGCGTGCCCACCCTCCTGCACGTGGCCCTCGTATGGGTCACCGCGATCGCCTCGATCTTCCTCGCCTTCACCACCTGGGACGGCATCGGGTTCGACTCGATCAAGTGGGTGGGCCTGGACAACTTCCACCAACTCTTCAGCGACAACCCGCAGTTCTGGCCCGCGGTCCAGCACAACGTCATCTGGTTCGTGGCCCTCATCCTGGTCCCGACGCCGTTCGGCCTGTTCCTGGCGGTGCAGCTGGACAAGCGGATCCGCTTCAGCCGGGTCTACCAGACCGCGTTCTTCCTGCCGGTCGTCATCTCCATGGCCTGCATCGGGTTCGTCTGGCAGCTCGTCTACAACCCGGACACGGGACTGATCAACAGCATCGTCGGCGCCAACAAGCCCGGCCACTACATCGACTGGATCGGCGATCCGAAGCTCAACCTGTGGGCGGTCCTGATCGCCGCGTCCTGGCGGCACACCGGCTACATGATGATCCTCTACCTGGCCGGCCTGAAGAGCGTGGACCCGTCGTTGCGCGAGGCCTCCGCGCTGGACGGCGCCAACGAGTGGCAGACGTTCAGGAGCGTCATCTTCCCCACCCTGCGGCCGACCAACACCGTCGTCCTCGTCGTCACCATCATCGAGGCACTGCGCGCCTTCGACCTGGTCTTCGTCTTCAACAAGGGCGCCCAGGGCACCGAGTTGCTGTCGATCCTGGTCACCAACAACATCATCGGCGAGTCCAGCCGCATCGGTTACGGCTCCGCCATCGCCGTCGTCCTGCTGGTGATCTCGCTCGCGGTGATCGTCCCCTATCTGATCGCCACCTTCCGGAAGGAGCGGCGGGCATGAGCAGCACCACCGCCCCGTCGAAGCGGCGCGCCCCGATCCGCCCGGCCCGCGTCCTGCTGCACGTCTTCCTCGCGGGCACCGCCCTCGCCTGGCTCGCGCCCCTGCTGTGGGCGGTCTTCTCCGCGCTGCGCCCGTACAGCGAGACCAGCGCGAAGGGTTACGTCTCCTGGCCGGACACGCTGAACTTCGACAACTTCACCCACGCGTTCGAGCAGTCGGACATGACGCACTACTTCGGCAACACGCTGATCATCGCGATCCCGGCCGTACTGCTGACCCTCTTCCTGTCCTCCTGCGTCGCCTTCTACGTCAGCCGTTTCGACTTCCGGGTCAACCTGGCGCTGCTGCTGGTCTTCACGGCCGGCAACCTGCTCCCGCAGCAGGTCATCATCACCCCGCTGTACCGGCTGTACCTGCTCACCGATCTGCCGGGGGTCACGGCGAGCGGCAAGCTGTACGACTCCGCCCTCGGCCTGGTCCTCGTCCATGTGGCGTTCCAGTCCGGGTTCTGCGCGTTCGTGCTGAGCAACTACATGCGCTCGCTGCCGCACGAGCTGACCGAGGCCGCGCTGGTCGACGGCGCGTCGGTGTGGCGGCTGTACTGGCAGATCACCCTGCCGCTGTGCAAGCCGGCGATGGCGGCCCTCGCGACCCTGCTGTCGATCTGGATCTACAACGACTTCTTCTGGGCGCTGGTGCTGATCTCGACCGGTGAGAACATGCCGATCACCTCGGCCCTGAACAACCTCTCCGGCCAGTACTTCACCGACCCCAACCTGGTCGCCGCCGGTGCCCTGCTGACCGCGATCCCGACGCTGGTGGTCTACTTCGTGCTCCAGCGCCAGTTCGTCAGCGGCCTGACCCTGGGATCCAACAAGGGCTGAGCCGCCGAGCGCTCACCAAGAACCTTCCGGTGCACGGGACTTGAAGAGTGCGGCGGTGGCTGGTGGGATGCGCGGCACGAACGGACACCGCCGGACCGGAGGTTCACCGTGCTGCGAGCGTCACTGACGGCCGCCGCGGTCGTCGCCGCGCTGCTCGTCCCCGCCACCGCCCACGCCTCACCGGAGTCCGGGGAGGCCGGGCCGGGCATCCCCCCGCTCACCGACCGGCAGGGGCGGGTCCTCACCCTGCACGGCTGGAACATCGAGGACAAGACGCACCGGGGCGAGGAGGCCCTGACCGGCATCACCGAGCGCCATCTGCGCGACATGCGGGCCGAGGGCTTCGACTTCGCCCGGCTGCTGGTCTTCTGGGACGACCTGGAGCCGAGGCCCGGACAGTACAGCGAGAGCTACCTGCGCCGGATCGGCCGCATCCTGGACTGGGCCGACCGGTACGGCGTGAAGGTCGTGATCGACGCCCACCAGGACGTCTTCGGTCCGGCCTTCGGCCACCGCGGCATACCGGAGTGGGCGACCCGGACCGACGGACTGCCGTTCACCGCGCATCCGGACGACTGGTTCGCCGAGTACTTCGAGCCCGCCGTGCAGCGCGCCTTCACCCATCTCTACGAGGACCGGGACCTGCGCACCGCCCAGGTACGGATGTGGCGCGTCCTCGCCACCCGGTTCGCCCGTCATCCGGCCGTCCTCGGCTACGACCTGATCAACGAGCCGATGGGTGAGGCGCGTCCGGGCGAGGACCTGGCGACGGCGGCCCGCCGCGTCGAACGCGCACAGCTGACCCCGATGTACAACCGCCTCGCCGACGCGGTGCGTTCGGCCGACCGGGACGCCTGGGTGTTCGTCGAGCCCACCCCGATCGTCGGTGAGGGCGTACCGACCGGCCTCGGCCGCGTCCACGACCCGCGCGTCGTGTACGCGCCGCACTTCTACGACTCCGCCATGGAGGCGGGCTCCGACTACGACCCCGGCGCCGGCTGGATCGAGGCGTACGAGCGGGCCGTCACCGCCTATCCGAAGCGGTACCGGGTGCCGGTCGTCGTCGGTGAATGGGGGCCGCCCGACAGCTCCCTGCCGCACATGAGCCGCTTCTACCGGGACGCCATGGCCTCCCTGGGCCGTTACGCCACCGGCTGGGCGGGCTACGTGTGGTGCTACGGCGGCGGATACTGCGCGGTCGACGACGCGGGTGCCTTCCGGCCCCACAAGGAGCTGACCGCAGAGCCGTACGCGGAGAGCGTCGCGGGCACGGACGTCTCCGCCTCGTACGACGCCGGACGGGGTGTGTACCGGCTGTCGTACCGCGCGGCCCCGCGCGGCTCGCGGGTGTCCGAGCTGTCCGTGCCGCCGGGCACCTGGCGGATCAGGGCCGGCGGCCGCGCGACCGTCGTACGCGGACCGGACGGACGGGACCGGGTGCTGGCCGTCCCTGGCAGCCGGGTGACGGTGACCGTCGAGCGCGGCTGACGCGGGGACGGCACGCGGACTGCCCGGCCAACGGGACCGTCACCCGGTGCGGAAGGTGCCGGAGTACACGTCCGTACGGTTCCGCGGTGTGCCGGAGTGGGTCTCGGTGAGCACTGCCCGCACCCCCTTGCCGTCCGCCACCAGGCCCTGGTAGTCGCCGAGGAAGTAGCCCCCGGAGAACGGCGCCTGCAGCCAGTCGAAGACCCGCGAGATCCGTCGTTCGGTCCGGCGCCTCGGGTCTCCGTGCGGCAGGGTGGCCAGCTGGTAGGCGGTGGGCAGGGTGGTGGTGTCGCCGGGCCTGAGGAAGCGCAGGTCGTAGTAGGTCAGCGCGACCGTGCCCCGCCGGTCGACCGCGATCGACGGCGAGAACGCCGGCACCTTCCGCGGGCTGATCAGCTCGGGACGTCCCCAGGTGCGTCCGCCGTCGGTGGAGCGCACCAGCTGGACGGAGTCGAACCTGCCGCCGGAGAAGTCCGAGCCCTCGTAGGCCATGTACAGCGTGCCCGTCCTGGGGTCGACCGCCGGGCTGGGCAGGGTCGCCGCGGAGCGCAGCGGCTTGGTGGGGTCGTTGGGGTCGACCTCCGGTACGGAGGTGTCCCGGGCCACGGTGACCGGGGCGCTCCAGGTCTTTCCGGCGTCGGTCGAGGTGACCACCGCGTAGTGGGCTTCGACGACGGTGCTCAGGTCGTCGGCGAGGGTGATCCGGTCGAAGAAGTCGTGCAGGGTGCCGGTGCGCCGGTCGACGACGATCAGATGGCCGATGGTCTGGGTGTTGGGCACGGCGCTGGTGTCGACGAACCGCCGGGCCGCGCTCCAGGTGCGGCCGCCGTCGCGGGTGACGGAGATGTAGCCCGGCCCGTCGAGGGAGCTGGGGCCGGGCGGGTCGTTGTCGAGGCGGTCCCAGACCTGGTAGGCCGTGCCCTTGCGGATCGGGTCGGCGGTGACCGAGGGCTTGTCGTTGAAGAACGGCTGCTCGTCGACGTGGGTGGTGGTGAGGTTGCGCCAGGTGCGGCCCCCGTCGCGGGACGTGGCGGCCAGGAGGGCGCTGCGGGTGCTCCTCGTGAAGTCGAAGCCCTCTCCGCCGGCGTAGACGGTGCCGTCGGGTCCGGTGCTCACCCAGGGGTCGGTGGCCCGTTCGTAGTCCGCGCCGCCGGGGGCGCACAGGCTGAACGGCAGCGTGCTCCGGTGGAAGGTGCGGCCGTCCGTGGTCCAGGACGCCGCCAGGCCGCGGGCTCCGCCGTCATTCCAGCGGTCCTGCTGGAACACGGTGACCACGCGCTTCGTGTCGCGCGGATCGACGGACAGGTACGGCTCGACCTCCGTGCCCGGGTACACGACGCTGTCGGGGTCCCTCGCGCCGATGGTGCAGCGCGCGTACGGGTCGCCCTGGGCCACCCTGACCAGGGGGGTGCCGCCGGCGTTCTCGTCCGCCGCGGCGGGAGGAGCGCCGGTGACGGTGACGAGCAGGAGCGCGGCGGTGGTGACGGCGGTCAGGGGCGCGAAGACGCGCATGCGGGATCTCCTCCGGGCCGGCGGGGGTGCGGGGCCGCCGTCGTCGGGGCGGCCGAGGGCGCGGAGGTGTACCGGGATTCAGGAGTGGGACGACTCCGCCTGATCCTTCTCGGCGCCGGGGCCGAAGCCCTTGAGGGGCCGAACGGCGGAGTCCTCCCCGGGAGGCGTGGGCGAGCACGGCGGAGCCGACCGGCAGGTATCGCCGGTCGGCTCCTTGGTCGTGCGACTTCTACGGGAAGATCACGTGATCGACTGCGTGGTCCCGTCGGGCAGCGCGCAGACGTAGCCGGCGTAGGGGCGTGCCGTGACCTGTCCGCCGGCGGCCGTGCACTCGTCCCTGGTCATGTTCAGAGACGAGGCGGCCGCGGCGCCGACCGCGCCGACCGCGCTGATGCCGGCAAGGGTGGCCGCGGCCAGGGCGGGGCCCAGGATCCTTCGCATGCGCATGACTTCCTCCTATCGCGGTTCGTGGGCCGCCTCCCGGCAGGCACCGTTCGCGGCGCCGCCCGCCACCCCGGCCCCGGTCAGCCCGCTCACACAGCCCTGCAGGTCTCCGACCACGCCACGGCCGCAGGCCGCGGTGACGGAGTCGGAGGCGGTGGCACCGGCCTGCGTGGCCATCTGCGTGCAGGCGGGGATGTCCGCCCGGGCCGCGGGGGCGGTGAGGACGGCACCGCCGAGGGTGAGGGCCAGTGCGGTGAGGACACCGGCTGTACGGGTCGGACTGCGCATGGACAACCACCTGCTCTCCAGGCGTCGTTGGTCGCGCCTCCCCGGCCGGAGACGATGCCCCCGTACCGGACGGGACGCACACGGACCTCTGCTCGCGGCCCGTCACTCCAGCGTCGCACCCTCTCCCCCGCCCGTCCTGCGGGCGTCCCGGGCCCGGACGCACGGAAGGCCGTCCTCCCATGGGTGAGAGAACGGCCTCCGACCTGCGAAAAGCATGGTCGGGACGACAGGATTTGAACCTGCGACCCCTTGACCCCCAGTCAAGTGCGCTACCAAGCTGCGCCACGTCCCGATGCGCTCACTCGCGGTGACCCGCGTGATCGCGCGAACAGAACTTTACCCCACGTCCGGGGCTGCGCCGAAGAGGGCCTCGCGGGACGTGGCGGGGCGCAGGGGGACAATCGGCGTATGACCAGTGAGGGCGGTGCTCGGGCCAGGGACCGGGACGTGGACGGGAGGGCCCGCAACGCGCGGCCCCGGGACGGGCTGGGCCGGCCGCTGCCCCACGGCGCCGAGGGCGTGGCCCGGCAGCCGGAGGGTGTCGTACGGGCGCCGTCGGAGACGGTCGCGGAGGCGCAGACGCTGCTGGACGCGGGCAGGCCGTTCCACGCGCACGAGGTGTTCGAGGACGCCTGGAAGTCGGGCCCGCAGGACGAGCGGACCCTGTGGCGCGGGCTGGCTCAGCTGGCGGTGGGGCTCACGCACGCGGCACGGGGGAACACCGTGGGCGGGGCGCGCCTGCTGCGGCGGGGCGCGGGCGCGGTCGAGGAGTGGGAGTCGCAGCGGGGCGAGGACCGGCCGTACGGGCTGGATCTCGCCGGGCTCGCCCGCTGGGCGCGGGAGCTGGCCGGACGCGTGGCGGAGGGGGCCGGGCCGGTGGACGCCCGCGACGAGGCGCCCCGGCTCGGGTGGCGAAAGCCCCGGTGACGGTGCCTACCGAGGCGGTGGGCGGCTCGTCATGGGCATGCGGCAGACTCGGGGCGTGCGAAAGATTCATGTCATCGGTATCGGCGCGGGCGACCCCGACCAGCTGACCCTGCAGGCGGTCAAGGCGCTGCGGAGCACGGACGTGTTCTTCCTGCTGGACAAGGGCGAGGTGAAGAACGACCTGACCCAGCTCCGCCGGGACATCCTGGACGCACATCTGCCCGAGGGGTCGTACCGCCTGGTCGAGGCCCGGGATCCGGAGCGGGACCGGAAGGCGGGCGGAGCGGCGTACTCGCCCGCCGTGGAGGACTGGCGCAGTGCGCGCGCGGGCATCTACGAGCGGCTGATCGGCGAGGAGCTGGGCGAGGACGGCACCGGCGCGTTCCTGGTGTGGGGGGATCCCGCGCTGTACGACAGCACGCTGGGGATTCTCCAGGAGGTGCTGGCGGCCGGCCGGGTGGCGTTCGAGTACGCGGTGGTGCCCGGCATCAGCAGCGTCTCCTCGCTGGTGGCGCGGCACCGCACGGGCCTGAACCGGGTGGCCCGGCCGGTGCAGATCACCACCGGGCGGCGGCTGTCCGAGGGCTTCCCGCCGGGGGTGGACGACGTGGTCGTGATGCTGGACGCCCACCAGGCGTTCCGGCGGTACGCCGACGAGGACATGGACATCTACTGGGGGGCCTACATCGGCACCCCGGACGAGATCCTCGTCTCCGGCCCGATCGCCGAGGCCGGCCCCCGCATCGAGCGGCTGCGTGCCGAGGCCCGCGAACGCAAGGGCTGGATCATGGACACGTATCTGCTCCGCAGGAACAGCACGGAGGACTGACCGCGTCGCGCGCGGCGGGACCGCACCGCGCTCCCCCGGGCCCGGTCGTTCATCCCGGGGTGAGTCCCAGCGCCGTCAGGGCGGCCGGGACGTCGGGTGCCGTGCGTACTCCGGGGGGCAGGGCGGGACGGCGTACGACGAGCACGGGCAGGCGGAGGTCGCGGGCCGCCGTCAGTTTCGCGGACGTCGCCTCGCCTCCGCTGTCCTTCGTGACCAGGACGTCGATCCGGTGGGCGCGGAGCAGTTCCGTCTCGTCGGCCACCGTGAACGGGCCGCGGGCCAGGATTACTTCGGCGTCCGGGGGCAGCGGCGGTTCGGGCGGGTCGACCGACCGGACGACGAAGTGCCGGTCCGTCAGACCGGCGAAGGCCGCGAGGCCCAGGCGTCCGGTGCTGAGGAACACCCGGCGGCCGAAGCGGGGCAGCGCCCGGGCGGCCGCGTCGAGGGAGGGGACGGCAGTCCAGTCGTCTCCGGGGCCGGCACGCCAGCCGGGGCGGCGCAGGACGACCGCGGGGACCCCGGTGGCCGCCGCCGCCCGGGCCGCGTTGGCCGTGATCGTCCCGGCGAACGGATGGGTGGCGTCCACCAGGGCGTCCACCCGGTGTGCGCGCAGCCAGTCGGCGAGACCGTCCGCGCCGCCGAAGCCGCCGGTCCGGACCTCGCCCGCCAGCGCGCCCGGCCGGGCGACGCGGCCGGCCAGCGAGGTGGTGACCCGGACGCCGGGGCGGGCGGCGAGTTCGGCGGCGAGACGGCGGGCCTCGGTGGTGCCGCCGAGGATCAGGACGTGCGGGGGCATGGGGGTGAGCGTACCGAGGTCGTTCGGCGCGATCCGCCGCCCGGGTCGCTACGGTCGGGCCATGGAATCCGTGCGTGCCGTACTGATCGACATCGACGGTGTCCTCACCGTCTCGTGGCAGCCGCTGCCGGGCGCGGTGGAGGCGCTGGAGCGGATCCGCGCGGCCGGTCTCGCCGTGGCCCTGGTGACCAACACGACCTCACGCACGCGGGCGTCGATCGCCGAGGCCCTGTCGGCCGCCGGTTTCGCGGTGGACGCCGACGACGTCCTCACCGCGCCCGCCGCCACGGCCGCGTACCTCGCCGAGCACTTTCCCGGCGCCCGCTGCGCGCTGCTCAACAGCGGGGACATCGGGGAGGACCTGGGGGACATCACGGTGGTCGACGACCGTCCCGACGTGGTCGTCCTCGGCGGTGCCGGACCGGAGTTCGACTACGCGGCGCTGAACCGTGCCTTCGGCCATCTCCAGCAGGGTGCCGAACTGGTCGCCATGCACCGCAATCTGTACTGGCGGACCGACGCCGGGCTGCAACTGGACTCGGGGGCCTTCCTGGTGGGGCTGGAGAAGGCCGCGCGGGTGGAGGCGGCGATCACGGGCAAGCCGTCGCGGGCGTTCTTCGAGGCGGCGCTGGCCCGGGTGGGCAGGAGTGCCGCGGACGCGCTGATGGTGGGCGACGACATCGAGTCGGACGTACTCGCGGCGCAGCGGGCCGGGCTCACGGGGGTGCTGGTGCGGACCGGCAAGTACCAGCGGGAGACGCACGAGCGGGCGAGCGGCACCCCGGACCACGTGGTGGACTCCTTCGCGGACCTGCCGGCGCTGCTGGGGCTGACACCGTGACGTCCCGAGTCGGGCCGACGCCGTGAACCCGTGTCTCAGCGGAGGAGCAGTTGTACTCCGCCCACGACGGTCGCCGCGATCACGAGTTGTTCGAAGAGTCGTTGGTTGATCCTGTTCACAGCCCATGTGCCGAACAGCGCTCCGGGCACGACGAACCCCGCGAGCGCGGCGTCGAGGAGCAGCGAGCGTCCGTCGATGAGACCCAGGCCCGCGCTGAACGGCACCTTCGACACGTTCACGATGAGGAAGAAGAACGCCGAGGTTCCCAGGAAGCCCAACTTCCGGAAACCGGCGGACAACAGGTACATCGACATCACCGGGCCGCCCGCGTTGGCGACCATCGTGGTGAACCCGCCGAGCACACCGTAGGACCGGGCCTTCATCCGGCCCGCCCGGGTGGTGACCTCGTCCGGCGCGTCCGCGGTCGTCTCCTCGCGGCGCCGGCGCCACAGGGTGACGCCGGCCATCAGCAGCAGGATCGCGCCGATCGAGGTCCGGACGATCCCGTCGCCGGCCCACACCAGGAACAGCGTGCCGGCCACCACGCCCGCCGCGACGGCCGGGAACAGCCGCCACAGCGTGGGCCAGTGGGCGTGCCGCCGGTAGGTGAGGACGGCGAGCACGTCGCCGACGATCAGGACGGGCAGCAGCACGCCGGTGGAGGCGCGGGCGGGCAGGACGGCCGCGAAGATCGCGAGGCTGACCGTGTTGGCCCCGCTGACGGCGGTCTTGGAGAAGCCGACCAGGAGGGCCGCGAAGGCGAGGGCGGCGAACTCCCAGCCGGAGAGGTGCCAGAGCGTCATCGTGTTCATGCGGGAACCGATGTTATGTCCGGACAAGCCTCCGGCGTAAGCACTGTCTCGCCAGATGGCACCTGCCGCGGTTCCTGCCGCGCCGGCCCCGCCCGCTACGAGCGGTCCGCGTACTGCGTGCGCAGTTCCCGCTTCAGCACCTTCATGCTCGGCCCCAGCGGCATCGCGTCCGTGATCTCCACACGGCGCGGGTACTTGTGCCGGCCGAGGTGCTCCTTGGACCACTCGGTGATCGCGGCCGCGTCCGGGGCGGTGCCCGGCGCGGGTACGACGACGGCGCACACCTCCTCGCCGTGCAGCTCGTCGGGCAGGCCGATGACGGCGACCTGGGCGATGCCGGGGTGGCGCATCAGGACCTCCTCGACCTCCCTCGGGTACACGTTGTAGCCGCCGCGGATGATGACGTCCTTCTTGCGGTCGACGATGCGCAGGAAGCCGTCCGCGTCCTTGGTGCCGAGGTCGCCGGTGCGGAACCATCCGTCGACCACGGCCTCGGCGGTGGCCTCCGGGCGGCCGAGGTAGCCGGAGAAGACGTTGTGGCCGCGGATGACGACCTCGCCGAGTTCGCCGGCGGGCAGCAGTTCCACGCGGTCCTCGACCTCGGCGCGGGCGATCTCCACGTCGATGCCCCACAGGGGGTGCCCGATGGTGCCGGCCCGGGTGCCGAACGCGGGCTGGTTGACGGTGGCCGTCGGCGAGGTCTCCGACAGCCCGTACCCCTCGTAGACGCGCGCCCCGAACGCGGCCTCGAACCGCTCCAGTACGGCGACCGGCAGGGAGGCCCCGCCCGACACGCACACGCGCAGCTCCGGCAGCGCGGGCGCGTCGGCGGCCGCCGCGGCGAGGGCGACGAACATCGTCGGCACGCCGTGGAAGGTGTTCACGCCCTCCTTCACCATCAGCTCGATGGCACGGGCCGCGTCGAAACGGGGCAGCAGGACGAGCGTGGCGCCCGCCCGCCAGGTGGAGTTGAGCGAGACGGTCTGGCCGAAGGCGTGGAACAGGGGCAGCGCGCCGAGGGCGATGTCGTCGGCGCGGATGTCGTTGGCGTCGAAAGCGTTGACCGTCGCGTTCATCACCAGGTTGAAGTGGCTGAGCACGGCACCCTTGGGGACGCCGGTCGTACCGCTGGTGTAGAAGACGACCGCCGGGTCGTCGGCGGCGCGGGTTACGTACGAGGTGAGGGGCTCGGCGTCGGCCGCGAGCCTCTCGAACTCCTCGCCCAGGGTGATCACCCGGACGCCGGTGGCGGCGGCAGCGGCCCGGCCCGTCTCCGCCTGCGCCGGGTGGACGAGCAGCAGTGTGGCCCCGCTGTCCCTCAGGACGTGCTCGACCTCGCCGGCCGACAGCAGCAGGTGCACGGGGACGACGACACCGCCGGCCGCGGCGACGGCGTAGTAGGCGACGGGGAACTCGGCGGTGTTGGGCGCCATCAGGGCGACGCGGTCGCCCGGCCGTACGCCGAGACCGGCGAGCGCGCCCGCGCGGGCGAGCGCGCGGCGCCACACCTCGGCGAAGGTGAGCCGCAGTTCGCCCTCGACGAGTGCGGTCCTGCCGGGGCGGCGCCGGGCGTTCTCGGCGAGGATGGCGGCGACGGACAGGGTTGCCATGGAGTGCTGCTCCGTTTCTTGCTGCGGCTCGTGCGACCGGCCCCAGTGCGGGGCGCCCCCGTTGGGTGGATCTAGTGCCGTTCGACCAGCACCGCGCTCCCCTGGCCCACGCCGACGCACATCGTGGCCAGCCCGCGCTCCGCGCCCGTGCGGCGCATGCGGTGGAGCAGGGTGGTCAGGATGCGGGCGCCGGAGCAGCCGAGGGGGTGACCGAGGGCGATGGCGCCCCCGGTGGGGTTCACCAGGTCGGGGTCGATGCCGAGCTGGTCGACGCAGGCGAGCGCCTGCGCGGCGAACGCCTCGTTGAACTCGGCCTCCTGGAGGTCGCCGACGGTCCAGCCGGCCCGGGCCAGCGCCTTGCGGGTGGCGGGGACCGGCCCGATGCCCATCACGTCGGGATGGACCCCGGCGGAGGCGCCCGCGACATAGCGTCCGAGGGATTCGAGGCCGAGATCGTTCAGGGCCTCCTCGCTGACGAGGAGCAGTCCGGCGGCGCCGTCGTTCATCGGCGAGGCGTTGCCCGCGGTGACCGTGCCGCCCGGGCGGAAGACCGGCTTCAGGCGGGCCAGCTTCTCCAGCGAGGTGTCCTCGCGGACGCACTCGTCCCTCTCGACGACGATGCCGTCCGGGCGCTCGACGGGCAGGAGTTCGTCGTCGAAGTGACCGTCCTTGCGTGCGGCGGCGGCCAGTCGGTGGCTGCGCAGCGCGAACTCGTCCTGCCGCTCGCGCGGGACGCCGTAGCGCCCGGCCACCTCCTCGGCGGTCTCGCCCATCGCCAGCAGGCCGTGCAGGTCCTTCATGGCGGGGTTGACCAGGCGCCAGCCGAGCCGGGTGTCGTGGGTCTCGATCCTTTGCGGCAGGGCCTCGTCGGGGCGGGGCAGCACGAAGGGCGCGCGGCTCATGGACTCGGAGCCGCCGGCGACCACGACGTCGGCCTCGCCCGCGGCGATCGTCCGCGCGGCGGTGGTGACCGCTTCGAGCCCGGAGGCGCAGAGCCGGTTGACGGTGGCGCCGGGCACCGACTCGGGCAGCCCCGCGAGCAGGGCGGCCATCCGGGCGACGTTGCGGTTGTCCTCGCCGGCCTGGTTGGCCGCGCCCCAGTAGACGTCGTCGATCCGGGCGGGGTCGAGGGCGGGGACGTCGGCCACCAGGTGGCGGATCACGGTCGCCGCGAGATCGTCGGGCCGGACGGAGGACAGGGCTCCGCGCAGCTTTCCGATGGGGGTGCGGCGGGCGGCCGCGAAGTGGACGGGACGCACGGCTGGGACTCCTGACCTACGGCGCTGTGGATCAGCTGGGACTGCGGCGGCACTACTTAATTAGCACTGCTAGTTTTGGACTATAGACCTCCGACCGGCCCACTGGGAAGATCTCCCGAGGCCCGCACCCCGGCAGCTGGAGGAGACATGCCCCACGTCCGCGAGCACGCCCTCGACGGCACCCGCGGCGCCGTCGCCGTACACGAGTGGCCGCACCCGGCGCCGCGCTACCTGGCACTCCTCGTGCACGGGTACGGCGAGCACGCCGGCCGGTACGACGGGCTCGCCGCGCTGCTCACCGGGCACGGGGCGGCCGTGTACGCACCCGACCACATGGGACACGGCGGATCCGCCGGCGAGCGGGTCGTGATCGAGGACTTCGAGGACGTGGTCACGGATGTGCACGCCGTCGCCGAACTGGCCCGGGCCGCGCACCCCGGGCTGCCGCTCGTGCTGGTCGGCCACTCCATGGGCGGTCTGATCGCGGCGCGCTTCGCCCAGCGCTACGGCCCCGAGCTGACCGCGCTGGTGCTGTCCGGGCCGGTGATCGGCGCCTGGGAGCTGCCGGGGCGGCTGCTCGCCCTGGACTAGATCCCGGACATCCCGATCAGTCCGGCCTCCCTCTCCCGGGACCCGGCGGTCGGCGCCGCGTACGCCGCCGATCCGCTGGTCTGGCACGGCCCGATGAAGCGGCCCACGCTGGAGGCGTTCGTGCGGACCCTGGAGACCGTCGCGAAGGGCGGGGACGTCGGCCCGCTGCCGCTGCTGTGGCTGCACGGGGACGACGACCGGCTGGTGCCGCTGCCCGGCAGCCGGGTCGGCGTGGAGCGGCTGAGCGGTGGCCGGCCGGTCGAGCGGATCTTCCCGGGAGCCCGGCACGAGGTGTTCCACGAGAAGAACAGGGAGCAGGTCTTCGCCGAGGTGCTGGCCTTCCTCGACCCGCTGCTGCCCCGCTGATCAGGGCGTTTGGCAGGCCCGGCGCGGGGCACCCGCCCTTTCGGACGTGATCGCACATCTTGAGAGGAAAGGGGACGCACGCACCATGACCGTGGTCAAGAGCACGCTGCCCGCAGAGGCGCTCGGCGTCACCGGGACCGCCCTGCAGGACACCCTCGTGGACCTGCTCGGATTGTCGCTGGTGGGCAAGCAGGCGCACTGGAACATCGTGGGTCCGCGGTTCCGCTCGATCCACCTCCAGCTGGACGAGGTCGTCGCGACGGCCCGCGCCCACTCGGACACGGTCGCCGAGCGTGCCGCCGCGCTGGGCGTGTCGCCGGACGGCCGGCCCGAGACCATCGCCGCGGCCTTCGCGCTGTCCGGGACCAAGGACGGCTGGCTGCGCGACACGGAGGTGGTGGAGCTGATGGTGTCGACGCTGGGGACGGCGGTCGGCCGGCTGCGCGAGCGCATCGAGGCGACGGAGAAGGCCGATCCGGTCACCCAGGACCTGCTGATCGCCATCACCGCGGACCTGGAGAAGCAGCACTGGATGTTCCAGGCCGAGAACCACGACACCGCCGGTTAGTACACCCGCTCTCGACCAAGGAAGGGAAAACCCATGGCCGACGCCCTCGAACTCGACGCGCTGTGGACGGACTTCCACCGCGTGGTCAACATGACCTCGGCGGAACTCGCGGCCTGGCTCAAGGTCCGGGACGCCGCCGAGGAGACCGAGCCGCTGCCCGAGCAGGCCGGCACGCCGACCGGGCAGCACGTCCTCGCGATCCTCCAGAAGCGCCGCACCGATCTCACCGACGACGACGTCCGCGTGATGTACAAGGTCGTCGACACCGTCGGAGACCTCGTGGACCTGGAGAACGAACCCGAGCCGGAGACCACCCCTGAGGACACGCGCCGCCGGCACCGGCTGATGACACTCGGCCACGACCCGCTCAAGCCGTAGACCGTGCACCGCCACCGGCCATGAACCACGACGAACGGGTCCTGCGGGAGCTGGTGTCCGAGTACGGGCGGACGTACGCCGACGAGGCGGGCATCCGCCTGAAGGACACCCCGCAGCCGCTGTACCGGCTGCTCGTGCTGGCCCTGCTGCTCAGTGCCAGGATCCGGGCCTCGGTCGCGGTCGCCGCCGCCCGGGCCCTGCACGAGGACCGTCTCGACAGCCCCCGCCGCATGGCCGGCGCCGACTGGCAGCAGCGGGTGGACGCGCTCGGCCGCGGCGGCTACCGGCGCTACGACGAGCGCACGGCCACCCAGCTCGGCGACGGCGCCGAGCTGCTGCTGGACCGCTGGGGCGGGGACCTGCGCCGGCTGCACGAGGAGGCGGGCGGCGACACCGGTGAACTGCGGCGGCTGCTCCAGGAGGAGCCCGGCGTGGGCCCCGCCGGCGCCGACATCTTCCTGCGCGAGGCACAGCGCGTATGGCCGGAACTCGCGCCCTACCTCGACGGCAAGGCGCTGTCGGGGGCCGAGCGGCTCGGCCTGCCGAAGGACCCCGACCGGCTGGCCGACCTCGCCGGGAACACCGAACCGGCCGTCCTGGCGGCCGCGTTGGTGCGGGCCGCGCTGGACAAGCAGGTGGCCGAAGACTGTCTCCGCCGCGCGTCATGACGTGTCAGACTGCTGCTCGCACGTCCCGGAGTGACCGCCGGGACAAGCCGAGCGGAGGAGACAGGGTGACGGGGACCGAGGCGGCCGCACAGCACATCGACACCAGCCGGCCGCATCCGGCCAGGGTGTACGACTGGTTCCTCGGCGGCAAGGACAACTACCCCGTCGACGAGGAACTGGGCCGCCGGATCCACGCGATCGACGCGGGTGCCGGCCGGGCCGCGCGCGCCAACCGCGCGTTCATGCGCCGGGCCGTGCGCACCCTCGCCGAGGACGGCGTCCGCCAGTTCCTGGACATCGGCACCGGCATCCCGACCGAGCCCAACCTGCACCAGATCGCCCAGTCCGCGGCACCGGACGCGCGGGTGGTCTACGTCGACAACGACCCGATCGTGCTGGCCCACGCGAACGCGCTGCTGCGGGGCACCCCCGAGGGCGTGACGGAATACGTCCAGGCCGACGCCCGCGACCCGCGCACGATCCTCGAACGCGCCGCGGCCGTCCTGGACTTCGGCCGGCCGGTCGCCCTCTCCCTCATCGCCCTGCTGCACTTCGTCGCCGACGAGGACGGCGCCCACGACCTGGTGGCCACCCTCCTGGCGGCGCTGGCACCCGGGAGCTGCCTGGTGCTGTCGACGATGACGGCCGACTTCGAGCCGGAGAACGTGCAGCGGGGCATCGCCGCCTACGCGGCCGGCGGAGTGACCCTGGTGGCGCGGTCACGGGACGAAGTGGGCACCTTCTTCGAGGGACTCGACCTGTTGCCCCCGGGCATCACCTCGGTGTCCGACTGGCGGCCCGAGGACCGGCCGGAGGGCGACGGCCCCGTCTCCCTGTACGGCGCGGTGGGCCGGAAGCCCACGGGCTGACCGGCGTACGTGTTCGTGAGGACGTCAGCCGGAAGACGGAGGCGCGGGGCCCGCGTACCGACTCAGGTCTGACGGGTCCCGGCCGAAAGGCTGACGCGCGGGCCCGGCCCGGCGGGGCAGGCTGGAGCGGTGGCCGGTCCGGTGTCTCGGGAGCGTGTGATGTCCAGCAGGTTCGTCGTCGGGTTCCTCGGTGCCGTGCTCGCCGCCGTGGTCGTCTGGGCCGTCGGCACCCATCTGCTCTCCGACGCCGCGACCACCAGCGAACTGGACGGGCACAGCACGGTGACCGTCGACGGCCGCAGGGCACTCACCCCGGACGTCGTCGCGAAGCGGACCCGGGACAGGTTCCACCCACTGCCCTGGGTCGGCACGGAGATCTCCGCCGTCTCCTGCCCCGCCGGACTGCCGGCCCGCCGGGGCGCGACCCTGACCTGCACCGGCAGGAAAACGGACGGCACGACCGTACGCATCCCCGTGCGGGTCACGAAGGTCACCGCCACGAGCATGACCTGGGTCTTCGGCCGCTGACCCGCCGGCCCCGGCGCCGGCGCCGGCTACAGGCCGAGCACGCGGGCGACCGTCCGCAGCACCCCGTCGTCGTTGTTGGACGGGGCCAGGTGGCGGGCCCGGCGGACGACGTCGGGGTGGGCGTTGGCCATGGCGAACGACCACTCGGCGGCGTCGAGCATCTCCAGGTCGTTGAGGTAGTCGCCGAAGACCATGGTCTGCGCGGGGGTGATGCCGAGCGCTTCCTGGAGGCCGCGCAGCGCGGCGCCCTTGTTGGCGGTGCGGTTCATCACGTCGACCCAGTGCTCGCCGGAGACGACGACCTGGTGCGTGGCGGCGAACGGGGCGAGTGCCGGGGCGGTGGAGCGCTCGGCGGGCCCGAAGTCGAACACCGCGACCTTGATCACGTCGTCGTCGACGGCGGTGACGTCCTCCACGATCCGGTGCTCGACGTAGTACTTGCGCACCTCGGCCAGGAACGCCTCGTCGGTCCGCTCGACGTACGCCGACCGCTTGCCGCAGACCACGGCACCGGCGTCCACCCCGTCCGCGACGAGCCGCCGTACCGTCCGGGCCACCCCGGCCGCGGCCGACCCCGCCAGCGGGTCGGAGCTCAGCTCCACGCCGTCGCGGACCACGTACGTGCCGTTCTCCGCGATGAACACCATGCCCTCGGCGACCTCGGCGAACTGCCGGGCCAGCGTGGCGTACTGGCGGCCGCTCGCGGGGCTGAACAGCACTCCGCGCCGGCGCAGCTCGGCCAGCATCGGCCAGAGCCCGTCGGGTATCCGCTGGGCGTCGTCCAGCAGCGTGCCGTCCATGTCGGTGACGATCAGCCGGATGTCGGCGGGCCCGGCGGGCAGGCCGGGGACACCGAGGAGGGGCGTGGGCACGGGCGTCGCGGACATGTCCTGCTTCCGGTCGGGTGAGGGTACGCCGACCAGTGTCGCTCACCGCCCGGAACGCCCCCGGGGCACCCCGAACCGCTCACGGTGCGCGGTTTCCCGCGACAGCACGATCACCTGGCGGCACAATGACGGCGGACGACCGCGACGGCGAAGGGCGGCGACGTGACCGAAGGCCATTTTCCGGCGGCCGGGCCGGCGGGTCTGAACACCTCCGTGGCGCACAACGCCCGGGTGTGGAACTACTGGATCGGCGGCAAGGACCACTACGAGGTCGACCAGCGGGTCGGTGAGCACGTCGCGGGGATGTTCCCGGTGATCCGGGCGGTGGCCCGCGCGGACCGTGACTTCCTCGGGCGGGCGGTGCGGTTCCTGGCCGGTGAGCGCGGGATCCGGCAGTTCCTGGACGTGGGCACGGGCCTGCCGACCGTGGACAACACGCACGAGATGGCCCAGCGGATCGCCCCCGAGTCGCGGATCGTGTACGTCGACAACGACCCGATCGTGCTCGTGCACGCCCGTTCGCTGCTCACCAGCTCTCCCGAGGGCGTCACCGACTACATCGACGCGGACGTGCGCGACCCGGAGGGCATCGTGCAGCGGGCCGGCGACACCCTGGACCTGACCCGGCCGGTGGCGGTGATACTGCTGGGCATCCTGAACTTCGTGCTGGACACCGGCGAGGCCCGGGACATCGTGCGGCGGCTCATGGCGGCGGTGCCCTCGGGCAGCCACCTGGTGCTCACCCACCCGACCTACGACGGCGACGTGGGCGGCGAGGGGAACGTCGCCGCGATGGAGTTCTGGAACGCGAACGCCACCCCGCCGATCACCGCCCGCGGCCGCGCGGAGATCGCCGGGTTCCTCGACGGCCTGGAGCCGGTCGAGCCGGGTCTGGTGCCGTGCTCGCAGTGGCGCCCGGAGTCCGCGGCCGCCGCACCGGTGCCGCAGTTCGGCGCGGTGGCCCGGAAACCCTGAGTCCGGCAGTGTGCCCCGCCCGGCCCGCCGAGGAGGACGTATGACGACTTTCGACGACCCCGTGCCCGGCGGCCGTCCGGGCGATCTGCGCCGGGTCGCCGCGCTCACCGCGGACCTGGCCGCGCGGGACGTGCGCGGCGTCGTGCTGGCCTACGTGGACACCGCGGGCGTCGGCCGCGTCAAGACGATCCCGACGGCACGGCTGGAGTCGGCCGTGTCCTGGGGGGTGGGCATGTCCCCCGTGTTCGACACGTTCCTCGCCGGAGACTCGATCGTCACGACCGACGTGCTCGGCTCCCCGGACGGCGACCTCAGGCTCTACCCGGACCTCGACCAGCTGGTGGCGCTGGCCGCGCAGCCCGGCTGGGCGTGGGCGCCGGTGGACCGGATCACCCAGGAGGGCGACCGGCACCCCGGCTGCGCCCGGACCTTCCTGCGCCGGATCGTCACCGACGCCGCCGAACGGCACGGCCTGACGTTCAAGGCGGCCGTCGAGATCGAGTGGGCGATGGGGCTGGACTCGGCGCCCGCCGGCGCGTTCGTGCCGGCCGTCTCCGGTCCGGCCTACGGCGCGATCCGGCAGGTGGAGCTGAGCGACTGCACCGCCGACCTGCTGACCGCCCTCGCCGCGCAGGACGTGGACGTCGACCAGCTGCATCCCGAGTACGCGGCCGGGCAGTTCGAGATCTCGGTGGGTGCCCTCGACCCGGTGGCCGCCGCCGACCGCAGCGTCCTGGTGCGCCAGACGATCCGCGCGGTCGCCGGACGGCACGGCCTGCGGGTGTCGTTCGCGCCCGCGGTGCTCGCCGAGGGGGTCGGCAACGGCGGCCATCTGCACCTGTCCTGCTGGCGCGACGGGGTGAACCTGCACGCGGACGGCGACCGCCGGTACGGCATGACGGCAGAGGCGGAGTCCTTCGTGGCGGGGGTGCTCGCCCGCCTCCCCGCGCTGACGGCGGTCACCGCGCCGAGCCCGGCCAGCTACCTGCGGCTCAAACCCTCCCAGTGGGCGGGGGTGTTCACCGCGTGGGGCCGCGAGACGCGCGAGGCCGCGCTGCGGGTGATCACCGGTACGGCGGGCCGCCGGGACCAGGACGCCAACCTGGAGGTCAAACCGGTCGACCTGGCCGCCAATCCGTACCTCGCCCTGGGCTGTGTGATCGCCGCCGGTCTGGACGGCATGAGCGCGGCCCGGTCCCTGCCCGAGGAGATCACCGGCGACCCGGCCCGGTACGGCCCGGACGAGGCGGCGGCCCTGGGGGTGCGGCGGCTGCCGCGGTCGCTGCCGCGGGCCGTCGAGGAGTTCCGCGCGGACCCGGTGCTGCGGGAGGCGCTCGGCCCCGTGCTCGCGGACGCGGTGACCGCCGTACGCCTCGGCGAGGCGGCGGCCGTGTCCGGGCTGGACGACGCCGGGGTCGCGGCCGCCTACCGCTGGACGTACTGATGACCGCCGCGTCCGGCCCGGTGGCCGAGGCCCTCGCCGAGCTGCCCCTGGTCGACCACCACTGCCACGGGGCGGTGACCGCGGACCTGACCGGCGGGGAGTTCGCGTCGCTCATCACCGAGGGCGAGGCCTGGCC
Organism: Streptomyces sp. NPDC015139; assembly: GCF_043079785.1. Taxonomy (NCBI): domain Bacteria; kingdom Bacillati; phylum Actinomycetota; class Actinomycetes; order Kitasatosporales; family Streptomycetaceae; genus Streptomyces; species Streptomyces sp. NPDC015139. Next base: position 308,326 of record NZ_JBIBUW010000001.1, on the reverse strand, counting down.
CGGTGTCTCGCCCTTCGACAGCCCCGTCGGCGTGGCCGTCCGCCGGCACTGCGCGCCCCTGCTGGACCTCCCGCGGCACGCGCCCCCCGCGGAGTACGTGGCCCGGCGCGCGGAGCTGGGCTGGCGGGAGGTCAACCGGCGCTTCCTGACGGCGGCCGGCACGGAGGTGTTCTGCGTGGACACCGGTTACGCCCCGCACCCGGTCACCTCCCCGGCCGAACTGGGCCGCGCGGCGGGCGCCGCCGCCTGCGAGGTCGTACGGCTGGAGCAGATCGCCGAGGCGGTGGCCGCGCATGGCGTGGAGGCGGACGGGTACGCGGCCGCCTTCCGCGGCGCCGCCGAGGAGGCCGTGCGCCGGCCGGGCGTGGTGGCGGTGAAGTCGGTGGCCGCCTACCGCACCGGTTTCGCCCTGGACCCGGCCCCTCCCACCGACGCCGAGGTGACGGAGGCCGCCGCCGGCTGGCTCACGCGCGGCGGCCGGCTCGCCGACCCGGTGCTGGTACGGCACCTGCTGTGGACCGCCGTCGAACTGGGCCTGCCCCTGCAGCTGCACACCGGGTTCGGCGACGCGGACGTGACGCTGCACCGCGCGGACCCCGCCCTCCTCACCGACTGGCTGCACCTGACGTCCGGCACCGTCCCGGTCCTCCTGCTGCACTGCTGGCCGTACCACCGTCAGGCCGCCTTCCTGTCCGCGGTGTTCGCGCACGTCCACCTGGACGTGGGCCTCGCCCTGCACTACACGGGGCCGGCCCGCTGCCGGGCGGTGCTGGAGGAGGCGCTGGAGATCACCCCGTTCCGCAAACTGCTGTACAGCTCCGACGCCTACGGTGTGGCCGAGTTCCACCATCTGGGTGCCCTGTCGTTCCGGCAGGGGCTGGCCGCTCTGCTGCAGGCCCGGGTGGACGCCGACGAGCTGAGCCTGCCCGACGCCCTGCGGATCGCGGCCTGGGCGGGCCGCGACAACGCCCGCCGACTGTACGGACCGCCCGTATCCGAACCGGCCCGCGACCCCAGCGGGCGCCCCACCCGGAAAGTATGATCAAGCAATGTCTGACATGACCGAGACCACGCCCGGCTGGCTGACCACGGACGAGCTGGAGATGGCCAGGGCCCGGATGCCGATCCTGTACGTCGAGGCCGTACCCGTGCGCGTCGACGACAGCGGCGAAGTGACCAGCATCGGACTGCTGCTGCGCATCGGCCCCGACGGAACGGTCAGCCGGACCCTCGTCTCCGGGCGCGTCCTGCACCACGAGCGGGTCCGCGACGCGCTGCTGCGCCACCTGGAGAAGGACCTCGGCCCGGTCGCCCTGCCCCGCGTCCCGGCCTCCCTCCAGCCCTTCACCGTCGCCGAGTACTTCCCGACGGCGGGCATCACGCCGTACCACGACTCGCGCCAGCACGCCGTGTCCCTGGCCTACGTCGTGCCGGTGACCGGTGACTGCCGCCCCCGGCAGGACGCGCTGGACCTGGTCTGGTTCAGCCCGCAGGAGGCCGTCTCCGCGGCCGTGCAGGGCGAGATGCCGGGCGGGCACGGGGTGCTGCTGAAGCAGGCGCTCGCCCATGTCGGCGTGGCCCTCTGACCGCGGTACGACGGCTCCCCGGCGGCTGCTGACGCCCCTCGGCGGCCGCGATGCCACAATCGAAGAACGACCGTGTCAGGCCGTGATCCCGCTCCGGACCGGGGCCGTGTCAGGAGGCCGGAATGTACCGCTCGAACGAGGGGCTGACCGAGCGGATCCGTCGTGACCGGCGAGCGGACCGGACCCGGACCCGGGGCCGGGCCCGCCGGGCGCTCGTGCCCGCGGGAGAGCCGTGATGGCGGGAGAGCGGGAGGGGAGACGACCGCGGGAGCCCGCCCTCCCGGACCTGCACGTGCGCCTGCGGTCCGAGCTGGGCCGGATCGACGACACGCTGCGCATCCTGGTGGCCTCCATGGACCGCCTGCAGGGCCTGCTGGACGCGGTGGTGGCCATCTCCCGCGAGGTGGAGCTGCCCGCGGTGCTGAACCGCATCGTGACCACCGCCATGGACCTGGTCGGCGCCCGCTACGGGGCGCTGGGCGTCCTCAGCGAGTCCGGGGAACGGCTGGAACAGTTCATCTCGGCCGGCCTGTCCGAGCAGGAGCGCCTCGCACTGGCCGAGATCGGCCTGCCCCGCGGTCTCGGTGTGCTCGGTCACCTCATCCGCTACCCCGACCCCCTGCGGGTCGAGGAGATCCGGGCCCACCCGTCCTCCGTGGGGTTCCCGCCCGGCCATCCTCATCTGCGCACCCTGCTCGGCGTCGCCATCAGCGTGCGCGGCGAGATCTACGGCGACCTCTACCTCTCCGAGCGCTACGACGGACAGCCCTTCGACGTCCATGACGAGAACGTCGTCATCGCCCTGGCGAGCGCCGCCGCGATCGCCATCGAGAACGTCCGCCTCTTCGAACGGGTGCGCGTCGGGGCGGAGCAGTTCCAGCGGCTTCTGCTGCCCAGCCTGCCCGACCTGCGGCCGTTCACCGCCGCCGCCATCTACCGGCCCGCCGCCGAGCCCAGTCAGCTCGGCGGGGACTGGTACGACGCCATCCCCCTGTCCGACAACGTGGTGGCGGTCGTCATCGGCGACGTGGTCGGGCACGATCTGCGGGCGGCGGCCGCCATGGCCTCCACCCGCAACATGCTGCGCGCGCTGCTGTTCGACCAGACCATCGCGCCCGGCGCGGTCCTCAGCCGGCTCGACCGGGCCCTGGAAGCGATCACGAACAACCCGGTGACGACCACCACCCTGGCCCGGATCGAACCCGAGGGGCCCGACTGGCGGTTCAACTGGAGCACCGCGGGCCATGTCCCGCCCCTGCTGATCACCCGGGACCACCGGGCCAGGTTCCTGATCGCCGAGCCCGGACTGCCGCTCGGCGTGGACACCGAACAGCCCCGCCCCGACCACTCCCGCCTGCTGCCGCCCGGGGCCACGGTGGTCTTCTTCACCGACGGGCTGATCGAGCACCCCGGCCACGCCATCGACGAGAGCCTGGACGCGCTCGGCGACATCGCGGCCAAGTACGCCGATCTGCCCCTGCCGGAGTTCGTGCAGGCGCTCGCCGATCACCATCCGAGCGACGGCCACGACGACATGGCCATCCTCGCGCTGCGCACGCCGGGCTCCTGAGCCGCGCCCGCGGGGTGCCGGCCGGTCCCCTGGCGTGGAGGTTCCGCCGGATCCGGCGGATGATGGGCTACGGGGCGATGTCGACACGGAGGTCGCCCGATGACGGACGTGCGGCGTGAGCGGCTCCGGCGCAGCGGCCTGACCACCCTGGAGATCTGCGTCGTCGCCGCGCTGTACTTCGGCTCCGCCGAGCTGGGGCTGCTCCAGCAGCTGGTGCGCAGCCAGGTCACCCCGCTGTGGCCGCCGAGCGGGATCGCGGTGGCGAGCATGCTGCTGCGCGGGCGGCGGGTGTGGCCGGGTGTGGCGCTCGGCGCGTTCCTGGCCAATGTCGATCTCGGGCCGTCGCTCCCGGCCGTCCTCGCGATCACGGCGGGGAACACCCTGGCGCCCGTCTGCTCCTGCCTGTTGCTCCGGCGCGCCGGGTTCCGCAACGAACTGGACCGGCTGCGGGACGTCCTCGGCCTGATCTTCCTCGGCGCGTTCACCGGGATGCTGGTCAGCGCGACGACGGGCACGACGACCCTGCTCGTCTCCGGGGCACTGAGCACCGCCGGCTTCTGGCCGACCTGGTCGGTGTGGTGGACCGGCGACGCGATGGGCGTCCTGGTGGTCACACCGGTCCTGCTCGTGCTCAGCTCGGCACGGTGGCCGAGGAACGTGCGCACGTCCCGGTGGATGGAGGCGGTGCTGCTCGTGGCGGCCACCGCCGCCGTGGGGTTCGTGGAGACCGGGCGGGCACCGCTGCTCTTCCTCGGGTTCCCGTTGCTGGTCTGGGCGGCCTTCCGGTTCCAGCTGGCGGGGGCGGCTCCGTGCGCGCTGGCCGTGTCGACGTTCGCGATCGTCGCCGCCGCGCGGAGGACCGGTCCGTTCGCCGGGCACGATCTGCTCACCAACATGATCACCCTGCAGGCGTTCAACGGCGCCGCCGCGCTGACCGCGCTGCTGCTCGGAGCCGTCGTCAGCGAGCGGGACCAGAACCAGCGGGAGATCGTGGACGCCTGCACCCAGATCGCCGGCATGGTGTCCAGGATCACCGCCGGCGACCGCCATCTGGTCCCGCCCGAAGAACCCGGTGCACCCGAGGGACCGGGTGGGGCGGACGGCGTCGGCGGAGCGGACGGGGAGGGCACGACAAAGGCCGCCTCCTCGTCGATGAGAAGACGGCCTCCGACCGGCCACAGGGCTGGTCGGGACGACAGGATTTGAACCTGCGACCCCTTGACCCCCAGTCAAGTGCGCTACCAAGCTGCGCCACGTCCCGGTGCGGTTTGACCTGGGGTTTCCCCGGTCGAAACACGCAGGGAAACCATACCGCACTCGGCTCCGTGGTCGCGCGTCCCTTTCGCTGTTGACCTCGACCTTGGTTGAGGTTGCACGATCGACGGCATGACGATCGCAGCGGACGAGACCCGTACCCACGGCTACGACGACCTGGCCCGTCTGATGGGCCTGATGACCGGCGACGAGAAGCACGGCCCGGCGGCCACCTCCACGCTCGACGTGCTCTGGGTGCTGTACGACCGGGTGCTCCGGGTCTCCCCGGAGCGGCGGGACGATCCGCACCGGGACCGGTTCCTGCTGAGCAAGGGGCACGGGCCCATGGCGTACTACGCCGTGCTGGCCGCGAAGGGGTTCGTGCCCGTCGAGTGGTTGCCCGGGTTCGGGTCGTACGACTCCCCGCTCGGGCACCACCCGGACCGTGTGCTCGTGCCCGGAGCCGAGATCGGCAGCGGGTCCCTCGGGCACGGGCTGCCGATCGCCGTGGGCAGCGCGCTGGGGCTGCGGGCACAGGGGCTGCCCGGCCCGGCGGTGTGGGTGCTGATCGGGGACGCCGAGCTGGACGAGGGCAGCAACCACGAGGCGATCGCCTTCGCCGGTCCCGCCGGCCTGGAGCGGCTGCACACCGTCGTGATCGACAACTCCTCCGCCAGCCATGCGCTGCCCGGGGGCATCGCCGCCCGGTTCGAGGCCGCCGGGTGGTCCGCGGTGACCGTGGACGGGCGCGACCACGAGGCCCTGTACGCCGCGTTCACGGCTCCGCACCCGGGACGGCCGCACGTGGTCGTGGCCCGCGTCGAGCCGAAGAACGCCTGACCCTCCCCCGCTCTGCCGAAAGGGCACACCTCCATGGACACCATGCGTGACCGATTCGCCCCCCTCGTCTCCCGGCTGCTGGACGAGGACCCGCGGGTCGCGGTCGTCCTCGCCGAGATCGGCGCGGACGGCTTCCGCGCGGCCGCGCGCCGGCATCCCGACCGGGTGATCAACGTCGGCATCCGCGAGCAGCTGCTCGTCGGGGCGGCGGCGGGACTGGCGCTCACCGGGCTGCGGCCGGTGGTGCACACCTTCGCCAGCTTCCTCGTGGAGCGGCCGTTCGAGCAGGTCAAACTGGATCTGGGGCACCAGGACGCGGGTGCGGTGCTGGTGAGCGCCGCCGCCTCCTTCGACTGGCCGGCCGGCGGCCTCACCCACATGGCGCCGGGCGACGTGGCCCTCCTCGACACGCTGGACGGCTGGACCGTGCACGTGCCCGGGCATTCCGACGAGGCGGAGACCCTGCTGCGCCACGCGGTCGCCGCGGGCGACGACAAGGTGTACGTACGGCTGTCCGTGCAGGCGAACCGGGAGGGGCGGCCGATCGACGGGAAGCGCTTCGTGCCGGTCCGCGAGGGCCGCTCGGGCGTGGTCGTCGCCGTCGGCCCGATGCTGGACGCGGTCCTCGCCGCCACGGAGGGCCGGGACGTGACCGTGCTGTACGCGACGACCGTGCGGCCCTTCGACACGGAGGGCCTGCGCCGGGCGACGGGGACGGCGGGCACGGACGTGGTGCTGGTCGAGCCGTACCTCGCGGGCACGTCGACGGCGGCGGCGACCGAGGCGCTGTCCGACGTGCCGCACCGGGTGCTCGGGCTCGGTGTCGGCCGCCGTGAACTGCGCCGCTACGGAACCGTCGAGCAGCACACGGCCGCTCACGGCCTCGACCCGCGCGGGTTGCGCGAACGGATCGACGGATTCCTGGCCGCTCCCTAGGGTTTCCGCAGCCGCGGGGCCGGGGCGTCGGCCCGGACCAGGTCGCGTATCGGCGGTATCGCGAGCAGGGCCGCCGCGACGGCCAGGCTCACCACCGCCGCGGCCAGCAGGACGTGGCCGGCGCCGAGCGCGCCCGCGGCCGGACCGGCGAGGGCCTGGCCGACCGGCATCATCGCGAGGGAGCCGGCCACGTCGTAGGCGTGGATGCGGTTGAGGACGTCGGCCGGGACCTGGGTCTGCACACTGGTCGCCCACATCACGCCCCAGAACGACATCCCGGCACCGGCGACGGCAGCCCCGGCCGCCATGGCCGGCACGCCGAGCCCCGCGCCCACGGCAGCCGGGAAGCCGAAGAAGGCGAACAGGGACACCGCGCCCGCCCGGAGCATGCGGCGCGGGCGCAGCCGCAGGGCCAGCAGGCCACCGACGACCGTGCCCGCGCCCAGGGCCGAGTTGACCAGACCGTAGGCGCGCGGGCCGTGGTGCTGGACGATCTCGGTGGCCACCAGCGGGACGGTCGGGCCCCACACGGCGATCATGTACAGGCACCAGACGGCGATCACCCCCCACAGCCAGGTCCGTGACCGGAACTCCCGCCAGCCCTGGACGAGATCGCCGCGGAAGGCGCGCACGCCCCGGCCGGCGGCGGCACGCGTGCCCTCCGGGAGCGGCGGCAGCCGCAGCAGGAGCAGGCACAGCGCGCTGATCGCGTAGGTGGCCGCGTGCCCGGCGAACACCCCGCCCGGTGAGGCGAGGCCGACCAGGACTCCGGCGACGGCCGGGCCGGCCAGCTGCGCGGCGGACTCGGCGATGCGGACGGCGCCGTTCGCGCCCTGGACGTCGGCCGCGAGCCGGGGCACGGTGCTGGCCACACCGGGCTGGAAGACGGCACCGGCGACGCCGTTGACGAAGCCGATGGCGCAGATCTGCCACAGCACCACATGGCCGGCGAAGAACAGGCCGGCCGCGAGGGACTGCGTGCCGAGCCGGACGAGGTCGGCGCCGATCATCAGCCGGCGGGTGCTGAACCGGTCGGCGACGACACCGCCGAGGACGACCAGACCGGCGAAGGCCGCGGCCGTCGAGGCCATGGCGAGACCGACCGCGCCCGCGCCGTACCCGCGCTCCAGCAGTCCGGCGGCGAGGGCCACGGGCAGCATCGTGTCACCGAGACGGGCCGCGGCCCGGGCCACGAAGAACAGGGCGAAGTCCCGTGACCAGACGGCGGGTCCGCCGGGCGCGCTGCCGTCTACGCCCCGGGCGGCGACGTCCTGCCGTGCGTCCGTTCCGGTCATCGCCGCGCCCCTCCCTGCCGCCCCGCCGGTGTCTCCCGCACCGCTTACGCCGCGCGGGATCATGCCACGCCGGGACCGCGTCCACGGGGTATTTTCAGCCCGCGGACGGCATCCCCAACTCCGGGTGGGCGTCGAGCAGTCGGGGCGGCGCCGCCTGCCGCCAGGAGTCGGCGAGGATGTCCCGCAGTTCGTCCTCGTCCTCCAGCGCCGCGAGTCTCGCTCTCACCCAGGCGAACTGGGCCTCGTGACCGGCGATCCAGAACTTGCCCGGCTCGGCGAGGACCAGTTCGTCGCGTTCCTCCTTGGGGCAGCGCACGGCGATGGAGGTCTCGTCCTCCGGCAGCGTCGCGAACATCTTCCCCGCCACCCGGAATGTGGGCATGCTCCAGGCGACCTTCTCCGTGGTGTCCGGCAGGGAGAGGGCGATACGGCGTACGTCTTCGGCATCCGGCATGACACGCACCGTAGCCCCTGCCACTGACAGTCACCTGGTCGCGGCGCTGTCCCGCCCGGGCCCCGGAGCGGCAGGACGCTTGAAGTACAGGGTGGTGCCGCGGAGTTCGCCGGCCGGGGTCAGCGCGTAGTCGGGGATGGTGCCGGCCTCGGTCCAGCCGGCCGAGCGGTACAGGTGCTCGGCGGGGCTCCCGGTCTCGGTGTCGAGGTGCAGCAGGGTGATGCCGTCGGCCGCGGCCGCGTGCTCGGCGGTGGCGAGCAGGCGCCGGCCGAGGCCCTGCCCGCGCGCGGAGCGGTGCACCATCAGCTTCACGAGTTCCGCGCGGTGACGGCTGTTGGGCTTGCCGGGGCGGGCGAGGGAGACGGTGCCGGCCACGCGCCCGGCGCCGTCGACGGCCACCCACACGGCGAGCCGGCCCGCGGCCGCGTCGTCCGCGCGCTCCCGCCACCACGCGGCGGCCTCCGCGCGCGTCAGCGGTGCGAGGAAGCCGACGGAGGCGCCGCCGGCCACGGTGTCGGTGAGCAGCGCGGCCAGTTCCGCCGCGCGGTCCCGCAGCTCCGCTCCGGACCAGCGCAGTACCCTCACGGCCGCACCACCGCCAGCACGTACCGGGCCGTGCCGGGGCCGGCGCACCGGAAGCGGGTCGGGCCGTGGACGCGCATTCGCAGGCAGTCGCCGGTGCCGAGGCGGTGGGCCCGCTCCCCGTCGGTCACCTCCAGGGTGCCGTCCAGCACCCACAGATGCTGTTCGAGGCCGGGTACGGGCGGGCGGTCGTAGGCGATGTCGGCGCCCGGGGCGAGCCGGCCCTCGACCAGTTCGCCACGCAGTCCGGCGTGCGGCGGGGACACGGAGCGCCGGACGAATCCCGAGGCACGGTCCTCCCACACCTGCTGATCGGCGGCCCGCACGAGCGGGACCGGACCCGCCGCCTCGACCTCGCTGAGCAGCTGGGACATGGTGCGGCCGTAGACCTGGCACAGGCGGTTGAGCAGGGCGGCGGTGGGGCTTATCTCCGCGCGTTCGGCTCGCGAGAGGGTGGAGCGGCTCACTCCGCTGCGCTCCGCCAACTCGCCCAGCGACCAGCCGTGCTGGGCGCGCAGGGCGGCCAGCCGGGCACCGATGCGGACGTCGACCGGGTCCGGGTCCTCGCTTCTCACATCCGGGACGATATCCCTGATGTGAGACGGGCGTGTTTCGGAAGGCTCACGGCCGTGCGGCCTCTCCGAGGGCCTCCAGCACCGGGCGGATCAGCGGGTGTCCCTCGGCTCCCCGGCGTACCGCGGCGAAGACGCGGCGGGTCGGGGCCTCCCCGTCGACCGGGCGGACGACCACGCCGGTGAGGTCCATGCCGCGCAGCGCGGAGCGCGGTACGAGCGCCACACCGGCGTCGGCCGAGGCGAGGGCGACGACGGCGCGGAAGTCGTCGGAGGAGTGCTCCAGCCGGGGCTGGAAGCCGGCGCTCTCGCAGGCGAGCACGACCACGTCGTGACAGGGGTTGCCCGGGTAGGGCCCGATCCACGGGTCCTTCGCCAGCTCGGCCAGGGGCACCTCGGCGTGGTCCGCGAGGCGGTGGCCGACCGGCACGACGGCGTCGAACGGCTCGGCGTACAGCGGGACATGGGTGAGCCGGGGGTCGTCGGCGGACGGGGCGCCCCGGTACTCCACGGCGACCGCCACGTCGACCTGGCGGTCCAGCACCATCGGCAGGCTGGCGTCGCCCTCGGCGTCCTGGACACGGATGCTTATGCCGGGTGCGCGGGACGCGAGACGGGCCACGGCCGGGGCCACCACCTGGGCGATGCCGGTGGCGAAGGCGGCCACGGTGACCGTGCCCGCCTCGCCCGAGCCGTAGGCGGCCAGCTCGGCCTCGGCCCGCTCCAGCTGGGCGAGGACCGCGTTGGTGTGGCTGAGCAGGATCTCGCCGGCCGGGGTGAGCCGTACGCCCTTGGCGCCGCGCTCGACCAGGCGGTGGCCGGTTTCCTGCTCCAGGGCCGTCAGCTGCTGGGAGACGGCCGAAGGGGTGAGGTACAGCGCGGCGGCCGCCGCGGTGACCGTGCGGTGGTCGGCCACCGCACGGAGGATGTGGAGCCGCCGTGCCTCGATCATGCCCCCGATTATTCCAGGGTGTCCGCCGTGGTCAGCCCTCCAGCTCGGCACGGGCCGCGACGAAGGCGTCGACGGCGCGGTCGACGTCGGCCGTGGAGTGCGCGGCGGACAGCTGGACGCGGATGCGGGCCTGGCCCTGCGGGACGACCGGGTAGGAGAAGCCGATCACGTACACCCCGCGCTCCAGCAGGAGTTCGGCCATACGGCCCGCCTCGGTCGCGTCGCCGATCATGACCGGGGCGATGGCGTGGTCGCCGGGGAGGATGTCGAAGCCCTCCTCCGTCATCCGGCGGCGGAAGAGCGCGGTGTTCTCGGTGAGCCGGACGCGCAGGTCGTCGGCGGACTCCAGCAGGTCCAGGACCTTCAGGGAGGCGGCGGCGATCACCGGGGCGAGGGTGTTGGAGAACAGGTACGGGCGGGAGCGCTGGCGCAGCAGGGCGACGATCTCGGCGCGGGCGGCGACGTAGCCGCCGGAGGCACCGCCGAGGGCCTTGCCGAGGGTGCCGGTGATGATGTCCACGCGGTCCATGACGCCGTGCAGCTCGGGCGTGCCGCGGCCGGAGGGGCCGACGAAGCCGACGGCGTGCGAGTCGTCGACCATGACCATGGCGTCGTAGCGGTCGGCGAGGTCGCAGATCTCGCGCAGCGGCGCCACGTAGCCGTCCATGGAGAAGACGCCGTCGGTGACGATCAGCCGGCGCCGGGCGTCGGACGCCTCCTTGAGCTTCGCCTCCAGGTCCGCGAGGTCGCGGTTGGCGTAGCGGAAGCGCCGGGCCTTGGACAGGCGGATGCCGTCGATGATGGAGGCGTGGTTGAGGGCGTCGGAGATCACCGCGTCCTCCTCGCCGAGCAGCGTCTCGAAGACACCGCCGTTGGCGTCGAAGCAGGAGGAGTAGAGGATCGTGTCCTCCTGGCCGAGGAAGCCGGACAGCCGCGCCTCCAGCTCCTTGTGCACCTCCTGGGTGCCGCAGATGAAGCGGACGGAGGCCATGCCGTAACCCCAGCGGTCCAGGGCCTCGTGGGCGGCGGCGACCACCTCGGGGTGGTCGGCCAGGCCGAGGTAGTTGTTGGCGCAGAAGTTGAGGACCTCGCCGGGGCGGCCGCCCCCGGTGACGTTGACGGTCGCGGACTGCGGGCTGCCGATGACCCGCTCGGGCTTGTGGAGGCCGGCGGCACGGATCTCGTCGAGGGTGGCGCGCAGGTCGTCGCGGACGGTGTCGAACATGGGGGCTCCTGAAAGTGCTGGCGGGTGTCGGGGTGCGCGGGCTGCGGCTCAGACGGTCCAGTCGAGGATGATCTTGCCGCCCTTGCCGCTCGCGGCGTCCGCGAAGGCGGCCTCGAAGTCGCGGTAGCCGTAGCGGCCGGTGATCACCGGGGCGAGGTCCAGACCGCCCTCCAGCAGCACCGACATCGCGTACCAGGTCTCGAACATCTCGCGGCCGTAGATGCCCTTGATCGTGATCATCGAGGTGACGATGCGCGACCAGTCGACCGGGAACTCCTCGGCCGGCAGGCCGAGCATGGCGATCCGGCCGCCGTGCGTCATGTTGGCGATCATGTCGCGCATGGCCTCCGGACGGCCGGACATCTCCAGGCCGATGTCGAAGCCCTCGCGCAGCCCCAACTCCCGCTGTCCGTCGGCGATCGTCGTCTCGGCGACGTTCAGCGCGAGGCTCGCGCCGATCTTGCGGGCCAGCTCCAGGCGCTCCTCGCTGACGTCGGTGACGACGACGTTGCGGGCGCCGGCGTGCCGGGCCACCGCGGCGGCCATCAGGCCGATCGGGCCGGCGCCGGTGATCAGGACGTCCTCGCCGACCAGCGGGAAGGACAGCGCGGTGTGCACGGCGTTGCCGAACGGGTCGAAGATGGCGGCGACGTCGAGGTCGACGGCGACCCGGTGCACCCACACGTTGGACGCGGGCAGGGCGACGTACTCGGCGAACGCGCCGTCGCGGCCGACGCCGAGGCCGATGGTGGCCCGGCACAGGTGCCGGCGGCCGGCCAGACAGTTACGGCATTTGCCGCACACCAGATGGCCCTCACCGCTCACCCGGTCGCCGATGCGGATCTCGCTCACGTCGCGCCCGACCTCGACGACCTGCCCGACGAACTCGTGCCCGACCACGAGCGGGGTGCTGATCGCCTGCTGCGCCCAGCCGTCCCAGGCCCGGATGTGCAGGTCGGTGCCGCAGATACCGGTCCGCATGACCTTGATCAGCACGTCACCGGGCCCGATGGCGGGCTCCGGGACGTCCGTCAGCCAGAGTCCCGGCTCCGCCTTCTCCTTGACCAGCGCCTTCACGCGTACGGCTCCTGTGGGTGAGGCCCGGGCGGCGGGCATGCGAAGAAGCCCGCACCGGGTCCGAGGGGTGGAATCACCCTGCAATCTGCCGTACGCGCGGGCGGGGGTCCATCGAGCTTTTCTTAACCGGCGCCTCAGCTTTCCTACAGGCCCCGCGTGCCCCCGCGCGTGTCCCGCTCGGCATCACGCGCACGACGGCCCTCGATTCAGAAGGGAAGGCCGTCCTCGGCGCTGCGCTCGAGGCGTACGACGAGGTCGGCGGCGAGTGCCTTGATGGTCTCCAGGCCCTCTCGGCCCCAGACCCGGGGCGCGGTGTCGGCGGCACACACGGTGCCGAGCGCCATCCCGGAGCTGTCGATGAGGGGGGCGCCGAGATAGGAGTGGATGCCGTAGTCGTCGACCACCGGGTTGCCTGCGAACCGCGGGTAGTCGCGGACGTCCTCCAGCACCAGCGCCTTGCGGCGGACCACCACATGGGGGCAGAACCCGTGGTCGCGCGGCAGGACCCGGCCGAGTTCGGCCCGGGTACCGTCCTCCCGGACGACCGGGGCGACGACGGGGGCGCTCAGGCCCGCGAAGAACTGGTGGTCCTCGCCGATGAAGTTGACCATGGCGTACGGCGCGCCGGCGAGCCGGCCGAGGTGCTCGGCGAACGCGTCGAGCGCGGGGGCGGGCCGGTCCGCGAGGCCGAGCCGGCGCAGCCGGTGGACCCGGGCGGGGGCCTCCTTGTCCTCGGGGGTGAGCAGCAGCCCCCGGACCGGCCGGGGCGGCTCGTAGCTCATGGCCGGGCTCCGTCGCAGTGGGCGTACCTCATATAGGGGCTCGGTGAGCGGTAGGGCGGCATCACATGTGGGCGCCACGGGTGGGCGCGGGCTCGGGGGTGTGGGCGAGGAGGTGGCGTACGAGGGTGAGCAGGGTCTGCACGCCGGAGCTGGAGATCCGGGCGTCGCAGCGGACGACGGGGACCTCCGGGTCGAGGTCGATGGCGGCCCGCACCTCCTCGGGGCCGTAGCGGTACCCGCCGTCGAACTCGTTGACGGCGACGATGAAGGCGAGCCCGCGCTCCTCGAAGAAGTCCACGGCGGCGAAGCAGTCCTGCAGCCGGCGGGTGTCGGCGAGGATCACCGCGCCGAGCGCGCCCTCGGACAGCTCGTCCCACATGAACCAGAACCGCTCCTGTCCCGGCGTGCCGAACAGGTACAGCACGTGCTCCGGATCGAGGGTGATCCGGCCGAAGTCCATCGCGACGGTCGTCTCCATCTTGTTCTCGATGCCGTCGAGATTGTCGGTGGCGGCGCCGACCGTGGTGAGCAGCTCCTCCGTGCTGAGCGGGGCGATCTCGCTGACCGCTCCCACGAAGGTCGTCTTGCCGACCCCGAATCCGCCCGCCACCAGAATTTTGAGCGCGGTGGGGAACGGGTCAGAGCTGTCGTCGTAGTCCATCGAGCACTGCCTCCAGCAGAGACCGGTCAGTGGGAGTGTGGTGGAAGGCGGGCGGCTTGGTGGTCAGCGCACCGCAGTCGACCAGGTCCGAGAGCAGCACCTTGGTGACCACGGCGGGCAGCTTCAGCTGCGCGGCGACCTCGGCGACCGAGACGGGCGCGCGGCACAGGTCGAGGGCCTGTGCGTGCTCGGGCCCGAGGTAGCCGAGCGGGGTCACCCCCGTGGACATCACCTGGGACATCAGGTCGAGGGCGATGCTCGGCTCGGTCCGGCCGTTGCTGACCGTGAAGGGGCGCACCAGCCGTCCGGCCGCGTCGTCCAGCCAGGGCCCGTCGCCGGCTGCGGCCACGCTCAAGGCCTCGTCGCCGAGGGTTCGACGGCGTGCTGCCGGGGCGCGGTCACCAGGTACGGGCGGACGCTCTTGACCAGCATCGCCATCTCGTAGCCGAGGACGGCGGCGTCGGCCTCGCGGCCGGCGAGCACCGCGAGACAGGTGCCGGAGCCGGCGGTGGTGACGAACAACAGGGTCGAGGCGAGTTCGACGACGACCTGGCGGACGTCGCCGCCGTCACCGAACCGGACGCCCGCGCTGCGGCCCAGTGAGTACAGCCCGGAGGCGAGGGCGGCCATGTGGTCGGCACTGTCCGGGTCCAGACCGTGCACGGACTTGACCAGTCCGTCGCAGGACAGCAGCACCGCGCTGCTGGTGTGGGGTACGCGCTGCACGAGGCCGCTCAGCAGCCAGTCGAGGTCGGAGGCGTGGGCGGTCGGCGCATCGCTCGCCATGGTGGATCGACTCCTTGGGGTACGAATTCTGCGGGAGCACTGGTGGGGGGCACATGTACTCGGGACGGTCAGCCGGCCGGGGCGCTCCCATCGGCCCGGCCGGTGCCACGGGTGCCGTCGAACGCGGGCTCGTGGGCGCGCGCCGGTGGTATCGAGGCAGGGGTGGTGCGGCCCGGGGAGGTGTAGTCCGGGGCCATGTGGTCCTGGGACATGGGGCCGGGCGACATGTGGCCCGGTGACATGTGGTCCGCGTCCTGGTGGTCGTTGACGCCGTGTTCGGGCCGCGCACGCGTGAGTTCGGTGGCCTCCGCGGGGGCGGATTGCAGGTGCCCGTCCGCCATGTGCGCGGCCTCCAGGGAGAACGAGCCCCTGGGGGACGGGTCCATGGTGGCCGTGTCCGCGTGCTGCGACTGCTGGAAGGCGGGCTTGCCGTACGGGGACTCCGCGACGGCCGCCTCCCCGTACGCCGGCTGGGCGTGGGGAGACTCGTCGTAGCCCATCTCCCTCGGCTGCTGGGCCTCGGCGAGTCCGATTCCGCGCTGGAAGGCGGCCATCAGCCCGGGGTCGTGGCCCGCGACGGTGTCGGCCACCTGACGTGGTGCGGGGCCGCCGCGCAGCTGGGGCACGAGGTGCTCCTGGGCGCGGCGCCTGGGCAGCAGGGGCTTGTCCAGGGTGTCCTGCACGGTCTCGCTGCGCGGGGTGGGCAGGATGCCCGCGTGCGCCTCGACCGCCGAGCGGTCCGCGGCGTTGACACCGGGCACGGCCTCGGCCGGGTTGGGCCGCGTGGCACGGGCGCCGCGCACGGGGAGCGGCGCGGGACGGTCTCCGGTGCGCGCGTCCTCACCGCTCCCGGCCGCGCGCCGCGCGGTTCCGGTGCCGGAGTCCCGCTCGGCGTCCTGCCGCCCGGCCGTGCTCTCGGGGCCCCGGCGCCCGGGCCCGCGCTGGGCGTGCCGTCGGCGCCCGGTGCCCGGGGCGGGTCCGGCTCCCGCTCCGGCCGGCGGACCGGCGGCCGCGTCCGGCGTGGACCGGTCGTGGGCATCGGCCCCGGCGGGCAGAGCCGTGGCCGGTGGGGGTGCCGGCAGGGGGGCGTGCGCCCGCTGCGGCGTCGCCGTGACAGCGGCGTGCCGCGGTGGCGGTACGGTCTCCCCGGAGCCGTCCGCGAGCACCGTCGGCGCCGTTCCCAACAGCGCTTGCGGGACCACGAGTACGGCCTGCACGCCACCGTAGATGTTGCTCTGGAGCCGCACCGTGATGCCGTGCCGGCGGGCGAGCTGGGACACGACGTAGAGGCCGATGCGTCCGTCGGCCAGCAGGCTGGCGACGTTCACCTGGTCGGGGTCGGCGAGCAGGGTGTTCATCCGGTGCTGCTCGGCGACGGGCATGCCGAGTCCGCGGTCCTCGACCTCGACGGCCAGCCCGGAGGTCACGAGGTTGGCGCGGAGCAGCACCTGGGTCTGCGGGGCGGAGAACACCGTGGCGTTCTCGACGAGTTCGGCGAGCAGGTGGATGACGTCGGCGACGGCGTGACCGCGCAGTTCGCCGTCGATCGGCGGCACGAGCTTCACCCGGGAGTACTGCTCGACCTCGGCGATGGCGGAGCGCAGCACCTCGGTCATGGACACCGGGTTGCTCCACTGGCGCCGGGAGACGGCACCGCCGAGCACGGCGAGGTTCTCGGCGTGCCTGCGGATGCGGGTCGCCAGGTGGTCGACGTGGAAGAGGCCCTTGAGCAGGTCCGGGTCCTCGATCTCGTTCTCCAGCTCGTCGAGGATGGAGATCTCCCGGTGCACCAGGGACTGCAGCCGGCGCGCGAGGTTGACGAAGACCTCGAGCTTCTGCTCGCTGCCCGCCTGGCTGGAGAGCTGGGCGGCGCGCACGACGGCGGTGACGGCGCCGTCGTGCGCGCGGGCCAGATCGGCGGCCAGCAGGTCGAAGTCGTCGGCGTCCGTGGGCGGCCGGCGGCGCGGGGCGGGCTGTGGCGGGGCCCCTCCCTGGCGCAGCGCGTCGACCAGGGAGTCCAGGTCGGCCTCGCCGCGCGCGGCGGTGCGGCGCAGGGCGTCCACCCGGTCGGACACCGACCTGGCGGCGCGGTCGGCGGCCACGGCGGCGATCAGGATGCCGGCGACGGCCACGGAGACCGCTCCCGCCAGCACGGCCCACAGGGTGGGCCCCGTGTGCACGCCCCCGGAACGGATGCTGAACAACACGGCGGCGGTGGCGCTGAGCGCGACCGCGAGCGGCGGCAGCACGGCCAGCCGCATGAGCTGGGGCCGTATGTGCGTCTCGGGCAGTGCGGGAGCGGGTCTGGCGACCGGCCGCCCGTGCCTGCCGCCCTCGCGGCGGTCGGCGCGGGTGGCCGGTGCTCGGAGGTGAGACATCTGCGTCCTCGTACTGGTCCGTCGGGCGTGTGTTCCGCACGCGGTGCGTGGTGCGGGCATGCGTGCGGGCATGCGTCGTCGCGATGTCGGGCCGACGGGACCGTGGTGCCCGGCCTCGGCGCGTCCGACGGACACTCACAGTAGTTGCCTGCGCATCATGTGCGGTGGGCAGTTGACAAAGTCCTGCGCAGAGCGTCCCGCTCTGGTATGAAGCCTCGTACGACAGACCGATAACCGGGCCGAGCCCCCTCGGGCAACCCGAAAGCGATCGATAAGACCTGGTCAAAACCGGTCAGCGGGAGCCGGGGGGTGAGGGCGGACCCGGGCGGCCCGACCCGCGCCGACGACTCGCTCCCGAGCATGGTCCACTCACGCCACGCGCCCCCGGACCCGCCCATAGGCACCTGCGGCGACCGCATGGATGTAACGGAGAGTATCGGCATTGGCCTGACCCTCATCGCGCCCCCGCCCGTACGGGGAACAGGGGCCACAGCGTTCCAGGCGGGCACCCCTCGATACCCCGGACGGGGCCAACGCGCTCCACGCGTCCGCCGCCGGCGCTCCCCGCGGGCCACCGGCGCTCGGGACAGGGCCACGGGTCTCCAAACCGGCCGGCCGGTGCCCGGGCCAGACGCCACCCGCACGCCTCCGGGGCCGCCACGCGCAGACAGGCCTACGCCGCTCGGGGCGAACAGCCGCCGACGCTCCGGGAAGGACCACGCAGCGCCCGGGGCAGGAGACCGTCGACACCCCGGGCGGAGCCGCACGCGCTCCACGCGTCCGCCGCCGGCAGGCGCTCGGCGGCTCGTCCGCGTCAGCCGCGCTTCGGCGGCTCGGCGACGAAGGCGCCGACGGATCGCCAGGTGCGCCGGACCTCCCCCGACACACCGCGCCACCAGGCCTCGGCCGGGAGCTTGCCCGCCGGTTCGAAGGGCTCGCCGGGCCGGGGCAGGGCCACGGCCTGGCCCGCCTCCTCGGCCGCCTCCTTCGTCCACTCCCCCGGCTCTGCCCACGGGTGCGGGGCGAGGTTGAAGGTGCCCCAGTGGATCGGCAGCAGCGCGCCGTGCGGGGCGCCGCCCTGGAGGTCCAGGTGGGCGCGCAGGCCCTCCTCGGGGGTCATGTGGATGTCGGGCCAGAACTCGCTGTACGCGCCGATCTGCATCATCGTGGCGTCGAACGGGCCGTGTGCCGCGCCGATCTCCGTGAAGCCGTCGAAGTAGCCGGTGTCGCCGCTGTGGTAGATCCGGTGCTCGTCGCCCGAGACGACCCAGGACGCCCACAGCGTGTGCTGGGTGTTGCGCAGACCGCGGCCGCAGAAGTGACGGGCGGGGGTGGCGGTGAGCGTGAGCCCGGCGACCTCGGTCGACTCGTGCCAGTCCAGCTCGCGCAGCCGGTCCGGTGAGACGCCCCAGTGTTCGAGGTGGGCGCCGACGCCGAGCGGCACCGCGAACACGGTGTCCGTGCCGGCCAGGGCCTTGATGCTGGGCAGGTCCAGGTGGTCGTAGTGATCGTGGGAGATCACGATCACGTCGACGTCACCGAGCGCGGCCAGCGGCAGCGGCACGGGGTGCAGCCGCTTCGGCCCCGCGAAGGGGAACGGGGAGCAGCGCTCGCCCCAGACGGGGTCGAACAGGACCCGTCGGCCGTCGATCTCCGCGAGCACGCTGGAGTGGCCCATCCAGGTCAGCCGCAGTCCCGTGGCGGGCGGCTCGGCCAGGTCGGCGAAGGTCGTGGGGTGGACCGGGACCGTGCCCCTGGGGGCGCGCAGCGGCCGGGTCTCCTTGTCGAGGAAGACCTTCGCGAGGTCCAGCGTGGAGCCGGAGGGCCGGGTGCGGGCGGGCCCGCCCGGGTTCTGGAAGACGCCGTCCTTGAAGTGCGGGGACCGGCGGATGCGCGCCATGCGCTCACCGCCCGGGTCCGCGCCGAAGGCCGCGGGCCGCAGCACGCGGAGGCCGGAGCTCGAGGAAAGCGGACCGGTCACGGTACCTCCAGAGGGAGTGGCTGAGGTCCTCCATTATGGTCGGCGCCTCCGACAAGCCCGCGGCCGCCGGGCGGCACCGTGGCTCCGGCGCCCGCTACTGAATGCCCGTTCAGCAACATTGACACGCCCGGGAGCCGCTCCGGATACTGACCCGGTACTGACTCATGATTCAGTAACACCCCCTCGGCCCCCTCCGCCGAGCACCCCGCCCCCCGGGGAGGCGACGGCGGCCACGGCCCGCGCGCGTGCACCCCCGCCGATCTCGCACGAGCCCTCACCGAGGCCCTCCGCCGGCCCGCCCCCTACCCCCCTCACCACCGTCCCCGAGGAGACCCCATGACCGCCCCCGCTCCCCTGATGTCGCTCGTCTGGACCGATCACGTCACCGGCCGCCGGGGCTTCCTGGTGGTGGACCGGCTGGTGCGGGGCGTGGCCAGCGGCGGGCTGCGGATGCGGCCCGGCTGCACGCTGGAGGAGGTGGCCGGGCTGGCCCGCGGCATGACGATGAAGGAGGCCCTGCACTACAACCCCGAGGGCCGTTACGTCCCGCTCGGCGGCGCCAAGGGCGGCATCGACTGCGACCCGCGGGACCCGGGCGCGTACGGGCTGCTCGTGCGCTACCTGCGCGCCATGCGGCCGTACATCGAGAGCTTCTGGACCACCGGTGAGGATCTCGGTCTGACCCAGGACCTGGTGGACCGGGCGGCGGCCGAGGCCGGCCTGGTCTCCTCCGTCCAGGCGGTGTACCCGCTGCTGGACGACGAGGCGGCGGCCCGCCGGAGACTCGCGGACGCCTTCGCGGTGGAGGTCGACGGCATCGGCCTGGACGAGCTGGCCGGCGGCTGCGGGGTCGCGGAGTCGGTGCTCGCGGCCCTGGACCGGGCGTCGGTGCCGTACCGGGGCACCCGGGTCGCCGTCCAGGGCCTCGGCACGATGGGCGGGGCGACCGCGCGCTTCCTCGCACGCGCGGGCCTGACCGTGGTGGCCGTCGCCGACATCAAGGGCACGATCGCGAACCCGGCCGGCCTCGACGTGGAGGCGCTGCTGGCCGCGCGTGACGCGTACGGCACCGTCGACCGGCGCGTGCTGCGCCCGGGCGACCGCGAACTGCCCGGCGACGCCTGGCTGTCCACCGAGGCGGAGGTGCTGGTGCCCGCGGCCGTCTCCTACGCCGTCGGCATCGCCGACCAGGAGCGCGTCACCGCCCGCTGGATCGTCGAGGCCGCCAACATGCCCGTGGTCCCGGAGGCGGAGACCCTGCTGGCCGCGCGCGGGGTCACGGTGCTGCCGGACGTGGTGGTCAACTCCGGTACGAACGCCTGGTGGTGGTGGACGCTGTTCGGCGACATCGGTGCCGACGCCGACGAGGCGTTCGCGCACATCCGCGGCTCCATGCGCGCCCTGATCGAGCTGATGCTCGACCGGGCGGAGGCCGACGGCACGACCCCGCGCGCGGCCGCCCACGCCCTGGTGACCGACCGGCTGGCGGTGATCGCGGAACGCTTCGGCTGGTACCGGTGACGGGATCGGGCGAGACACCCGGGACGGCCTCGAGCGACGTCGACGCGCCCGCAGGAAAGGAGACGGCGAGGGAGTCGGAACACCGGGGGCCGCAAGGGGGCGCCGCGGGCGTCCCACCTCTCGCCACTCTCAACCTATAGCGCACCGGGGGGCTTGCGGCAAGGCCCCGGTCGTCCCGCAGAATCGCAGGCCGACGCCGATCACCTGCGGAAATGGGAGATTCACGAAGTGCGTGCACCGATGTCGGCAGACCCCACGGGCGCGACCCCGGATCGAGCCGGTGACAGGAGCTTCCCGACGACCAGCGCGTTCGATCTACCCGAGCGCCTCTCCCCCAAGGCCGACCCGGCGCTCGTCGCGCGCGACGAGCGGCACTTCGCGGCGATCGCGGAGAGCCTGCGGCAGACGATCGCCGAACTGTCCGAGCGTCTCGACGCCGAACTCAGGGCGCCGGGCGGCACAGGTCGGCAGGCGATGGACCGGGACGCGGAGGTGCACCGGCTGACCGGTCGTCTGCGCACCCTGCGCCGCTTCGGCCTGGACCTGTGCCTCGGGCACATGGTCGGTGCGGACGACGGCGAGCCGGTGTACATCGGGCGCCTCGGTCTGACCGACAGCACGGGGCGCCGGTTGCTGCTGGACTGGCGCGCCCCCGCCGCCGAGCCGTTCTTCGCGGCGACCCATGCCGATCCGATGGGCCTGGCGAGCCGTCGCCGGTACCGCTGGACGGGCGGCCGGATCAGTGACTACTGGGACGAGGTGTTCACCGCCGACGGGCTGGAAGGACACGCGGCGCTGGACGACCAGTCGGCCTTCATCGCCAGTCTCGGCGGCAGCCGGTCGGCCCGGATGCGGGACGTGCTCGCCACCATCCAGGCCGACCAGAACGCCGTCGTCCGGGCGGGCTCCCGGGGCGCCCTCGTGGTCGACGGCGGTCCGGGCACCGGGAAGACGGTCGTCGCCCTGCACCGCTCCGCCTACCTGCTGCACTCCGACCCGCGCCTCGGTCACCGGCGCGGCGGCCTGCTGTTCGTCGGACCGCACCAGCCCTACCTGGCCTATGTCGCCGACGTGCTGCCCAGCCTCGGCGAGGAGGGCGTGCGGACGTGCACCCTGCGGGACCTGCTGCCCGAAGGCGCGGCGGCGCAGGAGGAGGCCGACCCCGAGGTGGCCCGTCTGAAGTCGTCCGCGGACCTGGTGCGGGCGATCGAGAAGGCCGTCGCGTTCCACGAGGAGCCGCCCACGGCGGGCCTGACGGTCACCACCCCGTGGTCGGACGTCCGGCTGACCGCCGACGACTGGGCCGAGGCGTTCCGCGCACCGGGCCCCGGCACACCGCACAACGAGGCGCGCGACCTGATCTGGGACGAGCTGGTCACGATCCTCCTGGACAGGCTGGACGGTGACGTACCGCCCGACCTGTTCCGCAGGGCACTGCTGCACGACGAGGAACTGGTCGGCGCCCTGCACGGCGCGTGGCCGCTGCTCGAAGCGGCCGACGTCGTCGGGGACTTGTGGTCGGTGCCCGCCTACCTGCGGCTGTGCGCCCCCTGGCTCGGCCCGGACGACGTACGCACGTTGCGGCGTGCGGAGGCACAGGCGTGGACCGTGTCCGACCTCCCGCTGCTCGACGCCGCGCGGCAGCGGCTCGGCGACCCGGACGCGGCCCGGCGCGGGCAGCGGCACAGGGCCGTCCTGGACGCGCAGCGCGAGCGGATGGCGCAGGTCGTCGACAACCTGATCGACGCCGCGTCCGCCTCCGGCGCCGACGGTGACGACGGCGAGGGTCTGGTGCGGATGCTGCGCGGTCAGGACGCCGCGGTCAGCCTGGTCGACGAGTCCGAACTGCCCACGGCCGACCGGGACCTGCTCGCCGGCCCGTTCGCGCACATCGTCGTGGACGAGGCGCAGGAACTGACCGACGCGGAGTGGCAGATGCTGCTGTCGCGGTGCCCGTCACGGAGTTTCACCATCGTCGGGGACCGCGCCCAGGCCAGGCACGGGTTCACGGAGTCGTGGCGGGAACGGCTGGCGCGGGTCGGGCTGGACCGGGTCGACGTGGCCTCCCTGAGCATCAACTACCGGACGCCCGAGGAGGTCATGGCGGAGGCGGAGCCGGTCATCCGGGCCGTGCTCCCGGACGCCAACGTGCCGGCCTCCGTCCGCAGCAGCGGTGTCCCCGTCGTGCACGGGACCGTCTCGGAGCTGGAGTCGGTCCTCGACGGCTGGCTCGCCGCGCACGACGACGGGATCGCCTGCGTCATCGGCGCTCCCTCGTTCCGGGCGACGCCCCGCGTCCGCTCGCTGACCCCGGAGCTGTCGAAGGGGCTGGAGTTCGACCTGGTCGTCCTCGTCGACCCGGAGGCGTTCGGAGAGGGGATCGAGGGGGCGGTGGACCGCTATGTCGCCATGACCCGGGCGACGCAGCGGCTCGTGGTCCTCACGAGCCGCCCCACGGACCAGCCCCTCTCCCGGTGAGTGTCTGCCCGCGCGCGTGCGCGCCCGATGGCCGGAACAGCACCGGCGAGCGGGCTCACCTGGAGCGCGACCGCCTACCGGGCGGGCTCGGAGCGGCTCGCCCGGTAGGGTGACCGCGTGGCGAGAGTGCGGTTGAGCGTGGCCGAGCGGCGGGAGGAACTGCTGCGGGCCGCCATCGAGCAGATCGAGGCGCGGGGCGTGGCGGCGGTCCGGATCGCCGACGTGGCCGCGGCGCTCGGGGTGAGCAACGCGCTGGTGCTGTACCACTTCTCGACCAAGGAGAAGCTGGTCGCCGCCGCGTTCACGTACGCGGCGCAGGACGACCTCGCGCACCTGCGCAAACTGCTGGGACGGCGCACCTCCGCGCTGCGCCGGCTGCGGGCCGCGGTGCGCTGGTACGCGCCGACCGGTCAGGCCAAGGGCTGGCGGCTGTGGATCGAGGGCTGGGCCGTGGCGCTGCGCGAGCCGGCGCTGCGGGACGTCACCCGGGACCTGGACAGGGAGTGGAAGGCCGCGCTCGTCGAGGTCATCGCCGAGGGCGTGGCGGCGGACGAGTTCGTGTGCGCCGATCCGGTCGGTACGGCTCTGCGGCTGACCGCGCTGATGGACGGGCTGGCCGTCCAGCTCACCTCGTACCCGGGCTCGGTGCCGCGGTCCCGGGCGCAGGAGTGGGTCGACGAGGCCCTGGCCCGCGAACTGGGCCTGGACCGGGAGGCGTTGGCGGGGCGCTGACGCGCCGCGCCGTACCTGCGGGGGCGTGGTCGTGCCCCTCGCCGTGGGCCGCACGGGTCGGGGCACGAAGAACCGCTCACCGGCACCGGTCACCCGTACCGGTGGCTCCGGGTCAGGCCACGGAGGCGATCCGGAGCTTGATGTCGTCCGGCGACAGCGGTCCCTTCGCCGTCACGTGGTCGCCGGAGGACTCGCCCCGCAGCCGGCGGCCGATCCACGGCACGAGGTACTCGCGGGCCCAGTGGACGTCGTCCCGGCGGACCTCCAGGGTGCCCCGGGGCGGCAGCGGCGGCCACGGCTGCTCCGGGTCGGCCGGCACCTCGAGACCGAGGGCCTGACCGGCGCGCAGGGCCACGCGCGTGTGCCCCTCGGGCGAGAGGTGGAGCCGGTCGCTGTCCCAGGCCCTGCGGTCCTGTACGGACTTGAGGGACCACAGGTCGAGCACGGGGCAGCCGTACCGGTCGGCGATGGCGCGCACATGCCCGTTGTACGTGGCGATCTTGCCGCGCAGATGCTTGAGCAGCGGGACGCCACGGGTGTCGAACCCGGTCGTCACCATCACCGTGCCCGCGGCCTCGGCCAGCGGGGCCAGGGCGCGCTCGAATCGCTCGGCCACCTCGTCCGGGTCGGTGCCGGGGCGGATGATGTCGTTGCCGCCGGCGCAGAAGGACACGAGGTCCGGGGCCAGTTGGGCGGCCTGGGGAAGCTGGTCCGCCACGATCTGGTCCAGCAGCTTCCCGCGCACGGCCAGGTTGGTGTACTGGAAGTCGCCCTCGGGACGCCGGTCGGCGAGCAGTACCGCGAACCGGTCCGCCCAGCCCACGAACGCCCCGTCGGGACCGG
The DNA here is from genome assembly GCF_043079785.1 of Streptomyces sp. NPDC015139. NCBI lineage: Bacteria > Bacillati > Actinomycetota > Actinomycetes > Kitasatosporales > Streptomycetaceae > Streptomyces > Streptomyces sp. NPDC015139. The sequence goes on along the minus strand of NZ_JBIBUW010000001.1, from coordinate 283,821 downwards.
GATCGCCCACGCCCTCGGTGAAGCTGTCCCCCACCGCCACGTACGACCCGATCACTGATCTGTTGTCACTCTTCGAATCGTCTGCCACATCGGACCATGATTCACCTTCGGATGTGACCTACGCGACCGTAGGCCGGGGTTGACGAACGGTGAGATGGGACACTCCTAAAGAATTCGCCAACCGGGAATACCGAAGGCCGGACCCGGGGATCGGGGGTCCGGCCTTCGGTGGCCTGTCCGGCAGGTGGTCGTGGTGCGGACCGTGTCAGCCGACGGGGACGCCGTGCTCGCGGAGGTAGGCGACCGGGTCGATGTCGGAGCCGTAGTCCGGCGTCGTGCGGATCTCGAAGTGCAGGTGCGGGCCGGTCACGTTGCCGGTGGCGCCGGACAGGCCGATCTGCTGTCCCGCCGTCACGGCCTGGCCGGCCGAGACGGAGAGCTGGGAGAGGTGGCCGTACTGGGCGTAGTGGCCGTCGAGGAGCTTGATGACGACCTGGTTGCCGTAGGCGCCGCCCCAGCCCGCCGAGACGACCGTGCCCGCGCCGACGGCCTTGAGGGGGGTGCCGGTCGGTACGACGAAGTCGACGCCGGTGTGGTAGCCGCTGGACCACATGCTGCCGGCCGTGTGGTAGGCGGTGCCGATGGTGGCGCCGGCCACGGGGAGGGTGAAGCCGGTGGCGGCGGTCGTCGTGGGGGCGGACTCCGCCGGCTTGGCCGCCGAGGCCTGCCGCGGGGCGACGGAGGCCTTCGTGGGGGCCGGGGTCTTCGCGGGGGCCGAGGGCTTCGGAGCGGCCGAGGAGTGCTGCGGGGCGGCGGGCTCGGTACGGGTCCGGGCTGCCTGCTCGCCGAGCGTCAGCTTCAGGCCCGGGTGGATCAGCGCGGGGTTGTCGCCGACGACCCGGCGGTTGTCGTCGTAGAGGCGGTGCCAGCCACCGCCGACGTGCTGCCGGTCGGCGATCGTCGCGAGGCAGTCGCCGGCCTTGACGGTGTAGATGTGCGCCGTCGCGTCCGCCTCGGCGGCGGACCTCTGCACCGCGGCGGGAAGGGACTGCGCGGCCTTTCCGGAGACGGGCTGCGCCGCGGGGGCGGCGTGCGCTCCGGTGGCCCCGAGGAGCGGGAGGGCCAGAGCGGCGCCACCCGTTCCGGCGACGGCGATGGAGCGGGAAAAACGCGGGGTCTTGGGACGTCGGTGCTTACCCTTCGCGGGCATGGCGCATTCCTCTCCGACGCCTGCGAGGTCAGCTGCCGGGTTCGGGCTGGAGTCGCCCGGCCGTGCGGTGCGCGGCTTCACCCCTGGCCTGTCGCGAGAACCGGGACAGGCGGTCGTGCCTGGTGGGTCCCCCGCTCCTGCCGAACACGGGTCATATGTGCGGGAACTCCGGGCGGCGGCAGGATTCGGCGTTCCGTCCGGATTGGTGGCGAACGTAAGCGAGCAGGACGGGTGGAAACAAGCGCCCCGTTCCGGCCCTTCCGGATGCGCAAGATCGAAGGCGGGAATGCCCGGTGACCCTCCGTGCATTCCCGTCTTCCGGGCCAGTTCGATTTCCCTTTGCGGCACCGGAATTACGTGAACATGTCGCGCGACGTACGGTCACGAATGTGACGCCCCTCACACGGAGTCCCACCACGTCCGTTTATTTGCTGGCGAGTTGGACTTGAGGTACCAAGACGGGTTAAAGGTTCAGATGCGACGTAGACGGACAATCGCCGCATCCAGGTCACCCTTCAGCCCCGTCCGCAGGCCGTGGTGCAGCAGTACGGCACCTCGGTGCACTTCGCCCGATTCGCGGCATTCGTAGGACGCTGTCGGGTCGAGTCCGCGCAGCCGCACCGCCGGAACCGGCTCGCCGTAGCTCTGCGACCGAAGCCAGGCGAGGACCACCGTCTCGTCCCCGAGGACGTACTGGACGGCACTCAGCCCGTCCGCCGGGGGCCGCAGCCGGTACAGCTCGCCCCGCTGGACGACCGGGCGGATCTCCTTGTAGAGCTCCACCCAGCCCCGGGCCTCGGCCAGCTCCTCCGCGCTCCACGCCGTGAGGTCTCCGCCGACGCCCAGCACGCCCGCCATGGCGCTGACGAAACGGAACCGCAGCGAGCTGACCCGGCCGTTGAGCTGGGTGTTCGGGCTGTCGGTGACCCAGGCGGCCATCACACGCGCGGGGTGGATCTGGCTGAAGCCGTGCTGGATGGCGAGCCGGTCCAGCGGGTCGGTGTTGTCGGAGGTCCACACCTGGTCGGTACGGCTCATCACCCCGAGGTCGATCCGGCCGCCGCCGCCCGAACAGGACTCGAAGGCGACCCCCGGGTGCGCCGCGCGCAGCCGGTCCAGCAGGGCGTACAGCGCGTGGACGTGATCGATCCACAGGCGCTGCGGGTACGGCTCGCCGGGCCAGCCGGCGTCGGTGAAGCAGCGGTTGAAGTCCCACTTCACGTAGTCGATCGGGGTGCTGGTGAGCAGCGCGTCCAGCTGCTGCCAGAGGTGGTCCCGGACGTCCTCGCGGGCCAGGTTGAGGACGAGCTGGTTGCGCAGCTCCGTCCGCCGGCGGCCCCGCTGGTACTGCACCCAGTCGGGGTGGGCCCGGTAAAGGTCGCTGTCCTGGTTGACCATCTCGGGCTCGACCCAGATGCCGAACCGCATGCCGAGGCCGTGCACCTGGTCGGCGAGCGGTTTGAGACCGTGCGGGAAGCGGCCGGGGTTGGGGCTCCAGTCGCCCAGCCCGGCGCGGTCGCCGGTGCGGGCACCGAACCAGCCGTCGTCCACCACGAAGAGTTCGCAGCCGATCTCGGCGGCGCGGCGGGCGAGGGCGGTCTGCTGCTCCTCGGAGATGTCGAAGTGGGTCGCCTCCCAGGAATTGAAGAGCACGGGCCGGTCCCGCTCCGCGTCCGGGACGACGTACGCGCGCTGGTAGGCGTGCCAGGTGCGGCTCGCGGCGCCGAACCCGCCGGCGCTCCACAGACCGGCGAAGACCGGGGTGGTGTACGCACCACCCGGCTCCAGGAGCAGCAGGCCCGAGTCGTCGTATCCTGCGCCGCCGGTGATCTGGACGCGCCCGTCCGGGAGTTGGGCCACGGAGATCCGCCAGGAGCCGGACCACCCGAGCGCGCATCCGTAGACCTCGCCGTGCTCCTCGGTGGCGTCGGTGTCGAGCGCCACCCAGGGCAGGTGCTGGTGGCCGGTGTGCCCGCGGCGACTGCCGATGATCTTCTCGCCGTAGGTGAGCGGAGCGGTGGTGAGCCGGGACTCGGCGGCCCAGCGGCCGTGCAGCTGGGACAGCCGCCAGCCCTCGCGGTCGGGCAGGGTCCAGGTGGCGGCGTCGGCGCGCAGCAGCTCCACGCGCGCCCGGCCACCGTTGGCCACGGTCACCCAGCGCTCGACCACGTCACCGCGCATCCGGTGGTGCAGGGTGATCGCCACACCGTCGTCGTCGAAGAGGAGCCGCAGTTCCTCCCCGTCGCCGGCGGTCCCGTACGACACGAAGCGCCACTCGGTGCCGCGGCGTTCCTCGGTGCGCACGGACAGGGCGGGGCGGACGAAGCGGGGGCCGCCCTCGACCGGGTACTCCTCGCGGCCGTCGAGCGGGGACTCGAAGGGCCAGTAGCCGGGCAGGGGGCTCGCGGCCAGGGCCTCGGCGTCGTCGAGCGCGATCCGCGGCCCCCAGTGGAGGTGCAGCAGCTCGTCGGCCTCGGTGAGGTGCAGGGCATAACTGCTGGTGGGCCCCGACAGGAGCCAGGTACGACCGTCTTCGGCGATATCCACCATCGAGACCTCACAGGTGTCAACAGATCCGCTCAAGCGCGAACATCATCAGACTCCGTAACCCCTGGTGGCAACGCCTGTGGACAACTCATTGCCTGAGGAAAGTGATGTCGTATGGTCGACGGAGCGCCCGTCGACGAGCCGCGCCGGCGGGGCCGACCGCGAGGAGCCCCCGTGACGCAGCAGGTCCCGTCGACCGAGCCGGAGCTGGCCGGTGTGCGCAATTTCCGTGACGTGGGCGGGCTGCCCACCGTGGACGGTCGGCGGGTGCGCCAGGGAGTCCTGTTCCGCAGTGGCCATCTCGCGCACGCGACCGCGGCGGACGCGGCCTTCCTCGCCACCCTCGGTCTGCACACGATCTTCGACTTCCGCAACGCGGCCGACCAGAAGCTGGAGGGCCCCGACGTCGAACTGCCCGGCGTGCGGAACGTGAACCTGCCGTTGAGCGACCCGGCGGACGGCGCCGAGTTCTGGAAGATGGTGCGCGACGGCGATCTCGACCAGCTCCGCGCGATCCTCGACGGCGGCAAGGGCGCCGGCCGGATGATCGCCTCCTACCGGACGATCGTGAAGCGGCGCACCGGCGAGCACTCCCGGGTGCTGCACTCCCTGGCGGAGGACAGCGTGCCCGCGCTGATGCACTGTGCGGCCGGCAAGGACCGCGCGGGCATCTCGATAGCCGTCACGCTGCTGGCCGTGGGTGTGGAGCGCGAGGCGATCGTCGCCGACTACCTGGAGTCCAACGCCAAGCACCGGCGCTACAAGGTCCGCCGCAGCGGCAGCCAGGACAGCGCGTACACGCCCGAGGTGATGGAGCTGCTCAGCCCGCTCTTCGACGCGCGCGCCGAGTACCTGGAGGCGGCGTTCGACAGCATCGAGGAGACCTGGGGCGGCGTGGACGCCTACCTGGAGAAGGGCCTCGGCCTCTCCGCCGCGTCCCGCGACCGCCTGCGCGCGCGCCTGCTGAACTGAGGGACCCGGGGGCCCGGCGCCGGGGACTCCGGGCCCACCGCGTCAGCCCTTGGCGCCGACCGCGAAGAGCAGGTAGAGGAACGCGGCGAGGACATGGCCGAGGGCGATGTAGATGATCAGCCGGATCCAGAGGGAACGGGGGAACTTCTCCTCGAAGTCACTCATAGCAGTTCTCCGGTCAGCGGGCCCAGGCACAGGGTGGCCGTGGGGCTCTGCAGCAAGGTGTGGACGAACAGAAGCTCGACGCCGTCCTGGTCCTCGGCGGCGAGGCGGTGCGGGGTGAGCGAGTCGAAATGCGCGCTGTCCCCGGGCGCGAGCAGATGGGCGGTGTCGCCGAGGCGCAGCCGCAGCCGCCCCTTGAGGACGTACAGCCACTCCTCGCCCGGGTGGACGCGCACGATGTCGCCCTGGGAGCCGTACAGCACCTGCACGCGCAGGGCCTGCATGGCCCGGCCGGGGGCCCCGGCCTGGAGGTAGGTCCAGCCGCCCGCCCGGGTCGGCTCCATGTCGGCGGACCGCACGATCGCGTCCCGGTCGGCGACCCGCTCCCCCAGCAGGTCGGAGACGGTCGTACCGTAGATACGGGCGAGCGCGAGGAGCATCGGCAGCGAGGGCTGGCGGTGCCCGGTCTCCAGGCGGGACAGGTGGGCGGGCGAGAGCCCGGCGGCGCGGGCCGCGGCCTCCAGGGTGAGGCCGGCGCGCCGCCGCAGTGCGCGCAGCTGTGGCGCGACGGCCGGGAGGTCGTCGCCCTGGTCCGCCGGTGAGGCGGCGTCTGAGGCTTCCATGCCTCTATTGACCGTCATTTTTGCCTGTGCGGCAATTTTCTTGCCTCTGAGGCAAACCCCCCGTCCTGCTCCTGTCCTTCTCCTTCTGAGGGGATCGCGCTCAGCGGTTCGCCACCGCCTGCTTGATCAGGGTCTTGCCGAAGTCCCACATCAGCCCGCCGCCGCTGTGCGCGTCGTCCATGACGGCGGTGAAGGCGTCCACGAACCGGTCCACGTCGGCCTCGTCGATGATCAACGGCGGGATGAGCTTGATCACCTCCAGATGGTCGCCGGAGACCTGGGTGAGGATCCGGTGCCGTTGCAGCAGCGGTACGACGACCATCTGCGCGAACAGGCCCTTGCGCGCCGCCTGGAGCATGGCCCACCGGCTGCGCAGCTTCAGCGAGGACGGCCTGCCGAACTCGATGCCGATCATCAGGCCCCGGCCGCGCACGTCGGCCAGCAGCTCGTACGTGTCGATCAGTGCGGTGAGCCGGGACTTGAGCAGCTCGCCGGTCGTCCGCACGCCCGCGACGATCTGCTCGTTCTCCATGACCGACAGCACGGCCAGACCGCACGCCATCGCCTGGGCACCCGAGCCGAAGCTCGCCGAGTGAACCAGAACGCGGTCCATGGACGAGTAGACCTTCTTGAAGATCCACTCCTTGCCGAGGGTGGCACCGACCGGGACGTAGCCGCCGGAGAGCGCCTTGGCCACGCACACCAGGTCCGGTTCGACGCCGTCCTCGTGCTGGTAGGCGTAGAAGTCGCCGGTGCGGCCGAGGCCGGTCTGCACCTCGTCGGCGATGAGCAGCGCCTTGTGCCTGCGCAGCAGCTCCTGCGCGCCGCGCAGATAGCCGGGCGGCGCCTCGTGCACGCCCTTGCCCTGGATCGGCTCCACGATCAGGGCGGCCACGTCGCCCTTCTTCAACTCCCGTGCCAGGGCGTCGAGATCACCGAGGGGTACGGCGGTGTCCGGCAGCAGCGGGGCGAAGCCGTCGCGGAAGCCGCTCTCGCCGTTCACCGAGAGCGCGCCGGTGGTCAGGCCGTGGAAGGCGTGGTCGCAGTACAGGACGCGCGGCCTGCCCGTGGCGTACCGGGCGAACTTCAGGGCCGTCTCGACCGCTTCGGTGCCGCTGTTGCCGAAGAACACCCGGTCCAGGTGCGGGCTGTGCGCGAGCAGCCGTTCGGCGAGCAGTCCGGGCAGCGGCTGGCAGTCGAAGCGGGTGAGGTCGGCGAGGTCGAGGTCGAGCACGTCGTGCAGCGCCTTGCGGACGACGGGGTGATGGCGGCCGAGGCCCATCACCCCGAACCCGGCGAGCATGTCCAAATGGTCGTTGCCGTCCGCGTCGAAGAAGTGGGCGCCCTCGGCACGCTCGTAGACCTTGTCGAAGCCGATGGTGTGCAGCATGCGCGGGAGCTGCGGGTTGAGGTACTTGGCGTGCAGCTCGTAGCGTTCGGCTCCACGCTCGGCGAGCAGGGCGCCGAGGTCGAACTCGGTGGTCATTCACTCTCCTTGGCTGTGCCGCCGGCGTCCCCGACGGCCAGGCTCGCGCTGATCCGCCCGGCGATCTCGACGGGCGTGAGACCGATGTCGGCCAGGACCTCGCCGCGTTTGGCGTGCGCGAGGAACTGCTCGGGGATGCCGAACCGCCGTACCGGCACGTCCACGTCGGCGTCGCCGAGGGCGAGGGCCACGGCCGAACCGACGCCCGCCGCACGGCTGTTGTCCTCCACCACGGCCACCAGGCGGTGCTCGGCGGCGAGTCCGGGCAGGGCGGGGTCGACGGGCTTGACCCAGCGGGGGTCGACCACGGTGCAGGTGATGCCCCGGGCGTCCAGGAGTTCGGCGACCTGGAGACACACCGGTGCCATCACTCCGACGGCCACCAGCAGCACCTCGGGGCGCTCGCCGCGGTGCAGGACGTCCAGGCCGCCCACCCGGTCGACCGACGGGACGTCCGGGCCGACGGACTCCTTCGGGAAGCGGACCAGGGTCGGCGCGTCGTCCACGGCGACCGCCTCGCGCAGCTGGGCCCGCAGCTGGCCGGCGTCGCGCGGGGCGGCGATCCTGAGGCCCGGGACGACCTGGAGGACCGACATGTCCCACATGCCGTTGTGGGAGGCCCCGTCCACGCCGGTGACACCCGCCCGGTCCAGTACGAAGGTCACCCCGCAGCGGTGGAGGGCCACGTCCATCAGCAGCTGGTCGAAGGCGCGGTTGAGGAAGGTGGCGTAGACGGCGACGACCGGGTGGAGGCCGCCGGTGGCGAGTCCGGCGGCGGAGACGGCCGCGTGCTGCTCGGCGATGCCCACGTCCCACACCCGGTCGGGAAAGCGCTCGGCGAACTTCCCGAGACCGACCGGATGCAGCATGGCCGCCGTGATCGCCACGACGTCCTCCCGCTCCTGGCCGATCCGCACCATCTCGTCGCCGAACACCGAGGTCCACGACGGTCCGCCGGCCGGCGTGAGCGGCGCGCAGGTGAGCGGGTCCATCACCCCGACGGTGTGGAAGTGGTCCTCCTCGTGGGCGAGGGCCGGTTCGTAGCCGCGGCCCTTCTCCGTGAGGCAGTGCACCAGGACCGGGCCGTGGAAGCGCTTCGCACGACGCAGCGCGGACTCCACGGCGTTGATGTCGTGGCCGTCGATCGGACCGATGTACTTCAGCCCCAGGTCCTCGAACATGCCCTGTGGGGCGAAGGCGTCCTTGAACCCCTTCTTCGCGCCGTGCAGGGACTCGTAGAGCGTGCCGCCGACGACCGGGGTCCTCAGGAGTACGTCCTTCCCCCAGGCCAGCATCTTCTCGTAGCCGTCCGTCGTGCGCAGGGTGGCCAGGTGGTTGGCGAGGCCGCCGATGGTGGGGGCGTACGAGCGCTCGTTGTCGTTGACGACGATGATCAGCGGCCGGTCCTTGGCGGCGGCGATGTTGTTCAGCGCCTCCCAGGCCATGCCACCGGTCAGCGCGCCGTCGCCGATGACCGCGACGACATGCCCCTGCTCCCGCTGCACCTGGCGGGCCTTGGCGAGGCCGTCGGCCCAGCCGAGCGCCGTGGAGGCGTGGCTGTTCTCGATGACGTCGTGCTCGGACTCCTCGCGCGAGGGGTAGCCGGACAGACCGCCCTTCGAGCGCAGCTTGGAGAAGTCCTGCCGTCCCGTCAGCAACTTGTGCACATAGCTCTGATGACCGGTGTCCCACAGGATGCGGTCGACCGGCGACTCGAAGACCCGGTGGAGCGCGATGGACAGTTCCACCACCCCCAGGTTGGGCCCGAGATGACCGCCGGTCCGCGACACCGCGTGCACCAGGAACTCGCGTATCTCCTCGGACAGTTCGCCGAGTTCCGCCTCGGACAGCGCCTTCAGGTCGCGTGGTCCCCGGATCGTCTCCAGAATGGTCACGCTCGGGCCCCCTCTCGGTCCGTGCCTTGCCTCAACTCAACTGGTCTGCGGGGCCCGTCCGCTCGGCGAGCTTCATGGCCTCCTCGATGAGGGTCTCCACGATCCTGGACTCGGGGACGGTCTTGACGACCTCGCCCTTCACGAAGATCTGACCCTTGCCGTTGCCCGAGGCAACCCCGAGATCTGCCTCGCGGGCCTCGCCGGGACCGTTGACCACACACCCCATCACCGCGACCCGCAACGGCACCTCCATGCCGTCCAGACCCGCGGTGACCTCCTCGGCCAGCTTGTACACGTCCACCTGGGCCCGCCCGCAGGAGGGGCAGGAGACGATCTCCAGGCGCCGCTGCCTGAGCCCGAGCGACTCCAGGATCTGGATGCCGACCTTGACCTCCTCCGCCGGCGGGGCCGACAGCGAGACCCGGATCGTGTCGCCGATGCCCCGGGAGAGCAACGCCCCGAACGCCACCGCCGACTTGATCGTGCCCTGGAAGGCCGGACCGGCCTCCGTGACCCCCAGGTGCAGGGGGTAGTCGCACGCCTCGGCGAGCTGGCGGTACGCCTCGATCATCACGACCGGATCGTTGTGCTTGACGGAGATCTTGATGTCGCGGAAGTCGTGCTCCTCGAAGAGGGACGCCTCCCACAGCGCGCTCTCGACCAGCGCCTCCGGGGTCGCCCTGCCGTACTTCTGGAGCAGGCGGCGGTCCAGCGAACCGGCGTTGACACCGATGCGGATCGGCGTCGCGTGCTCCTTGGCGGCCTTGGCGATCTCCCTGACCTTGTCGTCGAACTGCTTGATGTTGCCCGGGTTGACGCGGACCGCGGCGCAGCCGGCCTCGATCGCCGCGAAGACGTACTTGGGCTGGAAGTGGATGTCCGCGATCACCGGGATCTGCGACTTGCGTGCGATGGTCGCGAGGGCGTCGGCGTCGTCCTGGGTCGGGCAGGCCACCCGGACGATCTGGCAGCCGGACGCCGTCAGCTCGGCGATCTGCTGGAGGGTGGCGCCGATGTCCGACGTACCGGTCGTCGTCATCGACTGCACCGAGACCGGGGCTCCGCCCCCGACCGCCACCGGCCCGACCTGGATCTGCCGCGAACCGCGCCGCGGTGCGACCGGACGGGCCGGTACCTCGGGAACGCCCAAGGGAACGGCGGTCATCGCGTCACTCCCGGTTTCCGGAGACGGTCTCGCGCATGGCCCGCAGGGACTCCTTCAGGGAGCCCATCGTGGCGAGGACGGCGGTGGGCTCGTAGCCGCAGTGCGCCATGCAGTTGGCGCAGCGCGGGTCCTTGCCGCGGCCGTACTTGTCCCAGTCGGTCTCCTCGATGAGTTCCCGGTACGTCGGCACGTATCCGTCGCTCATCAGGTAGCAGGGGCGCTGCCAGCCGAAGAGCGAGTAGTTCGGGATCGCCCACGCGGTGCACGGGAAGTCGACCTTGCCCTCCAGGAAGTCCAGGAAGAGCGGGGAGTGGTTCAGCCGCCACCTGCGGCGGTTGCCGCCCGCGAAGGCCTTCTTGAACAGCTCGCGGGTCTGCTCCACACCGAGGAAGTGCTCCTGGTCGGGAGCCTTCTCGTAGGCGTAGGCGGGCGAGATCATCATCTCGTCGACCTGGAGGTCGTCGTTGAGGAAGTTGAGTACCTCGATGATGGTCTGCGGGGTGTCGGTGTTGAAGAAGGTCGAGTTGGTGGTCACCCGGAAGCCGCGCCGCTTGGCCTCCTTGATGGCCTCCACCGCCTCGTCGAACACACCCTCCTTCGCGACGGACTCGTCGTGCCGCTCGCGCAGCCCGTCGATGTGCACCGCGAAGGCGAAATACGGGGAGGGCGTGAACTTGTCCATCTTCTTGCGCATCAGCATCGCGTTCGTGCACAGGAAGACGTACTTCTTCTTGGCGACCAACTGCCGCACGATCTCGTCGATCTGCGGGTGCATCAACGGTTCTCCACCGGCGATGGAGACCATCGGCGCTCCGGACTCCAGCACGGCGCCCACGGCCTGGGCGACCGGCATGCGCTGCTTGAGCACACCCGCGGGATGCTGGATCTTGCCGCACCCCTCGCACTTGAGATTGCAGGCGAAGAGCGGTTCCAGCTCGACGATGAGCGGAAACTTGTCCCGCCTGCGGAGCTTCTGTTCAGCCAGGTAAGTAGCGACCTTGATGGACTGACGCAACGGCATGGCCATCTGGCTCACCTCCGGGGGAGCAGCAAGGAACGGTGCCATTCGATGAATGCTGGAAGAACGGAACGCAGGACGCGGAAAGCCGATATTCCACCGCGTACCGTGCCGATCCGGACGAGTTCGTGTTCAGGGGCGTCCACGACCACCCGTACAGCCGCGACGGGCCGGTCGCCGGCGCGCACCGCGCTCAGGAGCGTGGCCGCCGACTCCATGTCGACGGCGATCGCACCGGTCGCGAGCAGGTCGGAGCGCTCCGGGCCGCGGACGACGTGGTCGGAGCCGGTGAGCGGGCCGGTGTGAACCGTGCGCCCGGGCAGCAGGCGCGCGAGTTCCTTCACCAGCAGCTCGGTGCCCGCACAGGCGACCGTGCCGCGCGGGTCCCGGGTCTCCTCGGCGACGACCAGGTCGCCGGGGTGCATGCCGGGGGCGAGCCCGGCGCAGAAGCCGGTGGCCAGGACGGCCGCGTCGGCCAGCGCCGGGTCGCCGAGCCGCCCGGTGACGGAGCGTTCCGCCGCCCGGGGGCCCATGCCCGTGCGGACGACCGTGTACGGCCCGCCGGCGCCGCCGCGGTCGCCGGTGCGCAGGGCGAGGTGCTCGATGCCGAGCGCGCAGGCGATCAGCAGCGGGGCCGGACCGGGCTGGTTGGTCAACTCAGACCCCCTGTGCCTCGACGAGGGCCTTGCCGGCCTTGGCGAGCGGGGGCCGCTCGAAGGGGTCGCCGTGCAGGTACCGGCCGAGCGCGGTGAGCGGGAAGACCTGCCGGTACAGGTGGTAGTTGATGGAGAAGTCCCAGGGGAATCCGGTGCCGGTGAAGTACGGCTCGTCCCAGGTGCCGTCCTCCCGCTGGGTGTCGGCCAGCCACCGGACGCCGCGCTCGACGGCCTTGGAGTCCTTCTCCCCCGCCGCGAGCAGCGCCATCAGCGCCCACGCGGTCTGCGAGGCGGTGGAGGCGCCGTGGCCGCTCCACTCCTCGGCGTACTTGTAGGAGCGCAGGTCCTCGCCCCAGCCGCCGTCGTCGTTCTGGACGCCCTCCAGCCAGGCCACCGCCCGCCGGATCGCCGGGTGCGAGCCGGGCAGGCCGGCCGCGGTGAGCGCCGGCACCACGGAGCCGGTGCCGTAGATGTAGTTGACGCCCCAGCGGCCGAACCAGGAGCCGTTCGCCTCCTGTTCGGCGAGGAGCCAGGCGATGCCGCGCCGGGCACGCGGGTCGTGGGCGAGGCCCTCGGCCGCGAGCATCTCGACCACGTGCGCGGTGACGTCCGCGGACGGCGGGTCGATGACCTCGCCGAAGTCGCAGAACGGCAGCCGGTTCGGGAACGGGCTGGTGTTGTCGACGTCGAAGGCGCCCCACGCGCCGTTCTTCGACTGCATGCCGAGGTTCCAGCGCACGGCCCGTCCGACGGCGTGGTCGACGCGCTCGGGGTCGTGGTGCCTGACCCGGCGCAGGGCGAGGGCCACCTCGGCGGTGTCGTCGATGTCCGGGTAGTTGTCGTTGTGGAACTCGAACGCCCAGCCGCCCGGCGGGAGTCCGGGGCGCTTCACGGCCCAGTCGCCGGGCCGGACGATCTCCTCGCCGAGCATCCAGTCGGCCGCCCGGACCAGCTGGGGGTGGTCGGCGGGCAGTCCCGCGTCGGCGAGCGCGATGGTGGCGAGGCAGGTGTCCCACACCGGGGACTGGCAGGCCTCGATCATCCGGGCGCCGTCCTCGCGCCATACCGCGAAACGGTCCAGCGAGGCGAGGCCCTCGCGCATCACCGGATGCCGGAGGTCGTAGCCCAGCAGGTGCAGGGCGATGACCGAGTAGACGGCCGGGGGCTGGATGCCGCCCCAGCAGCCGTCGTTCTCCTGCCGCTCGATGATCCAGCGGGCGGCGGCGTTCATCGCGGCCTTGCGCACACCGCGCGGCACGACCTTGCGCAGCTGGTGCAGCGCCTTGTCCAGCCGCTGGAAGGCGCCGTCCCAGCTGGCCACCGGCGCCAGGGGCTTGGCCGGGTTGGGGTGGGCCGGGTCGGTGTGCAGCTCGTCCAGCGGGAAGGGGGCCGGGCGCACCGGGCGCTTGGCCGAGACGACGGTGAGCGGCACGATCGTCTGCCGGGCCCAGCAGCCGAAGTCGTAGATGTTGAGCGGCATCCAGGTCGGGAACCAGATCAGCTCCGGCGGGAGTTCGGGCAGGTCCTCCCACTTCCACCAGCCGAACAGGGCGAGCCAGATCCGGGTGAACACGCGGGCTGCGGCGATGCCGCCGCGCTCACGGATCCAGGCGGAGGCCTTCGCCATGTGGGGGGCGTCGGGCAGGTCGCCGGCCAGGCGGAGGGCGACGTACGCCTCGATGGTGGCGGACAGTTCGCCGGGTCCGCCGTAGAAGGTGGCCCAGGTGCCGTCCTCGCGCTGCTCGCCGCGGACGAACTTCGCGGCGGCCACGGCCGTCGTCTCGTCGAGGATGCCCAGGAACTGACGGAGCAGCAGGTCCTCGGCGTCCATGGTGACGTTCGTCTCCAGGTCGCCCTTCCACCAGCCCTCGGCGTCCTGCCGGGCGAGCAGGAAGTCGGTGGCGCGCCTCGCGGCGTGCGCGGCGGCTTCCCGTACCCCGGCCGCCTCGGGGGTGGTGATGGCGGTGTCGCTGGCCGCGGCAGCGCGGGGCGGCAGGGTCGCCCCGGTGCTTCCGTCGGTCGTCGCTGTCATGGCTTCCCCTTCGTGCAGTCGAGTCGTGCTGCTGTGGGTCCGCCGTCGGCCGGTGTCCTGCCTCCGCGGGAGGCACCGGCCGGCGACTAAGCGAGGCGTGTCGAACCGATGGCGATCATCTCTTCCGTACGACGACGAAGTCGGCGAGTGCCGTGAAGGAGGCCCGCACCGGGTCGGGCATGTGGACGGCGTCGAGGGCCTCGACGGCGATGACGTGCTGGCGGCGTGCTTCCCCGGCGGTCCACTCGCGGCCGCCGGCCTCCTCGATGAGGGCCGCGCGGGCCGCGAACTCCTCCTCGGAGAAGTTCTCGAAGTCGCTGCTCTTGGCGTCGGCGGCGAGGATCTCGCCGAGCCGCTCCGAGGCCGGGCCGCCGGCCGCGAGGGCGGCCACCACCGGCAGGGACTTCTTGCGCTGGCGCAGATCGCTCCAGGTCTGCTTGCCGGTGGACTCCGGGTCGCCCCAGATGCCGAGGAGGTCGTCGACGGCCTGGAAGGCGAGGCCGAGGTGGTAGCCGTACTTCTCCAGCGCGTCGGCGGTGGCGTCGTCGGCGCCGCCGAGGACGGCACCGATGGAGCTGGAGGCGGCGAGCAGGGCGCCGGTCTTGTTGCCCTCCATCTCCAGGCACTCCTCGACGCTGACCCGGTCGCGGTGCTCGTAGGAGATGTCCTGGGCCTGACCGTCGATCAGGGCGCGGGTGGCGGTGGTCAGCCGGCGGGTGGCGCGGCCGGCCTCGACGCTGCCGAGCTCCAGCAGGACCTCGTTGGCGAGGGCGAACAGGGCGTCGCCGACCAGGATCGCCTGGGCGGGGCCGTGCACCTTCCAGACGGTGTCGCGGTGGCGGCGCTGCTCGTCGCCGTCCATCAGATCGTCGTGCAGCAACGAGAAGTTGTGGACGAGTTCGACGGCGACGGCGCCGGGGACGCCCACCTCGGGCGCGGCACCGGTGACCTCGGCGGAGAGCACGGCGAGCGCGGGCCGTACGGCCTTGCCGCCGTCTCCGTCGGCCGGGTTGCCGGCAGCGTCGATCCAGCCGAAGTGGTAGGCGGCGACGGTGTCCATCGGAGGCGCCAGGCGGTCCACGGCCGCACGCAGGACCGGGGTGGCCAGGGTCCGGCCGCGCTCCAGCAGCGCGGTCACGTCCACCGCGGCCCGTGGAGCGGGCTTCGAGGCCGGGGGCACAGTGGGCACAGTCTCTCCTCTTGTTGCGGTACCGGGGGTGCGGGGGCCTGCCGCATGCTCCAGACCGGGCATCAGGCCGCCTCCTCGAACTCGAAGAGGTGGCGGGGGCGGGGCCGGCCCAGGGCGCTCAGCGCGGCGTCGGCCGCGCTCACTCCACTGCGGACCGCACTCTCCATGGTCGCGGGCCACCCTGTGGCGGTCCACGCTCCGGCCAGGTACAGGCCGGGGGACTTGGTGCGGGCGCCGGGCCGCAGCCGCCCGACGCCGGGGGTGGGGGCGAACGTCGCCGTGCGCTCCCGGGTCACGAAGAAGTCCTGCACCACGGCCGCCCGGGTGCCCGGGATCAGCCGCTCCAGCTCGGGCAGGTAGCGGTCGCGGAGGTCGGCGACCGGTGTGTCGATCTCGTCCTGGGCGGCCGACTGGGACAGGGCGAGGTACTGGCCGGTGCGCAGCCCCGAGGCGTGGGTGCGGTCGAAGACCCACTGCACGGGTGTTCCGAGGGCGGCGAAGAAGGGCTTCGCGAGCACCGTGCGGTCGTAGACGACGTGGACGTTGAGGATCGGCGCGGTGCCGATGTCGAGCAGCCGCCCCGGGTCGTCCAGGGCGCCGGGCGGCAGCAGGTCGTGGGTCTCGCGCTGGGGTACGGCGAGGACGACGGCGTCGGCGTGCAGCGTCTCGCCGGGAAGCTGAACGTTCCAGCTCCCGTTCTCGTTGGAGGAGATGGAGGTGACGCGTGTACGGACCTGGGTACGCACGCCCGCGGAGTCGAGCGCCTTGCGGGCCAGCCGGTCGTGCAGTTCGCCCAGCGGGACGTGGGCCCAGCCGATGTCGGCCGCGCCCGGGTCGGACAGCAGGCCGGTCTTGAACACCATCGCGGCGAGTCCCAGCGAGGCGTCGCCCGCGACCGCGTTGAGGGTGGCGACCCCGACCAGGTCCCACAGGGCCTCGACGGCGCGTGCCGACTGGCCGTGCGCGGCCAGCCAGCTGCCGAAGTCCTGGGTGTCCAGGGCCGGATCGGCCGGGTCGAGCCCCTGGAGCGCGAGCGCGGCCCGGCCCACGGCGGCACGCTCGACGAGCGAGAGATGCGGATAGGAGGCCAGGCTGCGCCCCAGGTGGAGGGGGACGGGCAGCGGGTCGCGCCGCAGCCGGCCGAGGCGGCGCCCTTCGGGTCGGGCGACGTCGACGACGGGCACGTCCAGGCGGTCCTGCAGGGGCGCCAGGGCCGCGCCCTCGATCCGGTCGAGGAACCAGCGGTAGGCGGTGCAGCAGCGCAGGTACACGTGCTGGCCGTTGTCGACGGTCAGCTCGCCGCGCCGGAAGGAGAAGGCGAGGCCCCCGAGCCGGGGTCTGGCTTCGAGCAGGGTGACGTGGACGCCCGCGTCGGCGAGTGCGAGCGCCGCGGTGATGCCCGCGAGGCCGCCGCCGACCACGACGGCACTGCGGCCCGGGGCCTGCGGGGTGCCGTCGTGCTCCTGCGCGGGGCATGAGCCGTCGCTCATCGTGCGTCCTTCCGTGCGTGCCGGGCGTGCTGGTTGAACGGTGCACGCCCGGTCGTCGCAGTCAGGGACGCCACGCCGCAGCGGAGGGTTGCGTGCCGCATCCCCGCCGGTTCGCTCGGGTCCATCAGGTGCGCCTCCTGACGGTCCGCCAGGAGGCGTGGCGGGTCACGTGCCGGGCGTCGAGACCGGAGAGGCCGCGCACGGCGACGTACGCCTTCTCGTGTCCGGGCAGTGAGACCCGGCCGCGCAGGACGGCCTCCGGGTCGCGCTCGATGCGGTCCAGCAGCCGGCGGTAGATGCCGGCCATGGCGGCCACGCAGGCGCCGCTGCGCCGGTCGAGCATGGGGAGCAGCCGGTAGCCCTCGGCGAAGAGCGCCCGGGCGCGCCGCACCTCGAAGTGCACGAGGCCCGCGAAGTCGGAGCCCTCCGGCGGGGTCGGTCCGTCGAACCCGGCCGAGCAGCCGAACTTGGCGAGGTCGTCGGCGGGCAGATAGGTACGGCCGCCCTCGGCGTCCTCCCGGACGTCCCGGAGGATGTTGGTGAGCTGCAGCGCGAGTCCGAGGGTGTCGGCGTACTCGGAGGCCCGCTCGGCGCCGCGCGCCCCCGGTTCGGTGCCGAACACGCCGAGCGAGAGCCGGCCGATGGCACCGGCGACACACCGGCAGTAGACCTTCAGGTCGTCCCAGGTCTCGTAGGTCTCCCCGCGCACGTCCATCTGGACGCCGTCGATCAGCTCGTCGAGGCCGCCGAGCGGGATGGGGAAAGCGCGTGCGGCGTGGGTGAGGGCGACGGCCACCGGGTCGGTGTCGTCCTCCCCGACCTCGCCCGCGCGGACGCGGGCGAGCAGCGCGCGGGTGTCGTCGAGCCGTGCCACCTTGACCTCGTCGGCCAGGTCGCCGTCGCCGATGTCGTCCACCCGCCGGGAAAGCGCGTACAGCGCCGACATGGCGCGGCGCTTCGCCGTCGGCAGCAGCCGGATGCCGTAGGCGAAGTTCCGGGCCTGCTGCCCGGTGACGGCCTCGCAGTAGCTGTACGCGGCGAGTACCGGAGCGGACACGTGCGGCGGAGAATCCACGGTCCGGATCACCCCTCTCCTCGCAGGATCGCGCCCGCCTCACGCAGCAGCTGGACCTTGCCGGGTCGGGGCGGGCCGGGAAGTACGTCGTATTCGGCGGCGGCGATCGCCCGGATCGCCGCCCTTCCCCCCGCCACGAACCCCGCGAGCAGCAGCTTCAGCCTGCCGTTGACGCTACCCACCAGGGGGGCGCCTTCATTCAGCAGATCGCGGGCGCGTTGACCTTCGTATGCAACCAGGGCGCGCACCGATGCGCTCGCGGTTTTCCCGGCGAGATCCGATTCCTGCACGTGAAAGCGCTTCATGTCCTCGGCGGGCAGGTAGATCCGGTCGCGGCCGAGGTCCTCGGCGACGTCCTGGAGGTGCTCCACGATCTGCAGCGCGGTGCAGACGGCGTCGGACCGCCGGATCCGCTCGGGGGTCGCGGTGCCGGTGACGGCGAGGACGAGGCGGCCCACGGGGTTGGCGGACAGCTCGCAGTAGGCGAGGAGGTCGTCGTAGGTCTCGTAGCGGCGGACGAGCTGGTCCTGGCGGTTGGCGGCGATCAGCCCGAGGAACGGCTCGGGGTCGAGGGAGCGGCGGCGGACGGTGGGCTGGAGGCGGCGCAGCAGCGGATGGCGCGGGGTGCCGTCGAAGACGCGGCGCAGGTCGGTCTCGAAGGCGTCGAGCAGGACGAGGCGGTCCTCGGCATCGGTGGCCGACACGCCGAGCACGCGGGCGTCGGCCCCGCCGGGGGCCAGGTCGCCGTCGCCGATGTCGTCCACGAGGCGGGCGAAGCCGTAGACGGCCATGAGGTCGTCGCGCCAGGCCCTGGGCAGGAAGAACGGGGCCACGGGGAAGTTCTCGCTCGTGGCCTTGTCCAGGGTGGCGCGTTCCAGATCCGGCGCCGTGTCGCCGGCCGTCACCGGGCGCTGCCTGGCGCGGGGACGGCACATGCTGCGTTGAGCTGGGGAGTTTCCGTAGCCATTGCCGTCACATCTCCCGTTCTACACTGCCGACCCAATACACACTATTTCGGACACGCCGCCCGGCAATCCGGGGGAGCGCCCCATAGGAGGGTGTCGCGCATTATCGCCCCACTTGCCGCTTTCCGGCACCGGTACAGCTTACGTTGTACAGCGCAGCCAGGTCCGTCGGGGTGTCCTGCGCATCACAAGAACACACCGATTGGCGCCAAGATTCCTAGCGCCAGGCGGAGTTGACGTTTCCTTTGCAGACGCAGGGCCCCGCCGGACGGTTGCCGGCGGGGCCCTGGCCGAAACGGGCTACTTGCCCGTGAACTTCTCGTATTCCTTCAGGACCTCTTCGGTGGGCCCGTCCATACGCAGTTCGCCGCGTTCCAGCCACAGCACGCGGTTGCAGGTGTCGCGGATGGACTTGTTGTTGTGACTCACCAGAAAGACGGTTCCGGCCTCCTTCCGCAGTTCCCGGATGCGCTCCTCGGAGCGCTTCTGGAACTTGCGGTCACCGGTGGCGAGGGCCTCGTCGATCATGAGGACGTCGTGGTCCTTGGCGGCGGCGATGGAGAACCGCAGCCGGGCCGCCATGCCGGAGGAGTAGGTGCGCATCGGCAGGGTGATGAAGTCGCCCTTCTCGTTGATCCCGGAGAAGTCGACGATGTCCTGGTAGCGCTCCTTGATCTGCTCCCGGGACATGCCCATCGCGAGACCGCCCAGGATGACGTTGCGCTCGCCCGTCAGATCGTTCATCAGGGCGGCGTTGACGCCGAGCAGCGAGGGCTGGCCGTCGGTGTAGACCTTGCCGCTCTCGGCGGGCAGCAGGCCGGCTATGGCACGCAGCAGGGTGGACTTGCCGGAGCCGTTGGAGCCGATGAGGCCGATGGCCTCGCCGCGGTAGGCGATGAAGGAGACACCGCGCACGGCGTGCACCTTGCGCACCCCGCGCTCCTCGCCGCGCTTGACGATGCGGCTCAGCGCGGCGGTCGCACTGCCCTTGCCGGCCTTGGCGCCGTTGACCCGGTAGACGATGTGCAGGTCGTCGGCGATGACCGTCGGGCGCCGGTCCTGGATGTTCTGCTCAGCCACGGCCGTACCGCTCCTCCGCCTTCCAGAAGTACACGAAGCCACCCGCGAAGACGGCCACGGCCCAGAACAGGGCGATGGCCCACACGTGCGGCGGCAGGTTCGAGGAACCGTATCCGTCGATCAGGGCGAACCGCATCAGGTCCATGTAGACCGCGGCCGGGTTGACCTGGAGCAGCCGGACGATCCACTCGGGGCGGCCCTCCATCATCGTGCTGATGGAGAACATGACGCCGGAGGCGTACATCCAGGTGCGCAGGACGAAGGGCATCAGCTGGGCGAGGTCCGGCGTCTTGGCGCCCATGCGGCCCACGATCAGCGCGAGCCCGGTGTTGAACAGGAACTGCAGCGCCAGCACCGGGACGATCAGCAGCCAGGACAGGCCGGGGTAGCTGCCGAAGCCGATGGCCACGAGGAACATCACGATCATCGAGAAGAGCAGCTGCTGCAGCTGCTGCAGCGAGAAGGAGACGGGCAGCGAGGCGCGCGGGAAGTGCAGGGCGCGTACCAGCCCCAGGTTGCCGGCAATCGCGCGGACGCCCGTCATCACCGAGCTCTGCGTGAAGGTGAACACGAAGACGCCCGTGACCAGGAACGGGATGTACACGTCCTTGGACATGCCCCGGCTGGCGTGCAGGATGACGCCGAAGATGAAGTAGTAGACCGCCGCGTTCAGCAGCGGGGTCGCCACCTGCCACAGCTGGCCGAGCTTGGCCTGGCTGTACTGCGCCGTCAGCTTCGCCTGCGAGAAGGCGAGGATGAAGTGGCGGCGCCCCCACAGCTGAGCGACGTATTCGCCGAGCGAGGGCCGGGCACCGCTCACCGAGAGCCCGTACTTCGCGGCGAGGTCGGCCGGCGTCAGTCCCTCGTCGGGCGACGGGGCCGCGGTCACCGCGACCGTGCCGTCGTGCGTGGTCTCACTCACAGGTGGAAACTTTCGTCTTCGGGTTCAACTGCTTGCGCGCCGCCTCCTCGGCGGACGCGTTCACGAGCGGCGCGACCGGTCGACGCGTCGCGGCCTCTCACGTCGAGCTTGTCAGATCACCGGAGGGCGGCCCAGTCGTGTGAGCCGCCACACAGTGCGCCAGCGCATCGGACGGCGGAGGCCGCACGAGGTGCTCCAGCCCTCCCGGAAGCCGCCGAACCAGGCCTTCAGGGCCGGCCGGGAGGGGCGGCGCAGCAGCGTGAGCAGCAGCCAGACCCCGAGGTAGACCGGGACCAGGGGGGCGGGGAGGTTGCGGCGGGCGAGCCAGACCCGGTTGCGGGCGACCATGCGGTGGTAGACCGCGTGCCGCGAGGGCGCGGTCGTCGGGTGGTACAGCACCATGTCGGACCGGTAGTCGATCATCCAGCCCGCGTCGAGGGCCCGCCATGCCAGGTCGGTTTCCTCGTGGGCGTAGAAGAATGCGTCCGGGAGGCCGCCGACTTCCGCGAACACGCGGGTGCGGACGGCGTTGGCGCCGCCGAGGAACGTGGTGACCCGGGAGGAGCGCATCGGGTCGGAGGCACGCAGCCGCGGCACGTGCCGGCGCTGGGTCTCGCCGGTCTCGGGGTCGGCGATACGGAAGCTGACGATGCCGAGCTCGGGGTCCGCGGCGAACGCCTCGCGGCACAGCTCGGCGGTGTCGTGCCGGGCGAGCAGGCCGTCGTCGTCGAGGAAGAGCAATATGTCGACATCGCGACCGCCGGGGCCGAAGGCCTCTATCCCGACGTTCCGGCCGCCGGGAATGCCCAGGTTCTCGGGCAGCTCCAGCGTCCGCACGCCCTCGGGGACGTCCGGGACGGGCGAGCCGTTGCCGACGACCACCACCTCGACGCGGTCGCCGTCCTGCTTGGCGACCGAGTCGAGCAGGGCGCGCAGCTCCTCGGGCCGGTTGCCCATGGTGATGACGACGGCGCCGACGCGCAGGGCCGCGCTCACTTCAGCCTGCTGGAGGCGAGGATGGACACGAGGTGCAGCAGGGTCTGCAGCAGCGCGATGCCGGCCAGCACCGCGACGCCGAGCCGGGAGAAGAACAGGTCGCCGCGGGCCTGGTCGACGACCGCCAGGACCAGGATCAGCAGGGACGCCTCGATACCGAGGATCAGCCGGTGGAACTTCAGGGCGGCGGCGGCGCGGCGGGCCAGCGCCATGCCGGAGGTGCGCATCTCGGCGGCGGCCTCCTGCACCGGCGGCTTGCCGGCCTGGTGGCGGGCGACGCCGACGAGGTCGGTCTCGGCCTTGATGAGGATGGCGCCGAGCGCGGCCAGTGTGCCGAGGAAGGCCCACAGCCAGTCGATACGGCCGCTGCCCCACAGGTCGGCGGCGCGCAGACCGAAGCCGACGAGGACCGCGGCGTCGGTCAGGTAGGCGCCGACCCGGTCCAGGTAGACGCCGTTCAGCGAGTACTGCTGCTTCCAGCGCGCGATCTCGCCGTCGACGCAGTCCAGCAGCAGGTACATCTGGACGCACACCACGCCGAGCACCGCGCCCGGGATCCCCGGCACCAGGAGTGCCGGGGCCGCGAGCACGCCGAAGACGGTCATCAGGTACGTGAGCTGGTTGGGCGTGACCCTGGTGTTGACCAGGTAGCGGTCGACCCGCAGGGAGACCTCTCGCATGTAGAGGCGCCCCATCCAGTGCTCACCGCTGCGCCGGTCCTTCACCCCCGCGGGGTGGACGACCGGACGGAGTTCAGCTACCGATGGCCTTGACATAGTCGGCGTAGACGTCCTTGATCTGATGGGTTTCGAGGGCGAGGTGTTCGAGGATCGTGTAGCGGCCGGGCCGGGTCTCCGGGGCGAACTCCACGACCCGGACGAACTCGTCCACGGTGAAGCCGATCTCCTCCGGAAGCACCGGAAGCCCGTGCCGGCGCAGCACCTCGGCCATGAACGCCGCCTCCTCGTGCGCCCCGCGCAGGTACATCGCGAAGGCCGCACCGAGGCCGCACTGCTCGCCGTGGGCGGCCGCCCGCTTCGGGAAGAGCAGGTCGAAGGCGTGGTTGATCTCGTGGCAGGAGCCCGAGGCGGGCCGGGAGTCGCCCGAGATCGACATCGCGACGCCCGTGAGGACCAGCGCCTCGGCGAGCACCTGCAGGAAGCCGTTCTCCCCGATGCCGCCCGGGTGCCGGAGCACCGCCTCGCCGGCCTGCCGGGCCATGGCGGCGGCCAGACCGTCGATCTGCTCGCCCTTGACCCGGTTGGCCAGCTCCCAGTCCGCGATCGCGTTGATGTTGGACACCGCGTCGCCGATGCCGGCGCGCACGAAGCGGGCCGGGGCCTCGCGGATGACGTCCAGGTCGATCACGGCCGCGATCGGGTTGGGCACGCCGTAGGAGCCGCGGCCCGCGTCGTTGTCGAGGGTGGCGACCGGCGAGCACAGACCGTCGTGGGCGAGGTTCGTGGGGACGGCGACGAGGGGCAGGCCCACGCGCGCCGCGGCGAACTTCGCACAGTCGATGATCTTGCCACCGCCGAGGCCGACGACCGCGTCGTAACGGCCGGACTGCATCTCGCCGGCCAGCCGGACGGCGTCGTCCAGGGTGCCGCCGCCGACCTCGAACCAGGTGGCGCCGGGCAGCGAGGGCGAGATCCGCTCGCGCAGTCTGGCGCCGGAGCCGCCGCTGACGGCGACCGCGAGCCGGCCGGAGTGCGAGATGCGCTGGTCGGCGAGGACGCCCGCCAGGTCGTCGAGGGCACCCGGGCGGATGTCGACGACGACCGGCGAGGGGATCAGCCGGGTCAGTACTGGCACGCGATCTCCCGTCCCCGGGCGAGGTCGTCGTGGTTGTCGATCTCGACCCACTTGACGTCACCGATCGGTGCCACGTCGATCTTGAAGCCGCGGTTCACCAGCTCCTGGTAACCGTGCTCGTAGAACTGCTGCGGGTCCGTCTCCCAGACCGTCTTCAGCGCGTCGGCCAGTTCGTGGGCGGCGTCGCCCTCGATCAGGGTGACGCCGATGTACTCGCCGGTCGCCTCGGCGGGGTCCATCAGCTTGGTGATCTTGCGGACGCCCTTCTCGGCGTCGACGACGACCTTCATCTCCTCGTCCGCGAGGGACTTCACGGTGTCGAGGGCGAGGATGATCTTCTTGCCCTCGCCGCGGGCGGCGAGCAGCGTCTTCTCGACGGAGACCGGGTGGACCGTGTCGCCGTTGGCGAGGATCACACCGTCCTTGAGGGCGTCACGGCCGCACCACAGGGAGTAGGCGTTGTTCCACTCCTCGGCCTTGTCGTTGTCGATCAGGGTGATCTTGACGCCGTACTTCTGCTCCAGGGCCGCCTTGCGCTCGTACACGGCCTCCTTGCGGTAGCCGACGATGATCGCGACCTCGGTCAGACCGATCTCGGCGAAGTTGCCGAGGGTGAGGTCGAGCACGGTGATCGAGTCCTCCGCGCCCGCGGGCCCCACCGGCACCAAAGCCTTGGGAAGGGTGTCGGTATAGGGGCGCAGTCGCCGTCCGGCGCCTGCCGCCAGCACGAGGCCGATCATGCGGGTTCTCCTTCATCGTGTACGGCGGGCGCCCCAGCGGACACCCAGAAGCGGATGCTCTCGACGAGCACCACCAGGGCGACGGCCACGGCGAGCACCGTGAGCGCGACCTTGAACTGCGAGGCGGTGAGCACCGCGGCCAGGACGGTGACGAGCAGCGTCCGCCCTTCGTGCCCCCCGATGGCGCGCACCAGCCGGGCCGGCGGCGCGCCGGCGTTCCCGCGGATGCGGTACACCGTGTCGTAGTGATGGTAGGCGACGGCGGCCACCAGGCCGAAAGCCGCGGGGAGGGCCCCGTTCACCCCCGCTTTGCCCGCGAGGGCGAGGACGGTGCCGTACTCGGCGGCCCGGAAGATCGGCGGGACGAGCCAGTCGAGGGCGCCCTTGAGGGGGCGGGCGACGGCGAGGGCCGAGGTGAGGACGTAGACGAGGGCGCCGACGACGGGCAGCACGCTGCCGTACCCGGTCAGGGCCGAGCAGGCCACGACGGCGGCGCCGCCGAGCAGGGCCACGGCGGGGACGGCGAGGCCGGGCAGGCCCCGCTTCGCCGGGCGCCGCAGGGCGTCGGCGAGCGGACCCGAGTCGGCGAGGTCGGCGAGGGCCTGCGCCGCGCGGTCGGTGCGCCGGGCCTTGCGGGTCAGCGAGCGCAGCACACGGCCCGCCGTGGTGTAGGTCGCGGCGAAGGCGCAGCCGATCAGCAGCACGTAGAAGGTGATGCGGGGGGTGGTGGCCGCGGTGAGGACGGCGATCATCGCCCAGCGCTCGCCGATCGGCAGGACGATCATGCGGCGCACCCAGACCGTCCAGCCGACGCTGTCGAGCCGGTCGGAGAGGGCGGCGGTGGGGCTGGTGTTGGCGGTGGCGTCGTGGTTGGCCTCGTTGAACGAGAAGTCCACCACATGCCGGCAGGTCTGCAGGATCATCGCGCCGAGCGCCAGGGCCCACACGTCGTCGCCGCCGCGGGCGGCGCCGAGGGCGAGGCCGGCGTAGTACGCGTACTCCTTGGCCCGGTCGAAGGTGGCGTCCAGCCAGGCGCCGAGCGTGGAGTACTTGAGGGCGTAGCGGGCGAGCTGGCCGTCGGTGCAGTCCAGCACGAAGGAGGCGATCAGCAGCACGCCGGCCGCGACGAAGCCGACGCGGGTGCCCGTCGCCGCGCAGCCGGCCGCTATCAGGGCCGTGAGCAGCGAGGCGGTGGTGACCTGGTTCGGGGTGAGGCCCCGGCGCGCGCACCAGCGGGCGATGTAGCGCGAGTAGGGGCTGATGAAGAAGGTGGTGAAGAAGCCGTCGCGGGACTTCACGGCGGACTTCAGGCGTACGGCCTCGTCGTCGACGGAGGCGACGGCCTGCCGTGCCTCGTTGCGGGCCTGCGGGTCGTCGGGCACGGCCGCGACCAGGCTGCCCAGCTCGGGGCGGTGCACCTCGGCGCCGTCGGCGTCCAGAGCGGTGACGATGCCTTCGGCGAGGCTGTCCACGGCGAGGGCGGTCCCGCCGCCGGCGGAGGTCTCACGGGCCACGGCCCGGGTGAGGGCCTGCCGTGCGGCGGGCTGGGCGGTGACGGCGCCGGGTACGGCGGAGAGCGGGAAGCGCGGGTCGGTCAGGCCGAGGCGCAGGGCGTGCAGGTGACCGACGAAGCGGGCGTCGACCACGGCCACGCGGTCCGCGGCGGGAGCGGCGGCGAGCAGGGTCTCCGCCCCGGAGGCGTCCGCTGCCACCTGGACGTCGAAGCCGAGGGACCGCAGATCGCTCTCGAGCGACGATCCGGGGACCGGCTGACCGGTGACGATGGCGGTCGGCAACCGAACTCACTCCCTGGGGGTCGGCGCGCGGGCGCCGGTCGTCTGCGTGGTGGGGCGCCCTTGGCCGCGGGACCCGGGCGGCATGTCGGCAGAGGGTATCGGATGGGCGGAAGCCCATGTTCACCGGCCGTTCACGGCCCGGTCCACGGGGGCTGCCCCGTCCTTTGCCGCGATCATCATCGGTGATCCGGGGCCCGCCCCACAAACCCTGGGGGGCAGACCAGGGCAACCGGGACACCCGGCGGGCTCGGCATAGGGTGGGCGACCATGACGTGGCTGATCACCGGCGGAGCCGGATACATCGGGGCGCATGTGGCACACGCCATGGCCGGCGCCGGAGAGAGCGTGGTGGCGCTGGACGACCTGTCGGCCGCCGTGCCCGCCCGGCTGCCCGCCGGGGTCCCGCTCGTCGAGGGCTCGACGCTGGACGGGGAGCGGCTGAAGCGGGTCTTCGCGGAGTACGGCGTGACGGGTGTGGTGCATCTCGCCGCCCGCAAGCAGGTCGCCGAGTCCGTGGCCCGGCCCACCCACTACTACCGGGAGAACGTCGGCGGACTGGCCACGCTCCTGGACGCGGTCGCCGGCGCGGGCATCCGCCGGCTGGTGTTCTCCTCGTCCGCGGCCGTGTACGGCAACCCGGACGTGGAGCTGATCACCGAGGACACCCCGTGCGCCCCGGTGAACCCCTACGGCGAGACCAAGCTGGCCGGTGAGTGGCTGGTGCGGGCGGCGGGTGGTGCGCACGGGATCTCCACCGTATGTCTGCGGTACTTCAACGTGGCGGGCGCGGCCGCGCCGGAACTCGCGGACACCGGTGTCTTCAACATCGTGCCGATGGTCTTCGACCGGCTCACCCGCGACGAGGCCCCGCGGATCTTCGGCGACGACTACCCGACGCCGGACGGCACCTGCGTCCGGGACTACATCCACGTGGCCGACCTCGCGGAGGCCCACCTGGCGGCCGCGCGGCGGCTGACGTCCGGGGACGTGGTGGGTGATCTGACGCTGAACATCGGCCGGGGCGAGGGCGTCTCGGTGCGGGAGCTGATCGACGTCGTCGGCGAGGTCTCCGGGGACCGCAGGCCGCCCGTGGTCGAGGGGCGCCGCCCGGGGGACGCACCGCGCGCGGTCGCCTCGGCCGAGCGGGCCGCCGAGGCGCTGGGCTGGCGGGCCCGGCTCGGAGTGCGGGAGATGATCGACTCGGCCTGGCGGGGCTGGCAGCTGCACCACGGCACATGAGCCACCACCGCCCTGACCTGCGCATCGTTTGCGCAGGTCAGGGCAGATGACAACGGTGTTCAGTGCCGCGTTGCCCCATACCCCCCACCCGTAGTTCACTGGCTCGTGACGCACACGGAAGGCGGTAGTCATGGGGGCAGGGCACGACCACGGGCACGCGCACTCCCACGCGCCGCCCACGGGTACGGCCGCGGTCGCGTACCGGGGCCGGCTGCGCATCGCGCTGGGCATCACCCTCACGATCATGGTGGTCGAGATCGTCGGCGGCCTGGTCGCGGACTCGCTCGCGCTGGTCGCGGACGCGGCCCACATGGCGACCGACGCGGTGGGTCTCGGCATGGCCCTGTTCGCGATCGCCTTCGCGAACCGGCCGGCGAGCACGAACCGCACCTTCGGCTTCGCCCGCGCCGAGATCCTCGCCGCACTGGCCAACTGTCTGCTGCTGCTGGTGGTCGGCGGGTACGTGCTGTACGAGGCGATCGAGCGCTTCGTCACACCCGCCGACACCCGGGGCGGGCTGATGATCGTCTTCGGTCTGCTCGGCCTGGCCGGCAACTCGGTCTCCCTGTTCCTGCTGATGCGCGGGCAGAAGGAGAGCCTGAACGTGCGTGCCGCCTTCCTCGAGGTGGCCGCGGACGCCCTCGGCTCGGTCGCGGTGCTGATCTCCGCGACCGTGATCCTGACCACGGGCTGGCAGGCGGCCGACCCGATCGCCTCGCTGGTCATCGGGCTGATGATCGTGCCGCGGACGCTGAAACTGCTGCGCGAGACGCTCGACGTGCTGCTGGAGGCGGCCCCCAAGGGTGTCGACATGGCGGACGTCCGGACGCACATCCTGGCGCTGGACGGCGTGGAGGACGTGCACGATCTGCACGCCTGGACGATCACCTCCGGCATGCCCGTGCTCTCGGCCCACGTGGTGGTCAGCTCCGAGGTGCTCAACGCCATCGGCCACGAGAAGATGCTGCACGAACTCCAGGGCTGCCTGGGCGACCACTTCGACGTGGAGCACTGCACCTTCCAGCTGGAGCCGGGCGGGCACGCGGAGCACGAGGCGCGGCTCTGCCACTGACACCCGGACTCCTGTTCGACGCATGTCCGGACGGTTCCCGGTGGCGAACGCCGGGCACGATGATCCATCGGATCCCACTTCCGGTGCCGCGCCGCGCGCGGACGTGCCGGGAAGTGCCGGGAGTGCCGGATTCGTACGGCAGACTTGGGGTGCGAAGACCGAGGCGAAGGATGGGTATGCCGATCACACCTGCCACCGCGACGCACAGCTCGTCGAACGGCACCGCAGAGGCGATTTTGCTGGAACTGGTCGACGAGAAGGGTGTGACGACCGGTACCGCGGAGAAGCTCGCCGCTCATCAGCCGCCGGGACAGCTGCACCGCGCGTTCTCGGTGTTCCTCTTCGACGAGCACGGCCGGCTGCTGCTGCAGCAGCGGGCCCTCGGCAAGTACCACTCCCCCGGTGTGTGGTCCAACACCTGCTGCGGCCACCCCTACCCGGGCGAGTCGCCGTTCGCGGCGGCGGCCCGGCGCACCTACGAGGAACTGGGGATCTCCCCGTCACTGCTGGCGGAGGCGGGCACGGTCCGCTACAACCACCCGGACCCCGCCTCGGGACTGGTGGAGCAGGAGTTCAACCATCTGTTCGTCGGCCTGGTGCAGTCGCCGCTCGCGCCGGACGAGGAGGAGGTCGCCTCGACCGCCTTCGTCACGGCGGCCGAGCTCGCGGAGCGGCACTCCCGTGACCCGTTCTCGGCCTGGTTCATGACCGTGCTGGACGCGGCCCGCCCGGCCGTCAGGGAGCTGACGGGCCAGTCCGCGGGCTGGTGAGGACGTCCGGCGGTGCCGGAGGGCCGAGGCCCTCCGGCCCGGCCGCGCGGCCGGGCCCGGTCACGGGGACAGCATCGCCGGTTTGAGCGGCAGGGCCGCCCAGATCACCTTGCCGCCGCTCGACGTGTGCTCCACGTCGACCACCCCGCCCGCCTCCCGGGTCACCTCCCGGACCAGGAGCAGCCCCCGGCCGCCGGTCTGGCCGTGGTCGGCCTCCAGCGCGGTCGGACGGTAGGGGTGGTTGTCCTCCACGGACACCCGCACCCACTCGGCCCCGACGGCCACCTCGACGGCGAGCATCGGCGACAGCAGCGCCGCGTGCCTGACCGCGTTGGTGACCAGTTCGGAGACGATCAGCAGCAGGCCGTGCACCAGGTCGTCGGAGACCGGCACGCCCTGGCGCAGCAGCAGGTCCCGTACCGCTCGCCGTGCCTGCGGGACCGATGCGTCCACGGCGGGCGCGGTGAACCGCCAGACCCCTTCGTAGGGCAGTGGGTCGACCGGCCGTTCCGCGTCCCCCGCTGGGCGCGGGCCGTCCCCGCGCCCGTGGTTGTCCATCGTCCGGTCGCCACCCTCGCGCTCGATTGTCACCACACGTCGAGTGTTGGTAACGATCCGCCCCGGTCCGCCGGACTGAACACAAGTCAGCTGGTATCGAGCGGTTTCTGATCGACTGCGTATGACACGGGTACGGGTGGGACTGTTTTACGGCCCCCGCGCGCCGGTTCGCGAACTATTCGGGTTGTAGGCGTTCGGTCCTCCCGCCCGCGGCGGTGCCGCGCGGCGTGCCCACGGGCCCCTCGTCGCACCGGCGCGCCCGGCGGCTACCATCCGGCGCATGGAGCCCCAGCTGTCGTACCAGGTCGCCGACTCCGTCGCCACCGTGGTCATCCGCCATCCGGCCAAGCGCAACGCCATGACGGCAGCGATGTGGCGGGCGCTGCCACCGCTGCTCGACCGTCTCGCGCACGACCCGGACGTCCGCGCGCTGGTGCTGACCGGCGAGGGCGGCACGTTCTGCGCGGGCGCGGACATCAGCACGCTCCAGGGGTCGCCGGAGGAGGCGCAGGGGCTCGCGGTGGCCGCCGAGGAGGCCCTGGCCGCGTTCCCCAAGCCGGTCCTGGCCGTGGTGCGCGGCCACTGCGTGGGCGGCGGCGCGCAGCTCGCGGCCGCCTGCGATCTGCGGCTGGCGGAGGAGGGCGCGCTGTTCGGGGTGACACCGGCGCGCCTCGGCGTCGTGTACCCGTCGTCGTCCACCCGGCGGCTGGTGTCCCTGGTGGGGCCGGCCACCGCCAAGTACCTGCTGTTCACGGCCGAGTTGATCGACGCCGGGCGCGCGCTGCGCACCGGTCTGGTCGACGAGGTCCTGCCGGGCGGGAAACTCGACGAGCGGGTCGCCGAGTTGACCCGGATCCTGGTGTCGCGGTCCCAGCTCACCCAGGCCGCCGCCAAGGAGTTCGCCGACGGCCGAGGCGACCGGGACGCCCACTGGACGGCGCAGGCACGCGGCAGCGGCGACACCGCGGAGGGCGTCGCCGCGTTCCTGGAGCGCAGGCGGCCGGAGTTCACCTGGAGCGTGCCTACGCCAGGGTGAAGCGGCTCCCGGTGCGGAACTCCTCCACCAGGTGGGCGGGCGCCTTGTGCGGGGAGCCCGCGTCGTACGGCGGCTGCGGGTCGTACTCGGTCAGCAGCTGGACGGCCTGGGCGTGTTCGTCGCCGGCGATCCTGCCGACCAGGGTGAGTCCCATGTCGATGCCGGAGGAGACGCCGGCGGCGGTGACGTACCGGCCGTCGGTGACGACCCGCTCCCCCGTCGGTTCGGCGCCGTACTCCTTCAGCAGGTCGAGCGCGGCCCAGTGGCAGGTGGCGCGCCGGCCCCGGAGCAGCCCCGCGGCGCCGAGCAGGAGCGATCCCGAGCAGACCGAGGTCGTCCAGGTGCTCGTCGCGTCGACGGCGCGCAGCCAGTCCAGCACGGCCGCGTTCTCCAGCTGCTCGAAGGTGCCGGGGCCGCCGCACACCACCACGACGTCGGGACTCGGCACCTGATCGAGGGACTTGTCCGCGGTGACGGCGAGGAAGCCGGTGTCGGTGCGCACGGGGCCGGGCCGCTCGGCGACGAAGTCGAGCCGGACGTCCGGGAGCCGGCTGAGGATCTCGTAGGGTCCGACGACGTCCAGGGCGGTGAAGCGGTCGTGGACGAGCATGGCGATGTGCACGGGATCTCCTGCGGGTTCGTGGGCGGGTTCATTGAGCGGGTTCATGGGGCGGGTTCAGTGAGCGGGTGCCGGGTGGAAGCGCCGGCGGTACTCGGCGGGCGGGGTGCCGAGTGCGCGGACGAACGCGCGCCGCATGGCCTCGGGGGTGCCGTAGCCGCTGGCGCGGGAGATCTCCTCGATGCCGTCGGCGGAGTCCTCCAGCAGCCGGCGGGCGTGCTCCAGACGGACCCGGTCGACGTAGCGGCCGGGGGTGGTGCCGGTCTCGTCCCGGAAGGCGCGGGCGAAGTGGCGTGGTGAGAGCCGGGCGCGGGCGGCGAGCGAGTCGACCGTCAGATCGCCGGCGGGGTGCTCGGTGATCCACCGCTGGACCTCCCGCAGCGGTGCCCGCTGGGCGGTCTGCGCGGCGAGCTGGGCGCTGAACTGGGCCTGGTTGCCGGGTCTGCGCAGGAAGACCACCAGGTGCCGGGCGACGGCCAGGGCGACGTCGCGGTCCAGGTCCTCCTCGACCAGGGCGAGCGCGAGGTCGATGCCCGAGGTCACGCCCGCCGAGGTGGAGACGTGTCCGTCGCGGACGTAGATCGGCTCGGGGTCCACCCGCACGGCCGGGTGGTCGCGGGCGAGCCTGTCGCAGTGGGCCCAGTGGGTGGTCGCGCGCCGCCCGTCGAGCAGGCCGGCGGCGGCGAGCAGGACGGCGCCCGTGCAGACGGAGACGAGGCGCCCCGCGCGCGGGCCGCGGGCGCGCAGCCAGTCGGTCAGCCGCCGGTCGGGGCTGCGGGTGCCCTCACCGCCCGGGACCAGCAGGGTGTGCGGGTCGGGCTCCTCGGTGAGCGCCCCGTCCGGTACGAGGGTCAGTCCACTGGAGGCGCGCACGGGGCCGCCGTCCAGGGACGCGGTGCGGATGCGGTACGTCCCCGGCGTGTGCCGCTCGGCACCGGCGAACACCTCGAGCGGGCCGGTGACGTCGAGGCTCTGCACGCCGTCGAAGAGGACGAGGAGAAGGGTGCGCTGCGGCATGTACCGATTCTTCGACGGCGCGCGCATGGCCGCAATGACGTCCTTCCCTCCTTTTCTGCCACGAGGAGGTTCGGGCGCCCGCGGCGGAGGTACCCGATCTTCGCCGCCCGGTCACCGGAACCGGGCGGTCGACGGAAGGGAGAGTTTCGTGTTCCGTGCCATCGCAGACGTGCTGCGGCAGATCGGCGGGGCCATCGCCACGGTGGTCACGCTGCCTTTCCGGGCGGTCGCCCGGCTCTTCGGCGGGGCCTCGTCCACCGCCCGCGGCAGCCGCGCCTGAGTCGCGGTCCCGGCGCCCGGCGCCCCGCCGCGGGCGCCGGGCGCGGCCCGGGCCCCGCGCCCCGCCGCGTGCCGCCCTGATCCCCGGTCGGCGGTGTTCACCTGCCACAATTGCCGCGCAACCTCAGTGGAGAAGGCGGTACGGGATCGTGACGACACCCGGATCCATCGAAGCAGGATCCATCGAAGGCAGGATCGCCGAGGAGCTCGGCGTACGGGAGCGGCAGGTGAAGGCCGCGGTGGAACTGCTCGACGGCGGTTCCACCGTGCCCTTCATCGCCCGCTACCGCAAGGAAGCGACCGAGATGCTCGACGACGCGCAGCTGCGCACGCTCGAGGAGCGGCTGCGCTACCTGCGGGAGCTGGAGGAGCGGCGCACCGCGATCCTGGAGTCGGTGCGCGAGCAGGGCAAGCTCACCGAGGAGCTTCAGGCGCGGATCCGCGGCGCCGAGACCAAGGCTCGTCTGGAGGACATCTACCTCCCGTACAAGCCCAAGCGGCGCACCAAGGCGCAGATCGCGCGCGAGGCGGGCCTGGAGCCGCTCGCGGAGGGCCTGCTGGGCGATCCGTCGGTCGATCCGGCGGCGGCCGCCGCCGCGTTCGTGGACGCGGGCAAGGGCGTCGCCGACCCGCAGGCCGCTCTGGACGGCGCGCGGGCGATCCTCGCCGAGCGGTTCTCCGAGGACGCCGACCTGATCGGCGAGCTGCGCGAGCGGATGTGGGTGCGCGGCCGGCTGGCCGCGAAGGTCCGCGAGGGCAAGGAGGAGGCGGGCGCCAAGTTCGCCGACTACTTCGACTTCGCCGAGCCGTTCACCGACCTGCCCTCGCACCGGATCCTGGCGATGCTGCGCGGCGAGAAGGAGGAGGTCCTCGACCTCGTCCTGGAGCCGGAGGAGGCCACCGAGGGGCCGTCCTCGTACGAGGGGATCGTCGCCCACCGGTTCGGGATCGCCGACCGGGGCCGCCCCGCCGACAAGTGGCTGACGGACACCGTCCGCTGGTCCTGGCGCACCCGCATCCTCGTCCACCTGGGCATCGACCTCAGGCTGCGGCTGCGGACGGCCGCCGAGGACGAGGCGGTGAACGTCTTCGCGGCGAACCTTCGCGACCTGCTGCTCGCCGCCCCGGCCGGCACGCGCGCCACGCTGGGCCTGGACCCCGGTTTCCGTACCGGTGTGAAGGTCGCTGTGGTCGACGCCACCGGCAAGGTCGTCGCCACGGACGTGATCCACCCGCACGTCCCGGCGAACAGGTGGGACGAGGCCATCGCCAAACTGGCGCGGCTGGCCGAGGAGCACAAGGTCGACCTGGTCGCCATCGGCAACGGCACGGCGTCCCGCGAGACCGACAAGCTCGCCGCCGAACTCATCGAGAAGCACCCGGCGTTGAAGCTGACCAAGGTGATGGTGTCCGAGGCGGGCGCGTCGGTGTACTCGGCGTCCTCGTACGCCTCGCAGGAACTGCCCGACATGGACGTGTCGCTGCGCGGCGCGGTGTCGATCGCCCGGCGCCTGCAGGACCCGCTGGCCGAGCTGGTGAAGATCGACCCGAAGTCGATCGGTGTCGGCCAGTACCAGCACGACCTGTCCGAGGTGAAGCTGTCCCGCTCGCTGGACGCGGTCGTCGAGGACTGTGTGAACGGCGTGGGCGTGGACGTCAACACCGCGTCCGTGCCGCTGCTCGCGCGTGTGTCGGGCATCTCGTCCGGGCTCGCCGAGAACATCGTCGCGCATCGGGACGCCAACGGGCCGTTCACGTCCCGATCGGGGCTGAAGAAGGTGGCGCGGCTCGGTCCGAAGGCGTTCGAGCAGTGCGCGGGCTTCCTGCGCATCCGCGGCGGTGACGACCCGCTGGACGCGTCCAGCGTCCACCCGGAGGCCTACCCGGTGGTGCGCCGCATGGTGAAGACCACGGGCGAGGAGGTCGCCTCCCTCGTCGGCAACACCGGGGTGCTGCGCTCGCTGCGGCCGGCCGACTTCGTGGACGACACCTTCGGTCTGCCGACCGTCACGGACATCCTCAAGGAGCTGGAGAAGCCGGGCCGCGACCCGCGTCCGGCGTTCCGGACGGCCACCTTCAAGGAGGGCGTCGAGAAGATCTCCGACCTGTCCGCCGGGATGGTCCTGGAGGGCGTGGTCACGAACGTGGCGGCCTTCGGCGCGTTCGTGGACATCGGCGTCCACCAGGACGGACTGGTGCACGTGTCGGCGATGTCCCGGACGTTCGTCAAGGACCCGCGGGACGTCGCGAAGCCCGGTGACATCGTCAAGGTGAAGGTCCTCGACGTGGACATCCCGCGCAAGCGGATCGCGCTGACCCTGCGTCTGGACGACGAGGCCGCCCCGCAGGGCCAGGGCGGCGGCCGCCAGCAGCGCGGCGGCGGTGCCCGGCCGCCCCAGCAGCGGCAGGGCGGCCAGGGCCAGCGCCAGGGCGGTCAGGGGCAGCGGCAGGGCGGTCAGGGCCAGCAGCGGCAGGGCCGCGGTGGCGACCGGGGCGGGCGGCAGGCGCCGGCACCGGCCAACAGCGCGATGGCCGACGCGCTGCGCCGCGCGGGCCTGCTGGATCCGAAGAAGCGCTGACGAAAGGGGCCGGAGCCGATCGGCTCCGGCCCCCTCGGCGTCCTCCCGGCGTCCTAGCGCTCGGTCACCTTGCCGTCGGCCACTTCCAGGCGGCGGGTCACGTGGACCGCGTCCAGCATCCGGCGGTCGTGCGTGACCAGGAGCAGCGTGCCCGCGTAGGCGTCGAGTGCCGACTCCAGCTGCTCGATGGCGGGCAGGTCGAGGTGGTTGGTCGGCTCGTCCAGGACGAGGAGGTTGACGCCCCGGCCCTGGAGCAGCGCGAGGGCGGCGCGGGTGCGCTCGCCCGGGGAGAGGGTCGCGGCCGGACGCACCACGTGGTCCGCCTTCAGGCCGAACTTGGCGAGCAGGGTGCGCACCTCGACGGGCTCGGTGTCGGGGACGGCCGCGCAGAAGGCGTCGAGCAGCGCCTCGGGGCCGTGGAAGAGGCCGCGGGCCTGGTCCACCTCGCCGACCAGGACGCCGGAGCCCAGCGCCGCGTGCCCGGAGTCGAGCGGGACCCGGCCCAGCAGCGCCCCCAGCAGCGTGGACTTGCCCGCGCCGTTGGCTCCGGTGACCGCGATCCGGTCCGCCCAGTCGATCTGCAGCGACACCGGGCCGAAGGTGAAGCCGCCGCGCCGGACCTCGGCGTCCCGCAGGGTCGCGACCACCGCGCCGGAACGCGGGGCGGACGCGATCTCCATGCGCAGCTCCCACTCCTTGCGGGGCTCCTCCACCACGTCCAGGCGCTCGATCATGCGCTGCGTCTGGCGGGCCTTGGCGGCCTGCTTCTCGCTGGATTCGCTGCGGTACTTGCGGCCGATCTTGTCGTTGTCGCTGCCGGCCTTGCGGCGGGCGTTCTTCACGCCCTTGTCCATCCAGCCCCGCTGCATCCGGGCCCGGTCCTCGAGGGCGGACTTCTTCCCCTCGTACTCCTCGTAGTCGTCGCGGGCGTGCCGGCGGGACACCTCGCGCTCCTCCAGGTAGGCCTCGTAGCCGCCGCCGTAGAGGTTGATCTGCCCCTGGGCGAGGTCGAGTTCGAGGACCTTGGTGACGGTGCGGGTGAGGAACTCGCGGTCGTGGCTGACGACGACCGTGCCGGCGCGCAGGCCCGTGACGAAGCGTTCCAGCCGCTCCAGGCCGTCGAGGTCCAGGTCGTTGGTGGGCTCGTCGAGCAGGAAGACGTCGTAGCGGGACAGCAGGAGGGAGGCGAGGCCGGCCCGGGCCGCCTGGCCGCCGGACAGGGAGGTCATCGGCTGGTCCAGGTCGACGGCGAGGCCGAGGGAGTCGGCGGTCTCCTCCGCGCGCTCCTCCAGGTCCGCGCCGCCGAGGTCCAGCCAGCGCTCCAGGCTGATCGCGTAGGCGTCGTCGGCGCCGGGCGCGCCGTCCACCAGCGCCTGCGTGGTCTCGTCCAGCACGCGCTGTGCCTCGGCGACGCCGGTGCGGCGGGCCAGGAACTCCCGGACGGTCTCCCCTGGCCTGCGCTCCGGCTCCTGCGGGAGGTGGCCGACGGTCGCCGTCGGCGGGGAGAGCCGGAGCTCGCCC
Organism: Streptomyces sp. NPDC015139; assembly: GCF_043079785.1. Classification (NCBI taxonomy): domain Bacteria; kingdom Bacillati; phylum Actinomycetota; class Actinomycetes; order Kitasatosporales; family Streptomycetaceae; genus Streptomyces; species Streptomyces sp. NPDC015139. The sequence goes on along the minus strand of NZ_JBIBUW010000001.1, from coordinate 247,297 downwards.
TGCTCGGGCGTGACCAGCCCGGCGAGCAGCCGCAGCAGGGTGGACTTCCCGGCACCGTTGGCACCGACCAGCCCGATCACGTCACCGGGCGCGACGACGAGGTCGAGCCCGGCGAAGAGGGAGCGGTCGCCGTGCCCGGCGGCGAGGTTCTTGGCGACGAGAGTGGCAGTCATCAGACGCCGATCCTAATGGGCCGGGCGCCGCCGCCTCAGCCGCGCCCGCCCCGGCCCACCGGCGCCGCGAGGACGCCTCCGGAGGTCCGGGCGACGACGTACGCCTCCCCCCTGACCGCCCTGGGGTCCAGGTCGACCCGGTGCCGGCCGGGCTCCAGGGTGCCGTCGAACACGTCCCGGCTGTGGGTGCGGTGGAACCGGTCGAGGCGGTGGGCGGTGACGCGGACCCGGCACGGGGAGGTCACCTCGATCTCGGCCGCGCCGTCCGTGGCGGTCAGCCCCGTCAGCCGGCGTTGCGGGAGCGGGCTGCGGTCCAGGGCGTGCTCGATCTGCGCGACGAGCAGCGGCACGATCGGGGCGAGCCCCGCCACCGCGGCCACCTCGACCCCTGCCTCGCCGAACGCCCGCAGCACGGCGGCCCGGTCGGCCTCGGCGACGGCACGCCCGAAGGCGACGGCGTCGTAGCCGCGCAGTTCCTCGGCGGGTACCTGCCGGGCGTCCTGGGTGATGTCGGCGCCGACGCCGATGGTGCGCAGGGCGGCGGCCAGCCTGGCCAGGACCGCGACGCGCGCGCCGATCAGCAGCACCCGGCGGCGGGGGGCGGCGGAGCCGTCCGTCAGGGCGCCGAGCGCCGCCCGGTACTCGGGGCCGCGGAAGCGGAACGGCCCTATGCCGTGGTAGCCGTTGCGTTCCAGGTCGGCGTGGTCGTCGGTCTGCCAGGCGAAGTCCCGCCAGACGTAGTCCTCGCCGTCGCGCTCGATGACGGCGGTGACCGCGCCGCAGGCCAGGTCCTCGCACTCGGGGCAGCCGTAGATGACGAACCGGCCGTCGGGCAGCGGAGGTTCGGCCTCCAGCAGCAGGGCGCGCACCTGTGCGGTGAAGATGGCGGGCGGGACGTCCGAGGCCAGCGGCGAGACGGCGTCCAGGTCGGACAGCCGGAACAGCAGCGGACGGCCGTCCACGACGAAGTCCACGAAGTCACGGTGGATGCGGTAGCCGCCGTCGGCGAGGACATCGCCGGCGCGCATCGCCGGTGCCAGGCCGAAGGTCGCGTATGCGGCAGACATGCTGTGAGTATCCCCACACCGGGATGCGGGTGAGCGCGGCATGACATATTCGGCCGGACAGGGCCTATCGTCCAGGCGTGGACAGCGGGCCGAGGGACGAAGTGATCGTGGTGGGGGCCGGGGTCGCCGGGCTGACGACGGCCGTGGTGCTGGCCGAGTCCGGACGGCGGGTGCGGGTGTGGGCGCGGGAGCCCGCCGGGCGTACGACCTCGGCGGTCGCCGGTGGACTGTGGTGGCCGTACCGCATCGAGCCGGAGCGGCTGGTCGGTGGCTGGGCGCTTCGGACCCTCGCCGTGTACGAGGAGCTGGCGGACCGCCCGGAGGAGACGGGCGTACGCCTGGTCGACGGCGTACACGACGGGACCGGGCTGGACGTACTGGGCGACTGGGCGGGCCGGGTGCCGGGCCTGCGGGCGGTGGCCGGCGGGCTGGCGGCCCGGCTGCCCCTGCTCGACATGCCGGTGCACCTGGAGTGGCTGCGGGAGCGGCTGGCGAAGGCCGGCGGGTCGGTGGAGGAGCGGGAGGTGACCGACCTGGCCGCGGTTCCCGCCGCGGTGGTGGTCAACTGCTCGGGGCTCGGCGCCCGTTCGCTGGTGCCGGATCCGGGTGTGCGCCCGGTGCGCGGGCAGCTGGTCGTGGTGGCGAACCCGGGAGTCACGACCTGGTACACCTCCGTGGACCACTCCTCCGCGGAGTCCACCTACTTCTTCCCGCAGCCGGGCGGGCTGGTCCTCGGCGGTACGGCCGAGGAGGACGACTGGTCGCTGGAACCGGACCCGGACACCGCCACCGCGATCGTCGCCCGGTGCGCGCGGGTCCGGCCGGAGATCGCCGGGGCGCGCGTACTCGCCCACCGGGTGGGCCTGCGCCCGGCCCGGGACGCGGTACGGCTGGAGCGCGAGGCCCTGCCGGACGGCCGTGTGCTGGTGCACAACTACGGCCACGGGGGCGCCGGGATCACCGTGGCCTGGGGATGTGCGCGGGAGGCGGCCGGACTGGCTTTCCCGGCCGCCTGACCCGCGTGCTGTGCTGGAACGGGAGCGCGGACGCTACTCGGGGACGTGCCCGGCCGTGCGCGGTGCACGCACGCCCCGCGAGGCGTCCGGCCCGGGTCCCGCCGCCGTACTGCCCGCGGTGGCCCGGGCGAAGGCCGGCGCGCCGCCGACCAGCGGGAGCCTCGCGCTGGTGCCGGACAGCGCCACGGTGAGCGTCGGCCGGGTGGACGGCGGGTCGATGAGGTCCTTGTCGGTGCCGGCGACGATCAGGGCCAGCCGGTGCCCCTTGGGGACGACGTGGTCGGTGGCCGCGAGGTCGAGGGTGATCGTGTACGCCTTGCCGGGGGTGAGCGGGCCCCCCTTGCCGAGGGAGGCGTGGTGGCCGAGGTCGGCCCAGCCGCGGCTGAACACGGTGTGGCCGACGCGGACGGTCCTCGCCCGGGTCTCCTTGAAGCAGGCGCTGTCGCCGGCCGTGCTCGCGCCCCAGCAGGTGCGGCCGGTCAGCGTGGTGATGCCCTCGGCGGGGTCGGCGTAGTCGCGGACGGTGTCGGGGCCGAGGTCCACCAGGACGGCGGACAGGTGGGCGGAGGTGGTCGTGGGGGTCGCGGTCACCGTCACCGTGGACGAGCCGGACAGGCGCAGGTCGTGGGTGAGCGGGGCGGTGAGGAAACCGGCCTTCTCGGGGGTGGACGTGCCGAGGTGCGCGGACCAGTCGGTCTCGCTCAGTCGGGGGTCGTCGGTGAAGGTCTCGGTGCCGCGGGCGGGGCGCAGCCCGAGCGTGCCCACGCCGGCCTGGGTGCCCTTCGCGGGGTGCAGGGTGGTGGCGCGGGTGCCGTGCGGCGGCCAGGCGCGGGAGGTGACCCACCGGTCCGGGTGGCGTTCGACGTCGGCGGCCGGCTCGCGGTCGATGCCGTTGTCGTAGCCGAGGAGTTCGTGGTCGAACCAGCGGTGCAGGGTGTCGACCCAGGCGCCGCGCCGGTAGTCGAAGGGGTCGACGTGCCCGGTCTGGGAGAGCCAGATCTTCCGCCGCACGCCGTGTTCGGCGAGGGCGTCCCACCACTGGCCGAAGTGCTTGGTGCGCACGTTGAGGTCCTGCATGCCGTGCACGACGAACACGCTGGCGCGCACCTTCGCCGCGTCCTTGACGTAGTCGCGCTCGGTCCACAGCGGGGTCCAGTCGCCGCTGCGCGGGCTGCCGTCGGCGAGTTTCCTCTGCACGGCCGCGCAGTGGGCCCGCGCGGTGTCGCTCTCTACGTAGCCGGCGAGTTCGTCGGGGCCGCCGTCGTAGAGCGGGGCGCCCTGGGCGAAGTAGTAGTCGTACCAGGAGGAGATGGCGCTGACCGGGACGATGGTCCGCAGGCCCTTGACGCCGGTCGCGGCGACCCCGTTGGCGATGGTGCCGTCCCAGCTCTTGCCGATCATGCCGGTTCTGCCGTTGGTCCAGCCGGCCCGCACGCGCGTGCCGCCGGTGCGGCTGCTGTAGGCGTCGGCGCGGCCGTTCAGCCAGTCGACGACGGCCTTCGCGGACCGGATGTCGGACCGGCCGCCGACGTCCACGCAGCCGTCGGAGCGGTTGGTGCCGGCGAGGTCGACGCCGACGAAGGCGTAGCCGCGGGGCACGAAGTAGTTGTCGTAGAAGAGCGGCATCTGCACGACGTGCCCGTGCGCGTCGTACGTCTTGAGCTGGCTCTCGTTGCCGCGCCCGCAGCAGGAGTAGTACGGGCTGGCATCCATGATGACCGGCACCTTGCGGTGCTGCCGGGCGGGCTCGGCGGGCCGGACGATGTCGGCGGCCACCCGGTCGTGGCGTCCGTCGCCGTCCTCGTCGAGGCCCGTGTCGACCCACACGGACTCACGGATCGCGTGGGCGTAGGAGTAGACCGGCCGGCTCTCGCGCGGGTGCGCGGCATGGGCGGCGGCCGGGGTGAGAAAGAGGGCCGTCAGGGTGACGACGGCCGCTGTCACGAGCGGTCTCCAGATCGTGAAGCGCGTGCGAATCGGCATGCGCGGACGCTACTCCGGTCAACTCCCGCGCAGAAGAGGGCACCTGGGGTACACGGGTGCGCTCGTGACGGCCGAATGGCGATCGTGTGACAGCAGGTGCCGTGGACAGCCGAGGGGCCACAGGGTCTGAATAGGCTGCGAACAGAGTTCTCCGAACGGACCTGTGGTCCCGACGACTTGGAGCTGACGTGCACCGCAGAATCATCGCCCCGGGCGCACTGGCGGCGGCCTCCCTCCTGCTGGCGATCCCGGCATCGGCCGCGAGCCACTCCCCCGGCGCGCCGGGCATCGGCGACCCCTACTACCCGAACTACGGCAACGGCGGCTACGACGTCTCGCACTACGACCTGAGGCTGCGGTACCAGCCGAAGACGGACGAGTTGCAGGGCACGGCGACGATCCGGGCGAGGACCACGCAGGACCTGTCCAGCTTCGACCTCGACTTCCTGCTGGACGTCGGCGAGGTGCGGGTCAACGGCGCCGAGGCGGCCTTCTCGTCCTCCGGCGAGCACGAGCTGGTCGTCACGCCGAGCAAACCGCTCGCCAAGGGCACCGAGATCACGGTGGTCGTCCGCTACGCCGGAGTGCCCTCCACGAAGAGCGCGTACGGCTTCACCACCTGGCACCGCACTCCGGACGGCGCCGTCGCGGCGGACGAGCCCGAGGCGGCCTGGTGGTGGTTCCCGAGCAACGACCACCCGAGCGACAAGGCGACGTACGACGTGTCCGTGGCCGTGCCGGACGGCACCCAGGCCCTCTCCAACGGCACCCTGCAGTCCACGTCGTCCAAGCTGGGCTGGACGCGTTACAACTGGCGGCAGAACAAGCCGCAGGCGACCTATCTGGCCACGCTGGCGCTCGGCCGGTTCGACATCACCACCGGCACCTCCGACGGCGGGGTGCCCGTCCTCAACGCCTACAGCAAGGACCTCGGCGACAACGACGGGGCCGCGCGGGCGAGCGTGGAGCGCACCGGGGAGCTGGTCGACTGGCTGAGCGGCTATTTCGGGCCGTATCCGTTCTCCTCGGCCGGTGGGTACGTGCCGAACACCACCACCGGGTACGCGCTGGAGACCCAGACCCGGGTCTACTACAGCCCGAAGCAGTTCGCGAACGGCTCCAACACCTCGGTGGTCGTGCACGAGCTGGCCCACCAGTGGTACGGCGACGACGTGTCGCTCAAGCGCTGGAAGGACATCTGGATCAACGAGGGCTTCGCTCGGTACGCGCAGTGGCTGTGGTCCGAGCACGAGGGCGAGGGCACCACGCAGGAGCTCGCCGACTACGTGTACGCCTCCCACCCGGCCGACGACGCGTTCTGGACCGTGAAGCCCGGCGACCCGGGCGCCGACGGGCAGTTCGACGCGGCCGTCTACGACCGGGGGGCCGCCGCCATCCAGGCGCTGCGCGACGAGATCGGTGACGACGCGTTCTTCGCCGTGCTGAAGGGCTGGCCGAAGGAGCACGCGTACGGCAACGCTTCGGTGGCCGACTTCCAGAAGTACGCCGAGCAGGTGTCCGGAAAGTCCCTGTCGGCGCTGTTCGACACGTGGCTGTTCGAGCCGTCGAAGCCGGGCGCGTCCGCGGCCCGCTCCCTGGCGCGGACCGGCGGGAGTGCGGTCACCCAGCCGAGGTCGTGGAAGAGGATCGAGGCCACGAACGGCGTCCACGGCCACTGACCCGAGAGCGCCTCACCGGTTCGGCATGGCCGCCCGCGCCAGCAGTTCGTCCCGGCCTATCGCGTCCGCGCGGGAGGCCGGGACCGTGCAGGCGTACGCCCCGGCGACCGCCCCGTACGCGGCGCACCGCTCGGGCGGTTCGCCGCCGAGCCGGCCGTAGAGGAACGCCGCGGCGAAGGCGTCGCCCGCGCCGTTGGAGTCGACGACGGGTGCGGGCGGGGCCACCGCGGGGACGCGGGACAGCCTTCCGTCCGCCAGCAGGTACGCGCCGTCCGCTCCGGCGGTGGCGACGACGGTCTCGGCCCGGCCGCGCTCGGCGATCCGCCGCATGGTCCGCTCGGGGTCGGCCAGGGCGGCGGCCGACAGGAAGACGACGTCGGCGGTGTGCGCGAACGGCTCGTGGTACGGGTTCTCGCCGTCCCAGTCGTGCAGGTCGGTGGAGAGCGGGACGCCGGTCTCGCGCAGCACCGGCAGCGCCTGGGCGCAGGGCTGGGTGATGGTCACGTGCACATGCCGGCCGGCGGCGGCCAGCTCGCGCAGGGTGGCCTCGGGGAAGCGGTCGTCGGGATGGCCGCGGCTCGTGTCGTACAGGGACAGCCGGCGTCCGTCGGGGCCGACGAGGTTGACCGCCCGCTTGGTCCCCGCGGGCTGCGGCAGCGCGGTGAGCGCGATGCCGTGCTCCCGGTGCAGGGCGCGGACGAGGTCGCCCTCGGGATCGTCGCCGAGCAGGTCGCAGTGGTGGGTGACGAGGCCCAGCCTGGTCAGGCCCAGCGCCACGAAGTCACCGGTCTGCCCGGCCCGGGTACGGATCCCGGAGTCGATCATGTAGCTGTCCGCGTACGGCAACGGCAGCTCCGGGACCTGGACGATCGTGTCCACACCCGCGCCGCCCAGCACGATCACATCGTTCCGTGCCCCCATCAGCCACCCTCCCCGTGGTCGTACACCGTGACTGCGTCGGATCCTGCCCCGCGGGTGGTGGCGTCACCCCGGAGGCGGGTGATCTCCGGCATGACGCCACCTCAGGGGGTGCCGCCGACAGCGGCACCGGTGCTACCGCGGGCCCGCGGACATCCGGGACAGCTCCTGCTCGGCGTTCTGCGACACCCGGCGGCGTACGGCGAACCAGCCGCCGACCAGCATGACGGCGAGCACCGGGATGAGGAGCAGGGTCTTGCGGCCGACCTCGGGGTCGTTCCACATCATGCCGAGGCAGACCAGCAGGAAGACGATCGTGGCGATCTCCGTGACCGGGCTGAACTTCAGCTGGAAGTGCGGCCGGGCCACCAGGCCGGCGCGGGCCCGGCGGACGAACAGCATGTGGCAGAGCATGATGATCACCCACGTGCTGATGATGCCGAGCGAAGCGACGTTCAGCACGATCTCGAAGGCCTGGCTCGGCACCAGGTAGTTCAGGCCGACGCCGAGGACGCAGACCGCGCAGGTCAGCAGGATGCCGCCGTAGGGGACCTGGCTGCGGTTCATCCGGGCGGTGAACTTCGGCGCGGAACCGGCCATGGCCATGGAGCGCAGGATGCGGCCGGTGGAGTACAGGCCGGAGTTCAGCGAGGACATGGCGGCGGTCAGCACGACCAGGTTCATCACGTCGCCGGCGGCCGGGACACCGATCTTGGACAGCACCGTCACGAACGGGCTCTGGTCGGCGGTGTACACCGAGCCGGGCAGGAGCACCGCGAGCAGCACGACCGAGCCGACGTAGAACAGGCCCACGCGCCACATGATCGAGTTCACCGCGCGCGGGACGACCTTCTCCGGCTCGGCGGTCTCACCGGCGGCCACGCCGACCAGCTCCAGCGCGGCGTACGCGAAGATCACGCCCTGCATCACCAGGACGACCGGCATCACGCCGTGCGGGAACACCCCGCCGTTGTCGGTGACGACGCTCAGGCCGGGCGTGTGGCCGCCGACCTTGTGCTGGGTGGCGAGCAGGAAAATGCTGATCAGCATGAAGCCGACGATGGTCGCGACCTTGATGATCGCGAACCAGAACTCCATCTCGCCGAAGATCTTCACCGAGATCAGGTTCACCGCGAGTACCACCGCGAGGGCGATCAGCGCCAGCACCCACTGCGGGATGGACGTGAACATACTCCAGTAGTGCGTGTAGAGCGCGATCGCGGTGATGTCGGCGATACCGGTCGTCGACCAGTTGAGGAAGTACATCCAGCCGGCGACGTAGGCGCCCTTCTCGCCCAGGAACTCCCGGGCGTAGGACACGAACGATCCGGAGGACGGGCGGTACAGGACCAGCTCGCCCAGCGCCCGGACGACGAAGAAGGCGAAGACGCCGCAGACCAGGTAGGCCAGTGCGAGAGCGGGTCCGGCGTTGTGCAGCCGGCCGCCGGCGCCGAGGAGGAGGCCGGTGCCGATGGCTCCGCCGATGGCGATCATGTTGACGTGGCGGGCCTTGAGGTCCTTGCTGTAGCCGGCGTCGCCCGCGTCCGCGGGGATTCCGGCCGCCGTGTTGTGGGGGGCGGCCTGCGCCGATTCCACGGCTTTCTTGCTCACGGGTGGTTCCACTTCCTGGTGCGCCCGGACCTCGTGGGCCCGGGGGTCGTACAGGTCATGGCCCGCACCACCCATGGTGTGTCGCGGCACAGACCAAGGCAGCAGCTTCCCAGAAGGATCACCGGGCACACGATGGCCCATGTCACACAGCGGCGCTTGTCACAGCCGCTTCGGGCGGGTCCGACGGGTTTCACAGCAGTGGTGGGACAGCGATACTGCTGTACATGACGACCGATGCCGAGGACCGGACGGAGCCGGGTGGGCCGGAGCTCACGATCGACGAGCTGGCCGCGCGTGCGGGCGTCACGGTCCGCACCGTCCGCTTCTACGGCAGCAAGGGTCTCCTGCCGCCGCCGGAGATCGGACCCCGCCGGGTCGGCCGGTACGGGCCCGGGCACGTGGCCCGGCTGGCTCTCATCGAGGAGCTGCAGCGCCAGGGCATGACCCTGGCGGCGATCGAGCGGTACCTGCGGCAGCTGCCGCCGGACCTCACACCGGACGATCTCGCGATCCATCGCGCGGTGGTGGCGTCCTGGGCGCCGGAGGCCGTGGAGACGGTGTCGCGGCACGAGCTGGAGCGGCGGGCCGGCCGGCCGCTCGGCGAGGAGGACCTGGAGCGTCTCACGGCGATGAACGTGGTCGGGCCGGCGGACGGCGGCACGTTCCGGGTGGACGCCGGGCTGCTGCGGCTCGGCGTCCAGCTCCTCGACGTACCGCTGTCGCAGGAGACGATCCTCGCGGCGCGCAAGGTGCTCGTCGAGCACTCGCGCGCCGCGGCTCACGAACTCTCGCGGCTCTTCCTCGGCGAGGTGGCGGAGCGTGACACCCGGGACGTGCGGTCCCTGTCGGCGCACATGCACCCGTTGGTGGTGCAGGCGCTGCTGACCACGTTCCAGCGGTCGCTGCGGGAAGAGCTGAGCGAGTGGGTCAGCGGGTCACGAACGGCCTGAGTCGCCGAACCGCTCCCCCTTCTCCGCCTTCTCCACGAGCAGCGCGGGCGGGGTGAAGCGCTCGCCGTAGCGCTCGGCGAGTTCGCGCGCGCGGGCCACGAAGCCGGGCAGGCCTCCCTCGTAGCCGTTGATGTACTGGAGCACACCGCCGGTCCAGCCCGGGAAGCCGATGCCGAGGATCGAGCCGATGTTGGCGTCGGCCACGGACGTCAGGACGCCCTCCTCGAGGAGGCGGACGGTGTCGAGCGCCTCGGAGAAGAGCATCCGCTCCTGCATGTCGCGGAACGGGATCTCGTACCCGGGCTTGGTGAAGTGCTCGCGCAGGCCCGGCCAGAGGGCGGCCCGACCGCCGTCCTCGGCGTAGTCGTAGAAGCCGGCGCCGCCGCTGCGGCCGGGGCGCTCGAACTCGTCGACCATACGGTCGATGACGGCCTCCGCCGGGTGCGCGGTCCAGGTGCCGCCCGCCTCCTCGACGGCCTTGCGCGACTCGTTGCGGATCTTGCGCGGGAGGGTGAGGGTCAGTTCGTCCATGAGGGAGAGCACCTTGGCCGGGTAGCCGGCCTGGGCCGCGGCCTGCTCCACGGAGGCGGGCTCGACGCCCTCGCCGACCATGGCGACGCCTTCGTTGATGAAGTGGCCGATCACGCGGGAGGTGAAGAAGCCGCGCGAGTCGTTGACGACGATCGGCGTCTTGTTGATCTGCCGGACCAGGTCGAAGGCCCGGGCGAGGGCCTCGTCGCCGGTCCGCTCGCCCTTGATGATCTCGACCAGCGGCATCTTGTCGACCGGCGAGAAGAAGTGCAGACCGATGAAGTCGGCCTGGCGCTCGACCCCCTCGGCGAGCGTGGTGATGGGCAGCGTGGAGGTGTTGGAGCACAGCAGCGCGTCGGGGGCGAGGACGGACTCGATCTCCTGGAACACCTTGTGCTTGAGGGCGGTGTCCTCGAAGACGGCCTCGATGACGGCGTCGCAGCCCGCGACGTCGGCCACGTCGCCGGTGGGCGTGATGCGGGCGAGCAGCGCGTCGGCCTTCTCCTGGCTGGTGCGGCCCCGGGCGACGGCCTTGGCGCACAGCTTCTCGGAGTAGCCCCTGCCCTTGAGGGCGGCTTCCAGGGAGACGTCCTTGAGGACGACGTCGATCCCGGCGCGGGCGCAGGAGTAGGCGATGCCGGCGCCCATCATGCCGGCGCCGAGGACGGCGACCTTGCGGACCGGACGGGGCTCGATCCCCCGGGGGCGGTTGGCGCCGGAGTTGACGGCCTGGAGGTCGAAGAAGAACGCCTGGATCATGTTCTTCGAGGTCTGCCCGGCGGCCAGCTCCACGAAGTAGCGGGCCTCGATGACCTGGGCGGTCTCGAAGTCGACCTGGGAGCCCTCGACGGCGGCGGCGAGGATGTTGCGCGGCGCCGGGTAGGGCGCGCCGCCCGTCTGCTTGCGCAGGCTCGCCGGGAAGGCGGGCAGGTTGGCGGCGAACTTCGGGTTGGCCGGCGTGCCGCCGGGGATCCGGTGGCCGGGCTTGTCCCACGGCTGCTGGGACTCGGGGTTGGCGTCGATGAACGCGCGCGCCTTGGCGAGCAGTTCCTCGGGCGTGGCGGCGACCTCGTGCACGAGGCCGTTCTCCTGGGCGCGCCGGGCGTTGTACTGCTGTCCCTGGAGGAGCACCTTCAGCAGCGCGTCGGCGATGCCCAGCAGCCGTACGGTGCGGACCACTCCGCCGCCGCCGGGGAGGAGGCCGAGGGTGACCTCGGGGCAGCCGATCTTGGTGCCGGAGGTGTCGAGGGCGACCCGGTGGTGGCAGGCGAGGGCCAGCTCGAACCCGCCGCCCAGCGCGGCGCCGTTGATCGCCGCGACGACGGGCTTGCCGAGGGTCTCGATGCGGCGCAGGTCGCGCTTGAGCGCCAGACCGCCGTCGAGCAGGTCCTGGGCGGTCTCGGGGGTGACCCGGATCAGGTCGCGCAGGTCACCGCCCGCGAAGAAGGTCTTCTTCGCCGAGGTGAGGATGATGCCGCGGATCGAGTCCTTCTCGGCCTCGAGACGGTCGGTGATCGCGGTGAGGGAGGCGCGGAACGCCTGGTTCATGGTGTTCGCGGACTGGTTCGGGTCGTCCAGGACGAGGGTGACGACACCGGTGTCGTCCTGCTCCCAGCGGATGGTGGTGCTCTCGGTCATGACAGTCGTCTCCGTTGAAGTCGCTTGATTCCGCAGGGAGGTCAGATGCGCTCGATGATGGTGGCGATGCCCATGCCGCCGCCGACGCAGAGGGTCGCGAGGCCGTACCGCTTGTCCTGGCGCTCGAGTTCGTCGATGAGCGAGCCGAGGATGATGGCGCCGGTGGCGCCCAGCGGGTGGCCGAGGGCGATGGCGCCGCCGTTGACGTTGACCTTGTCCAGGGACAGGCCCATGTCCTTCACGAAGCGCAGCACGACCGCGGCGAACGCCTCGTTGATCTCGACCAGGTCGATGTCGTCGATGGTGAGGCCGGCCTTGGCGAGCGCCTTGCGGGTGGCGGGAGCCGGGCCGGTGAGCATGATCGTCGGCTCGGAGCCGGAGACGGCGGCGGAGACGATCCGCGCGCGCGGGGTGAGGCCGTAGCGCTCGCCGACCTCCTTGGAGCCGATCGCGACGAGCGAGGCGCCGTCCACGATGCCGGAGGAGTTGCCCGCGTGGTGGACGTGGTCGATCTTCTCGACCCAGTGGTACTTCTGCAGCGCCACGGCGTCGAAGCCGCCCAGCTCGCCGATGTCGGCGAACGACGGCTTGAGCCCCGCGAGGGAGTCGGCGGTGGTGCCCGGGCGCATGTGCTCGTCGTGGTCCAGGACGACCAGGCCGCTGCGGTCCTTCACCGGGACCACGGAGCGCTCGAAGCGGCCTTCCTTCCAGGCGGTGGCGGCGCGCTCCTGCGAGAGGGCCGCGTACTCGTCGACGTCCCGGCGGGAGAAGCCCTCGATGGTGGCGATCAGGTCGGCGCCGATGCCCTGCGGGACGAAGTTGACGGACAGGTTCGTCATCGGGTCGTTGAACCAGGCGCCGCCGTCGGAGGCCATCGGGACGCGGGACATGGACTCCACACCGCCCGCGAGGACCAGGTCCTCCCAGCCCGAGCGGACCTTCATCGCGGCCATGTTGACCGCTTCGAGACCCGAGGCACAGAAGCGGTTCTCCTGGACGCCCGCCACCGTGTCCGGCAGACCGGCGGCGACGGCGGCGATCCGGGCGATGTCGGATCCCTGGTCGCCGACGGGGCCGACGACGCCGAGCACGATGTCGTCGATCGCGGCGGGGTCGAGGCCGGGGAAGCGGTCGCGGATCTCGTGGATGAGGCCGACGACCAGGTCGATGGGCTTGGTGCCGTGCAGGGCGCCGTTCGCCTTGCCGCGGCCCCGCGGGGTGCGGATCGCGTCGTACACGTACGCTTCGGTGCTCACTGGTGTGCCTTTCGGGAGGGTGGGCCGAGCGGGTGGGCCGGTCAGTCGCCGTCGGCGACCGGGTCGTCGTTCACACGTTCTGTCATTCCCCAGTCGCGCGCCACCGCCCCGGTGTCCGCTCCGGGCCGGGCGGGGCCGCTGCGAATGCCGGTGGGGGTGGCGGAGAAGCGGGGCGCGGGGGCGGGCTGGGTGATGCCGCCGTGGTCGGTGAAGGTGCCGCGCGCGGCGAGGTGCGGGTGGTGGGGTGCCTCGCGCAGGGACAGGACGGGGGCCACGCAGGCGTCGGAGTCCTCGAAGACGGCCGTCCACTCGTCCCTCGTGCGGGACTTGAAGCGGGCCGCGACCCGTTCGCGCAGTTCCTCCCAGCGGGTCCAGTCCTGGTGGGCCGGGGCCAGCTCGTCCAGGCCGAGCAGGCGCAGGAACTCCGCGTAGAACCGGCCCTCCAGGGCGCCGACCGCCATGTGGCCGCCGTCGGCGGTCTCGTAGGTGCCGTAGTAGGGGCAGCCGCCGTCGAGAAGGTTGGCGGATCGCCGGTCCTGCCAGCCGCCGGCGGCCAGCATGCCGTGGATCATCGCGGAGAGGTGGGCGGTGCCGTCGACGATGGCGGCGTCGACGACCTGTCCGGCGCCGGTCGCGCGCGCGTGGTGCAGGGCGGCGAGGACGCCGACGACCAGGTAGAGGGAGCCGCCCGCGTAGTCGCCGAGCAGGTTGGCGGGGACGGCCGGGGGCTCGTCCGGGCGGCCGATCATGCCGAGGGTGCCGGTGACGGCGATGTAGGCCACGTCGTGCCCGGCGCGCTGGGCGAGGGGGCCGTCCTGGCCCCAGCCGGTCATGCGGCCGTAGACCAGGCGGGGGTTGCGGGCGTGGCAGTCGGCGGGGCCCACGCCGAGCCGCTCGGCGACGCCCGGGCGGTAGCCCTCGATGAGGATGTCCGCCCGGGCGGCGAGGTCCAGGACGCGGGCGGGGCCGTCCGGGGCCTTGAGGTCGACCAGGACCGAGCGCTTGTTGCGGTTGGTGATGTCGTACGCCGGGTCGATCCCGAGGCCCTGGCCGCCCGGCCGGTCCACGCGGACCACGTCCGCGCCGAGGTCGGCCAGCAGCATGGCGGCGAACGGGCCCGGCCCGATACCGGCCAGCTCGACCACGCGCACGCCGGAGAGCGGGCCGCTGCCCGGCGTCGTCGGCGTTCCTGCCGTCGTCATGCGTCCAGCCCCCAAGGGTGTGTGACACAACTGATGTAACACCGGTGATGCTAAGAACCCGTTCCACCGGACACAAGACCTGAACGAGCAAGCGCTTAGCCAAGTGCCCGACGAGCCGATGATCACCCGGCAGGGTGATGATCGCCAGGCGGGCGGGGCGGCCGCCGGGTCCGGCCGTCACGGCGGGTCGTGCGCGTGCCCGTGCGGGAGCGGCCGAGGCCGGTCGCGCACTCGGGCGCGACCGGCCTCGGAGGGGGCATGCGCGGGTGCCCGGGCCGGGAGAGCGCCCGGCGGCCGTCGACGGCGAGCCGGACGCCGGGCTCACGCGGCGGCGGGCGGGATGTTCTGGTTGGCGTGGAAGAAGTTCCCGGGATCGTACGTGCGCTTGACCGCGGCGAGCCGGTCGAAGTGGTCGCGGTACGTCCCCCGGACCCGGTCGGCGCTCTCCTCCTCGCCGAGGAAGTTGATGTAGGCGCCGCCCATGGAGTACGGGTGCAGGTCGGTCCAGTAGTCGACGCACCACTGGCGGACCAGCTCGGCGTTGGCGGGATCGGGGTCGATGCCCGCGATGACGCCGGACCACGTGGCGTTCCGGTAGGCCCAGGCCGTCTCGTCGGCGGGGACCCGGTGGGCGGCCCCGTCGACCGGGTACAGGTGCATCGTGGACAGGCCGGTGGGCAGGTTCTGGCCGTACTTCTCGTGCACGGCGATCGCGTCGTCGGAGATGGCGTCGAAGAAGTCGCCGCGCCAGTACCACTGCAGCCCCGTCGGCATCAGGTCGTCGAACAGGGACTGCAGGGCGGGGTAGGGCATGGGGGTGGTGAAGTGGAACGCCGGCGGCCCGGGCGCGTGGACGACGGTCAGCACCTTCTCCAGCCGGTCCCCGGCCAGGTCGCCCGTGTAGCACCACACGACGCCGCACATCTTCCGTCCGTGGATCGCCTCGGGGAAGGGCGGCCCGGGCGGCACCGCCAGCAGGGCGTAGAAGCCGCTGAGCTCCGTGGGCGCGGAGGGCAGGAACTCCCGGTACCACTGGAGGACTTCGCGGGTACGGTCGACGGGCCAGACGGTCAGCGCGACGCCGACGGTGTCCACGGGATGCATCCGGAAGGTGAACGAGGTGACCACGCCGAAGTTGCCGCCGCCGCCCCGCAGGGCCCAGAACAGGTCCGGATGCTCCTCCTGCGACGCGGTGACGAACGTGCCGTCGGCGAGGACCACGTCGGCCGACAGCAGGTTGTCGATGGTCAGGCCGTACCTGCGGGTCAGATGCCCGTGGCCGCCGCCGAGGGTGAGACCGCCGACTCCGGTGGTCGACACGATCCCGGCCGGAGTGGCCAGGCCGAAGGTGTGTGCCGCGTGGTCGAGATCGCCGAGCAGGCTGCCGCCGCCCACGCGCGCGGTGCCCGTCCGCGGGGAGACGTCCGCCCAGCGCATCGGGGTCAGGTCCAGCGTCAGCGCGCCGTCGGCCACGCACAGCCCCGGACCGCTGTGTCCACCGCCGCGCACCGCCAGGTCCACTCCGGTCTCCTGGGCGAAGGAGATCACCGTCCGGACGTCGGCCACGTCGACGCATCCGGCGATCGCCGCCGGACGCCGGTCGATCATGGCGTTGTAGATGACGCGGGCCTCGTCGTAGCCGGGGTCCCCCGGAGCCAGGACCTGCCCCCGCAGCGCCCCGCGCAGGCTCTCGAGAGCCGCATTGCCGATACCGCCCATGATCGAACACCCCTGTTCCCGCGCGTGGCGGACGGACTCGGGCGCGACGTCCGGGCGGGCTGCGGGGGCGTGGGACACGGGTCCGTGTGCGCCTGCGATGAGGACCGGCAGGGCGGACAACCCCGCCGGCACCATTGTCCGTCCCCCCGCCGGGCCCCGCAGTCCGGCCGACAGGGGGGACGGACTCACGTGGCCTCCGATCGCGTGGCGCGCGCGGACGGGACCGGACTGCTTGGATCGGGGCATGGCCGACGCGGATCCGCGGAGTATCGGAATCCTTCTGTTCCCGGGTGCCGAGGAGCTCGACGCCGTCGGCCCGTGGGAGGTCCTGTCGTACTGGACACGCACCTTCGCCGGGGACGGCTGGCAGGTGTTCTGCTTCTCCGCCGACGGAGAGCCCGTGACCTGTGCGAAGGGGCTCACCGTCGCGGCGCACCGTGCGACGGCCCGGATGCCGGACCTGGACGTGCTGCTGCATCCGGGCGGCCGGGGGACCCGCCCCCGGCTCACCGACGAGGCGCACCTGGAGTGGGTCCGCGCCCAGCGCCGGTCGGTGCCCCTGATGACGAGCGTGTGCACCGGCTCGCTGGTCTACGCGGCGGCCGGACTGCTGGCCGGGCGTCCGGCGACCACCCACTGGGCGTCGCTGGACCTGCTGGCGGAACTCGATCCGACGATCGACGTACGGGCCGGCGAGCGGTTCGTCGACGACGGTGACGTGGTCACCTCCGCGGGCATCTCCGCGGGCATCGACATGGCCCTGCACCTGGTGGCCCGGCTGGCGTCGCCCGAGCGGGCGCGTGAGGTGCGGCGCGGGATCCAGTACGACCCGCGGCCCCCGGTGTGAACCGGCCGCGCGGTACCCCTGCGCCGGGCGGGGTACACCGCGCGCTAGCCTCTGCCACCACAGTGGCGCGTGCCGCACACAGCGAGGGGTGTCATGAGCAGGCTGAACCGGACGGATCGTCCCTACGACCTCGTGCTCTTCGGAGCCACGGGCTTCGTCGGCACGCTCACCGCGGAGTATCTCGCCGCGCACGCGCCGAAGGAGCTGCGCTGGGCGGTGGCCGGGCGCGACGAACGCAAGCTGGAACGGCTCCGGGAACGCCTGGCCGGCGGCGCCGACGTCGGTGTCCTGCGGGCGGACGTGGACGAACCGGCCTCCCTGCGCGCCCTCGCCGAGCACGCGCGCGTGGTGGCCACGACCGTCGGGCCGTACGTGCTCCACGGCGAGGAACTGGTCGCCGCCTGCGCGGACGCCGGCACCGACTACCTGGACCTCACCGGTGAGCCGGAGTTCGTCGACCTCATGTACGTACGGCACGACGCACGCGCGCGTGAGACGGGTGCCCGCCTGGTGCACGCCTGCGGCTTCGACTCCGTGCCCCACGACCTCGGCGCGTACTTCACGGTGCTGCAACTGCCGCCGGACGTGCCGCTGACGGTGGACGGGTACGTGACCGCCGACGCGGCGTTCTCGGGCGGCACCCTGGCCTCGGCGCTGAACCAGATCGCGCGTGGCCGGCCGATGCGCGCCGCCGCACGGGAGCGCTACCGGCACGAGCCGCGGCTGATGGGCCGCCGGGTGACCGCGCCCGCGGGCCCGCCGAGGTTCGTCGGGGAGCTGGGCGCGTGGGCGCTGCCGCTGCCGACCGTAGACCCGCAGATCGTGCGGCGTTCGGCACGGGCCCTGGATCGGTACGGCCCCGACTTCCGCTACCGGCACCACGCCGCCGTGCGGCACCTCCCCGTCGCCCTCGGCGGGGTCGCCGCCCTGGGCGCGGTGGCCGCCGCCGCCCAGGTGCCGCCCGCCCGCCGCTGGCTGTCGGACCGGCTCAAGCCCGGGGACGGGCCGAGCGCGGAGAAGCGGGCGCGGAGCTGGTTCAGGGTCCGCTTCGTCGGCGAGGGCGGCGGACGGCGCGTGTTCACTGAGGTCGCCGGCGGCGACCCGGGCTACGACGAGACGGCCAAGATGTTCGCCGAGGCGGCGCTCAGCCTGGTCTTCGACGACCTCCCGCCGACGGCCGGACAGGTCACCACGGCCCAGGCGATGGGCGACGCCCTGATCGGACGGCTGCGCGCCGCCGGCATCACCTTCCGGGTGGCGGCGAGCCGGTAGCGGGCCCCTATCCGGCGACCCCGGTGCCGGCCGTGCGCCGAGCGACCGTGGACGAAGGGGCCGTAACCCGGGATCCGGCGGGCGGCGGGGGCGCATCCCGCGCCACCGGGGCGGCGGGCTCCACCACCACGCCCGCGAACCCGGCGACGGTCCGGCCGTCCGCGGCTCGGCGTGTCAGGAGGCCGGCGCCCGGCGCGTCGACGCGTCCCGGGCGTCCCCGGCCCCCCGGGGCCCCACCGCCTCGCGAAGGGCGCGGCGGCACAGCGCGTCCGCCCTGCGCGTGGTCTCCGGCAGCCGGTAGCGGGGGCTCAGCGCCAGCGTGTGTGCGAGGGCGTTGTCCAGGCTCACCCGGTGACCGACCGAGACGAACACCGGCTTGACGCCGTCCCGGGTGCGCAGGGCGCGGCCGACCTCCTCGGTCCCGGCCAGCAGAGGGCTGGAGCCGCCCCGGGCCGGGGCCGGGTCGTCATGGGTGAAGGTGAACGGGTTCTTGGCGACGCCGACGGTCGGCAGGCCGGTGAGGACGCCCAGGTGACTCGCGAGGCCGAAGCGGCGCGGGTGGGCGAGGCCGTAGCCGTCGCACACCACCAGGTCCGGCGGGCCCGGCAGGGCGTCCAGGGCGGCCCCGACGGTGGGGATCTCCCGGAAGGCGAGCAGGCCGGGCACGTAGGGGAAGGAGACCCGGCCCACGGCCGTCGCCTCGGCGACGACCTCGAGGGTGGCGGCGTCGAGGACGACCGCCGCCGCCGCGACCAGGTCGCGTTCGTCGTCGTAGGCCACGTCGACCCCGGCGACCCGGCCCGTCCCGGGCGGTGGCCCGGGCTCGTCGAGCACCACCCGGCCCCGCAGTGCGTCCTGTACGGCCCGGGCCTCTTCCTCGGTCGCGGGCCAGCCCGCGGGTACGCCTACGGTCGTCATGGTGCCCTCGACTGTACGGCTGCCCGGACCGCCGCCGCGGCCCGGGGGTAGGCTCGTGATCATGTTCGTGCTGGAACTCACCTACACCGTGCCGCTCGACGCCGTGGACGCGCTGCTGCCCGACCACGTGGCCTGGCTGGACGAGCAGTACGAGAAGGGCGTCTTCCTGGCGTCCGGACGCAAGAACCCCCGCGACGGCGGGGTGATCCTCGCCGTCGCGGGGGACCGGGCCGGCATCGAGGAGATCGTCGCGGGCGACCCGTTCACCGTCGCCGGTGTGTGCGCGTACCGCGTCACCGAGTTCATCGCCACCAAGACGGCCCCCGAACTGGCGCGTCACCGGCAGACCCTGCACTGAGCCGGCCGCTCAGCCCTTCTTCCTGTCCAGCGCGCGCTGGAGCTGGTCCTTGTTCATGTGCGAACGGCCCTCGATACCGCGCTGCTTGGCCTCGTTGTACAGCTGGTCGCGCGTCGGGCCCTGCGAGCCCTCGCGGTTGCCCGACCGCTGACCGCCGCGCCTGCCGGACGACATGTCCTGCGTCGAGCTGCGGCTGGCGGTCTTGGACTCGCCGGAGCGGGCGCGTTCCTTGTTGACCGTGCGCGCGGCGATCTCCTCGGCGCGCCCGGCGCTCTCGCCGCGGTCCTGCGCGCTCTTCTTGATGTGCTCGTACTGACGCTCGCGCTTGGGGCTGGAACCGGCTGGCATGATCGCTCCCTTCCTTTGCGGTGGGAAACGAGTACCCGGCTTTCACCGGCTTACCTCGGCTCCTGCCGGGCCTCCCGGTCAGCGTTCGAGGCGGGCCACCCTCCCCTGCTCGCCGGCCGCCCAGCAGCCGAGATCGGGCGCGCAGTCCACGGTGTCGTAGGAGCCGGTGTCGACCGTCCGCCAGGTGCGGCCGCCGTCGGTGGTCAGGTCCGTGCCGGTGGGGCCGACGGCGAGCGCGGCGGTGCGGCTGTGCGGGAGCCAGGCGGCGCCGGAGCGGTAGGCGGGCGGCGGTGTCGCGGCGGTCCGCCAGGAGCGGCCCCCGTCGCCGGTGACGGCGGCGGCCCGCGGGGACTGCTGGTCGGGACGGTAGTCGCCGCCGACCGCGATGCCGTGGCGGCGGTCGCGGAAGGCGAGCGCGAAGACCCCCTTGGCGGGATCGCCGGCCGGTACGGGCACGTCGGCGGCGCTCCAGGTCAGTCCGCGGTCGGCGGAGTGCAGCACGCGCGCGTGGGCGCCGCCGCCGGTGGCCAGCCAGACGTCCCGCGGCCCCGCGGTGACCAGGCACTGGCCGCTCGCGGCGAACCCCGCCTCGCCGTCCAGGGCCGGTGGCATGCCCCGGGCGGGGAGCACCCGCCAGGAGCGGCCGCCGTCGCTCGTGGAGAGAATGCGGAACCGGCCGTCCACCGGGTCGCTCATGGCGAGTCCGTGGCGGTGGTCGAGGAAGGCGAGGCAGTCGTAGAAGGCCTTCGGGTCGGTGTTGCGGAAGGACTCGGTCCAGGTCCTGCCGCCGTCGTCGGTGCGGTACACCCGGGACGCCTCGCCCTCGCCGATGGCGAGCGCCACCGCGTGCTGTGCGCCGAAGGCCTCCACGTCCCGGAACTGGAGGTCGGAAGCTCCCGGCGGAGAGACGTTCCGCCAGCTCGCTCCGCCGTCCGTGGTGCGCAGCACGGTGCCGCCGGTCCCGGCGAGCCAGGCGGTGTTCCGGTCGACGGCCGCGAGCCCCCGGAAGCGGACCTGCGGGGCGCCGGAGTCCTTCACCGCCCAGTGCACCCCCGCGGGGCCCCTGCCGTGCGCTCCGAGCTGCCCGGCCTCGGCCGCCGGGACCGTCAGCGCGGCCAGCGCCGCCCCGCAGGCCGCTCCCGCCGCCAGCAGCCCGCCGGCCCGTCCCCTGCGTCGCGTGCTTCCCAAGCGCCTCATGGCGGGCGAAGCTAGTCCATGCCTCCGGCGCCGTCCAGAGGACCAACTCCCGCACAGGACGGGCGATATCGGGCGGTCATTGCAATCGGGAAAGCTCCGGCCCCCGCACCATGCATGAACGCGGTGACCGAGGTCACTCGTTCCCCGTGTGCACGCATTGGCCGAATCCGTCGTCTCTTCCAGTGCCGGGTGCCGGTCACCCGGGCGCAGTCCAGCCGTCACAAGGGAGCAAGGCGTTGTCCACCGTCATCGAGCAGCCCGTAGAGGCCCGTCTCGTCGCCGCCGCACCGCGCATGCCGAGCATTCCCGCGACGCTGTGCTACGACCGGAGCGACCCGTTCGCCGTCCGCATGACGTTCCCGGCCCCGGCCACCCTGGAGGGTGTCGAGGTGTGCTGGACCTTCTCCCGCGAGCTCCTCGCGGCCGGGCTGGAGGCCCCCGAGGGCCACGGGGACGTCCGCGTGCGGCCGTACGGCTACGACCGCACCGTCCTGGAGTTCCACGCCCCCGAGGGCACGGCGGTCGTGCACGTCCGCTCGGGCGAGATCCGGCGGTTCCTGAAGTCGACCGGCGAGCTGGTGCCGGTCGGTCTCGAACACCTCCAGCTCGACCTGGACCACGGTCTGGCCGAGCTGATGCGCGACGCCGCCTGACCGCTACGCGCGCGGGAACAGCGCGTTCAGCTCCCCGTAGGCGTATCCGCCGGCCAGGAACCCGTACGTGCCCTCCTCCAGCAGCTCCCGCGCGGCACGGCGGACCAGGGCGTGGGCGGCCTCGGCCAGGCCCGAGCCGGCGCTGATCCGGGCGACGCCCAGCGCGGCCAACTCCGCGACCGGAGGCGCGCCGGGCAGCAGCAGGATGTTGACCGGGCCGTCGATGCCCGCGACCAGTGCCTTGATCGTCTCCGGGTCGACGGCCCCGGGGACGAAGATCCCGTCGGCGCCCGCGGCGAGGAAGGCGGCGGCCCGCTCCAGGGTGAGGTCCACTCCCCCGGCCCCACGCAGGAACGTGTCGATCCGGGCGTTGACGAACAGCGGCACCCCGGCCCGGTCGGCGGCGGCGCGTACCGCGGCGATCCGGGCGGCCTGCTCGGCGACCGGCCGCAGCACCTCACCGCCGTCGTACCGGGCGTCCTCGATGTTGACGCCGGCCGCGCCCGCGGCGAGCACGGCCCGGACGGTGTCGGCGACCCCGGCGGGGCCCTCGGCGTAGCCGCCTTCGATGTCGGCGCTGGCCGGGACGCGTACGGCGGCGGTGATCCGGGCGACCGCCTCCAGCGCGCGGTCCCGGTCCAGCCGGTCGCCGTCGGCGGCACCGAGCGCCCAGGCGACGCCGGCGCTGGTGGTCGCGACGGCCGCGGCGCCGGCCTTTGCGACGACGGCGGCACTGGCCGCGTCCCAGGCGTTGGGCAGGACGAGCGGCCGGCCGGGCACGTGCAGGGCGCGGAAGGCGAGGGCGGTCTCACGGAGCGGGTGCGCAAGCGTCATGGGCCCACCCAAGCAGCGGTGGCGCCGGGGTCGCTGGCAGGAAAACGACATGGGCGTCGACCGCCGGGCGGACGGTAATCGCGTTGACAGCGCCCGCCGGCTCTCCTACGGTGTACAGCGGTTCTGTTGCCGTCGATTGGAGAAGGACGTTGCTCGTCTGAGGTCCTGAGACACCGCGTTCACACCGGTCAGGTGTGCGTGGCGTACGACCTCGGCGTCCGAGCCGTCCTCATGGCACAGGCCCTTTTTCATGGCCTCCTTCCGTGCCCCAGGCCCTTCGGTTTCCGCCTCGCGGTGTCTCGACACGCGTCCACCCGAACGCACCCACCCTCGCGAGGCATCCATGTCTGCTTCCCTCACCTGCACGTCCCTGTCCTTCGCCTGGCCCGACGGCACCGCCGTCTTCGACGGCCTCGACGTCGCCTTCGGCCCCGGCCGTACCGGGCTCGTCGGCGTCAACGGATCGGGGAAGTCCACCCTGTTGAAACTGCTGGCCGGTGAGCTCGCGCCGGCCGACGGCACCGTCAAGGTGACCGGCGAGGTCGGCTACCTCCCGCAGAACGTCACCCTCGACACCGCGCTCCGGGTCGACCAGGCCCTCGGCATCGCCGAACGGCGGGCGGCGCTGCACGCCATCGAGGCGGGCGACGCCGCCGAGGAGCACTTCGAGACACTCGGCGACGACTGGGACGTCGAGGAACGCGCCCTGGTCACCCTCGGCGAACTCGGCCTGGGCGACATCGGCCTCGACCGCACCGTCGGCGAGGTCTCCGGCGGCGAGTCGGTGCTGCTGCGGCTCGCCGCGCTGCTGCTGCGGCGGCCGGACGTCCTGCTGCTGGACGAGCCCACCAACAACCTCGACCTGTACGCGCGCCGCCGGCTGTACCAGGCCGTCAGCGCCTGGCCGGGCGTGCTGGTCGTGGTCAGCCACGACCGGGAACTGCTCGACCTGGTCGACCAGATCGCGGATCTGCGCGCCGGGGCCGTCACCTGGTACGGCGGCAACTTCTCGGCCTACGAGGACGCCCTCGCCGTCGAACAGGAGGCCGCCGAGCGGATGGTGCGCGTCGCCGAGGCCGATGTGCGCAAGCAGAAGCGCGAACTGAGCGACGCCCAGGTCAAACTGGCCCGGCGGAAGCGGTACGGGCAGAAGATGTTCGAGTCCAAGCGCGAGCCGAAGATCGTCATGGGGGCGCGCAAACGCGCGGCCCAGGAGTCCGCCGGCAAGCACCGCATCATGCACGAGGAGCGGCTCGCCGAGGCCCGGGAGCGGCTGGACGAGGCGGTGGACGCCGTGCGGGACGACGACGAGATCCGCGTCGAGCTGCCGTACACCGCCGTGCCGCCGGGCCGGCAGGTCCTCACCCTGGAGAAGCTGGAGCTGGCGTACGGGGCGCGCGTCGAGGGCATCCTCGATCTGCGCGGCCCGGAGCGGATCGCCGTGGTCGGCCGTAACGGCGCGGGCAAGACGACGCTGCTGCGGACGGTCGCCGGGGAACTGGCGCCGGTGGCCGGCGAGGCGCTGGTGCACGTCCCGCTGCGGTTTCTGCCCCAGCGGCTCGACGTGCTGGACGGCGAGCTGACGGTCGCGGAGAACGTGGCCCGGTTCGCGCCGGGCGCCACCAACAACCGGATCCGGGCGCGGCTGGCCCGCTTCCTGTTCCGCGGTGGCCGGGCCGACCAGCGGGCGGCGACCCTGTCGGGCGGTGAGCGGTTCCGGGCGGCCCTCGCCGCACTGATGCTCGCCGAGCCCGCGCCCCAGCTGCTGCTGCTCGACGAGCCGACCAACAACCTCGACATGGCCAGCGTCCGCCAGCTGACGTCGGCCCTGGAGAGTTATGAGGGCGCCCTCCTCGTGGCCAGCCACGACCTGCCGTTCCTCGAGTCGATCGGCATCACCCGCTGGCTGCTGATGGAGGAAGGGACCCTGAGGGAGGTGACGGAGGAGGAGATGGGGGACCCGGCGTGAGTCCCTGACGTCTCAGGAGGGGCACAGCCTGACAACGAGGGGTGTTGTCCCGCCCGGGGCGCCCTGCATGATGGCGGACCGGTGCCGTGTCTCCGGCACCGGAAAGCCGCACCACCGACCCGACCGAATCGAAAGGCCCGTCGTGCCCAGCAAGAAGGCCCTCGTCCGCCGCCCCGGCCCCCGCCTCGCCGAAGGCCTGGTGACGCACATCGAGCGGGAGAAGGCCGACGTCGGGCTCGCCGGTGAGCAGTGGGAGGCGTACGTGGAGGCGCTGCGCACCCACGGCTGGGAGACCGTCGAGGTCGAACCGGCCGACGACTGCCCGGACTCGGTGTTCGTCGAGGACACCGTCGTCATGTTCCGGAACGTGGCGCTGATCACCCGGCCGGGCGCCGAGTCCCGCCGGGCGGAGACCGCCGGTGTCGAGGAGGCGGTGGCCCGTCTCGGCTGCTCGGTGAACTGGATCTGGGAGCCGGGCACCCTGGACGGCGGGGACGTCCTGAAGGTCGGCGACACCGTGTACGTCGGTAGGGGCGGGCGCACCAACGCGGCCGGCGTGCAGCAGTTGCGGGCGGCCTTCGAGCCGCTCGGCGCGCGCGTGGTGGCCGTACCGGTGAGCAAGGTGCTGCACCTGAAGTCGGCGGTGACCGCGCTGCCGGACGGCACGGTGATCGGGCACATCCCGAAGGTGGACCGGCCCTCGCTGTTCCCCGGCTTCCTGTCGGTGCCGGAGGAGTCCGGCTCGCACGTCGTGCTGCTCGGCGGCAGCAAGCTGCTGATGGCTGCGAGCGCCCCCAGGACGGCGGAGCTGCTGACCGACCTCGGCCACGAGGTGATCACGGTGGACATCGGCGAGTTCGAGAAGCTGGAGGGTTGTGTGACCTGTCTCTCGGTCCGGATGCGGGAGCTGTACGCCTGACTTCGGGTGGCACCTCACCCGTACAGCCCCGGACCTGCGGGTCCGGGGACGCGTGGCATGCCCTCCCGAACCCGCGGCCGACCCCGCTGATCAGCGATCTTTACAGCGCTCTTAACCTACGGCTTCGTAACCTACGGATTCGTAGCCTACGATCTCGTAGGTTTCCCGGCACCGCTCGCCGGACCGTCCCCCTCAGTTCCCCCTTGCTCGGCGTCCCCCTGGAGTTCCCGTGACGATCACGTCCCCTCACCTCGGCAGCCCGTCCGTCTGGACCGACGCGAAGCTGCTGTACGCGCTGGAGGAAGTGGTCGAGACCGAGCTGAACCGGCATCTGAAGGTCGCCAAGGACTGGATGCCGCACGAGTACGTGCCGTGGAGCGACGGCCGCAACTTCCCGGGCCTGTTCGAGGACGGGCAGGCGTGGGAGAAGGAGCACTCCAAGGTCACGGAGATCGGCCGCATCGCCCTCGTGGTCAACCTGCTGACCGAGGACAACCTGCCCAGCTACCACCACGAGATCGCCTCGCTCTTCGGCCGCGACGGCGCCTGGGGCACCTGGGTGCACCGCTGGACCGCCGAGGAGGGCCGGCACGGCATCGTGATGCGCGACTACCTGCTCACCTCGCGCGCGGTGGACCCGGACAAGCTGGAACAGTTCCGCATGTCGCACATGAGTGAGGGCTTCGAGTCCGACAACCGGCACTCGATGCTGCACTCGATCGCCTACGTCGCCTTCCAGGAGCTGGCCACCCGTATCTCGCACCGCAACACCGGTCACCAGTCCGGCGACCCGGTCTGCGACCGCATGCTGGCCCGCATCGCGACCGACGAGAACCTGCACATGGTCTTCTACCGCAACCTGCTGAAGGCCGCCTTCGAGCTCGCCCCCGACCTGACCATGCAGGCGGTCCGGGACGTCGTGGTGAACTTCCGGATGCCCGGTCACGGCATCCCCGGCTTCGAGCGGGCCGCCGCGCAGATGGCGATCGGCGAGGTCTACAACCTGCGCATCCACCACGACGACGTCCTGCAGCCGGTGCTGCGCTTCCTGAAGATCATGGAGATCGACGGCCTCGGCCCCGAGGGGCTCCAGGCGCAGGAGGAACTCGGTCTGTACATGGGCGGCCTGGACGCGGAGGCCCTGAAGTTCGACGAGAAGCTGGCCGCCCGCAAGGCCCGCATGGCCGCGCGCGCCGGCGGCTGACGCCGCGCCAGGCCGTTGCCGGGTGCCCCGTCGCGGGCGCCCGGGTGTCAGGAGGAGGCGCGCCTCAGCGCGAGGCGCTCCTTCTCGGACAGCCCGCCCCAGACGCCGAAGCGCTCGTCGTTGGCGAGCGCGTAGTCCAGGCACGCCGGGCGCAGCTCGCACAGGGCGCAGATACGTTTCGCGTCCCGCACCGAGCTGCCCGGCTCGGGGAAGAAGAAGTCCGGCCCGGTCTGCGCGCACAGGGCCTGTGCCTGCCAGGTCTCGTCGGCCGGGGTGATCGTGTCGAAGTGCATGGCCAGGATCGTGCCGTGCGGCGAAAAACGTTCGATCAACGTCGGGTCAACGACGGCCTGGGCCGCCGGCCGTCCCGATGATGCTCCCCGGTGACACGGCCGCGCACGGCGGCGCGCGGGGCTTCGGCGAAACCGGGAGAACATGTCCGGTCACCCACGGTGAGTGCGGGCGGTGTTCCGGCGCGTCGCGGCGGTCCGGCGGCGATTGTCGGTGGGCGGTGCCAGACTCGGCAGTGCAGCAGCCGGGACCCCTTCCGAGGAGGGCGAAGATGCTCACCACCCGTTTCGTCGACGGCGCTCCGAACTGGATCGACATCGGCACCCCCGACCTCGACGGCGCCCTCGCCTTCTACGGCGGCCTGTTCGGCTGGCAGTTCCGGTCCGCGGGTCCGGACGCCGGGGGCTACGGCTTCTTCCAGCTGGAGGGCAGGACCGTCGCGGGCGGCATGCAGACCGGCCCCGACCAGGGACCGCCGAGCTGGACGGTGTACTTCCAGAGCGAGGACGCGCAGGCCACCGCCGAGGCGGCCGAACAGGCGCACGGCCGGGTGCTGTTCCCGCCCACGGACGTGATGGGCCAGGGCCACATGGCGGTCCTCGCCGACCAGGCGGGCGTGCCGTTCGGGCTCTGGCAGCCCGGGCGGACCAAGGGCGTGGACATGGCGGACGAGCCGGGCGCGCTGTGCTGGGTGGAGCTGTACACGCCGGACATCGCGGCGGCCGCCGCGTTCTACTACAAGGTGCTCGGCCTGGAGACCTCGGGCATGCCCTTCCCCGGCGGGACGTACACCTGTGTCAATCCGGCCGCCGGCGGGGAGGACGCGATGTTCGGCGGCATGGTGCCGATGGCCGACGCCCCGGACGAGGTGGCGGCGGGGCCGTACTGGCTGCCGTACTTCGAGGTGGAGGACACCGACGCGGTGGTCGAGCAGGCGCAGCGGCTCGGCGGGGCGGTGCGGATGCCCGCGACGTCCGTGGAGGGCGTGGGCCGCATGGCCAAGCTGGCCGACCCACAGGGGGTGCGTTTCGCCGTGATCCGCAGCGAGTCACCGCAGGGCTGAGCCGTTCGGCCGCGGGCGGCCCGGAGCGCGCGGCGTCCCTAGGGCCTGTCGTCTGGATCATCCCCGCTCGGGCCGGCCGACAAGGCACCGTGAGCCGGGCCGGCCTGATCCAAACGACAGGCCCTAGGCGGAGGCGCGGCGGATCAGTGTCGTCGGCAGGATCACGCCGGCGTCCGGGCCCGACGGCTCGTCC
Organism: Streptomyces sp. NPDC015139; assembly: GCF_043079785.1. Lineage (NCBI taxonomy): Bacteria > Bacillati > Actinomycetota > Actinomycetes > Kitasatosporales > Streptomycetaceae > Streptomyces > Streptomyces sp. NPDC015139. The sequence goes on along the minus strand of NZ_JBIBUW010000001.1, from coordinate 219,488 downwards.
GGTTCCGGCCCGGCGTCCGGGCCCGGCGCGGGGGTTCCGCCCCGGCCGGCGGACGGGCCGCCCCGCAGCAGCAGACGGGCCATCAGCCGGCCCATCTCCTCGATGTCCTGGCGGACGGTCGTCAGCGGCGGATCGGTCTCCTCCGTGACGGGCACCATGTCGTCGAAACCGATGACGGCCACGTCCTCGGGCACGCGCCGGCCGTTGCGGCGCAGCACGCGCAGGGCGCCGAGCGCGGTCAGGTCGTTGGCGGCGAACACGGCGTCCACGTCCGGGCAGCGGTCCAGGAGCGCGCGCATGGCGCGTTCGCCGCCGGCCGGCGTGAAGTCGCTCTCCTCGACGAGCCGGGGATCGCCGCCGCCCATCACCTCGCCCATGACGTCCCGGTACCCGTCGAGCCGGTCCACCGCCGAGGTCTGGTCCAGCGCGCCGGTGATGTGCGCGACGCGCCGGCGCCCGAGGTCCACGAGGTGCCGTACGGCCGTACGGGCGCCTCCCCGGTTGTCGCTGTCGACGTACACCGGGCCGGGAGTGCCGTCGCTCCAGTCGGGGCGGCCGCCGAAGACGGTGGGCACGCCCGCCGTGCGGATCAGACCGGGCAGCGGGTCGTCGAGGTGCAGCGAGAAGACCAGCGCGCCGTCGACGTGGCCCCCGGCGAGGTACCGGGCGACGCGCGCGTGGTCGGCACGGCCCTCCGTGAGCAGCAGGACGAGCTGGTTGTCGTGCGCGGTCAGCTCCTTGCTGATGCCGCGCAGTTGCAGGGCGAAGAAGGGGTCGGCGAAGACCTTCGTCTCCGGTTCGGCGATGACGACGGCGACGGCGTGGTGCCGCTTGGTGACGAGGCTGCGCGCCGCCTGGTTGGGGACGTACCCCAGTTCCGCCACGGCCTGCCGCACCCGCTCGGCCAACGGTTCCCGCACCCCGTCCCCGCCGTTGACCACCCGGGACACGGTGGCCCGGGACACCCCGGCCCGCGCGGCCACGGCCTCCAGCGTGGGACGCGACACTGCCTCGGTCACTTCGGGACTCCTCATCGGCGGCTGCCGGTCAGGATAACCGCGGGCCGCCCGCGCCGTGGCCGGGGGAACCGCTCCCGGGTCCGGCTAGGACGTCGGCTCGCGCCGCGCCCGGCTCGGCTGGACCCGCTTCGGTTCGCCCGGCATCTTCGGGTACTCCGGCGGGTACGGCAGGTCGCCCAGACCGTGGTCGTGTTCGTCCCGGCGGGCCAGGTCCAGCAGGGCGTCCAGGGAGTAGGCGTGGTCGTCCATGTCGGCGTGCACGTCGCCGAGTTCGGCGAAGCGGGCGGGCATGGTGGCGAGGTCGAAGTCGGCCGGGTGCGCCACGCCGACCTCCTCCCAGCGCAGGGGTGCCGAGACGGGCGCGTTCGGGCGGGGGCGTACGGAGTAGGCGGAGGCGATGGTGCGGTCGCGTGCCGTCTGGTTGTAGTCCAGGAAGATGCGGCGCCCCCGTTCCTCCTTCCACCACTTGATGGTGACCTGCTCGGGCATCCGGCGTTCCATCTCCCGGCCGACGGCGATCGCGGCGCGGCGCACCTGGGTGAAGGTCCAGCGGGGTTCGATCGGCACGAAGACGTGCAGACCCCGGCCGCCGGAGGTCTTGGGCCAGCCCCGCAGCCCGCCGAACTCCTCCAGGACGGCGCGCAGTTCGTGGGCGGCACGGACGGCGTCGTCGTAGTCGGTGCCGGGCTGCGGGTCGAGGTCGATGCGGAGTTCGTCGGGGTGGTCGACGTCGGTGGCACGCACCGGCCAGGGGTGGAAGGTGAGGGTGCCGTACTGGGCGGCCCACACCACGGCCGCCTCCTCGGTGGGGCACATCTCGTCGGCGCTGCGCCCGCTGGGGAAGGTGATGTGGGCGGTCGGGATCCAGTCGGGCATGCCCTTGGGGGCGCGCTTCTGGTAGAACCACTCGCCGCCGACGCCGTCCGGGTAGCGCTCCAGGGTGGTGGGGCGGTTGCGCAGGGCGCGGAGGATGCCGGGTGCCACGGCGGCGTAGTAGCGGGCCAGGTCCAGCTTGGTGTAGCCCGGTTCCGGGAAGAAGACCTTGTCGGGGCTGGACAGCCGTACGGTCCGGCCGGCCACCTCCAGTTCCACCGCAGCACCCATGCGGCCACGGTAGGCGCCCCCCGCACGGCTCGCACACCGGGCGGCGGCGGACGGGTACGAGCAGAATCGGGGCATGGATCTGCCGGTGATGCCGCCCGTGAAGCCCATGCTCGCCAAGTCGGTGGCGAAGATCCCACCGGACATGCACTACGAGGCGAAGTGGGACGGGTTCCGTTCGATCGTGTTCCGCGACGGCGCCGAGATCGAGCTGGGCAGCCGTACCGGAAAGCCGCTGACCAGGTATTTCCCCGAGCTGGTCGAAGCGTTGAGGGAGCGGGTGCCCGAGCGGTGCGTGCTCGACGGGGAGATCGTGATCGCCCGGAACGGCCGGCTGGACTTCGATGCGCTGACGGAGCGGATCCATCCGGCCGCGTCGCGGGTGCGGACGCTGGCCGAGCGGACGCCGGCCTCGTTCGTCGCCTTCGATCTGCTGGCCCTGGGTGACGAGTCGCTGGTCGGACGGGAGCTGACCGAGCGCCGGGCCCTGCTGGAGCAGGCATTGGCGGGGGCGACCCCGCCGGTGCACACGGCCCCCGCGACGACCGACATCGAGCTGGCCCGGCAGTGGTTCGAGCGGTTCGAGGGCGCGGGCCTGGACGGCGTGGTCGCCAAGCCGCTGACGCTGCGCTACCTCCAGGACGAGCGGGCCATGTTCAAGATCAAGCACGAGCGGACGGCGGACGTCGTGGTGGCCGGGTACCGCCTCCACAAGAGCGGGCCGGTGGTCGGCTCGCTGCTGCTCGGGCTCCACGACGAGCAGGGCCGGCTCCAGCACGTGGGCGTGTCGGCCGCCTTCCCCATGAAGCGGCGGGCGGAGCTGATCGAGGAGCTGGAACCGCTGCGGATGGACGACGTGCGGGGGCACCCGTGGGCGGCCTGGTCGGACGAGGCCGCCCACGAGACGGCCCGGCTGCCGGGGGCGCCGAGCCGCTGGTCGGGCAAGAAGGACCTGTCGTGGGTGCCGCTCAGGCCGGAGCGGGTCGCGGAGGTGGCGTACGACCACATGGAGAACGGGCAGCGGTTCCGGCACACGGCCCGCTTCCGCCGCTGGCGCCCGGACCGTACGCCGGAGAGCTGCACCTACGCCCAGCTGGAGGAGCCGGTGCGCTACGACCTCGCCGAGATCCTCGGCGAGAGGGAGTGACCCGGCCACCGCCGGCCTCCGCTCAGGGCTGCATGAGGACCTTCACTGCGCCGTCCTGCTTGCGCTGGAACATCTCGTAGGCGTGCGGCGCCTCGGCGAGCGGCACCCGATGGGTGGCGAAGTCGTCGACACCGAGCGGGTCCTGATCGGTGAGGAAGGGCAGGATGTCGTCGGTCCAGCGGCGGACGTTGGCCTGGCCCATGCGCATCTGGATCTGCTTGTCGAAGAGGGTGAGCAGCGGCATCGGGTCGGCCATGCCGCCGTACACACCGCTCAGCGAGATGGTCCCGCCACGGCGGACCAGGTCGATGGCCGTGTGGAGAGCGGCGAGCCGGTCGACGCTGAAGCGCTCCGCGAAGGGCGCGGCGATCTTGCGCGGCATCATGGCGGTCGCCGTCTGGGCGAGCTTGGCGGCGGCGCTGCCGTGCGCCTCCGTGCCGACCGCGTCGATCACGGCGTCCGGGCCCCGGCCCGAGGTCTCCTCGCGGATCGCCTCCACCAGCGCCTTCTCGTCGTCGAAGGCCCTGAGGTCGTACGTCTGGACACCGCGCCGCTTCGCCCGGGCGAGCCGCTCCGGCACCAGGTCGATGCCGAACACCCGCTCGGCGCCCCGGGCGAGTGCGATCCGGCAGGACATGTCGCCGATCGGCCCCAGGCCGAGGACCGCGACCGTGCCGCCGGGCGGGATCGCCGCGTACTCGACGGCCTGCCAGGCGGTGGGCAGCACGTCCGAGAGATAGACGAAACGGTCGTCCGAAGGGCCCTCGGGCACCTTGATCGGGCCGAACTGAGCCTGCGGCACCCGCAGATACTCGGCCTGCGCGCCGGGCACGGCGCCGTACAGCCGGGTGTAGCCGAACAGGGCGGCACCCATGCCCTCTCCGTGGACCTGGGTGGTCTCGCACTGGGTGGGCAGCCCGGTGTCGCACATGAAGCAGTGCCCGCAGGCGATCTGGAACGGCACCACGACCCGGTCGCCGGGCCGCAGGTTCGTCACGTCGGAACCGACCTCCTCGACGATGCCCATCGGTTCATGGCCGAGGATGTCGCCCGGGGTCATGAACGGCGTGAGCACCTCGTACAGATGCAGGTCGGAGCCGCACAGTCCGGTGGACGTGATGCGGATGACGGCGTCCGTGGGCTCCTCGATCCGCGGATCGGGCACGTCGTCCACCCGTACGTCCCGATGGCCCTGCCAGGTCACTGCCTTCATGGGGTCGCGCTCCCTTGCCTCGCGTGCGCGCCGGTACCGCCCTGGCGCATCCGGCGCGGCTGTGTCTGCGTGCGATGGCGGCCGGGTACCCGTGCCGCACCACGCCGAACCACGCCGCGTCCGGACATGGCCGTCGATGTCCTCATGAGCGCACAATCGGACAGACGAACGGGGTGGCGACGGTGGGCATGGGACACAGGGCGCGCGGACGGCGCGCCGCACTGACGGCGGCCGTGCTGGCGGCCGCGCTGACGGCCTCCCTGACGGCGGGCTGCTCCGGGCAGGGCCGCCCCGGTGACGACGGCGTCCCGGGCCGCACACCGGCACCGGACGCCTCGGCCACGGCGGCCGGCTCCCCCCTCGCCGTCAAGATCGACAACGTGGCCGGTGCCCGCCCGCAGACCGGTCTGGACGCCGCCGACGTGGTCTACGCCGAGCAGGTGGAGGGGGGTCTGAGCCGGCTGCTCGCGGTGTACGCGACCCGGTTCCCCGAGACCGTCGGACCGGTGCGCAGTGCCCGCGCGTCGGACCTGGAGCTGCTGCGCCAGTTCGACCGGCCCACCCTCGCCTTCTCCGGTGCCCAGCGCAGGCTGCTGCCGCTGATCGACCGGGCGCCGGTGGAGGCGAGGTCGCCCGACGAGGCACCGGACGCCTACTACCGGGGCAGCGGCAGGGCCGCACCGCACAACCTCTATCTGCACCCCGCCGGGCTGCTGCCCACGGCGCCCGGCGCGGGCGCGCTCACCACGGGCTTCCGGTACGGCCCGGCCCCGGCCGGCGGCACTCCCACCGCCACCCGGACCGTGCGCTATCCGGCCGCCCGCTTCACCTTCACCTGGTCCGCCGGGCGCGGGGGCTGGCTGCTCGCGATGGACGGCACCCCCACGACGACGACCGACGGCCCGCGGCCGGCCCCCGCGACGGTCGTGGTGCAGCACGTGAGGGTCCGCGCCTCCGCGTACCACGACGTCCTCGGCAACCGCACGCCGTACACCGAGACGGTCGGTTCGGGGCGGGCGGAGGTGCTCCGGGACGGCCGCTCCTTCACCGCCGGCTGGTCACGGCCGACGGCGGGGGACGGCACGACGTTCACCACACCGGACGGCGCCCCGATGGACTTCGCCGAGGGCCAGGTGTGGGTGGTGTTCGCACCGGCTCCGTAGCGGCGCCCGCTCGCCGGGCCGGCGTCCCGCCCGCCCGGATCCCGTCAGCCTCGTGCGCCCTGCGGTTCGGCCGGGTTGCGCAGGTCCTCCGCCGCGTCGGCGACCCGGCGGATCAGGTCGAAGAACACGGTCTGCTCCTCGGCGGAGAGCGGGGCGAGGAACACCTGGTTCATGCGGGCGGTGCGCACGGTCAGCCTGCGGTGGGTGCGCAGGCCGTCGTCGGTGAGGCGGAGCAGGGAGCGGCGGCCGTCCTCGGGGTCGCGCACCTTGTGCAGCAGCCCGCGGCGGCCGAGCCGGCTGATGACCTCGGCGATGGTCGACCGGTCCAGGCCCACCCGCTCCCCCACGGTCCGCTGGTCGAGGCCGGGCTCCGCGACGAGCGCGTTCATCACCGCGAACTGCGGCGAGGTGATCTCCTCCGAGACCATCGTGTTCCACAGCAGGTAGTGCGCCTGCTGGAGCCGGCGGGCCAGGTGCCCGGGATGGGTGGCGAGGTCCACGGCGGCCATGCCCGCTCCCTAGATCGATTCGTTGGTGCACTGAACGATACCCGGTGCCCGCCTGCCTGTCTCCGATCGAAAGCGCCTGTCCGAGCAGCTCTTGACCGTTCTGGTCGTCGGTGGCAGCGTGTGGGCCACCTCGCTGAAATACTCAGTGCGCTGACTAATCTCGGAGAGATGGGGCTTCACGGATGGACAAGGTGGTGGCCACCGCCCCGGCGGCGGTGGCCGATGTGCCGGACGGCGCGTCCCTCGCCGTCGGCGGGTTCGGGCTCAGCGGTGTCCCGAACGTGCTGATCCAGGCGCTGCACGAACGCGGCGTCGGCAATCTGGGCGTGGTCTCGAACAACTGCGGGGCCATGGACACCGGACTCGCCGTGCTGCTGGCCGCGGGGCGGATCGCCCGGGTGACCGGCTCGTACATCGGCGCCAACAAGGAGTTCGCCCGCCAGTACCTGGCCGGTGAGCTGGAGGTGGAACTGATCCCGCAGGGCACCCTCGCCGAGCGGCTGCGCGCGGGCGGCGCCGGCATCCCCGCCTTCTACACCCCGGCCGGGGTCGGCACCCAGGTCGCCGAGGGCGGACTGCCCTGGCGCTACGACGGCTCGGGCGGCGTCGCGCTGGCCTCACCGCCCAAGGAGGTGCGGGAGTTCGACGGGGTGGAGTACGTCCTGGAGCGCGCCATCCGCACCGACTTCGCGCTGGTCCGCGCCGCGAAGGGCGACCGGCACGGCAATCTGGTCTTCAACCGGTCGACCCGGAACTTCAACCCCCTCGCCGCCATGGCCGGGCGGATCACGGTGGCCGAGGTGGAGGAGCTGGTCGAGCCCGGCGAGATCGATCCCGACGCGGTGCACGTGCCGGGAGTCTTCGTGCAGCGGGTCGTGCCGCTCACCCCGGAGCAGGCGGCGGACAAGAAGATCGAGCGGCGCACGGTCTCCGCGCCCTCGGCACGAGGGACGGTGAACGGCTGATGGCCCGGACACGCGAGGAGATGGCCGCCCGCGCCGCGCGCGAGCTGCGCGACGGCCAGTACGTCAATCTCGGCATCGGTCTGCCCACCCTGATCCCGAACCACCTGCCCGAGGGCGTCGAGGTGGTACTGGAGTCGGAGAACGGCATTCTCGGCACCGGCCCCTACCCCGGCGAGGACCAGGTCGACCCGGATCTGATCAACGCCGGCAAGGAGACCGTGACCGTCCTGCCCGGCGCGTCCTTCTTCGACTCGGCGCTGTCCTTCGCGATGATCCGCGGCGGGCACATCGACGTCGCCGTCCTCGGTGCGATGCAGGTCTCCGCAGGCGGCGACCTGGCCAACTGGGCCGTGCCGGGCAAGCTCGTCACCGGGATCGGGGGCGCGATGGACCTGGTGCACGGCGCCCGCCGGGTGATCGTGGTGATGACGCACACCGCCAAGGACGGCTCCCCCAAGATCCTCAAGGAGTGCACCCTGCCGCTCACGGGCAAGGCGTGTGTGAACCGGGTCATCACCGATCTCGCCGTGCTGGACGTCAGCGCCGACGGACTCGCCCTGGTGGAGACCGCACCGGGTGTGACCGTCGACGAGGTCGTCGCCGGGACCGACGCCGAACTCGTCATCGCGGAGGACCTGCTGTGAAACCCGTCTACCTCGTCGACGCCGTCCGCACCCCGATCGGCCGCTACAACGGCGGCCTGGCCCCGGTCCGCCCGGACGACCTCGCCGCCCACGCCGTCCGCGCGCTGCTGTCCCGCTCGCCGCGGCTCGACCCGGCCCGGATCGAGGACGTCTACTTCGGGAACGCCAACGGCGCCGGCGAGGAGAACCGCAACGTCGCCCGTATGGCCGCGCTGCTGGCGGGCCTGCCGACCTCGGTACCGGGCGTCACCGTCAACCGGCTGTGCGCCTCCGGTCTCGAAGCGGTGATCCAGGCCGCCCGCGCCATCGCGGTGGGTGACGCCTCCGTCGCCGTGGCGGGCGGGGTGGAGTCGATGACCCGGGCACCGTACGTGCTGCCGAAGTCCGACCGGCCCTTCCCGGCCGCCCACACCGAGCTGTACTCGACCACCCTCGGCTGGCGCATGGTGAACCCGGGGATGGATCCCCGGTGGACCGTCCCGCTCGGCGAGAGCGCCGAACTCGTCGCGGACAAGCACGGGATCAGCCGTGAGCGGCAGGACGAGTTCGCCCTCGCCTCCCACCGCAAGGCGGCCGCCGCCCGCGAACAGGGCCTGTTCGACGCCGAACTGGTCCCGGTCCCGGTGCCGCGGCGCAAGGGCGACCCGGTCGACCTCACCACCGACGAATGCGTACGAGCCGATGCCTCCCTCGCCGCGATGGCCCGGCTCACGCCCTCCTTCCGGCCCGACGGGGGCACCGTCACCGCGGGCAACGCCTCCCCGCTCAACGACGGGGCCGCCGCGCTGCTCCTCACGGACGAGGAAGGCCTCAAGGCCGTCGGCCGCGAGCCCCTCGCCCGGATCGGCGCCACCGGCGTGTCGGCCGTCGACCCGCAGTATTTCGGCCTCGCCCCGGTCGAGGCGGTGAACCGCGCACTCCGCAAGGCGGGCAGGCGGTTCGCCGACCTGGACGTCCTCGAACTCAACGAGGCCTTCGCCGCGCAGGTCCTCGGCTGCCTCGCGGAATGGCCCGAGTTCGACCCGGCGGTCCTCAACCCCCAGGGCGGCGCGATCGCGCTGGGACATCCGCTCGGCGCCTCCGGTGCCCGGCTCGCCGGCACCGTCGCCCACCAGCTCGCCCGCCGGGGCTCCGGCACCGGCGTGGCCACCCTCTGCATCGGCGTGGGCCAGGGCCTCGCCCTCGTCCTGGAACGATAGGAACGTCAGGTACCGCCATGCCCCTCACCCAGCAGGACATCGACCGGGAGATCGCGGCCGAGCACGCCGCGTACGAGAAGCGGGTCGCCGAGGGCGCGCCCGTCGAGCACCACCCGCGCCGCGACTACGCGCCCTACCGCTCCTCGGTGCTGCGCCACCCGAAACAGCCCCTGGTCGCCATCGACACCGCCGAGGACCCCGAACTGGTGGAGCTGCACTCCCCCGCCTTCGGGGAGCGGGACATCACCGAGATCGACAACGACCTCACCCGGCAGCACACCGGCTCGCCGGTCGGCGAGCGGATCACCGTCTCCGGACGGCTCCTGGACCGCGCCGGGCGCCCGGTCCGGGGCCAGCTGATCGAGGTCTGGCAGGCCAACTCGGCCGGGCGGTACGCCCACCGGCGTGAGCAGCACGACGCGCCGCTCGACCCGAACTTCACCGGAGTGGGCCGCACCCTCACCGACGCCGAGGGCCGCTACCACTTCACCACCGTCCAGCCGGGCCCCTACCCCTGGCGCAACCACGTGGGCGCCTGGCGCCCCGCCCACATCCACTTCTCGGTGTTCGGCGCGGCGTTCACCCAGCGGCTCGTGACCCAGATGTACTTCCCGAACGACCCGCTCTTCCCCTACGACCCGATCCTGCAGTCCGTGACCGACGACGCGGCCCGGCAGCGGCTGGTCGCCACCTACGACCACGGCCTGTCGGTGCCGGAGTTCTCCCTCGGCTACCACTGGGACATCGTGCTCGACGGCCCGGCCGCCACCTGGATGGAAGAAGGACGCTGACCGCCATGACGAAGATCGACACGAGCGGCCCGGAGCACGTGCTGCCCACACCGTCCCACACGGTCGGTCCGTTCTACGGCTACGCGCTGCCGTTCCGCGGCGGCGAGGAGATCGCGCCGGCCGGCCACCCGGACACGGTCACCGTGCACGGGTACGTCCTCGACGGCGCGGGCCGGCCGCTGCCGGACGCCTTCGTCGAGGTGTGGGGCGCGTGCCCCGACGGCACGGTCCCCCGGGTGGACGGCGCCCTCCGGCGCGATCCGGCAAGCGGCGGCCATCTGGGCCGCAACGGCGTGGAGTTCACCGGCTGGGGCCGCGCCCAGACCGACGCGAGCGGCCACTGGTACGCCCGTACGCTGCGGCCGGGCGCCCGCGGCGGCGGCGCGCCGTACCTGAGCGTCTGTGTCTTCGCGCGGGGCCTGCTCACGCATCTGTTCACCCGGATCTACCTGCCGGGCGACGAGTCCGCGCTGGCCGCCGACCCGCTGCTCACCCGGGTGGGCGAGCGCCGCGGCACGCTGATCGCGAGCGAGGAGGCGGCGGGGACCCATCGCTTCGACATCCGCCTCCAGGGCGAGGGCGAGACGGTCTTCCTGGAGTTCCGGTGACAGCGGAGTCCCCGGCCCCCGACAACGACGGCACCGGCCTGCTCGGCCCCGGGTGGGCCGGTGCCCCGGCGGCCCACACGACGGGCGACACCGCCTACCTGCGGGCCCTGCTCGACGCCGAGGCCGCCCTGACCCGCGCCCAGGCCGCACTGGGCCTCGCCCCCGCCGAGGCCGCCGCCGCGGTGACCGAGGCCGCCGACCCGGCCCGCTTCGACCTCCGCTCCCTCGCCGCACGCGCCCGCGCCGGCGGCAATCCGGTCATCCCGCTCGTCGCCGACCTCACCCGGGCGGTGGGCGAACCGTACGGCCCCTACGTGCACCGGGGCGCGACGAGCCAGGACATCATGGACACCGCCGCCATGCTGGTCGCCGCGCGCACCCTGGACCCGGTCCTCGCCGACCTCGCCCGGACCGAACGCGCCCTGTCCCGGCTGGCCGGCGCCCACCGCGACACGCCGATGCCGGGGCGCACGCTCACCCAGCACGCGGTGCCGACGACGTTCGGCCTGAAGGCGGCCGGCTGGCGCTCTCTGGTCCTGGACGCGCGCGACCGGATCGTCCCGGTACGGAAGGCGCTGCCCGCGCAACTCGGCGGCGCCGCCGGCACACTGGCCGCCTTCCGGGCGTACGGCGCCCCGGACGTGACCGCGCTGACCGAGGCGTACGCCCGTGAAGTGGGCCTGGCTGCCCCAACGTTGCCCTGGCACGCGCTGCGCACGCCGGTCGCCGACCTGGCCGGCTGCCTCGCCTTCACGGCGGGGGCGCTGGGCAAGTTCGCCGAGGACGTACTGACCCTGTCGCGCACCGAGACCGGCGAGGTCGCCGAGGGCGACGGCGGCGGCTCGTCGGCCATGCCGCACAAGGCCAACCCGGTGCGCGCCACCCTTCTCGCCTCCGCCGCCCGCCGGGCCCCGCAGCTCGCGGCCACTCTGTACGGCTCCCTCGCCGCCGGGGACGAGCGGCCGGCCGGGGCCTGGCACGCCGAGTGGGAGCCGCTGCGCGAGCTGCTCCGGCTGACCGGCGGCGCGGCCCGCGACGCGGCCGAACTCGCCGAGGGGCTGCGGGTGGACCCCGCGGCCATGCGGCGCGATCTGGACCTCACCCGGGGGCTGATCGTCGCCGAGCGCCTGTCCGCCGTCCTCGCCCCCCGCCTCGGCCGCGCCCGGGCCAAGGACCTGCTCACCGAGCTCGCCCGCCGGTCCCACGCGGAGGAACGCCCTCTGGCCGAAATCCTGGCAGAGCGGGTTGAGTTGGAGGACCTGGACGTGCCCGAGCTGACGGACCCCGCCCGCTACACCGGCTTCGCCGGCGATCTCACCGACCGTGCCCTGGAGCGACGTTGACCGTGAAACTCCTCAACCACCTGACGGAAGGCCCCGCCTCCGCTCCCCCGCTGCTGCTCGGCCCCTCGCTCGGCACCTCCCTGGCCCTGTGGGACGGGGTGGCGCCCGAACTGTCCGCCGGACACCGGGTGGTGCGCTGGGACCTGCCGGGTCACGGCGGTTCGGCCGCGGACCTGATCGGGCCCGGCGCGACCGTCGGCGACCTCGCCGCGCTGGTGCTGGACCTGGCCGACACGCTCGGCATCGACCGGTTCGCCTACGCGGGCGTCTCCCTCGGCGGTGCGGTCGGCCTGCATCTGGCCGCGCACCACCCCGAGCGGGTGACCTCGCTGGCGGTGCTCTGCTCCTCGGCCCACTTCGGAGGTGAGGCACCCTGGCGGGAGCGGGCCGAACGGGTGCGCCGGGAGGGCCTGGGGTGGCTGGTGGAGAGCGCCGACGCGCGCTGGTTCACGGCCGGGTACTCCGATCCGCGGCTGGTACGGGACCACCGTGCGGCCGACCCGGAGGCGTACGCCGCCTGCTGTGACGCGCTCGCCGCCTTCGACCTGCGGGACCGGCTCGCCGGCATCACCGTGCCCACCCTCGCCGTGGCGGGCCGGGAGGACCCCGCCACCCCGCCGGCACATCTGCGGGAGATCGCCGACGCGGTGCCCGCCGCGACGCTGGTGGAGCTGCCCCGGGCCTCCCATCTGGCTCCGGCCCAGTGCCCGCGTGCCGTGCTCACCGCGCTGCGCACCCAGCTCGACGGGCCGCCCGCGAGCGGGATGTCCGTACGCCGGGAGGTGCTGGGCGACGCCCATGTGGACCGGGCGCAGGCCCGCCAGACCCCGTTCACGGCCCGCTTCCAGGACTTCATCTCCCGCTACGCCTGGGGGGAGATCTGGACCGATCCGACGCTGTCCCGCCGTGAACGCAGCATGGTCACCCTGACGGCGCTGGTCGCCCACGGTCACCACGACGAACTCGCCCTGCACGTCCGGGCGGCGCGCCGCAACGGGCTGACGCCGGACGAGATCGGCGCGGTGCTGCTGCAGAGCGCGGTGTACTGCGGGGTGCCGGCCGCCAACTCGGCCTTCGGGGTGGCCCAGCGGGTGCTGGCCGAGGAGGAGCGGACAGGCGAGGAGCGGACCGAGGGCTGACGCCCGGCCGTGGGGCGGGGCCGAGAAGCCGCCCCCGCCCGCGCCTCACCGGTCACCGGTCCTCCGTCGCCGTCACCGGCCTCGGCTTATCCCACGCGCCCCGCTTCCAGCGCCTGCTGTGCCTGGGCCACCAGGCCGTCCGCCCCGCACGCCCGGGCGAGGTCCAGACCCCGTTCGAGCTCCGCGACGGACCGCGCGGCGATGCCGTACTCGACACGCGCCGCCGCGTGTTCGTACTGGCAGGGTGAGGCCTCCAGGTAGGTGACCGCCTGGGCGGCGAGGGCGACCGCGCGCGGTCCGCTCGCCAGGGCGGCGGCGCAGCGCAGGGCCTCGCCGATGGCGGTGTCCGTGCCGAACCGCTCGGCCTGGCGGCGGGCGTCGGTCGCGAGCTGGGCGGCACGGGCCGGGTCCTGACCGGCGAGGGCCTTGGCCAGGTCGATGGACCAGGGTGCGAGGACGGGGTTGTGGCCGCCCCGGGAGGCCGCCGTCTTCTCGGCGGCCTCCAGTTCGTTGACGCCCTCCTCGGTACGGCCGACGGCGAGCAGCAGCCTGCCGCGCACGGAGCGGACGTCGGGCAGCACGATCGTGGACGGGTAGGGCGGCCCGAAGCCGTACTGCTCGGCGATCGCCCAGGCCTCCTCGACCCGGCCGCGGGCCAGCAGGGTGTCGACGAGTCCGCAGGTGGAGGACCAGTACAGCGGCAGGCCGCGGCCGACGCGTTCGGCGAGCACCAGGCCCTCGCGCAGGGTGGACTCGGCGTCCTTCAGCCGGCCCTGCCTGCGGTAGGCGAGTCCGAGGAAGGCGTTGGCCAGGGAGAGGTGGCCGCCGCGCCAGCCCGCGCCGGTGTAGACCCGGCGGGCCTCCGCGAAGAGGCTCTCGGCACGGTCGAGCCGGTCGGCGTACGCGTACGCGCTGCCCAGCATCATCAGCAGTTCCATGCCCCACTCGGGGTCGGTCCAGCCGAGTCCGGGCGCGAGGCGGCCGTTGACGAGGGCCCGGTCGCACAGTTCGAGGACCTCGGCGGCGCTCTCGCCGTGGGTCATCGCGTCGAAGCCGCGCAGGATCAGCAGGGCGCGTTCGGCGTTGTCGCGGCCCGAGCAGGTGCGGGCCAGTTCGGCGAGACCGCGGGAGCGGGCGGGTGCGACGGTCTCGCCGTGGATGTTCTCCCACATGTACTGGAAGGCCTGGAGCCGCATCCGGACGGGGCCCGTGTCGTGCCGGGAGGCCTCGGCCTCGACCGTGCGGACGGCCTCCTCCAGCTGGTCGTTGTGGAGCAGCGCCTGGGAGAGGCGGACGACGGCGTCCACCCGCTCGTCGTCGTCGAGTCCGGGCGTGCCGAGCGCGCTCTGGAGGTGGTCGATGGTGACGGCGGGCGCGGTCAGCAGGGTGGCGCAGCCCAGTTCGTAGAAGACGCGCGCGTGCACCTCCGGGCGCGGCGGCTCCTCCAGGGCGCGCTCCAGGCAGCGTCGGGCCGCGTCCGGGGCGCCGACGGCGAGGTTCTCGCGGGCGGCCTCGCGCAGCTGCTCGACAAGTTCCTCGTCGTCGTCCGGGTGCACCTTCAGCAGGTGCCGGGCGGCCTCGACGGCGCCACGGCCGAGCTCGGTGATGATCTGGGCGGCGACGCCGTGCATGGCGGTGCACACGCCGGGCGGGATGGAGTTGTAGACGGCGGTGGCGATCAGCGGGTGGACGAACTCCAGCTCGCCCTCCTCGCGTTCGGTCCCGGAGGCGGGGTCCGGCGCGGTGAGGATACGGGCGCTGCAGAGGAGTTCGGCGCAGTGGCGGGCGATGTCCTCGTCCATGGTGGCGAGGCGGGCGACCATGTCGACGGTGATGCCGGTGCCGAGGATGGCGGCCGCCCAGGCGAACCGGGTGGCCTCCAGGCCGAGGCCCTTGAGCCGGTCGACCAGTCCGCCGCCGCGCGCGGAGCGGTTCAGGGCGCGGAGCTCCCCGGCCCCGGCCTCGACCGGCTGGAGTTCGCTGTCCCGCACCTTGGCGAGGAGTTCGACGGTGTCGTAGAGGTTGCCCGCGGTGACGGCCCAGACCTCGCGGCAGAACGCGTCGTCGGCGTGCCGGCCGACGGTGGCGCGGGTGAGTCCCGCGATGGCGGCGGGGGTGAGGGCGCTGAGGTTGGTGACGGGGCGGGCCGCGGCGGCGGCGACGGCTTCGAGGTGGCGTGCGCTGTCCCCGCTGACCTCGCCGGGCCGGCGGGCGACCACGACGAGGACGGAGACGTCCCGCACGCACTCGGCGAACGCGGCCAGCCAGCGCAGGGTCTCCTGGTCGGCCCAGTGCGCGTCGTCGACGAGCAGCACGAGCGGCCATTCGCGGCGGGCGAGGCGGCGCACGGCGGCGACGAGTCCGTCGCAGACGTACTGCGGATCGGGGTTGCCGTCGCCGGGATCGGCTATGCCCAGGGCGGGGCCGGCGATGTCGTACCAGTCGCCGAGGTACTCACGGGCCTCCTCCGGCAGGAGGGACAGCAGCGCGGGCTGGAGCAGCTGCCGCACCACGTTGAACGGAACGGACCTCAGGGTCTCCGCCCCGCGGGCCGTCCAGACCGTGCAGCCACGGCGTTCGGCGATGCGGCGCGTCTCCGCCAGCAGCGCCGTCTTGCCGAGCCCGGCCTCGCCGCGGAAGACGAGCAGGCCGCCCGCGGACGACTGGTCGGCGCACAGGAGGTCGAGTGCCTGTGCGACGGTGTCGATCTCCGCTTCCCGCTCCCACAGGGAAGCCGAGGCGGCCGCCGCCGGCCGTCCCTCCGTCATCCCGTTACCTCCCCAGGTCGCCCGAATGACGTACAGACCACGAGCGTAGCCGTCCGGTGGGATGTGTGGTGGCCGGTCGGGACACCTGTTGCCCCGCCGGGTGAAAGTGGGTGCGCCCGGACGACGCGCCCCCGGCCGGACCAGCCGGTCAGCAGCGGACGGAGCGTCAACATTGGTGGAGACCAGGCCGGTTCCCGGCAGCCGCGCGAGGACGCGGGGGCCGACGGTGCGCGCGGTGGCCGGGGGGTCGGTGGGAAACCTCGTGGAGTGGTACGAGTTCGGCGTCTACGGCTTCCTGGCCACCGTGCTCGCCGACCGGTTCTTCGCTCCGGCGGGCGACGGAGGTGCCGGGGCGCTGGTGCGGACGTACGCCTCCTTCGCGCTGGCGTTCTTCTTCCGGCCGCTCGGCGCGTGGGTGTTCGGCAGGCTGGGCGACCGGTTCGGGCGGCGGCCGGTGCTGATCGGGGTGGTGGCGCTGATGTCGGGCGCCACCGCGCTGATCGGCGCACTGCCCACGTACGGCACCGTGGGAGCCCTCGCGCCCTGGCTGCTGACCTCACTGCGGATCGTCCAGGGGCTGGCAGCGGGCGGTGAGTTCGGCGGTGCGGTGGCTCTGCTGACGGAACTCGCCCCGCCGGGCCGGCGCGGTCTGTACGGGGCGTGGCAGTCGTTCACGGTGGCGCTGGGGCTGCTCGCCGGGGCGGGGGTGACGGCGGTGACGGCGACGGTGCTCACCGGCGCGCAGTTGTCCGCGTGGGGGTGGCGGCTGCCGTTCCTGCTGGCGCTGCCGCTGGGGCTGGTGGCGCTGTGGCTGCGGGCGGGGCCCGCCACGGAACCGCCGGCGGCGGAGCGCGGGGCGGGGCCGCGGGAGCCGACCGTGCGGCTGGGGTGGCGGGCGCCGGCGCTGGCGGCGGCGCGGGTGATGGGCTGGTCGGCGGCCGGCTACACCTTCCTGGTGGTGCTGCCGTCGTACCTGCAGCTCGCGCTGCACGCGGACATGCGGCACGCGCTGCTCGCCGCGGTGCCGGCGAACGCCGGGTTCGCGGCGGCGATCCTCCCGGCGGGGCTGCTCAGCGACCGGGTCGGGCGGCGGCCGGTCCTGCTCGCGGGGGCCGTACTGGTGGTGGTGACGGCACTGCCCCTGCTGCGCCTCCTCCAGGATCCGGGCGTCCCGGGCACGGCCAAGGGCTGGGCCCTGGCGGCGGCTGGCGCGGTCGTGGGGCTGATGGCGGGACCCGGGCCCGCGCTGCTGGCCGAGATGTTCCCGAAGCGGGTGCGCTGGACGGGACTCGGTCTCGCCTACGCCCTGTCGAACGCGCTGTTCTCCGGCTGCGCGGGTCTGGTGGTGACCGAGGCGGTGCGGCGGACCGGGAACCCGGACGTGCCCGCCTTCTACGCGGCGGCGGCCTGCGCGGTCAGCGCCGTCGCCCTCATGGGACGTTCCAGGGAAGAGGTGAGCCGGTCGTGCTGGTGATCGGACTGATGTCGGGTACGTCGTACGACGCCGTCGACGCGGCGGCGGCCGAACTGCGTCTCGACGGGACCACGTTGGCGCTGCGTCCGCTGGGGATGGTGAGCACCTCCTACGACGACGGTCTGCGGGCGTCCCTCGCGGCGGCGCTGCCGCCGGCGGCCGTGCCGCTCGCGGAGGTGTGCCGGCTGGACACCGGCATCGGGCGGGCGTTCGCGGCGGCGGCCGTCCGGGCGAACCGCGAAGTGTGCGGGGGACGGGCGGAGTTGGTGGCCTCGCACGGCCAGACGGTGTTCCACTGGGCGGAGGGCGGCCGGGTCCACGGCACGCTCCAGCTGGGGCAGCCCGCCTGGATCGCGGAGGCGACCGGTCTGCCGGTGGTCGCCGACTTCCGGGCGCGGGACGTGGCGGCGGGCGGCCAGGGGGCGCCGCTGGTGAGCCTGGTGGACCTGCTGTGGCTGCGGGGCAGACCGGGCCGGCCCGTGGCACTGAACATCGGCGGCATCGCCAATCTGACGGCCCTCGACGGGACGGCCTTCGACACCGGGCCGGGCTGCGCGCTGCTGGACGCGGCGGTCCGGGAGTTCAGCGGTGGGCGCCTCGCGTACGACGCGGACGGGGCGCTGGCCGCGCGCGGCGAGGTGGACGGGCGGTTGCTGCACCGGCTGCTCGGGGAGCCGTACTACGCGCTGCCGGCGCCGAAGACGACCGGCAAGGAGGTGTTCCACGCCGGGTACCTGCGGTCGGCCGGGCTGCTGGACGGTGTGCGTACCGAGGACGTGCTGGCGACGCTCACGGTGCTGACGGCACGGACGATCGCGGACGCGGTACGGGCCGTCGGCGCCACCGAGGTCGTCGCGTCGGGCGGCGGCATGCGCAATCCCGTACTGGCCGGGACGCTCCGGGAACTGCTCGCGGAGATCCCGGTGCGCGCCTCGGACGAGCTGGGGCTGCCGGCCGCGGCGAAGGAGGCGTACGCCTTCGCGGTCCTGGGCTTCCTGACCGCGCACGGCCTGCCGGCCACGGACCCCCGCAGCACGGGCGCCCGCCACCCCAGCGTGCTCGGCTCCCTGACCCCGGGCACCGACGGCTTCCGCTGGCCGGCGCCCGCTGCGCACCCACCACGACGGCTGGTGGTCGAGACCCCGGAACGGGCTACGGCGAACGGCACCCCGCTCGCGGGCCGGTGACGGCGAGGTGGCACCCCGCTGGGGCCCGGTCCGGGTTGGGCGGCGCCGAGCCCGAACGGCCGGTGACGCGGCGCCGGGTGACGCTGAGCGGCGCGCGGCCCTGGCGGCGATGACGGCGAGGCGGCGCCGACCCCCGGCGGCGGGGTGGCGGCGAGGCGGCGCCGGGCCTCGTCGTCGGCCGGCCCACGCGCGACGCCCGGCCCGGACCCCGTACGGCACCGGACGGCGGCACTGGGGCGGAACGCCGGGCCCGAACGGCCGGTGACGCGGCGCCGGGTGACGGCCGGCCCGCGGGCCGGTGACACGGACGGTGGCGACCGGCCCGGGCGGACGGTGGCGACCGGTCCGCGCGGGCCCGTGATCGGGCTGAGCGGCGGCGGAAAGGCGCGGGTGACGAAGAAAACCGTGTCGAAATGTTCCGGTCCGTGCGATTGGCGCCGGATCCTCTCATCCCGCTTTCACCGTCGCCTCTTACGGTGGGGACATGACGCAGGTGACTCCTCCCGGGTGGTACCCCGACCCCGGGCAGACGAATGACGGTCCGCCCACCGAGCGCTGGTGGGACGGCAAGGCCTGGACGGACCAGACCCGCCCCGCCGGGACGGCCGCCGCCTGGGGTCCCCCTCCGCACCAGACCTACCCGGCCGGCGCTCCGTCGGCGCCCGCGGGGTACGGCGCGTACCCGGGGCAGCCCGGCTATCCGGGGTATCCCGCCCAGCCGGCGGCCGGGTCGCGGCGCGGTCTGCGCACCGGCATAGCCGTCGCGGCGGCGGTCGCGGTCCTGACGTGCATAGGTGTCGGCGTGTACGCCCTCACCAAGGGCGACGACGGCGGTGACCGCGCCGGGTCCCAGCAGGGACAGTCGGGCGGGCAGGACGGCGGCCGGGGCGGGCCGTTCGGCGGGTCCGGCGGCGGCTCGGGCGGCTCCGGGGGCTCGGGCGGCTCCGGGGGTTCCGGTGGCCCGGGTGGCGAGTCGCCCTCGCCGCGCGGAACCGCGGTGCCCAAGGTCGAGGGCGGCGGCACGGTGCCCGACCCGGTGAACGGCATCAGCATGCCGGTGCCCCAGGGCTGGACCGGGTCGGCGATCAGCGCCGGTGTGCAGGTGACCTCCGACAACTCCTACAAGTGCCCGGGCAACAGCTCCCAGACCTGCACCGCGGGCGGCGCCTACAGCGCGCCGGCGGTGGCGCTGGGGATCAACGCCGACACCCCGGAGAAGGCCGCCAAGGCGGACATCGCCGCCAACGCCAAGCAGTCCTACGGCGGCACCACGTACGGCAGCATCACCTCGCACAAGGTGCTGGCGTCCAAGGCCGTGACCGTGGCCGGGCAGAAGGGCTACCTGGTGCGCTGGAAGGCGGTCACCAGCAAGGGCGCGGACGGCTACGTCGAGTCGGTCGCCTTCCCCTCCCCCAACGACGCCAAGCAGATCGTGGTCGTGCGGTTCGGCGTGGACGTCGGCCAGCAGGTCTCCGTGATCGACGAGATCCTCGGCGGCATCAAGGTCTCGTCCGGCGGCGGGAACGGCCAGAACGTCTGACCGGCACCCGCGGGGCCCGGCGGAACGGACCCGGCGTCCGGCCCGGGCGCGGGGCAGGTGGAAGCAGTCGGCCGGGTGGGGCCCCCTCCGCTCAAAGGGGGTCCCACCCGGCCGGGGGGTGCGCGCCGCCCCCGTCCCCACGGTGCGGCGCGAGCAGGTCGCCGTTCTGTCATCCCGTGAACGGCGGCCTGGGCTTTCAGGTCAGTCCGAGCGCGGGCAGCACCGTGGCCTCCACGAACCGGACGAGGTAGTCGGCGTCGGCGTACTGACCGCTGAGCACCGGCCGGACGCGCAGCACGCCGAACATCATGGCGGGGATGTACTCCAGCGCGAGGTTGGCGGCGGAGACCTCGCCCCTGGCCACGCCCCGGTCGAGGATCTCCCGGAGCGCGGCGATCTCGGGGTGGACGAGCGCCTCGCGCAGCGCCTGAGCCAGTTCCTGGTCCGCCGTCACGGCATGCCCGAGCGCCTGCATCAGCCGGGCGTCCTTGCCGGACCAGTCGCCCGCGGCCCGCGCGGCCTGGCGCAGGTCCTCGGCGAGCGAGCCGGTGTCGATGCCGGCGAAACGCACCCGGCGGCTGGCGCGCAGCGCCGCCGCGACGAACTGGGGCTTGGTCTTCCACTGCCGGTAGAGCGTGGACTTGCTGCAGCGGGTGCTGGCGGCCACACCCTCCATGGTCACGGAGTCGTAGCCGCACTCGCGGATCTGCTCCAGCACGGCGTCGAAGAACTCCCGCTCACGCTCGGGCGTGAGTTTGGAGCGGCGCGAGGCGTTGACCGTCTCCGGTCCGTCCGCGGCCTGCGACGTCATGCGGCACTTCCCCTCACTCGTGTACGGCGCTCGTCCCGTGCGGCCCGCTGAAGCCCGGCTCCAGCGGTGCCCGGGACGCTGACTCCAGTGTGTCGCACATCAATCGATACGCAAGTGTACCGGTACTCGAGCGTATCGGTACACTGGCGTATCGGTACAGTGCCGTATCGGTACTCGCTCGTATCGATGAGACCGACGTGCCTCGGGGTCCGCCCCGGGGCCCGCGCACCACCGAACGCACCACCGAACGCACCACCGTCAGCGAAGGGGCCGGGGGATGAATGCCCGAACCGAGCCTGCAGAGGCCCAAGCGGAGCCGGACGCCAGCACACGCCCGGCACTGATACGTGAGTTTCTGCTGGTGGCGGGGCTCTTCCTCGTCTACAAGCTCGGACGGCAGCTGGCCACCGGCCATACCGGCGAAGCCTTCCGCAACGCGCGTGACGTGTGGGACCTCGAACGGTCGGCGCACCTCCCGGACGAGACGTCCGTCCAGTCCGCACTGCTGCACGGCGACGGCCTCGTCCACCTGGCGAACACCTACTACGCGACCGTCCACTTCCCGGCCACGCTGGCCTTCCTGGTCTGGCTGTACCTCAGGCGGCCCGCGCACTACATATGGGCGCGCCGGGTCCTCGCGGCGGTCACCACGGCCGCCCTGGTGCTGCCCTTCACCTTCCCGCTGGCCCCGCCGCGGATGCTGACCGGAACCGGCCTCGTGGACACCGCCCGGATCTACGGCCCGTCCGTGTACGGCCCGCCGTCCAGCGACCATCTCTCCAACCAGTTCGCGGCGATGCCCTCGCTGCACTTCGGCTGGGCGCTGATGGTGGCGGTCGGCCTGATCGCGGCCACCCGGTCCCGGTGGCGGTGGCTGTGGCTGCTGCACCCCCTGCTCACCCTGCTGGTGATCGTGGGCACCGCGAACCACTACTGGCTCGACGCGATCGTCGCGACGGCGATGCTCGGCCTCGCCCTCGCGGTGATCCACCCGCCCCGGCGGACGGCCACCACGGCCGGGCGCGGCGCGGACCGGCTCGCCCCCAGCACCTCCGTCCTGGTCGGAGCGGGCCGATGAGCGCCGCCGCCCTGGCCGCCGTGGGCCTGTCGCTGATCTCGGCCGTCGCCTACGCGCTGGCCGCCGTCGCCCAGGAGCGACTGGCCGGCCGCGGCGCCGGCTCGAGCCTGGTGCGCCTGCTGGGCACCGGCGCCTGGTGGGCGGCGGTCGGCCTGAACGCGGCCGCGGCCCTGCTGCACGTCGTCGCCCTCAAGTACGGCCCGTTGACGCTGGTCCAGCCGCTGGGTGCGCTCACCCTGGTCGCGGCGGTGCCGCTCGGGGCGCGGGCGGCCGGGCGGCGGGTCAGCACGGCGGAGTGGCGCGGTACGGCGCTGACACTGCTCGGGCTGGCCGCGCTGCTGGTCACCGCCTCGGGCCCGGCACCCGCGCGGGTGCTCTCCCTGACCGAGGCGCTGGCGGTCGCCGGTACGACGGCTGCCGCGATCGGTCTGCTGTCCCGGCCCGGCGCCCGGCCGGGCCTGCGGCACGCGACCGCGTCCGGGTTCGCCTCCGGTGTCGCCTCCGCACTGACCCAGACGGTGACCGTGGCGGCGACCGACCGGACCGGCCCGGCGCTCGGCACCGAGGTGGTCGTGGTCGCGGTGCTCGTCGCCGCGTTCGCCGTGGGCGGGCTGCTGCTGTCGCAGACGGCGTACCGCGGCGGGCTCGGCGCCCCCCTGGCCGTGGTCACCCTCACCAACCCGGTGGCCGCCGCGGTGATCGGCCTCACCCTGCTCGGGCAGGGCCTGCGGGGCGGCACGGCCGGCGTGCTGCTGGCCCTGGCCGGGGCGGCCCTGGCCGCCAGGGGCGTACTCCTGCTCACCCGCACGGCCCCCGGACCGGCCGGCGCCGCACCGCCCGGCGCGCCCGACGGCTTCGACGCGGACGGCGCGGACGGAGCGGACGGGCACGAGGAGCACCCGGTCGCGGCCGTGCTGGCGCTGGAGTCCCGGAAGGCCGCCGTGGAACCGGCGCTGGTACCGCGGCAGCCGGAGCAGCCGGGGCATCTCACCGCCCTGTGACCACGGACGTGGGGGGGGGGGGGGGGGGGGGGGGCCCGCCCCCCCCCCCCCCCCCCCCCCCCCCCGACGCCGTACCGTCCTGGGGCCGTCGATCAGCCCCAGCCGCGCGCGTCCTGCTTGAGCGCGGTGTCGACCGTCAGGGCGGTCGCCACCACGAGGCTCAGCAGCGGCTCGGGCAGCTGGTAGTGGATCTGCAGGACGTAGTTGTCCGCGGTCGTGAACAGCGTCTTGGCGAGGCCTTCCCAGGTCTTGGTGATCCGGGCGACCTCGTTGTCCGCGTGGTCGACGATCGCGAAGTTCCACGCCCGCCAGTTCTCCGCCTTGATCGCGCCGACCTGCTGGCCGTTCACCATCATCGCGAAGTTGATCTTGCCGATCATGTTCTTCTGGACGATCTCGCCGATCGGCGCGCCGTCCGGGCGGCTCACGATCACGCGGGACTTGAAGATCTTCGCCGGCCGGGTCAGCAGCAGCTGCGGCTGGCCGTAGGCGTCGCGGATCTCCAGCTTGTGCGTCATGAACTGGTCGAGGCTGGAGACGAAGCGCAGGATCTTCTTCAGCGCGCTCTGCCCGACCTGGGTGACCGAACCGAGATCGCGGCCGTTCTGATCCATGACCTTGTACTCGTTGGTCAGCTCGATCAGCTTGGCCTTCTGGTTCACGACCAGAACGGGCTCGGTGAACAGGGTGCCGCCGCCGGGGCCGCCGCCCTGCACACCGGCCTGCTTCTGCACCTGACGCTGCACCTTGGCGTCGGGGCCCTGCGGCTGGGGCGGGATGTGGGCGGCGGGCTGCTGCGGGGGAACCTGGCCGGCGGTCTGCTGCGCCGGGTTGGTGTGCTCGGTCCACTGCGTGCCGTCCCAGTAGCGGAGCGTCTGCGCCGCCCCGTGCGGATCCGGGTACCAGCCTGCAGGAGTGTTCGATTGCGTGGTCACCGGGGCACACTACCCTGATGTGACCGGTACCTGACCAGTCCGCACGGAGCGGTGTTCATCGCCCGTTCACCCCGTCACGATGGCCGGGTCGCTGACGCCGGGCAGGCCGTTCTCGACGTGACCGGCGAAGCCGCGCAGGAACGCCGCGTCGGCGTCCGTGGTGACCGTCAGGTCGTACCAGCGCTTGCTCGCCGCGAGACCGAAGGTCTGCTTCACGGTGGCCCCGGACCGCACGGTGACCGTGACGGGGCTGCCGCCGTAGCCGTTCGCGACCTTCAGTGTCACCGTGCCGGAGCCCTTGTTGGTGAAGGTGAGCTCCACGCCCTCACCGGCGTGCCGGGCGGTGATCTCGGGCCCCTTGACCTTGTTGCGTCCCTTGAAGACGCGCAGGAAGCCGTTGGGGCCGTGCACGGCGAGGTCGTAGGAGCCGCCGGAGTAGGCCGAGTTCCAGGTGTCGGAGAGGGTCTTGCCCGCCTCGGTGGTGTAGCTCCACGGGCCGTCGGTGCGGCTGTTGGAGGTGACGAGGAAGGCCGCGCCCGCCTGCGCCCCCGAGGCGAAGGTGAGCGTGAACTTCCCGGCCGCGGTGTCCGCCGAACCGTCCACGACGGGGGCGTACTTCAGCGGGCGGGTGGGCCGGCTGCCGCGTTCCTGCCTGGGCAGGGACGGATTGGCCGGCGGGGTGGGCACGTAGTCGGGGTGGCGGACCCGGTCCGGCGGCTGGTAGCCGGCCGTGGACGGCAGCGCGACCGGCGCGCTGTCCTTGCGGGAGAAGTCGAAGGCGCTGGTCAGGTCGCCGCAGATGGCCCGCCGCCAGGGCGAGATGTTGGGCTCGTGCACACCGAAGCGGCGCTCGATGAACCGGATGACCGAGGTGTGGTCCAGCGTCTCGGAGCAGACGTAGCCGCCCTTGCTCCAGGGGGACACCACGAGCATCGGCACCCGCTGGCCGAGCCCGTAGGGACCGGCGACATGGCCGGCGTCGCCCTTGAACAGGTCGAGCGAGGGGTCCACCGTCGACCTGCCCTGGGCGGCGGAGGCCGGCGGGAAGGGCGGGACGACGTGGTCGAAGAACCCGTCGTTCTCGTCGTAGGTGATGAACAGCGCCGTCTTCGCCCACACGTCGGGGTTGGAGGTGAGCGCGTCCAGCACCTGCGCGACGTACCAGGCGCCGTAGTTGGCGGGCCAGTTGGGGTGCTCGGTGAAGGCCTCGGGCGCGGCGATCCAGGAGACCTGCGGCAGCCGGTCCGCCTGCACGTCGGCCTTGAGCCGGTCGAAGTAGCCCTCGCCCTTGCGCGCGTCCGTGCCGGTGCGGGCCTTGTCGTACAGCGGGTCGCCGGGCCGGGCGTTGCGGTACTGGTTGAAGTAGAGCAGCGAGTTGTCGCCGTAGTTGCCGCGGTAGGCGTCGTTGATCCAGCCCCAGCCGCCGTTCGCGTCGAGGCCGTCGCCGACGTCCTGGTAGATCTTCCAGGACACCCCGGCCTGCTCCAGGCGCTCGGGGTACGTCGTCCAGCCGTAGCCGGCCTCGTCGTTGCCGAGGACCGGGCCGCCGCCCTTGCCGTCGTTGCCGGTGAAGCCCGTCCACAGGTAGTAGCGGTTGGGGTCGGTGGAGCCGATGAACGAGCAGTGGTAGGCGTCGCACACGGTGAAGGCGTCCGCCAGCGCGTAGTGGAACGGTATGTCGTCGCGGGTGAGGTACGCCATCGTCGTCGCGGACTTGGCGGGCACCCACTTGTCGTACTTGCCGTTGTCGAACGCGGTGTGCCCGTCGTTCCAGCCGTGCGGCAGGTCCTGGATGAACGCGAGGCCGAGGTCGTCGGCGTCCGGGTGGAAGGGGAGGACGTCCTTCGTGCCGTCGGACTGCTTCCAGACCGACCTGCCGTTCTGGGTGACCGGGCGCGGGTCGCCGAAGCCCCGCACCCCCCTGAGCGAACCGAAGTAGTGGTCGAAGGAGCGGTTCTCCTGCATCAGCACGACGATGTGCTCGACGTCGTCCACCGAACCCGTCCGGTGGCGGGCGGGCAGGGCCGCCGCGCGCTGGATGCTGTTGGACAGTGCCGTGAACGCCGTCGTGGCACCCGCGAGTTGCAGAAATCGCCGCCGATTGACTTCGGGCATGAGTGAGGATCCTCTCGTCCTGACGTACGCGACACCGTCAGATGACGGAATCTGCGCGCAGCGAGTGTTCCAAGAGCAGCAAACGTCAGGGAAGGGTCGGGTGGCGCCCGTGTGAAACTCGGCGGTCCGTGCGGTGCCGTGACCCGTCCCGCCTGCCGCGGTCGGACGGACCGCGGCCGGCGTGACGGGCCGGCCCCGGGGCCGGGCCGGGTCAGCTGATGAAGGAGCCCGGGGCGCAGGCGCTCGACGCCACCCACACGTGCGACATGATGTTGTCGTTCATGTTCC
This sequence comes from Streptomyces sp. NPDC015139, assembly GCF_043079785.1. Classification (NCBI taxonomy): domain Bacteria; kingdom Bacillati; phylum Actinomycetota; class Actinomycetes; order Kitasatosporales; family Streptomycetaceae; genus Streptomyces; species Streptomyces sp. NPDC015139. The sequence continues at coordinate 193,450 of NZ_JBIBUW010000001.1, read as the reverse complement.
TGCCGTTGGTGAAGCTGTTGCGGCCGAGGTTGTCCACGTACAGCTCGCCCGGCTTGAGGCAGCCGTAGGCGTCGGACGGGTAGTCCGCGTAGTAGTAGAAGGCCACGACGTCCTTGCCGCCGACGTAGCCGCTGTTCATCACGGAGGAGGCGGCGTTCGCGTCGCTTCCCGTGAACGGGCCGTACGGGTCGGCCCAGTTGGAGTCGTTGCCCGCCGTGACGCCGAGCAGCTCGCCCTGGCAGTCGGCGTCCCGCCAGGCGCGGACGTTGCCGTCGCGGCCCGGCCACTTGGCGTTGCAGCCGCTCGCCGCGTGGGCGGACGCGGGGAGGGCGAAACCGAGGGCGGCGAGGCCCAGGGTGACCACGGAGACGGCCAGCTTGCGCATGATGCTTCCTGTTCTGCCGGTGACGGCTGGTGAGAGAGCGGATGGTGAAGTCCGCGCGGTGGCGCGGGGCTCGTGGGGCGGGCGACGGTGGCCCGCCGGGCGGTGGGATCGGCACGCACGCCGGGGGCCGGTGGTCAGGCGCGCGGCGGGACGATGCGTTCGGCGCCGCGCAGCGCGGCGAGCCTGCGCTGCCGGTACGCGTCGAGCGTGGCGCGGTAGGTCTTGGGCAGCCGGCCGAGGTAGTACGCCTCGCGGGCCCGGCCGACGGAACCCAGGGAGACGGTCCGGGCGCAGGTGGCGTCGGCGACGGCGACGCGGGTCTCGGCGGCGTACGCCCTCGCCTCCGCCGCCCGGTCCTGTCCGGCGGGATGGTCCCGGGTGGCCTGGCGGGCGGCGTCCGGGTCGGGGTAGGCGTGACCGGCCCGCTCCATGCAGCGCGACCAGGCGTGGACGGCGGTGGTGAACCGCCCGTCGTGCAGCAACTTGCCGACGTACAGCGGCCGGAGGTTGCTCGCGGTCGTGTCCAGCCGGAACCAGGTCGCCGGATCGCCGTACAGCTCCTTCTCCGCGGCGCCGGTGCAGCCGCCGGACCGTTTCGCGACCGTGCCTCCGCCGGGCTCCTCGGTCCGCAGCAGTTCGGCGGCGCGTCCGCCGTCCAACGCGGTGTCGTAGGCGGCCCTGCGGGCGGCCGGAAGGGCGGCACGATAGGCGCCGTTGGGGTTCTGCAGCCGGGCCCGTTCCTCCTTGGCCCGGATCCGGCTGCCGTAGCCGTGGGCGCGGGCCCAGGCGACGTCGTCCTGGACGTAGCGGAGCGGCCGGCTCTCCTCCCGCGTCAGCGTCCGGTCCTCCCGGTACCGGAAGCCCTGCCGGGCCATGCAGGTCCGGATCAGACGCTGTTGGGCGTCCCCGATCCGCAGGTCCTCGGTGTAGGTGAGATCGCGCGCCTGGGCCCGCGCGGCGGGCGCGGCGGGCGGGCCGGCCGTGCCGTCCCGGGCGCAGCCGGTCAGCACGAGTGCCGCCGCCGCGACCACGACGGCCACCTGCGTGACCGTCCCACGGAGGGCGTCGGTGCGCTTCATCGGCAACTCCTGGGCGTGGGGTACTGGTGGAAGGGGTTGGGTGAGGGGGCCCTGCGTGTCCCGGGCCGTGCGGGCCCCCGGCCGTGCTCGGGCCGGGCGCGAGGCCGCGGGAGGTGGGCGGGTGGTGCGCGGCACCGTCCCGTCGCCGTGGGCCGTGCGCCGGTCGGATGCGCCTCGTGGATCCGTGCACCGCCTGTGTGCGCTTCGTCCCGTAGACGGCCCGGGACGCGCATCCGTATGACAACCGGCCCACGGGAATTTCCGGCACACCGGCGGGCAGGCGGATCTCGCGGATTCCCGCCGCCGGTCATACGAGTGGCGTCGCGTGGCCGTCTCCCGTTCGGGCGGCCCTGTGCCCACCCACCGGATCCGGCCAACTGCCTCAGGAGGGACACAGGGCCGGGCGAGGGCCCGGCACGAGGCACGGAGCGTCCGAGAGCGATCCCGAGCCGCGTTCCACGAGGGGCCGGATCACGCCAGGTCGGCAGGGCTTCCGGCATGTCCGGAGCGGGTGCGCGGATATCGTTGTCACCCGCCCGCGCGGGGGCGGTCGGGTGAGGCGATCGGGGTTCGATGTTCGAGGTACGTCTGCTCGGTCCGGTCGAGGTGTGGGAGGGCGGACGGCGGGCGCCCCTCGGCGGGTCGAAGCCCCCGGCGGTCCTCGCCGCGCTCGTCGTGCACCTCGGCGAGGTGCTGTCCACCGAGCGGCTCGTGGACTGCCTGTGGGACGAGCGGGCTCCGGCGACTGCGGGCGCCCTGGTCGCCACCCATGTCTCCGCGCTGCGGCGGGCGCTGGCCCGGCTCGGTGCCGCCGAGGTCGTCCGCACCCGTCCCCCCGGTTACCTCGCCGACCTCGCCCCCGCCCAGGTGGACGCCCGCCGCTTCGAGGAACTCCTCGCGGCGGGCCGCGGGGCGGCCGGGACGGGACGGCCGCAGGAGGCGGTGGAGGCGCTCGGCGAGGCCCTCGGCCTGTGGCGGGGCCGGGAGGCGCTGGAAGGGCTCGGCCAGTCGTTCGCGCGGATCGAGTCGGCCCGGCTGGCCGAACTGCGGCTGGTCGCGCAGGAGGAGTCGTTCGGGCTGCTGCTGGAACTGGGCCGCGAGGACGAGACCATCGCCCCGCTCCTCGCGCACGTCGCCGCCCATCCGCTGCGGGAGCGGTCCCGCGGCCAGCTGATGACGGCGCTGTTCCGCACCGGCCGGGTCTCCGACGCGCTGCGCACCTACCGGGACGGCCGTGCGCTGCTCCGGGACGAACTCGGTATCGACCCCGGTCCCGAACTGAGGTCCCTGCACCAGGCGGTGCTGACCAACGACACCGCCCTGCTCGGCACGCCGTCCTCCCGGCGTACGCCCGGCACCGTGCCGGCACCCCGGGTGCCCCGGCCCGCGGCCGGCGAGGGCGAGGGCACGGTCCCCGCCACGGCCCGGGTGACCGTCTTCACGCCCGCCCCGTCCCATCTTCCGCCGGACATCGCGGACTTCGTGGGCCGGAGTACGGAGGTGGCCTGGGCGACCCGGCTGCTGGAGGGCGCCGTGGGCGCCGGCCGGACGGCTCCACCGATCGGGGTGATCTCCGGCCGCTCGGGCACCGGCAAGACCGCGCTCGCCGTGCACGTCGGGCACCGCACCGCCGAACTCTTTCCGGACGGACGGTTGTTCATAGATCTGCGGGCGGCGGACGCCACCCCGCTGCAGCCCGCCGACGCGCTCGCCCGGCTGCTGCGGGCCATGGGCACGGACGCGGGGACCCTGCCCGGCAGCCTGGAGGAGCTGACCGGGCTGTACCGCACGCACGTCGGGCACCGGCGGGTGCTGCTCATCCTCGACAACGCCGCGGGCGAGGCCCACGTACGGCCGCTGCTGCCGCCCGGTGCCGGTTCGGCCGTCCTGGTGACCAGCCGCCGGCGGCTGGTGGCGCTGGAGGGGGCGGCCCATCTGGACCTCTCCGTGCCCGGTGAGCAGGACGCGCTGGAGCTGCTGCGGCGGGTCGCCGGTACCGAGCGGACGGGTGCCGAGCCGGAGCGGGCCGCGGAGATCGTCGCGCTGTGCGGGCGGCTGCCGCTCGCGGTCCGCATCGCCGGGGCGCGTCTCGCGGCCCGCCCGCACTGGGCGCCCGGCCGGCTCGCCGGACGGCTGCGCGACGAACGGCGCCGGCTCAACGAACTCAGCGCCGGTGACCTGGAGTTGCGCTCCAGCCTGGAACTCGGGTACGCCGACCTCGATCCGCCGGAGCAGCGGGCGCTGCGCCGGCTGGCTCTGCTGGGCCTGCCCGACTTCGCGTCCTGGATCGCCGCCCCGCTGCTGGACATCGGTACCGAGGAGGCCGAGGAGGCCGTCGAGCGGCTGGTGGACTGCCACTTCATCGACGTCATAGGGGTCGACGAGACGGGCCGGGCCCGCTACCGCATCCACGACCTGGCCCGCGAACACGCCTACGAGCGCTGTCTCGCGGAGGACGGTGCCGAGGAGCGGGCCGGTGCGGTGCTGCGACTGGTGGCCTGCTGGCTGGACCTGGCCCGCAAGGCGGCGGCGCGCGGGCCCGGCGGCGCCGCCCGGCACTTCCCGGAACCGGCCGCCGTACGCGCTCTCGACGCGGAGACGGAGGCGTCGCTGCTGCGGCGGCCGGCGGCCTGGTTCGCCGCCGAGCAGGCCGGGCTGCTGGCCGCCGCCGTGCACTGCGCCGACCACCATCTGCCCCGGGCCGCCCGGGACCTGGCCGGGGCACTGATGGCCGGATCGGCCGCCCTCTACAACCAGTTCGACGCCTGGTCCCGCTCGCACACGGCGGCCATGGCGGCGGTGCGCCGCGGCGGGGACACCGAGGGCGAGGCCTGGCTGCTCGCCGGTCTTGGCCAACTGCACTACGAACAGGACGACTTCGACACCTCGTACACCTACTTCGCGGACGCGCTGCGGCTGTTCGAGGAACACGGCGGCGTACGGCGGGGGAAGGCGGTGGCCCTGGCCGGTATGGGCACCGCGCGGCGGGAGCAGGCGCGCTACGAAGCGGCGTCGACCCTGCTGCGGGCCGCCCTCGAGTGCTACGGGGCGGGGGACGACCTCGGCGCCCGCGCCCGGGTGCTGTACGGCATCGGGTACGTGCACCGGGAGCTGGGCGAGGACGCCGAGGCCCGGCGGGCGCTGACGGAGGCCCTGGAGCTGTACCGGGCGGCCGCCGACCGGCACGGCGAGGGCCTGACCCTGCGCTCCCTCGCCCTCTGCCACCGTGCCGAGGGCGAACACGCACAGGCGGAGCGGGTGCTGGGGGACGCGCTGCGGCTCTTCACGGAGCTGCACGACACGTTCGGCGTCATGTACACCGAGCAGTCGCTGGCCAAGGTCGAACTGCGCACCGGCCGTACCGGGCGGGCGGTCGAACGGCTGGACCGCTGTCTGACGGTCGCCCGGGAACGGCAGGACCGGTTCGGGGAGGCGCTGGTGCTGCGCACGCTGGGCGAGGCGCGGCTGGCCGCCGGTGACACCGGCGGCGCCCGGGATCCCCTGGAGCGGGCGTGCGCCATCTGGGAGGAGGTGCGGCTGCCGCTGTGGCGGGCGCGGACCCGGTGGGACCTGGCGGCGGTGTGGGCCGCGGACGGCGACGGGCCGGCGGCCCGGGCGGCCCGCGCCGAGGCGCTGGCGGTGTTCCGCTCGCTGGGCTGCCGGGAGGCACGCGAACGGGAGGCGGACGCCGGCTGACCGGAGGCCGGAACGAGCGCTGCAGAACCCCTGCTCGGCCGCTTGCAGAGAACCTGCAGAGCGGTTGCAGAGACCCCCGGCAGGCTGTTCGCCGTGACGGACATCATCCCGCTCTCCGACCCGCGGGTCGCCGAGGTCACCGAGCGCGAGTGCGGTGAACCCCTGGTGGACCTGCGCGACACGTCCGAGCTGCTGCTCGACCGGCGGCAGGCCGACGACACGGGTGCCTACGCCCACCTCAGGTCCGGGGCGCTGCGGCGCCTGGTGCTGGCGCAGGATCTGCTGCCGGCCGGCGTCCGCCTCCTGGTGGTGGAGGGGTACCGGCCGCCGGACCTGCAACTGCGCTACTTCGACAGTTACGCGGAGACGCTGCGCCGGAGCCACCCGGACGCCGGGCCGGCCCTCATCCGCGAACTGGCCAGCGCGTACATCTCCCCGCCGGAGGTCGCCCCGCACGTCAGCGGCGGCGCGGTGGACCTGACGCTGTGCACCGCCGACGGCACCGAACTGCCCCTGGGCACGGAGGTGAACGCGACCCCGGAGGAGAGCGGAGGCGCCTGCCGCACCGCGGCGCCCGGTATCGGCGCCGAGGCCCGCGCGCACCGCGAGCTGATGGCCCGGGTGCTGACCGCGGCCGGGTTCGTCAACTACCCCACCGAATGGTGGCACTGGTCGTACGGCGACCGGTACTGGGCGCTCATGCGCCGCGCCCCGGCCGCCCGTTACGGCCCGGCGGCACCGCCTCTCCGGGCCGCGTGACCTGCGGACCGGCGGACTCCACGAGGCGCCGGCCTCCCGTGCCGTACCGCGACGAGGCGGACCGGTACGGCACGGCGGCAGGCGCGCACCGCAGCACGATCGACCGACGGGGGAACATCCATGGACACCACTGGCGGCACCTGCGCGCCGGCGACGCGTGAGCGGGCCGGCGTCGGACCGCGCGAGTTCGACGCCTCCTTCACCGCCGACATGCCCAGGCTGCGCAGACGGCTGATGGCACTCACCGGCAATCCGCACGACGCCGACGACCTGGTGCAGGAGACGTACCTGCGGCTCTCCCGCCGCGCCCACGCCCAGGGTCTCGGGGAGCAGCGCCACCCGTACGCCTACACCTGTACCGTCGCGCTCAACCTGCTGCGCGACTCCTGGCAGCACCCCTCACGCCGGGAGCGGGCCACGGACCGGCTGCCGGAGACCGGCTGGGACGGCGGACTCGGCCGCTACGAGGCGAACGCCACGGCCCTGGCCCTGCTCGGCATGCTCTCCCCGAAGGAGGCGGCCGCGGTGATCCTCGTCGACCTGGAGGGCCTGAGCCACGACTCGGCCGGTGAACGGCTCGGCGCCCACCGCGGCACCGTGCAGCGCAACCGGATGCGGGCGCTGGCCAAGATGCGGGCCGCGCTCACCGCACAGACCCCGGTGCCACGCCCCGACGGGGGTGGGGCGCGGCACCGGCACGGCACCACGACGGCAGCCGCCGTCGCGGCGCACACACCCCCCACCGCCGTCACGGGCCTCGCCGGTGACGGACCGTCGACGACCGAAGGATGTGCTCCTTGACCACCTCGACCGCCCGCCGGTTCCTCGGCCGGGCCTTCGCCACCGCCCTGGCGGCGGCCCTGGCCGCCTGTATCCCGACGGCCGCGAGAGCGGCCTCCGCCCCGCACCACACGCACGCCACCACCTCCTCGGCGCAAGCGAGTTGCGGTGTCCTGGCCTCCGGCGCCTCGGCCACCGCCGAGGCCGCCGTGAACGCGGCCTGCTCCCAGATCGGCGTCTGGTACAGCTGGGGCGGCGGCCACGGGGCCACACCGGGCCCGACGTACGGCTACTACGACGGATCCGACCCGGACAGCATGCACGACGACGAGCGCCTGGGCTTCGACTGCTCCGGCCTGATGCGGTACGCCTACTACCGGGCCACCGGCAAGGACCTGCTCAACGGCACGGCGAACGACCAGTTCCACACCTCCAAGGCCGCGGCCCGCTTCTCCGCCGGTCAGGGCACGGGCCCGCTGGTCCCCGGCGACCTGATGTTCTGGGGCAGCGGGCACATCCACCACGTCGCCATGTACCTGGGCGCCGGGCAGATGGTCGAGGCGTACGAGTCCGGCACGCACATCCGGGTCACCCCGGCGCGCACCGGCGGCGACTACGCGGGCGCCGTCCGCATCAACCCCACCGGCGCGCCCACTCCCCCGCCCGCGGACGGCGGTACGGTCTTCGAGACCTGGGGAACCGGGGTGCGCACCCACTCCACGCCGAGCGTGCGGAGCGCCGTGGTGGACACCTTCGCCGGCCCCACGCAGGTGTCGGTGCAGTGCCAGGAGCACGCCGAGACGGTCACGGCGGACGGCTACACCAACGACGCCTGGTCCAAGCTGACCGACGGTTCCTGGCTGACCAACATCTACGTCAAGGGCCCGGCGTGGCTGCCGGGCGTCCCGGACTGCGGTGGTGACAGCCCCGCGCCGCCGAGCGGGGGCAGCAAGGCCCACCAGACGTGGGGCACCGGGGTGCGCACGCACAGCCAGCCGAACGTGAACGCGGCCGTGGTGGACTACTTCGCGCAGCCGACGACGGTCAACGTCGTCTGCCAGGCGCACGCGCAGCAGGTCACGGCGGAGGGCTACACCAACGACGCCTGGTCCAAGCTGACCGACGGATCGTGGATCACCAACATCTACCTCAAGGGCCCGGCCTGGCTGACGGACGTGCCCACCTGCTGAGCGAGCGCCCGCCCGGAGCCGGCCCTCCCGGTTCCGGGCGGACGCGTGCCCAGGGGCCGGTGCCCATGCTTCCGCACGGACGCGCACCGGTTCGGAGAAGTCCTCATATGGGGGGATCGAAGGGATGAACGGCGGTAATATCCCGCGCACATGACACCCGCCGGCCCCTTTTCGTGCCGGTGCGGGAGGGGGAGGAAGACCATGATCCGCAGGTGTGCGCTGACGCTCGGGGCGATACTGCTGGCGAGCGGCTGTGGCGGCTCCTCGCAGCACGAGTCGGGTGCCGGGCGGTCCCCGTCCGTGGACGCGTCCACGTCGTCGGCGTCCGACACCGCCTCGCCGACGCCGGAGGCCACCGAGTCCTCCCCGGAGCCGGCGCTCACCACCGAGGAGCCCGTCGAGGAGACGTCCGCCGAGGACACCCCCAGCTCCGACCCCCTCGACAGCGACGACGGGGAGGACACCACCGAGGACGACACCGAGCCTGCCGGGGACGGCAGCGTGGACTGCGCCGCTCTGGCCGGCAGCGGGACGTTCACCGACCCGCTGCAACTCGGTTCGCTGGACGGCCCGGTGACCGCCCGGGGCTGCGCTCCGCTGACCCCGGGCTCGCCGTTCAACGTCCGCTACTTCTCGTTCACCCTGTCCGGTTCGCCCGGCTCGAACGCGCACGCCGGGGCGTCCTTCGTCCTCACGCAGGACGCGAGCGGCCCGGTGTACCCGGCCATCGTCCAGCCCAACGGGTGGGTCCTCAAGCACAGCCTGGGGTCCGGGTACTGGACCGGGACGGAGCCCGACTTCACCGGCCGGTACCAGCAGATCGGGGATCTGGCGCCGGGCACGTACATCCTGCGCACGGAGAAACTCGACACCGCGCTGCACTCCATGACCACGCCGTCGTACGACGTCGTCGTGGACCCCGACTCCTCGTCCTACTGAAGCCTGCTGAAGCGTTTCGGGAACAGGCGCGCCGAGAACACCAAAGGCCCCGGATTTCACTTGCGTTCCTTATCGATCTCCCGATCGCCGGTGGCCCTGTTCCTGGGGAACATGTCCGCGTACGGGTCCGGCTCGCCGGTGTCCGGATCCAGCCCAGCGAGCCAGCGGCGCTCCGCTTCCTTCGAGTGTACGAAGCTGTTCGGGGTGCCCTTCTCCCAGAAGATCGAGCTCACCGGGCAACCATCGGCGAAGTCCTCGAACCGGTCCTCGAAAAGGCGGCACAGGAACTCCGCCATACCGAAGGGGTAGGCGGTAAAGCGCGAGCGGGTGTGGCGGCCGCACACCACCACCGGCCACCGATCGGGATCGTTGCCCGTGGTCAGCCAGCACAGAATGTCCGCGCCCGCCGTGACACCCCAGGCCAGGAGGTGTTCGGGGTGGACATCGAGCGCCTCACGGCCACCTTCCATCTTCCAGATGTGACGGGCGTTGGCCGTCTCCTCCTTCATCGAGTCGTCGACCCAGCGGCGGCCCTGGAAGGGCAAAGGGGAGAACACTCCGGCATCGCCGTTGATCGAACCGGTGCCGTAGCGGGCCATGAACGCCATGTAGTCAGCCGGAAAGCGGGTGCCCCAGACACTCTCCACGGCGCCCCAGTCGATCTCCTCGTCCTGGCCGTGCTCGGGCGGCATCAGTCTCTCGAGGGCGGCCATGTGTGGATGCACTGTCATGCCGGCACAGGCTACGGGGAGCATATGACGCCGTGCTCAGCACGGCGAAGCCAGTCTCGGACCGAGCCGGTGAAGGCAGAGCAGGACGCCGATGGCTTGATCGATGGTGGCGTCGGAAGAGACGGCCGGTCGAAGGTGGCCGGCCGACTTCCTCTTCCAGCTGCGCCGTGTGCTCGTCACGGGCCGACACGGCTGCGTGCGTCTTGCCGTTGCAGGGTCGTGCGTGGTGGCTGAGGCGGGAAGCCATGGGAGTCGCCCTAGGAGCGATGGCCGGTTGGTCGGCCCGCTACTTCGTACCGGCCCGGAGTCGTACCACCATCCCGGTCAGCCCCGCAGTCGCCTCCAGCGGCTGCCTGCGGTGGAGCATTCCATCACGGTTGAAGGCGGCGGAGACGGCGATCAGGGCAGGACGAGCACGGCAGTCGGGCTGGCTGGGCCCGACAACCGGGCTCGTGGACCGGGCCGTGCCCTGCGGAACCCCATGCGCCGTGGTCGGGCTACGCTCCCTGCTCTGCGTCCCGCAGAGGACGAAGTCTGACCGCAAGCGAGGGTTGATGAGCCGCCGTATATCTCAAAGTGCATTGGTCGTCGGCTCTCTCGGCATCCTGATCAACACCACGGACGCGATCGGAACAGGGCGCCTGGAGCCGCACGATGCCTTCCCCGCGCTCGTCGCGCTCGGTGCGGGTGGTGAACTGCTCAAAGAGCGGCGGCCGAGGGCTGCAAAAGGGTTGCATGCCTTGGCGTCGGTTCTGGTCGTAGTCGCAGGCTCCGTCGCGGGTGCCCGTGCATGGGCCTCACTTTCCAGGGGCACGACGTATGACTGGCTCGACCTCGGACTTGGGATCCTGGTCGTGCTTTACATTGCCGTCGGTGCGGGTCAGCTGCTCGCGTCCCTGTCCCGCAGAGCGTCGAAGTCTCGCATGAATGCCCATGCGCCCAACGAGTAGCGGCGGCCAGATCCGCCCTCTACGGCCTTGAGGCAGCCTGGACCATCCTCCGTGGCGAACAGCGTGAGGAAGCCAGGCCGCTTCTTTCGGATCATCGACCGGCATTTCGCATCAGTGCAAGCATTGCAGCTGCCACCGCGTCGACGAAGGTGGGAGCGGATCGCCCGGGACGAGTACGCCTTGGCTCGGCGACGCGGGCAGCCCGGCGGCACCGGACCGCTCCCGGACCCTGGCCCTGGCGCGGACCGCCGCGTCCCGGGTGCCCTGAGCCCGGGACGCGGCGGCCGAGGTGGTCAGGACGTCAGGTACGCCTCCACCTCGCTGAACTGCCCCGCCGGCCAGCCGGTGTTCGCACTGACACTCAGGCGCAGGTACCGCAGGTTCGTGCCGCTCGGCAGGGACACGGTCGCGGTGTTGCCGGTCGCGGGGTCGAAGCGGTAGCCCTGGGATCCCACCACCGTGGAGTAGGCCGAACCGTCGGTGCTGCCGAGCACGGTGACCGTCTGCGTGCGGGCGCCCCAGGCCGCGGACGGGGGCAGCTTCAGCACCAGCCGGCGCACCGCGTACGACGAGCCGAGGTCGACCGTGAAGGCCTGCGGGAAGGCGTTGTTGGTGGACTCCCAGTACGAGTTGGCGTCCCCGTCGACCGCCTTGCCCGGCGTGTAGACGTCCTGGGAGCCGGTCGCGGTGGCCGGGCGGCCCTTGGCCAGGTTGCGGCCCGGGTCGGGATCCGGGTTGCCCTGTCCCGGTTGCGGCCAGGTGGAGCAGTCCGTCCAGGTGCTGGACCAGCCGGAGTTGCCGCCGCCGTCGGTGAGGGCGAAGGACCCGGAGTTCGCCGGGTACGGGCAGTTGTAGACGCCCGCCGCGCCCACCTGGGTGGCGGTGACGTTCTTGAAGGTGGCCGCGCCCTGCGCCTCGGCCTGGACCACGACGGTCCCTGTGTTCCGCACGGTCGCGCCGGTCACCGTGACGTTCCGCACCGGATACCCCCGTCCGCCGCCCGAGACGAACTCGAAGGCGCTGTACGGGCTGTCGGTGATCGTCGTGTTGGTGATGTCGACGGTGGCGTCGACGGCGCTGTCGTACGAGTCGACGCGCAGCGCGCCCATCGGGTGGTTCCAGTTGGGGTTCATCGCGCCGGTGCGCACCAGGGTGTTGCCGTCGACGGTGATGGTGCCGGACAGCGGGCTGAAGGGGTCGAGGAACTTCTGGTTGGAGATGGCGATGCCGCTGCCGAGGGCGTTGGTGTCGGAGATCAGGTTGTTCTTCACGGAGATGTCGGTGCCGCCGTATATGGCGATGCCGTTGGCGAGGTTGGGCTGCGAGATCGTGTTGTTCTCGAAGCTGGAGTTCGTGTCCGGGGCGTACAGGGACCACATGGCGAGGGAGTCGTCGCCCTGGTTGCGCAGGAAGTTGTTGCGGACGCGGACACCCTTGGCGGTGCCGTTGAGGTTGAGGCCGTAGGCGGTGGTGTCGAGGATGCGGCTGTTCTCCACCACCAGGTTGTCGTTGTTGCCGGTCAGCCACAGCCCGACCTTCAGGTGCTGGAGCCACATGCCGGAGACGGACGAGTTCGGGCCGAGGGAGCCGTTGACGAAGTTGTCGGGGCTGGAGTCGACGCGCTCGGTGACCTCGCCGATGACCGCGAAGTCCTTGATGTGGACGTTCCCTGAGGAGCTGGTCTGGTCGATGAAGCGGGAGGTGTGCACGACCGAGTACCAGCTGCCGGCGCCCTGGAGGGTCACGTTCTGCACGCCGTTCAGGGAGGACGTGACGCGGTAGTCGCCGGGCGGTATCCAGACCGTGCCGCCCTGGGCGGCGGCGATGGCGTCCCGGAAGGCCTGGGTCGAGTCGCCGTTGCCGCTGGGGTCGGCGCCCTTGGCGACGACCGACACCGAGCCGGCGGGCTGCGAGGCGGCCGCGGCGACCTGCTCGAAGTCGGCCACGTCGACGGTGACCTGGGTGCCCGTGGACTCGACGGCGACCTTGTCGCCGGCCTGGACGTCCCGGCCGAGCAGGAGACGGGCGTTGTCGAAGAAGTGATGGGTCTTGGCGCCGGCGATCCAGCCGGTGTCGACGTACGAGTACTTGGAGGTCACCGGGAGGGACTGGGCGATCTTCGTACCGTTGACGTACACGGTCAGCGAGCCGGACTGGCCGTCCGGGACGCTGTAGGCGAGGTTCACCGCGTTGGCCGCGCGCGGCACGGTGAACTCCACCCGCTGCCCCGAGGACAACCGGACGGCCTGCCGGCCGGAGGCTTCCGAGGCGAGGGTGCCCTGGGTGTAGTCGGGGCCGATCTTCGTGCCGGTGGTCGTCGCCGCCTCGGCCTCCACGGAGGTGAAGGGAAGGGTGGCACCCGAGGCGGCGTGCGCGGCCGGGGCGGCGGCGACGAGCATGCCTGCGGCGAGGGCGACGACCGCCCCGATGGCCGGCATGCGCCGGAGGTGTGCGGCGGTGCTGCTGTGCATGTGCTGATCCCTTCGTGGTGGGGGTGCGTGGGACAGCTGTGCGCGGGCGGCTCAGGCCAGCAGCCAGGCCGCCGTGTCCTGTGGCAGCCGGCCGGTGTCGTCCAGCGGGCCGCTGCTCAGCAGGAGTCGGGAGTGCGCGGGGAGAACGGCGGGCGTGTTGGCGAGGTTCACCACGCAGATCGCGCCGTCCGCGCGGGAGAAGGCGAGGACGCCGTCGGGGGCGGGCAGCCAGGTCAGGGGACCGTCGCCGAACACCGGGCGGGCGGCGACGGCCTCGCGGTACAGGGTGAGCACGCTGTGCGGATCGTCCCGCTGCCGGTCGACGGCGTACGACGGCCAGTCCGCCGGCTGCGGCAGCCACGGCTCGTCCCGTGAGCCGAAGCCCGCGTACGGCAGGCCGGCGGCCCACGGCAGCGGTACCCGGCAGCCGTCGCGGCCGGGGTCGGTGCCTCCCGAGCGGAAGTACATCGGGTCCTGGACGCGGTCGCCGGGGATCTCGGCCTCCGGCAGGCCCAGTTCCTCGCCCTGGTAGAGGTAGACCGAGCCGGGCAGGGCCAGGGACAGCAGGGCGGCGGCGCGTGCCCGGCGGGTGCCGAGCGCCAGGTCCGTGGGCGTGCCGAACGCCTTGGTGGCGAAGTCGAAGGCGGTGTCCTCGCGGCCGTAGCGGGTGACGGTGCGGGTGACGTCGTGGTTGCACAGCACCCAGGTCGCCGGAGCGCCGACGGGGGCGTGCTCGGCGAGTGTGGCCTCGATCGAGGCCCGCAGCCGGCCGGCCTCCCAGGGGCAGGACAGGAAGGAGAAGTTGAAGGCGGTGTGGAGTTCGTCGGGGCGCAGGTAGCGGGCGAAGCGTTCGGTGTCGGGGAGCCAGACCTCGCCGACGAACACACCGCCGTACTCGTCGGCCACGCGCCGCCAGGAGCGGTAGACGTCGTGGAGTTCGTCGCGGTCGACGAACGGGTGCGGCTCGGGGTGCGCGGCGAGGTCGGGCAGGTCCGGGTCCTTGGCGAGGAGGGCCGCCGAGTCGATGCGAACGCCTGCGACGCCCCGTTCGAACCAGAACCGCAGGATGTCCTCGTGCTCCTGGCGTACGGCCGGGTGCGCCCAGTTGAGGTCGGGCTGCTCGGGGGTGAACAGGTGCAGGTACCAGTCGCCGTCGGGGAGGCGGGTCCACACCGGTTCGGTGGAGCCGGCGAACTGCGACGGCCAGTCGTTGGGCGGGAGTTCGCCGTCCGGCCCGCGTCCGGGGCGGAAGTGGAACAGCTCGCGCTCCGGGCTGCCGGGTCCGGCGGCGAGGGCGGCCCGGAACCAGGGGTGCCGGTCGGAGACGTGGTTGGGCACGATGTCGACGATGGTCCGGATGCCCAGCTCGCCTGCCTCGGCGATGAGTTTCTCCGCCTCGGCGAGGGTGCCGAACGCCGGGTCGACGGCCCGGTAGTCGGCGACGTCGTAGCCGCCGTCCTTCATCGGTGACAGGTACCAGGGGTTGAACCAGAGGGCGTCCACGCCGAGTTCGGCGAGGTACGGCAGCCGGGTGCGGACGCCCGCGAGGTCGCCGGTGCCGTCGCCGTCGCCGTCGGCGAAGCTGCGGACGTACACCTGGTAGATGACGGCCGAGCGCCACCAGTCAGGGTCGTTTGGGGCATGGGTGGGCTGTCCCACGGAGCGTGCCTTTCGGTAGACGGGGCGTCGGTGTCAGCCCTTGGTGCTGCCCGCGCTGATCCCGGCGATGATGTGCCGCTGGAAGACGAGGAACAGGGCCACCATCGGGATGCTGGCGATCACCATCGCGGCGATGAGCACGGTGAGCTGGATGTTCTGCGACAGCTGCACGAGCGCCACGCTGATCGGCTGCTTGTCGGTGTCGGAGAAGACCATCAGCGGCCACAGGAAGTCCTGCCAGACGGCGACCAGGGCGAAGATGGACACCACGCCGAGCACCGGGCGGGACATGGGCAGCACGACCGACCACAGGGTGCGCAGCTTGCCGGCACCGTCCATCTCGGCGGCCTCCAGCACGTCCCGCGGGAGCTGGTCGAAGAACCGCTTGAGCAGGTACAGGTTGAAGGCGTTGGCGACGGCCGGCAGCCAGATGGCGAGGGGGTCGTTGAGCAGGCTGGTGTGCAGCAGCGGCAGGTCGGCGACCGTGAGGTACTTGGGTACGACGAGTGCCTGGGCCGGCACCATCAGGGTGGCGAGGATGCCGCCGAGGATCACCTTGCCGAAGGCCGGCCTCAGCTTGGACAGGGCGTAGGCGGCGGCCGTGCAGAACACCAGCTGGAAGGCCCAGGCGCCGGCGGCCTGGACGAGGGTGTTCTCCAGGTGACGTGGAAGCTCCATCAGGTCCCAGGCGTCGGTGTAGCCGCTGCCGTTCCAGTGTTCGGGCAGCAGGGTGGGCGGGGTGCGGGCCACCTCGTCGGGGGACTTCAGCGCTGCGGTCACCATCCAGTACACCGGGAAGAGGAAGGCGAGCGCGAAGAGGAGCACGACGGTGGTGAACACCGTCCAGTAGGCGGCCTTTCCGCGCGGGCGGGCGAGAGTGGCCGGTGAGATCAGGGTGCGGGTGCCGCTCATGCGTCCCCCTCGGAGCGGGTGAGCCGCAGGTAGACGGCGGAGAAGGCGCCCAGCAGGAGCAGGAGCAGCACGCTGAGGGCGCAGGCGCCGCCGAAGTCGTTGTAGAGGAAGGCGTACTTGTAGATGAGGTAGAGGACGGTGACGGTGGCGTTCTCCGGTCCGCCGCCGGTGATGACGAACGGTTCGGTGAACACCTGCATGGTGGCGACGATCTGCAGGAGCATCAGCATGAGGATCACGAACCGGGTCTGCGGGACCGTGACGTGCCGGACGCGCTGGAGCAGGTTGGCGCCGTCCAGTTCGGCGGCCTCGTACAGCTCGCCGGGGATGGACTGCAGGGCCGCCAGGTAGATGAGGACGGTGCCGCCCATGTTGGCCCAGGTGGCCACGATCACCAGGGAGAGCAGCGCGGTGTCGGTGCCGTTGGACCAGTTCGAGGTGGGCAGGTGCAGCATGCGCAGCGTCTCGTTGGCGAGGCCGGTCCCGGGGTCGTAGAACCACTTCCACAGCAGGGCGCTGACCACGGGCGGGATCATCACCGGCAGGTAGACGACGACCCGGAAGAACGCCTTGGCGTGCCGCAGTTCGTTGAGGACGAGGGCGAGCAGGAAGGGGACGGCGAAGCCGACGAGCAGGGCCAGCAGGGTGAAGGTGAGGGTGTTGCGCCAGGCCGCGGAGAACTCGGGGTCGTGCAGGACGCGGGTGAAGTTGGCGGTGCCGACCCATGCGGGCGACGAGCCCGGGGTGTACTTCTGGAAGGCGATCACGACCGCGCGGATCGCGGGGTACCAGGAGAACAGGGCGAAGCAGAGCAGTCCGCCGAGGAGGAACGCGTAGGCACGGGCCTGGTCGATCAGGCGGTGCCGCCTCCGGTCCCCTGCCGGAGGCGGCACAGGGTCCGGGTGGGCGGCGGCCGGTGCCGGGGGCCGCCGCTCGGCCGTCTTCGTCATGCCGGTCAGCTCCGGGCCAGGATGCTGTCGATCTTGCCGGACGCCTCCTCGAGGAGCTGGTCGATGTCCGCGTCCTTCTTGGTGAGGACGGCGGAGACGACACCGTCGAGGACCGTGTAGATCCGCTGGGCGTCCGGGGGCTCGATCTTCATCCGGAGCCGCTGGTTGCCGTCGAGGAAGGACTGGTAGTTCTCGACCGGGACGTTGGCGTTGGCCTTCTTGACCTGCTGGTCCTTGGCGTCGGCGGCGCCGGTGAACAGCCGGGGCTCGGGCAGGCCGACGGGTGCGTCGTTCTTCTTGGCGCGGGCGTAGTCGCCGAGGAAGCCGGCGCCGGGGGTGAGGAACATGTGGTCGAGCCACTTCAGGCCGGCGCGGATCTGGGCCGGGGTGTCCTTCCTGTTGAACATGTAGCCGTCGCCGCCGACGAGGGTGCCCTTGCCGCCGGGCATGGGGGCGAGGGCGAGGTCCTGGTAGTCGCCGCCCTTCTCCTTGACGAGGATCGGGATGTTGTCCGGGGCGGAAAGGTACATGCCGAGCTTGCCCGAGCCCATCAGCTGCTGGACGTCGTTGATGACGAGGAGCTGCTTGCTGCCCATCGAGTCGTCGGTCCACCGCATGTCGTGGAGGTTCCGCAGGACGGCGTGGCCTTCGGGGGTGTCGACGGTGGCCTTCTTGCCGTCCGCGTCGACCACGTCCCCGCCCTGTGAGTACAGCTCGGCGGTGAAGTGCCAGCCGCCCTGGTTCTGGGCGCTGTAGTCGGCGTATCCGACGGTGCCGCCTCCGAGGGCGGCGATCCTCCTGGCGTCGGCGCGCACCTCGTCCCAGGTGGCGGGGGCCTTGTCGGGGTCGAGACCGGCCTTCTCGAAGAGCTTGCGGTTGTAGATCAGGCCCATGGAGTAGCCGGTGCGCGGGACGCCGTAGACCTTCCCGTCGACGGTGTAGATGTCCCGGAGCTGCTTCTGGACGGTCTCGTAGCTCTTGAGTTCCTTGAGGTACGGGGTGAGGTCGGCGGCCTGGCCGATGTCGACGACGTGCCGCGCGTCGGTGAAGTACGTGTAGAAGACGTCCTCCATCTGGCCGCCGGCGAGCTTGGCGTCGAAGGTCTTCGGGTCCTGGCAGGGGAAGGCGTCGTGCGCCACGACGTCGATGTCCGGGTTCTTCTTCTCGAAGGCCGCGACGTCGTCGTCGAAGAACTTCCGGTCGACCTCGGCGCTCTTCGGCGGCTCGCAGTTGACGGTGATGCGTGTCTTGCCGTTCGCCGCGTCGTCGTCGCCGGACCCGCAGGCGGTCGCGGTGAGCGCGAGGGAGGAACAGACGCCGATCACGGCGACGGTGCGGCGGAACCCGGTGCTTCTCATCGGTGGACCCCTCATGGCAGGAGCGGTGGGCGCCGCACACTCAAGCACCGCCGACATCTGTTCGCAAGATGTGGCGCAGAATCTGTAATTATTTGACAGCCAGATGGAACACTCCGTCGAGTCGGGGATCTCAGTCGCGCGGTGCCTGTCCGGTGGATCCGCGCACCACGAGCTCGGGTTCGAACAGCAGCTCCTCGGCGGGCACGGCGGTGCCGCCGATCTGCGCGTTCAGCAGCTCGACGGCCGCGCGCCCCATGGCCTCGATGGGCTGGCGGACGGTGGTGAGCGGGGGTTCGGTGCAGTTCATGAAGGCGGAGTCGTCGTAGCCGACGACGGAGATCCGGCCCGGGACGTCGTACCCCTTGCGGCGGGCCGCCCGGACGGCGCCGAGCGCGAGCGGGTCGCTGGCGCAGATCAGGCCGGTGACACCGCGGTCGATGAGCCGGGAGGCGGCGGCGTGCCCGCCCTCGATGGAGAAGATGGCCCGCGCGACGGAGTCCTCCGGCAGATCACCGGCGAACGACCGCGCCGCGGCGAGTTTGCGGGCCGAGGGCACGTGGTCGTTCGGGCCGAGGACCAGGCCGATGCGCTCGTGGCCGAGGGAGGCGAGGTGCCGCCAGGCCTGCTCGACGGCGACGGCGTCGTCGCAGGACACACTGGGGAAGCCGAGGTCCTCGATGGACGCGTTGACCAGCACGACGGGGATGTTCCGCTCGGCGAGCAGCCGGTAGTGGTCGTGCGGTGCGTCGGCCTGCGCGTACAGACCGCCGGCGAAGACGACGCCGGAGACCTGCTGCTGGAGCAGCAGCTCCACGTAGTCCGCCTCGGAGACGCCGCCCTTGGTCTGGGTGCACAGCACCGGGGTGAGGCCCAGCTGGGCCAGCGCGCCGCCGATGACCTCGGCGAACGCGGGGAAGATCGGGTTCTGCAGCTCCGGCAGGACCAGGCCGACGAGCCGGGCGCGTTCACCGCGCAGCTGGGTGGGGCGTTCGTACCCCAGGACGTCGAGGGCGGTGAGCACCGCCTGCCGGGTGGGCTCGGAGACCCCGGGCTTGCCGTTGAGCACCCGGCTGACCGTGGCCTCGCTGACCCCGACCTTCTTCGCCACTTCCGCAAGTCGTCGCGTCATGGACGCAAGCCTAACGCAAAATACGCAAGCTACTTGCGTAACGAGAGCGCGGAAGACGCAACGCGGAGTCTTCGACCCGGCGCCGCCGGCGACCTGAACGCCGGCGGTGCCGGGTCAGTCCTCGGGCGGCGGAACGACCGTGAGGTGGGCGGCCGCGCCGTGCGGGCGGCGTACCGGCGGGGCCGGGCGGCGCGGATCGCGCAGGACCATCGTCAGGCGCCGGTGGCCGAGGTCCCGCAGGGTTCCCGGGGTCTCCTCGACGATCCGGCACTCGGTCGGACCCCGGCGCGGGTCGGGGTGGAGCAGCAGCCGGACGGCCCCGTCCAGACGGGTCGCGGCCTCACCGACGGCCCGGATCCAGTGCGGCAGGCCCTGCCGGTAGGCGGCCTCCATGAGCGGGTCCTGGGCGATGTCCCGGCGGATGCACTGGAGTTCGTGGTCGTGGCCGTACGTCTCCAGCGCGGTGCGCAGATGGGCCAGCATCGGCAGGCACCAGCCGGGCTCGTGCTCGCCCAGGATCTCGCCCGCGTCGGGGTGGAACAGGACGAAGCGCAGGAAGTTATCGCCGGGCATGGCCGTCGGATGAGGGCGCACGCCCCGGAAGAGCGTCTCGAAGGCGCCGTTGGCCATGACCACGTCCCAGCGGTGGTCGACGACCAGGGAAGGAAAGGGCAGCGACTCCAGCAGCATGGCGTAGTCCTGGACGTACGCCCAGGTCTCGTCGGTCTCGGGGACGGGCCGCGGTGCCGGCCGCTGCCCTCCTGCCTGATGTGCCATCGGGAGGTCACCCCTCTTGCCTCTGCGGCCTTCACGCGGCGATGCGATCCTGGTGCCCAGCGACAAGTGATGTCAACTATCGTGGCATTCCATGCCGGTTGACGGCTGAAATTCGCCACAGTTGTGGCGAGACCTGGCTGTGAGTTCGACGCACCCGCTACTCTCCGGGAAGTTCACGGCGACCGCTTGCGAGATGCACGCACGCGTCTGAAACCCTCGAGAGACGTAGGAGTTCTGTCGGTGACGGATGGCTACGAGGATCCGGGCGCCGCGGCGACCGCCCAGCTGCCGGCCGTCGTCGCCCGCGTCACCACGCTCGCCGAGCGGCTCGGCGTGCCGCACGCCGAGGTCTTCGACGTCGCGCGGCTCTCCACCGCCTGCGGGGTGCCCGAGCCGGTGGTCAAGGCGCTGCTCAGCGGACGGCCCGCGGGTGAGCCCGACGTCCAGGCACGTTTCCTGCAGCGCCTGGACCTGCTGCGCCGCACCCGGCTGAAGCCCAACGGCCGCAAGTACACCCAGCAGGAGATCGCCGACGGCGCGGGCATGTCCCGGCAGCAGGCCGGCGCCCTCATCAACGGCGACCGGCGGCCCACCATGGAGCACTGCGACGCGCTGCAGCGTTTCTTCCGGGTGCACGCCGGATTCCTCACGGCGGAGGACCCGGAGGCGCTGGCGGGCGCGCTCCAGCGCACCGAGCAGGAGCTGTTGCAGAAGCTGGCCGACCGTGAGCGGGCCGCGGCGGAGGCCGCCGAGGATCCGCTGGAGCGGCTGCTGCAGGACCACGGGGTGCGCGGAATCGCCTGGCGGGCCGCGCAGTTGCCCACCGACCAGCACCGGGACAAGGTCGCGGAGTGGCTCGACATGCTCCTGGAGAGCGTCAAACGGCCCGAGTCGTAAGAGCGGCGTCAGGGCTCCTTCCAGGGGATTCGGGTGTGTTTCCGGTCCGCTGAGCGGGCGAACCGGCGCGGAGCCGGACGGCGTTGTCAGTGGTGGACGGCAAGCTGGACGCGTGCGCCGTCCGACTCGGCGCACGGCGCCGCAGGGCGCGCGACCGTGACGCCTACTCGGGGAGAGCCGACCGATGCCCACCGCCGTACTGACCGACCGTGAGCGTACCGCCGTACAGGCCTACCTGCGGCTGCTGCATACGGTGCGCGCCGCCTTCGACGGGCCGCCGGACGGCGACCGGCCCGCCGTCGTCCCGCCCGCCGTGCTCGCCGAGGCGGAAGCGGCACTCGCCCGGGCCGGACTCGCGGGGAACGAGGAGCAGTTCTTCCATCTGCTGCGCGAGTGGTGCCCACCCGCCTGACGAACGGCCCCGCCGATCCGCCGCCGTCACGCGAACCGGAGCGACGACGGCGGTCGCGCGGCCGTCCCGGCGGGCCGTCAGGCGTGCGGCACGGTGACGGCCGTCGCGACCACTCCGCCGTGTACGAGCCAGCGGCCGTCGAAGGACTGGAGCCGGTGGCCGCCGACCAGGGGGCCGGGGACGAGGAGTTCGGCGTGCAGCGTACCGGCCGTCCTGCCTCCGGGGTCCGGGCTGAGGGTGATGTCGGCCTCGGAGAAGTCCAGCCACTTGCGGGTGAGGGGGTACCAGGCCTTGTAGACGGACTCCTTGGCGCTGAACACGATCCGGTCCCAGTGCACGGCGGGCCGCTGGGCGGCGAGCAGCGCGACCCGCTCCGCCTCGACGGGCAGCAGGACGGACGGCCCGACGCCCTCCGGGAGCGGCCCGTGCGGTTCGGCGTCGATGCCGAGGGAGGCCAGGTCGCGGACGCGGACCAGGGCGGCGGCGCAGTAGCCGTCGCAGTGGGTCATGCTGCCGGTCAGGCCGGCCGGCCAGAGCGGGACGCCCCGGTCTCCGTTGACGACGGGGTGCGCGGCCACGCCGAGCTTCTCCATGGCGCGCCGGGCGCAGCCGCGCACGGCGGCGAACTCACGGCGGCGCTTGGCCACCGCGCGCGCGACGAGCGGCTCCTCCTCCGGGTGGAGCGGGGCGTCCCACAGCGGGTCGTCACCGTGTGCCTCCACGGCCACGACCGACTCCGGGAGCAGCTCCTCGATCACCGGTGTCCTCCAGGGGCAGGATGCGGCGCAGCCGTCCCGGGGGCCCGGGACGCTTGCGCCATTCGCGGGGGTATCCGACGGAGACCTCTTCGAAGCGGACTCCGTCGAGCCAGGTGGTGCGGGGGATGTGCAGATGGCCGTACACCATCGTGGCGACTCGGAACCGGCGGTGCCAGTCCGCGGTCAGCCCGGTGCCGCACCACATGGCGAATTCGGGGTACCACAGGACCTCGGTGGGGTGCCGGTCCAGCGGGTAGTGGTTGGCGAGCACGGTCGGCAGGTCCGCGGGCAGCGCGGCGAGCCTGCGCTCCGTCTCGGCGACCCGGGCCCGGCACCAGTCCTCCCGGGTCGGGTACGGGTCGGGATGCAGCAGCTGCTCGTCGTTGCAGACGATGCCCGTGCTCCGGGCGTGGGCCAGGCCCTCGGCCTTGGTGGCGCTGCCGGCCGGCAGGAACGAGTAGTCGTACAGCAGGAACAGCGGGGCCACGGCCACCGGGCCGCCGGGGCCCTCCCACACCGGGTAGGGGTCCTCGGGCGTGAGCACGCCCAGTTCCTGGCAGAGTCCGACCAGGTGCTCGTAGCGGGCCTGGCCGCGCAGCCGGACCGGGTCGCGCGGGTGCGTCCACAGCTCGTGGTTGCCCGGCGTCCAGATCACCTTGCGGAAGCGGTCCGCGAGGGTGGCGAGGGCCCAGCGGATGTCGGCGACGGTCTCGGCGACGTCTCCGGCCACGATCAGCCAGTCGTCCTCGCCGTCCGGCCGCATCCGCTCGACGAGGGCGCGGTTGTCGGGGTACCCGACGTGCAGGTCGCTGATGGCGAGCAGCTGTCCGGCCCCGGTCGTCGACTCCACCGCGCGCCCCCTCCCGATCACCGTCCCGCCGTCACCACCAGAACACATTCGGGGACGGCGGACAAGAGGCGCCGGACCGCCCACGGGCGTCCGGCACGGCTCGGCGTACGACCGCGGACCGCCTCGGCGTACGACCGCGGACCGGCTCGGGGCGGCCGGATCGGGCCGGCCACGCGGCCGTCGGCGGGTGGGCCGACGACCGCCGCCGGGGCCGCCGCCGGCGGGCGCGAGCCCTGGGGACGGCGCCCGGGAATCCGTAACATCCGCGTTGCACGCGGGGGCTCTTGAAAGCCGTATGATCGCCCCAACACCGGCGCCCCTCACTCCCCTTCGCACAGGGCCGTTCGGTGTCCCTTCCTTCCTTCTGCCCGGGCACGGGTCGCCGAGCCCTGCCCGCACACCCCCGAAAGGCGGCCCTGCATGGTCTCTCGCGTACGCGTATGGCTCAACCGCACGTACGCGGAGAACGTGTTCTTCATGGATCAGCTGCGGAGGAATCCCAGCGACCGCGCGGTGGAGATCCACGCCACGCACGGGGACCCGGACTCCCCCGTGCTGGCCGCCGCCGACACCGCCGACCTGGAGCCGGAGGGCCTGTCCCCGGCGGGCTACGTGGAGTACGCCCTCGACCAGTGCGCCCGGCGCGGCATCGACGTGTTCGTGCCCCGTCTGCACCAGTCCGCGATCGTGCGGCACCGGGCCGATTTCGCGGCGGTGGGAACGGCGCTGCTGGCGCCGACGCCCGAGGCCGTGGCCGTGTTCGAGGACAAGGCGACCGCTTACGAGGCCGTCCGTTCGGTGGGGGTCCCGGTGCCGCCCTGGCGGCGGGTCCGGACGGCGGACGAACTGCGCGCCGCCGTCGAGGAGTTGGAGTCGGCCGGACACACGGCGTGCTTCAAGCCGGCGGCCGGCGCGGGCGGGGTCGGCTTCCGGGTGATCACCCGGGCCCCCTTCTCGCTGGCGAACCTCGCCGGCTTCCCCGGCCCGCACGTGCAGCTGGACCTGGTCGTCGAGGCGCTGGCGCTGGCCGGGGAACCGGTGGACTGGCTGGTGATGCCGCGCCTGGAGCAGCCGGAGGTGTCCGTCGACTGCCTGACCGGCCCGGACAACGTGGTGCGGCTCGCGGTGGGCCGTACCAAGAACGGCCGCCGCCGGGGCTTCACGCTGGACGAGCGGTGGCTGGCACCGGCCCGGCTGATCGCGGGCGGCTTCGGTCTGCACCACCTGTCCAACATCCAGTTCCGCATGTTCGGCGACCACCCGGTGCTGCTCGACGTCAACACCCGGCCCGCCGGCGGCCTGCACCAGCTGGCACTCTGCGGGATCAACGCGCCCTGGGCAGCCGTGCAGTTGGCGCTGGGCGAGGATCCGGGGACCGTGGAACCGCCGTTCTTCGGGCAGGACTACACGGTGGTGTCCGGACCGCGCCCGCTGGCACCCGTGACGCTCCCGCGGCAGCGGACGGGACCGGCGGAGATCCTGCTGCCGGCCGTACCCGCTCCCGCGCAGCCGGCCTCGGCGGCGCAGGCGCTGCCCCTCTGACCGGTTCTCGTCGGTCCACCGGTATGGACCAATCCCGCTCTTCTCCTTGACAGCGGGATTGGTCCATACCAAATTCATTGGCGCACCTGTTCCGCACCTCCCGCACTCCCCGACACCCCCATCCCCACAGGGAGATCGCGTGCGTCATCTTCTCGGGCGTTCCAGACGCCGGCTCCTCGCCGTCCTCGGCTCCGCGGCCCTCGCGCTCGGCGGGGCCGTCGCCCTTCCCGGTACGGCCCATGCGGCCAACGTCCTCACCAACCCCGGCTTCGAGTCGGGCGGTCTGTCCCCCTGGACCTGTTCCGGCAACCTCGGCTCGGTCGTCTCCTCCCCCGTGCACGGCGGTTCCAAGGCCCTGCAGGGCGCGGTGACTTCGAGCGACAACGCGCAGTGCAGCCAGACCGTCGCGGTCCAGCCGAACACCACGTACAAGCTCACCGGCTGGGTCCGTGGCAGCTACGTGTACCTCGGCGTGAACGGCGGCGCCTCCACCTGGACCTCCTCCCCTTCCGCGTACAGCCAGCTCAGCGTCTCCTTCACCACGGGCGCCTCGCAGACCAGCGCCACCGTCTACGTGCACGGCTGGTACGCCCAGGGCACCTACTACGCCGACGACATCGGCCTGGACGGTCCCGGCGGCGGGGGCGGCGGTGACACCCAGGCGCCGACCGCGCCGAGCGGGCTCGCCTCCACCGGCAAGACCTCGTCGAGCGTGTCGCTGAAGTGGAACGCCGCCACGGACGACGTGGGGGTGACGGCGTACGACATCTACAGCGGCGCCAACCGGCTCCTGAGCGTGTCCGGCACGTCGGCCACCGTCAGCGGACTGTCGCCCAGCACGTCGTACACCTTCACCGTGAAGGCGCGGGACGCGGCCGGCAACACCTCGCCCGCCTCCAACGCGGTCGCCGTGACGACCGACGCGGGCGGTGGCGGCGGCACCGGCTTCAAGCAGGCCGCGCCCTACCTGTACGAGGGCTGGGGCGATCCACCGAGCCCGACCACGGTGATGAACGCGACCGGGGCCAAGTGGTTCACGATGGCGTTCGTCCTGGACTCCGGCGGCTGCACGCCGGCCTGGGACGGCAGCCGGGCACTGACCGGCGGCGTGGACCAGACGGCGATCAACCAGATCCGGTCCGCGGGCGGTGACATCGTCCCGTCGTTCGGCGGCTGGCAGGGCAGCAAGCTCGGCGCCAACTGCTCGTCCGCGAGCGCACTCGCCGGTGCCCTGCAGAAGGTGATCGACGCCTACGGTCTGAAGGCCGTGGACATGGACATCGAGAACACCGACGAGTTCGAGAACGAGGCCGTGCAGGCGAGGATCCTGACCGCGCTCAAGACGGTCAAGGCCAACAACCCCGGCCTGCGGACCATCGTCACCTTCGGCACGTCCACCACGGGCCCGACCTACTACGGCAACCGGCTCATCGAGCAGGCCCAGTCGCTCGGCGCGAACATCGACGTGTTCACCATCATGCCGTTCGACTTCGGCGGCGGCTCGGACATGTACGGCAGCACCGTGAACGCGACGGAGGGGCTGAAGAACAAGCTGAAGTCCACCTTCGGCTGGGACGACGCGACCGCCTACGCCCACATCGGCATCTCGGGCATGAACGGCCTGTCCGACCAGCAGGAGACGACCACGCCGGCGATCTGGACCCAGATCCGCGACTGGGCGAACTCGCACCACATCGCCCGGCTCGCCTTCTGGTCCGTCAACCGCGACCGGCCCTGCCCGGGCGGCGGTGTCGCCGAGAACTGCTCCGGCATCAGCCAGAGCACCTGGCAGTTCACCTCGATCACGGCCGGGTTCACCGGCTGACGATCACCCCCGGTACCGCGGAGGGCAGCTCGGCGGAGCGGCCCTCCGCGCTCACTTCAGATACGCGAGACCCGGGTGGGCCCGGGTGTAGCCCTCCAGCAGCCGGCGGGAGACGGTGACCGAGTCGACCAGCGGATGCAGCGCGAACGCCTTCACGGCCGTCGTACGGGATCCGGACGCGGCGGCGGCGAGCACCTCCCGCTCGACGGCCTTGACCGCGCACACGAGGCCGGTGGCGTGACCGGGCAGCGGGTCCGCGGCCAGCGGGTGGGCGCCGTTGGCGTCGACCAGGCACGGGACCTCGACGACCGCGTCGGCGTCGAGGGCGGACAGGGTCGAGCGGTTGCGCACGTTGAGGATCAGCGTGGCGCGCTCGTCCCGGGCGACGGCGCGCATCAGGGCGAGGGCCACCTCCTCGTAGCCGCCGGACAGGTCGGCCTCCTCGCGGTCGCCGGCGCCGGCGCTCTCCCGGTTCTCGGCCATGTACGTCGCCTCGCGCTCGGCGCGGGTGCGGTCCCAGGCCGCCAGGGCGGACACACCGGGGTCGTCCGCCTCCTCGTAGAACCTGGCCTGCTGGTCGCGCAGGAAGGCGCCCCGGGTCTGCTCCGCCTCCTGGTAGGCGCGGACCGTCTCCCGGTTGAAGTAGTAGTAGTGCAGGTACTCGTTGGGGATCGCGCCCAGCGACGCGAGCCACTCGGTGCCGAAGAGCCTTCCCTCCTCGAAGGAGCCGAGCAGCGCGGGATCGGCCAGCAGGTCGGGCAGCCGGTCGCGTCCGGCGACGCGCAGGCCGCGCACCCAGCCGAGGTGGTTGAGGCCGACGTAGTCGACGAACGCCTCGCCGGGGCCGGCGCCCAGGACCCGGGCGATACGGCGGCCCAGGCCGACCGGCGAGTCGCAGATGCCGATGACGCGGTCGCCGAGGTGGCGGGACATGGCTTCGGTGACCAGTCCGGCCGGGTTGGTGAAGTTGATGACCCACGCGTCCGGGGCGAGACGGGCCACCCGACGGGCGATGTCGACGGCGACGGGCACGGTGCGCAGACCGTAGGCGATCCCGCCCGCGCCGACGGTCTCCTGACCGAGCACGCCCTCGGCGAGGGCCACCCGCTCGTCCTCCGCACGGCCCGCCAGGCCCCCGACACGGATCGCCGAGAAGACGAAGTCGGCGCCGCGCAGGGCCTCGTCGAGGTCGGTGGTGGCGGTCACCCGGGGCGGGTCGGGCACACCGGCGGCCTGTTCGGCCAGGACCCGGGTCACCGCGCGCAGCCGCCGGTCGTCCAGGTCGTGCAGGACGACCTCGGTGACCCGCCCCTCGGCGTGATCGGTCAGCAGTGCCCCGTACACGAGCGGCACCCGGAACCCGCCGCCGCCCAGAATCGTCAGCCTCACACCCGCACCCTTCCGCACGCCCACGCCTCGCCGTCTTCCTCGCGGACCACCTTGTCAGCACCGGAGCGTCGCACCCCCACCGGGCGGCCATCGACTCCACGCCGCGTCTTCAGGGCGGCTTCATCCGAGGGTCGCGGGCCCGGGGGATCGTGCGGTGCGTGAGCGACGGACGAGCGGCCAAACCCGTGGGCGCCGGACCGCGGGACACCCGTGCGGAGTGCCGTGACCACGCCGAGCCGGTACGGGGCGAGGCCGCAGCGGTCCGCATCCGGTGCCACCGGCACGAGGGCATCGTGGTCACCAACCAGCAGCGCGTCCGGGGGCTCGCCGGGCTGACGGCCACCTGGGAGCTCACCCTGGCCGACGGACGGACCCTGACCGCCCCGGCCGCACTGCCCGATCTCCGTTCGGGCGAGACCGCGGCCGTACCGCTGCCGCTGAAGCTCCCGAAGGACGGCGGCGCGATCCGGCTGACACTGCGCGTGCTGACGGCCGAGGACCGACCGGGGACACCGCGCGGCACGGTGCTGTGCGCCCCACGGGTCGTGCTCCGGCCGACAGCCGCTCCCCGCCGCCTCACCGGAGACCCGACGGCGGCAGAGCCCTCGCGTCTCACCACCCACCGCGCAGCGAACGAACCACCGCAGCACCTCACCACCGACCCGACCGCGGAAGAACCCCCGCCCCCGGCCACCGACCGCCCGGCAGGCGAACCCCCGCAGCACCTCACCACCGACCCGCCGGCGGCAGAACCCCCGCACCTCACCCGCGACCGGACCGCTGACAGATCTCTGCCGGGCTCCCCCACCGGCGCAGCCACGGCGGACGACCACCGGCAGCACCCCGCCCACGACCGAGGAACGGCCGAGCGTCCACCGGTCCCCGCCGACAGCCGGACAACGGCAGGCGACCCCGGCCAGGACATCGCCGCCGACGGCACTGCGAGGGGCAACGGCCAGGCCCCGCCGGTGGCCGAACAGAGGCGGCCGGCCCTCGGCGGGAAGCCGCCGGCAGCCGTACATGCGCAAGGCACAGCGCCCGCGCCCCGCTCAGACCGTGCCGCCGAAGAAGACCCGCACCTCCCGGATCCGGCCGTCCCGCACGGTGATCGCCTCGATGTTGCGGTAGCGGCCGCCGGTGACCGGGGCGTACTCGTAGTGGGCGAGGACCAGTTCCTCGTCCACGGCGACGATGTGGAGGATCCGGTAGTCGGTGAAGTGGTCGGCGGTGGGGAAGCAGCGCTCGAAGAACGCCGTC
The DNA here is from genome assembly GCF_043079785.1 of Streptomyces sp. NPDC015139. Lineage (NCBI taxonomy): Bacteria > Bacillati > Actinomycetota > Actinomycetes > Kitasatosporales > Streptomycetaceae > Streptomyces > Streptomyces sp. NPDC015139. The sequence continues at coordinate 164,755 of NZ_JBIBUW010000001.1, read as the reverse complement.
CTGTCGATGTGGTCGTCCTGCGGGCTGGTGAAGGTGAAGTCGTCGGCGTAGAGCGGAAGGGCCGCCTCGCGGTCCTGTGACCGGTAGTGGCGGAAGGCCGCCTCGACGACGCTGGCCGGGGAACCGTTCATGCGCTGTCCTCGGTCGGGAGCGGGACCGTACCCCGCCACGATAGGCCCGGGCGGGCGGCCCCGGGCGGAGGGCGGCGCCGCGCGTCCTCAACGGAAATCGACGACCGGCCGTCGCAGAGCGAGCCGACGGCCCGCATGCCCGCCCGCGGCCCCGACGACGCGCGCTCTGAGCGGCTTCGGGTGGCTTCGGGCGGTGAACTCCCGTACACGGCAAGGACTTTCCTTGCTTCAAGTCTTGACGACCGGCGGACCGGGGAGCACATTGGCCGCACCTTGAGAGCGCTCTCAGATCGGCGTGGGAGCGCTCTCACAGTCCGCGCACCCTCCCACCGAGAGGCTCCCTCATGAGCGCATCCCCCGGCCTGCCCAGACCCCGTCCGCTGCGGCGGGCGTTCGTCGCCGCGGCGGCGACGCTCGGCCTCGCGGCCGCCGTCGCCATGGCGGCCACCGCGCCCGCCGACGCCTCCGCGCCCACGCCCCCGTCGGGCTGGACACAGGTCTTCGCGGACGACTTCGACGGCGCGGCAGGCTCCGGTGTCAACACCGCGAACTGGCAGTACGACACCGGGACTTCCTACCCGGGCGGCGCGGCCAACTGGGGCACCGGCGAAGTCGAGACGATGACCACGAGCACCAGCAACGTCGCGCTGGACGGCAGCGGCAATCTGCTCATCACCCCACGCCGGGACGCGTCCGGCAACTGGACCTCCGGCCGGATCGAGAGCACCCGCAGTGACTTCCAGCCCCCCTCGGGCGGCAAGCTGCGCGTCCAGGCCCGGATCCAGATGCCCCATGTCACCGGGGCCGCGGCGAAGGGCTACTGGCCGGCGTTCTGGATGCTCGGGTCACCGTTCCGCGGCAACTACTGGAACTGGCCCGGCGTCGGTGAGCTGGACATCATGGAGAACGTCCAGGGCCTGAACACCGACTGGTCCACCGTGCACTGCGGCACGAACCCCGGCGGCCCCTGCAACGAGACCACCGGCATCGGCGGCTCGACCTCCTGCACCGGTTCCACCTGTCAGGCCGGCTTCCACACCTACGCGATGGAGTGGGACCGCTCGACCAGCCCCGAGGAGATCCGCTTCTACCTCGACGGCGTCAACTTCCACACGGTGCGGGCGAACCAGGTCGACGCGACCACCTGGGCCAACGCCACGAACCACGGCTACTTCCTCATCCTCAACGTGGCGATGGGCGGCGGCTTCCCGGGCGCGTTCGGCGGCGGCCCCGACGGCGGCACCGAGCCCGGTCACCCGATGGTCGTCGACTACGTGCAGGTCCTCCGGTCCTCGGGCGGCGGCACCACTCCCCCGCCGTCCGGCAACCGGGACGCCTACAGCGCCATCCAGGCCGAGTCCTACGACGGCCAGTCCGGCATCGGCACCGAGACCACCACGGACACGGGCGGCGGCCAGGACATCGGCTACATAGCCAACGGCGACTGGGCGCAGTACAAAGGCGTCGACTTCGGCTCCAGCGCGGCCAGGCAGTTCTACGCCCGGGTCGCCAGCGGTGCCGGGAACGGGGTCAGCGGGCTGGTCGAGGTGCGCCTGGACAGCCGGAGCAACGCGCCCGTCGGCAGTTTCGCGGTGGGCGACACGGGCGGGTGGCAGTCCTGGCGTACGATCCCGGCCAACATCGGCGCGGTGACCGGCACGCACGACGTGTACCTCACCTTCAGCAGCGGCCAGCCGGCCGACTACGTGAACGTGAACTGGTTCGACTTCGGGCACTGACCCGGGGCACCGAAGCAAGGCCCGCGGCGGCGCGGGGGCCGGTCCCGACCGAGGCGGCCCCGGCGTCGCCGTACAACCGTGCCCGGGGCACGACCCGGCGCTGCCCCGGAGGAGGTCCTAGCGCAGCTCCGCCCGGAACGCGGCCGGGGTGCGGCCGGTGTGCAGGTGGAAGAACTTGGAGAAGTTCGCCGCGTCGGGGAAGCCCACGGCGGCGCCGACGCGGCCGATCGGCAGGTCCGTGTGGGCGAGGAGGCGTTGGGCCTCCAGGACGACACGCTTGTCGATGAAGCCCTTCGGTGTCCCGCCGGTGGCCGCGCGGACGGCCCGGACGAGGGTGCGGCGGGAGTAACCGAGCGCGTCGGCGTAGGCGCTGACGCTGTGGTTGGCGGGGAAGCCCTGTTCGACGGCGTCCCGGAAGCGGGTGAAGGTGCTGTCCGTCTGCTGCCGCGAGGCCCGCGAGGAGCTGGCCGCGAGATGGGCGAGGCGCAGCAGGAACGCCGTCAGGGAGTGCCTGAGGACGGCCGTGTGCAGGCTGAGCGGGAGCGTCGCGGTGTCCTCGTACTCGCGGCGCAGCTGGTCGAGGGCCGCCTGGAGCGCGGTGAGCTGCGCGGGGCCGGGACGCAGCAGCGGCGGGAGGTCGTAGCGGTACAGGCCGGTGGCCTCGACGGTGGCACGCGGGAGGAAGCCGGGCTGCATGGTCAGCACGGTTCCGCGGTACACGGACTCGCGGGAGAACCGGTGGACCTGTCCGGGGCGGATCCACAGCAGGTCGCCGGCCATGGCCTCGTACTCGGTGAAGTCGACCATGTGCCGGACCGGGCCGTCGGTGAAGAGCATGACCACGTGGAAGTCGATGCGGTGGACGCGATGAAGGGGGGCGTCGGCGTGCCAGGTGCGGTCGGTTCCCATGCTGCCGATCTGTATGCCGACGCCGCCGACGGCCAGTTCGGCGGGGAAGGGGAAGGTCCTGATCCCGTCGCCGTCCGCGCCGCGGTCGTCGTGGGCGCCGTCGTCGCCTTCCGTGGCGCCGCCGTCCGCCGCTTCGCGGGTTCTGTCAGCCATGTCCTTTTCGTGCCGTCCCTGTCGCGCGATCACTGTCCCAGATTCACCACAGGCTGACACACCCTGCCCTTCCTTCGAAAAAGTCAGACTTTTAAGTTTGAACGCGTCCGGCCAGCCACACCGCACTATGCGAGGACTTCTTGAAGATGAGCATGCAGACCTCCGACAGCTTCGAGTGGACCGACCTCGACCGGCGCTCTGTGAATACCGCACGCCTCCTGGCGGCCGATGCGGTGCAGAAGGTAGGCAACGGACACCCGGGCACCGCGATGAGCCTGGCTCCTGCCGCGTACACGATCTTTCAAAAGGTGATGCGTCACGACCCCGCCGACCCGGAGTGGGCCGGCCGTGACCGCTTCGTCCTGTCTCCGGGCCACACCTCGCTGACCCTGTACACCCAGCTGTTCCTGGCGGGGTACGAGCTGGAGCTGGACGACCTGAAGGCGTTCCGCACCCACGGTTCGAAGACTCCGGGCCACCCCGAGTACGGCCACACCGCCGGTGTGGAGACGACCACGGGACCGCTCGGCCAGGGTGTCGCGAACGCCGTCGGCATGGCGATGGCCGCCCGCTACGAGCGCGGCCTGTTCGACCCGGAGGCCCCCGAGGGCACCTCCCCGTTCGACCACACCGTCTGGGCGATCGTCTCCGACGGCGACCTGGAGGAGGGCGTCTCCGCCGAGGCCTCCTCGCTCGCCGGCCACCAGCGGCTCGGCAACCTGGTCCTCCTCTACGACGACAACCACATCTCGATCGAGGGCGACACCGCGACCGCGTTCTCCGAGGACGTGCTGAAGCGGTACGAGGCCTACGGCTGGCACACCCGGCGGATCGAGCCGACCGCCGACGGCGACGTCGACGTGCCCGCCCTCCACGCCGCCCTGGAGGCCGCGAGGGCCGAGACCGGGCGCCCCTCCATCATCGCGATGCGCACGGTCATCGCCTGGCCGGCCCCGAACGCGCGGAACACCGAGGCCTCCCACGGCTCGGCGCTCGGCGAGGACGAGATCGCCGCGACCAAGCGCGTCCTCGGCTTCGACCCCGAGCGGACCTTCGAGGTGGCCGACGAGGTCCTGCGGCACACCCGCCGGGCCCTGGACCGGGGCGCCGAGGCACACGCCGCCTGGGACAAGCGGATCGCCGAGTGGCGCACGACCGACCCGGAGCGGGCCGTCCTCTTCGACCGGATCGGCAAGGGCGAGCTGCCCGAGGGCTGGGAGGACGCCCTGCCCGTCTTCGAGGAGGGCAAGTCGGTCGCCACCCGTGCCGCCTCCGGCAAGGTGCTCCAGGCTCTCGGCCCGATCCTGCCCGAGCTGTGGGGCGGCTCCGCCGACCTCGCCGGCTCCAACAACACCACCATCGACAAGACGTCCTCCTTCCTGCCGAAGGGCAACCCGCTGCCCGAGGCCGACCCGTACGGCCGAACCGTGCACTTCGGGATCCGCGAGTTCTCCATGGCCGCGGAGATGAACGGCATCGCGCTGCACGGCAACACCCGGATCTACGGCGGCACCTTCCTGGTGTTCTCCGACTACATGCGCAACGCCGTCCGTATGTCGGCGCTGATGCAGCTGCCGGTGACGTACGTGTGGACGCACGACTCCGTCGGTCTCGGCGAGGACGGCCCCACCCACCAGCCCGTGGAGCACCTGGCCTCCCTGCGCGCCATTCCGGGGCTGAACGTCGTCCGCCCGGCGGACGCCAACGAGACCGCGATCGCCTGGGCCGAGATCCTGAAGAGGCACGCCACGAACCCCGCCCCGCACGGGCTCGCGCTCACCCGCCAGGGCGTGCCGGTGTACGCGCCCGACGAGGACGCGGCCAAGGGCGGCTACGTCCTGCGCGAGTCCTCGACGGAGGTCCCGGAGGTGATCATCATCGCGACGGGCTCCGAGGTGCACCTCGCCGTGGCCGCGCGCGAGAGGCTGGAGGCCGAGGGGATCGGCACCCGGGTGGTGTCGATGCCGTCCGTGGAGTGGTTCGAGGAGCAGCCGCGCGAGTACCGCGAGCGGGTGCTGCCGCCGGCCGTGCGGGCCCGGGTCGCCGTGGAGGCCGGCATCGGCCTGACCTGGCACCGGTTCACCGGCGACGCCGGACGCATCGTCTCCCTGGAGCACTTCGGTGCCTCCGCGGACGCCTCGACCCTGTTCGCCGAATTCGGCTTCACCCCCGAGAACGTCGCCGCCGCAGCCCGCGAGTCGCTCGCTGCCGCGCGCGCCTGATCGATACGCGACAAGAAAGATGAGTACCGTGACCGAAGCAATCGCCACCGCCGGAGCCCTGAAGCGCCTGTCCGACGAGGGTGTCTCCATCTGGCTGGACGACCTGTCGCGCACCCGGATCACCTCGGGCAACCTGGCCGATCTGATCGAGAACCGCAACGTCGTCGGTGTGACCACCAACCCGTCGATCTTCCAGGCCGCCATAGGCTCCGGCGAGGGCTACGAGGAGCAGCTGACCGATCTCGCCGTACGCGGGGTCACGGTCGACGAGGCCGTACGGATGATGACGACCGCCGACGTCCGCGCCGCCGCCGACGTGCTGCGCCCCGTGTACGACGCCACCGGCGGGCGGGACGGCCGGTCTCCATCGAGGTCGACCCGCGGCTCGCCCACGACACCGGGGCCACCGTCGCCGAGGCCAAGCAGCTCGCCTGGCTGGTGGACCGGCCCAACGTGATGATCAAGATCCCCGCCACCCTGGCGGGTCTCCCGGCGATCACCGAGGTCATCGGCCTGGGCATCAGCGTCAACGTGACGCTGATCTTCTCGCTGGAGCGCTACCGCGAGGTCATGGCCGCCTACCTGGCCGGTCTGGAGAAGGCCCGCGAGCGGGGGGCCGACCTGTCGGCGATCCACTCCGTGGCGTCCTTCTTCGTCTCCCGTGTGGACGCCGAGATCGACGGGCGGCTGACCGCCCTCGGCACCGACGAGGCCCGGGCGCTCAAGGGCCGCGCGGCCCTCGCCAACGCCCGCCTCGCCTACCAGGCCTACGAGGAGGTCTTCGCCTCCGCGCGCTGGACGGCCCTCGCCGGGGACAAGGCGAACCGGCAGCGGCCGCTGTGGGCGTCCACCGGGGTGAAGGACCCCGCGTACAAGGACACCCTGTACGTGGACGAACTGGTCGCGCCGGGCACCGTCAACACCATGCCGGAGGCCACCCTGATCGCCGCGGCCGACCACGGCGAGATCACCGGCGACACCGTGACCGGCGGCTACGCGCAGGCCCACGCCGACCTGGCCGCCGTGGAGCGGCTCGGCATCTCCTACGACGAGGTCGTCCAGAAGCTGGAGGACGAGGGCGTCGCCAAGTTCGAGGCGGCCTGGCAGGACCTGCTGCAGGCCGTCACCGAGTCCCTGGACAGCAAGGGAGTTGACGCGTAATGACGAACCAGGCTCCGGAGGCCCCGGCCGCGCGGCAGGACGTGCGCGTGCCGGTGGCCCCGGCCGCCGACTGGGTGAACCCGCTCCGGGACACCCGAGACCGCCGGCTCCCCCGCATCGCGGGCCCGTCCGGTCTGGTCATCTTCGGCGTGACCGGTGACCTGTCCCGCAAGAAGCTGATGCCGGCCGTCTACGACCTGGCCAACCGCGGCCTGCTGCCGCCGGGCTTCTCCCTCGTCGGGTTCGCCCGCCGGGACTGGGAGGACCAGGACTTCGCGCAGGTCGTGCACGACGCGGTGCGCGAGCACTCGCGCACCCCGTTCCGGGAGGAGGTGTGGCAGCAGCTCGCCGAGGGCATGCGGTTCATCCCCGGCGACTTCGACGACGACACCGCGTTCAAGCAGCTGAAGGACGCCGTCGACGAGCTGGACGCCTCCCGCGGCACCGGCGGCAACTTCGCGTACTACCTCTCGGTGCCGCCGAAGTTCTTCCCGAAGGTCGTGCAGCAGCTGAAGAAGCACGGCCTGGCGAGCCCCCCGGAGGGCTCGTGGCGGCGCGCGGTCATCGAGAAGCCGTTCGGCCACGACCTGAAGTCGGCCAAGGAGCTGAACAAGGTCGTGCACGAGGTGTTCGAGCCGGACCAGGTGTTCCGCATCGACCACTACCTCGGCAAGGAGACCGTCCAGAACATCCTGGCGCTGCGCTTCGCCAACCAGATGTACGAGCCGATCTGGAACCGCAGTTACGTCGACCACGTGCAGATCACGATGGCGGAGGACATCGGCATCGGCGGCCGGGCCGGCTACTACGACGGCATCGGCGCCGCCCGTGACGTCATCCAGAACCACCTGCTCCAGCTCATGGCGCTCACCGCCATGGAGGAGCCGATCGCGTTCGACGCGGAGGCGCTGCTCACCGAGAAGCTGAAGGTGCTGAAGTCGGTGCGGCTGCCGCAGGAGCTGGGCCGCAGCACCGTGCTCGGGCAGTACGCGGGCGGCTGGCAGGGCGGCGAGAAGGTCGTCGGCTACCTGGAGGAGGACGGCATCGACCCCCAGTCGAAGACCGACACCTTCGCCGCGATCAAGCTGGGCATCGACAACCGCCGCTGGGCGGGCATCCCGTTCTACCTGCGCGCCGGCAAGCGGCTCGGCCGCCGGGTCACCGAGATCGCGGTGGTCTTCAAGCGGGCCCCGCACTCGCCGTTCGACTCCACGGCCACCGAGGAGCTGGGCCAGAACGCGATCGTCATCCGCGTCCAGCCCGACGAGGGCATGACCGTGCGGTTCGGGTCGAAGGTGCCGGGCACGTCCATGGAGATCCGGGACGTCTCGATGGACTTCGCGTACGGCGAGTCCTTCACCGAGTCCAGCCCCGAGGCGTACGAGCGCCTCATCCTGGACGTGCTGCTCGGCGACGCCAATTTGTTCCCCCGTCACCAGGAAGTGGAAGAGTCCTGGAAGATCCTCGACCCGATCGAGGAGTACTGGGCGGCGCACGGCAGGCCGGCGCAGTACGCGTCGGGCAGCTGGGGCCCGAGGGAAGCGGACGAGATGCTCGCACGAGACGGACGGAGCTGGCGCAGGCCATGAAGATCGACCTGACCGACACCACGGCAAGCAAGATCAACAAGGCGCTGGTGCAGGGCCGCCGCGCCATCGGCACACCGGCCGTGGGCATGGTCCTGACGATGGTCATCGTCACGGACGAGGAGAACGCCTACGACTCGATCAAGGCGGCCGAGGAGGCCTCGCACGAGCACCCCTCGCGCACCCTGGTCGTCATCAAGCGGCACGCCCGCACCCTGCGCGACCGCACCGCCTCCCGGCTCGACGCGGAGGTCCGGGTCGGCTCCGAGGCGGGCACCGGCGAGACGGTCGTCCTGCGCACCTACGGCGAGGTGTCCGACCACGCCGACTCGGTCGTCCTGCCGCTGCTGCTGCCGGACGCCCCGGTGGTCGTGTGGTGGCCGGTGGACGCGCCCGAGGCACCGGCCAAGGATCCCCTGGGCGCGCTGGCCCAGCGGCGGATCACCGACCTGTACGCGGTCGAGCGGCCCATGGAGGTCCTGAACAACCGCGCCCGCACCTACGCCCCCGGCGACACCGACCTCGCCTGGACCCGGCTCACGCTGTGGCGGTCCATGCTGGCCGCCGCGCTGGACCAGGCACGCGTGAAGGTGACGTCGGCGGCCGTCGAGGCCGAGGCCGACAACCCCAGCGCCGAGCTGCTGGCCCGCTGGCTGGAGGCCCGGCTGCACGTCTCCGTGGACCGCGTGGTCACCGCCGGACCCGTCGTCACCGCCGTGAAGCTGGGTACCGGAACCGGCGAGATCGTCATCGACCGCCCCGAGGGCCCCCTCGCGACCCTGACCCTGCCGGGCCAGCCGCCGCGCACCCTCGCCCTGAAGGTCCGCCCCACCTCCGAACTCATCGCCGAGGAGCTGCGCCGCCTCGACGCCGACGAGATGTACGCCATCGCCCTGACGGGCGAGGCAGCCAAGGAGAACGCCTGACATGTCCGACGCCCCGTCAGACACCACCGAGCTCACCCGCCGGCCCGAGTGGACGGCCCTGGCCGACCATCGCGCCAAACAGCAGCCGCACCTGCGCGAGCTGTTCGCGACCGACCCCGGCCGCGCCGAGCGCTACGTCGTCGAGGTCGGCGACCTCCACATCGACTACAGCAAGCACCTGATCACCGACGAGACCCTGACCCTGCTCCGTGAACTCGCCGAGGCCACGGGTGTGTTCGCGTTGCGGGACGCGATGTTCCGTGGTGAGCGGATCAATGTGACCGAGGACCGGGCGGTGCTGCACACGGCGTTGCGTGCGCGGCGGGACGCGGTGGTCGAGGTCGACGGTGAGAACGTCGTGCCCGCTGTGCACGCCGTGCTGGAGAAGATGGCCGCTTTCGCGGAGCGGGTGCGTTCGGGTGAGTGGAGGGGTCATACCGGCAAGCGGATCCGGAACGTGGTCAACGTCGGGATCGGTGGGTCGGATCTGGGCCCGGCGATGGCCTATGAGGCGTTGCGCGCGTTCACCGACCGTGATCTGACGGTGCGTTTCGTCTCCAACGTGGACGGTGCGGATCTGCACGAGGCCACGCGGGATCTGGATCCGGCCGAGACGCTGTTCGTCATCGCGTCGAAGACGTTCACCACGATCGAGACGATCACCAACGCGACGTCGGCGCGGAAGTGGGTGCTGGACGCGCTGGGTGATCAGGAGGCGGTGGCGCGGCATTTCGTGGCGTTGTCGACGAACGCCGAGAAGGTGTCGCAGTTCGGTATCGACGTGGCGAACATGTTCGAGTTCTGGGACTGGGTGGGGGGCCGGTACTCCTACGACTCGGCGATCGGGCTGTCGTTGATGATCGCGATCGGCCCGGAGCGGTTCCGCGAGATGCTCGACGGGTTCCGTCTGGTCGACGAGCATTTCCGTACCGCGCCGGCGGAGGCGAACGCGCCGCTGCTGATGGGTCTGCTGGGGATCTGGTACGGCAACTTCCATGACGCGCAGTCGCATGCGGTGCTGCCGTACTCGCACTACCTGTCGAAGTTCACCGCGTATCTGCAGCAGCTGGACATGGAGTCCAATGGCAAGTCGGTGCAGCGTGACGGTGAGCCGGTGCGCTGGCAGACGGGTCCGGTGGTGTGGGGCACGCCGGGCACCAACGGGCAGCACGCCTACTACCAGTTGATCCATCAGGGCACCAAGCTGATCCCGGCGGACTTCATCGGGTTCGCCCGTCCGGTCGGTGAACTGCGCGGTGAGCTGAAGGACCAGCATGATCTGCTGATGGCGAACTTCTTCGCGCAGACGCAGGCCCTGGCGTTCGGCAAGACCGCCGAGGAGGTCCGCGCGGAGGGTGTCGCCGAGGAGCAGGTTCCGCACCGCACGTTCGGCGGCAACCATCCCACCACCACGATCCTGGCCCGGGAACTCACCCCGTCCGTCCTCGGCCAGCTGGTCGCGCTGTACGAGCACAAGGTGTTCGTCCAGGGCGCGGTCTGGAACATCGACTCCTTCGACCAGTGGGGCGTCGAACTCGGCAAGGTCCTCGCCAAACGCGTCGAACCCGCCCTCACCGAAGGCGCCGACGTCCCCGGCCTCGACCCCTCCACCCAAGCACTCGTCGCCGCCTACCGCACTCTCAAGAACGCTCAGGAGAACTGATCATGCAGCTCGGTCTCATCGGTCTCGGCAAGATGGGCGGCAACATGCGCGAGCGGATCCGCCGCGCCGGCCACACCGTCATCGGCTACGACCGCAATCCCGAAGTCTCCGACGTCAAGAGCCTCGCCGAGCTGGTCGAGAAGCTGGACGCGCCCCGCCGCGTGTGGGTGATGGTCCCGGCCGGCACCGCCACCCAGGGCGTCATCGACGAGCTCAAGGACCTGCTGTCCGAGGGCGACACCGTCATCGACGGCGGCAACTCCCGCTGGACCGACGACGAGAAGCACGCCGCCGAACTCGGCATCAAGGGCATCGGCTTCGTCGACGCGGGTGTCTCCGGCGGCGTGTGGGGTCTGCAGAACGGCTACGCGCTCATGGTCGGCGGCGACAAGGAGCACGTCGAACCGCTGAAGCCGGTCTTCGACGCGCTCAAGCCGGAGGGCCCGTACGGATACGTCCACGCCGGCCGGGTCGGCGCCGGGCACTTCTCGAAGATGGTCCACAACGGCATCGAGTACGCCATGATGCAGGCCTACGCCGAGGGCTGGGAGCTGCTGGAGAAGGTCAAGTCGGTGGACAACGTCCGCGAGGTCTTCCGCTCCTGGCAGGAGGGCACGGTCATCCGCTCCTGGCTGCTCGACCTCGCGGTCAACGCCCTGGACGAGGACCAGCACCTGGAGAACCTGCGCGGCTACGCGGAGGACTCCGGCGAGGGCCGCTGGACCGTCGAGGCGGCCATCGACAACGCGGTGCCGCTGCCCGCGATCACGGCCTCCCTGTTCGCCCGGTTCGCCTCCCGGCAGGACGACTCGCCGCAGATGAAGATGATCGCGGCGCTGCGCAACCAGTTCGGCGGCCACGCCGTCGAGAAGAAGGGCTGACCCGCCGTGGGGGACCTCCTGCTGGTCCGCCACGGTGAGACGGAGTGGAGCGTGTCGGGCCGGCACACCAGCTGGACCGACCTGCCCCTGACCGAGCACGGCGAGGAACAGGCCAAGTCCCTCGCCCCGCTCCTCACCGGCCGGACCTACGCCCTCGCGCTGTCCAGCCCGCTGGGCCGCGCGATACGCACCGCCGAACTGGCGGGTCTGCCCGGGGTCGTGTCCGATCCCGACCTGCACGAGTGGGACTACGGCGGTTACGAGGGCATCACCACCGCCGAGATCCACCGCACCCGGCCGGGCTGGGACCTGTGGACCGACGGCGTGCCGCCCGGCCCGCAGGGACACCCGGGCGAGTCACCCGCGGAGATCGGCGCCCGCGCCGACCGGGTCCTGGCCCGCGTCGGCGCCGCCCTCGCCGAGGACACCGGCGACGTGGTACTCGTCGCCCACGCCCACTTCCTGCGGGTGCTCACCGCGCGCCGCCTCGGCCTGTCCCCGGCGGAGGGCCGCCTGTTCCAGCTGGCCACGGCCACGGTCAGCCGCCTCTCCACGGAGCACGGCCGCCCGGTGATCGCGGAGTGGAACGTGCGTCCGTAAACGGACGCTTGCCACAGTCACCGGGGCCCGCCGGAGTCACGGCCGATGGAGATCAACGATCCGACACCGGCCGAACGACGACTCCGGCGGGCCTTCGTCACCCGTGCGGGTGTGACGAAGACCCCGGCCGGTACGGGCGGTCCGGCTTCTAGAATCACCGGCACGCGAACGCGCGTGCCGCCCAGGCGTCCCCTGGCCCCCGAAGGAATCCGATGACGAGCGTCGAAGAACCGCCGCGATCCGCGGGACGCGTGCACGACGCCGCCCGCACCCGGGCCGAGATCCTCGACGTGGCCACGCAGGAGTTCGCCCGGGCCGGCTACGACGGCGCCCGCGTCGACGAGATCGCGGCCCGCACCCGCACCACGAAGCGGATGATCTACTACTACTTCGGCGGCAAGGAGCAGCTGTTCACGGCCGTGCTGGAGCGGGCCTACGGCGCGATCCGGGAGGCCGAGCGGCAGCTGGACGTGGAGCACCTGGACCCGGTCGCGGCGATCCGGCGGCTGGCCGAGGTCACCTTCGACCACCACGAGCGGCACCCGGACCTCATCCGTCTGGTCAGCATCGAGAACATCCACGGCGCCGAGCACATCGCGGCCTCCGGGAAGCTGGACAGGATCGGCTCCCCGGCGCTGGAGGTGATCCGCCGGATCCTGGCCGCGGGGCAGGAGTCGGGGCTGTTCAGGGCCGACGTGGACGCGGTCGACCTGCACGCGGTGATCAGCTCGTTCTGTTTCTTCCGGGTCGCCAACCGGCACACCTTCGGGGTGCTGTTCGGCCGGAACCTGGTGGCTCCGGCGCGGCGCGAGCACTACCGGACCATGCTCGGGGACATGGTGATCGCGTACCTGACGGCGGACCGCGCCGTCGGCTGAGCGGCGGCCGGCCGCGCCGGGCACACCCGGTCCGCCCTCACCCCGCGCCCGTCGCCGCCTCGTCGAGGAGAGGGCCGAGTTCGCGTGCGACCGTGGTCAGGGGTGCGGCGTCCTGTTCGGCGCGGGCGAGGACGATGGCGCCCTCCAGGGTGCTGATCATCAGCGTGGCCAGGCTCCCGGCGCGGCCGGCCGGGACGCCCATGCCGGTGAGGGCCTCGGCGAGCGGGCCCCGCCAGGTGGCGAACGCGGCGGCCGCCGCCTCGCGGGTCGAGGTGCCGGCCGCGGCGCAGTCGACGGTGGCGGCGGCCACCGGGCAGCCCTTGGCGAAACCGTCCGTCCGGTACTCCTCGGTCCACTGCGCGACCATCGCCGCGAACAGCGCGCCCGGCGTCGGTTCGTCGAGCCCCGCCAGGAAGCGCGCGATCCGTCCGCCGGCGTACCGCCCGGCCCAGTCGACGGCCTCGTTGACCAGTTGTTCCTTGCCGCCCGGGAAGTAGTGCTGGAGGGAGCCGCGCGGCGCCCCGGCGTGTTCGGCGACGTCGCGCATGCCGGTCGCGGTGACCCCGTCGCGCCGGATGAGCTGGGCCGCGCTGAAGACCATCCGCTCCCGCGGTCCCCGCCGCGCATCGCCCATCGTCCGACCTCCGCTCGCCTCCCCCCACCCTATGACGGGTGTCATAACGCCCGCTACTATGACGACTGTCATAGTCAGGCCCGCGTCGGCGGAGGGCGGCCATCCATGAACGTCGGTTTCCTCGGTCTCGGAGTCATGGGCCGGCCCATGGCGCTGCGTCTGGCCTCGGCCGGCGTCCCCCTGGTGGTGTGGAACCGGACCCCCGAACGCACCGAACCCCTGCGCGCGGCCGGTGCCCGGGTCGCCGGCGGCGTCGACGAGGTGTTCGAGCGGGCGGACGTGGTGCTGCTGATGCTGGCCGACGAGGCCGCCGTGGACACGGTCCTCGGCCGCGGCACCCCCGGACTGGCCGCACGGGTCGCGGAGCGGACCGTCGTCCACATGGGCACCACCTCCCCCGAGTACTCCCGCGCCCTGGAGGCCGACGTGCGCGCCGCCGGCGGCCGGTACGTCGAGGCACCCGTCTCCGGATCACGGGTCCCGGCCGAGCAGGGGCAGCTGGTGGCGATGCTCGCCGGGGAGGAGGACGCCGTGGCCGCCGTACGGCCGCTGCTCGCACCCCTGTGCCGGGAGACGTTCGTGTGCGGTCCCGCACCCGGCGCCCTGCTGATGAAGCTCTCCGTGAACCTCTTCCTGATCACGCTGGTGACCGGACTGACGGAGGCGTTCCACTTCGCCGAACGCCAGGGCCTGGACCGCCGGCTGTTCCTGGACGTCCTCGACGCGGGCCCCATGGCCAGCGGGGTCTCCCGGATGAAGGCGCCCAAGCTGCACGAGCGGGACTTCGCGGTGCAGGCGGCCGCGCTGGACGTGCTCAAGAACAACCGGCTCATCGCCGAGGCGGCCCGCGGGACCGGCCTCGCCTCACCGCTCCTCGACGTCTGCCACACCCTGTTCGAGGAGACGGTGGCGCAGGGGCACGGCGGCGAGGACATGGTCGCCGTACTGCGGGCGATCGAGGCACGGACCGCCGGGACGCCGTGACCGCTTCCCGGCCGGCCGCGCCTCAGCGCTTCGGCGCGCCGTACGCCCGCTCGACGCGCAGCCGCACCACGAGACGGCGGTCGCGGACCATCGCGGCACGGTACTCGTCCCAGTCCGGGTGTTCGCCGAGCACCTCGCGGTAGAGCCGGATGAGTTCCTCGACGGTCTCGTCGTGCGGGTCGCGGGCGACCGGCGTCAGCTCCGCCGTGCCCTCGGCGACGGTGTACGCCCAGCGGTCGCCGCTGGTCACGTGGTACGAGGCGCGGGGGTCACGGCGCAGATTGCGGGTCTTGGCGCGGTCGTCGGTGACCGAGATCCGGATGGTCCGCTCGTCCGGGTCATAGGCGTGGCTGACGTTGGACAGCTGCGGGCGACCGTCGCGCTTGAGGGTGACCAGCACCCCGCCGTGGCCTTCGGAGAGCAGTTCGAGCAGCGCGTCCTGCGCGGAGTCCTGGTTCATATCCGTGTCAACTGTCGCGGGCCGTGCGGGCATTCCCCGGCGCCGGGTCGGCGGGCACCGCCCGATCACGCCAGTAGACACTGTCTACGCATCCCTGGTAGACAGTGTCTATGACCGAATCCGACACCACCCTGCGCGAGCGGCTCGTCGACGCCGGCGTGGAGCTGCTGGCCGCCGAGGGGCCGCAGGCGCTGACCCTGCGGGAGATCGCCCGGCGCGCGGGCGTCTCGCACGGGGCACCGCGCCGCTACTTCCCCACCCACCGGGAACTGCTGTCGGCCATCGCCCGCCGGGGCTTCGCCGAGCTGGCGGCCCGGACCGAGGCGACGCTCGCACGGGAGCCGGCCGATCCCCGCGCCCGGGTGGCGGAACTGGCGCGGACCTACGTGGAGTTCGCGCTGAACAGCCCCGGCATGTACGAGCTGATGTTCCGTCACGATCTGCTGGAGAGCGGTCACCTCGGGCTGCGGGAGACCAGCCTTCCCCTGTTCGCGCTGCTCACGGAGCTCGTCGGCCGGGCTGC
This sequence comes from Streptomyces sp. NPDC015139, assembly GCF_043079785.1. NCBI lineage: Bacteria > Bacillati > Actinomycetota > Actinomycetes > Kitasatosporales > Streptomycetaceae > Streptomyces > Streptomyces sp. NPDC015139. The sequence goes on along the minus strand of NZ_JBIBUW010000001.1, from coordinate 149,305 downwards.
CCCCGAGGCGCAGGCCCGGCAGGTGGCGGGCGCGCTGTGGGCGAACCTGCACGGCCTCGCCCAGCTGTGGCGCTGGCGCAGCCTCCAACTGGCCGTCGGCGAAGACGATCTCACAGCCCTCCTCGACGCCGTCCTGCGCGCGCACCTCGGCCCCGGCAGCGACCGGTGAACCGGCGGTGGACGCTGGTGAGCAGCGTGGCGGGCGCGGTGATCGTCGCCCTGGACGGCACGGCCCTCACCGTCGCACAGCCCAGCCTGCAACGGGAGTTACGGGCGGGCTTCGCCGACGTGCAGTGGACGAGTACCGCGTATCTGGTCGCGGTGGCGAGCCTGCTGGTGTTCACGGGGCGGCTCGGCGACCGGTACGGGCACCGGCGGATGTTCGGGCTCGGCATGCTGGGCTTCGGCGCGGTCTCGGCCGGCATCGGACTCGCGCCCACGGTGGGCTGGGTGATCGGACTCCGGGCTGTGCAGGGCGTGTTCGGGGCGCTGCTCCAGCCCGCGACGCTCGGCATGCTGCGGGCCGCGTACCCGCCGGACCGGCTGGCGAAGCCCCTCGCCGTGCGGACCGCCGCGATCGGACTGGCAGCGGCGGCGGGCCCGTTGGCGGGCGGGGCGCTGGTGTCCGGGCTGGGCTGGCGGGCGGTGTTCCTCGTCAACGTGCTGCCCGCGCTGGCCTTCGGACTGCCGGCCCTGCTCCGGCCGGAGCACCGCCCGGCGAACCTCCGGACTCCGCTGGACCTGCCGGGTGCCGCGCTGCTCGCGGTGACCCTGGCCTGCCTGGTGCACACCCTCACCGGGCGGCCCGCCTCCCCGGTGGGGGTGGTCGTCGCCCTGCTCACGGCCGCCGCCCTCGTCGCGCACGAGCGGCGCACGACGAGTCCGCTGCTGCCGCCCGAGGTGATCGGCTCACGGGCGATCGGGGCGGCCCTCGGCATCCTGGTCACCGTGTCCGCGTCACTGTTCGGCACCCTGTTCGTCGCCACGTACGTCCTTCAGCGCCGGCTCGGCATGGACGCGTTCCGCAGTGCGCTGATCAGCCTGCCGCTGGCGGTGCTGATGATCCTGTCCGCCGCCGTGTGCCCCGTACTGCTGCGCCGGCTGGGGGCGCGCCGGGCGACGGCGGGGGCCACGGCGCTGCTCGCGCTCGGTGTCCTCGTACTGTCCCGTACCACCGCCGTGCCCCTCCTGGCCTGCGGGTTCGCGGCGCTGGGCGCGGGGTTCGGCACGGTGATGGTGACGGCCACCCATGTGATCGTGCACCGAGCGGACGTGGCGGTGGCCGGAGTGGCGGGCGGGCTCCAGCAGACCGCGCTGAACGTCGGCCCCGCCATGGGCGTGGCCGCGGCGGCGGCGCTGCTCGGCGCGGGCACCGGACCGGCCCTGCTCACCCTGGCGGCCGTGGCCGCGCTCGCCGTACCCCTGAGCGGCGCGCTGCCCGCCGCCGCCGGCGTCACGTCGCGCACGGAGACCGGCGACGAGCGGGTCCCCGGCGGCAGTATTGCGCGATCATGAGGGACGGGTGGGTGCCGGTGGGGTAGGCGGTACACACCGCGAGGGACACGAGCGGAGGAGAGCGATGGGACGACTGCGGCAGGAAGCCGAGCCCGGTGAGGCCGGGCTGGACGCCGAGGCGCTGGCCCGCCTGGACCGGTGCTTCGCCCGGCACATCGACGAGGGGCGGCTGCCCGGCCACCTGCTGGCCGTGGCCCGCGGCGGCCGGGTCGCCCACCTGACGACGTACGGGCTGCGCGACGTCGCGGCCGGGCTGCCGGTCGAGGCGGACACCCTGTGGCGGATCTACTCCATGACCAAGCCGGTGACGGCCGTCGCGGTGCTGATGCTGGCGGAGGAGGGCGGGCTGTCCCTGGACGATCCGCTGGAGCGCCATCTGCCGGCGTTCGCCGAACCGCGTGTGTACGAGGGCGGTTCGGGCGCCGGCGTACGCACCCGCCCGGCCGCCGGTCCCATCCTGCTGCGGCACCTGCTCACCCACACCGCCGTTCGGCTTCTACCACAGGCATCCGGTCGACGCCCTGTACCGCGAGGCCGGCCTGGAGTACTCGGTGCCGCCGGGCGCCGGTCTGGCCGAGACGGTCGAGGTGTACGCGCGGATGCCGCTGCAGTTCGATCCGGGCACGCAGTGGAACTACTCGGTCGCCTCCAATGTGCTCGGCCGGGTCGTCGAGGTGGTCTCCGGGCAGCCGCTGGACGCGCTCTTCGCCGAGCGGATCCTCGGCCCGCTCGGCATGTCCGACACCGGCTTCGAGGTCGCGCCCGAACAGGCGGGCCGGCTGGCCGAGTTGTACGGCGAGACGGAGGACGGCGGGATCACGCCGGTTGCGGGACTGCCGGTGCACGGCCGGCCGCGGTTCCTGTCCGGCAGCGGCGGCCTGGTCTCCTCGGCGCTCGACTTCCACCGGTTCATGGAGATGCTGCGCCGGGGCGGTGAGCTGGACGGTGTCCGGCTGCTGTCCGCGAAGACCGTCCAGGCGATGACCCGCAACCAACTGCCCGGCGACGCGATCCTGCGGGAGTTCGGCGCGCCCGTCCACCGGGAGCCCGGCATGGACGGCCTCGGCTTCGGCTTCAACGTCTCCGTGGTCGTCGACCCGTCCCGCACCCTCGCCCCGTCGAGCCCCGGCACGTACGGCTGGACCGGTGCGGCCACCACCGCGTTCTGGATCGCCCCCCGCCACGACCTCACGGTGCAGTTCATGAGCCAGGTACGCCCGAAGTCCCTGAAGGTCTTCCCGGAACTGCGCCGCCTGGTGCACGAGTCCATCGTGGACTGACGGCCCTGGTCCCACCCATGGGAATCACCACGGCCTGGAGCATCAGCGCCCACGACGACTCGTTCATCGCCGAGTTGGCTCCGCGCTGTCTGCCGCTGATCGAGGCGGAGCGGAACGAGCCGCTCGCCCGTGACCGGTGGGCCCGCTGGACGGCCGGGGCATGACGGCCGAACCGTCCGAGGAGTCCCTGGACCTGGTCCGGGGCGGTGGGCACGTCCAGCGGATGTACGACGGGCTGTCCGAGGACGATCCGTTCTCCCTGCTGGACGACGTGTGGGGCCAGGAGGACATCGGCGACCGCGTCTTCCTCGGCGTGCGGAGCAAGGACTGGGCCGTGCGGTCCTTCTTCCACGCGGTCGGGCCCGACCGGGCCGCGCTGGTCCCCGGCTGGTGCGGCAACTTCCTGCTCACCTCCGCCGAGGTGCGGGACACCCTGCCCGATGTCGTACGGGCGTTGACGTTCGGCCCTGTGGAGCGGGCCGTCGCCGAGCGGCGGGACTGGCTGGAGTACTCCGACGGGGAGGAGTCGGTCCTCGACGGCCCGTTGCGCCTGTGGCGGCTGGCGGCACGGCGCGGACTGGGGCTGTGCGGTGTCTCCGTGGTGATCTGCTGAGAGGTTCACGCGGCCGCCCCCTGGAGGCCGAGCCCCGCGCCGGTGGACGTCCACGGTCTCACCGGACGCGGGGGCGGCCTGGAGGGGCGCCGCCGGGCACCGCACCCGGCGGAGTGACGAGGCGGCCGCGGCCCCCGGATCAGGAACCGTGGGCGACGGCGTCCAGGTGCGGCAGGTGGTGGTCCATCCGCTCGCGCTTGGTCCGCAGATAGGTGATGTTGCTCTCGCACGGCTCGATGAGCAGCGGTACCTGCTCGGCGACCTGGATGCCGTGCCGGACGAGCGCCTCCCGCTTGCGCGGGTTGTTGGACATCAGGCGTACCGAGCGGACCCCGAGGTCGTGCAGGATCTCCGCGGCGACACCGTAGTCCCGGGCGTCGACGGGCAGACCCAGCGCCAGGTTGGCCTCGACCGTGTCCAGGCCCTCCGCCTGGAGCGCCATCGCGCGCAGCTTGGCCAGCAGGCCGATGCCACGGCCCTCGTGGCCCCTCAAGTAGACGACGATGCCGCTGCCTTCGGCGACGACCGCACGCATCGCCGCGGCCAGCTGGTCACCGCACTCGCAGTGCTGGGAGCCGAACGCGTCGCCGGTCAGGCACTCCGAGTGCAGCCGCGTCAGCACGCCCTCGGCGCCGATGTCGCCGTAGACCAGGGCGACTTGCTCGTCACCGCGGTCGTGGTCCAGGTAGCCGATCGCCTGGAATTTCCCGTACACGGTGGGCAGCGGCGCATTCACGACGCGTTCCGCGCCGGATCGCCGCGGGGACTTCTTGCCGAGGACACCGATGTTTTCTGTCATGATCTGATTCCTAAGCAGAGATGAAAGGCCGTGAGAAAGATGACTGGTTCGGGCGCGCGTACGGTGGCACACGGGGTGATGCCGGCGGACACCACGGAAGATGTCCGGACGCGGGGGGCGGGCGTTTCAGCACAGGTGGCCGTCCTTCCCGTGGGGAGTTTCGAGCAGCACGGTCCGTTCCTTCCGCTGGCGACCGACACGCTGATCGCCTGCACCGTGGCGCGGGAGATCGCCGCCGCGTACCCGGTGCACCTCCTTCCTCCGCTGACCATCGCGTGCTCGCACGAGCACGCGGACTGGCCGGGGACCGTCAGCATCTCCGCCGCGACCCTGCACGCGGTGGTGCGGGACATCGCCGAGTCGCTGCGCCGCTCGGGCGTGCAGGCGCTGGTCGTGGTCAACGGGCACGGCGGCAACTACGTGCTGGGCAACGTCGTCCAGGAGGCCTCCGCGCGTGGGGAGCGGGCGGCCCTGTTCCCGGCCGCCGAGGACTGGGAGGCGGCCCGGGAGCGGGCCGGGGTGCAGACCTCGCTGCTCACCGACATGCACGCGGGTGAAATCGAGACCTCGATTCTTCTGCACGCTCACCCCGAATTCGTCCGCCCTGGTTACGAGTCCGCCGATTTCATCGCCGACGACCGTCGTCATCTGCTCACCGTGGGAATGTCCGCCTATACCGAATCGGGCGTCATCGGCCGCCCTTCCCTGGGTTCGGCGGAAAAGGGGAAGGAACTGCTGACGAGCCTCGTCGAATCCTTCGAGCCGTATTTCGCGCTGCTCACCTCGGCCGGCCCGCGCGGGTAGTCCGCCGCGGGTGCGTGGCCGGGGTCCGCCGACGCGGCTCCGGCCCGCAGGCCCGCGTACCAGCGGGCGACCAGGACGACGGCACCGGGCAGGCTCGCGACGAAGCTGAGCACGCCGTACACCACGGCGACCGCGACCCCGCTGCTCGCGCCGAGCCCGGCGGCGCCGAACGCCCAGGCGGTGACGCCCTCGCGGGGGCCGAAGCCGCCGACGTTCAGCGGCAGGCCCATGGCGACGAGGGCGAGCACCGCGAGCGGCACCAGCACGGCGACCGACGCTCCGGAGCCGGCGACGCGGGCCGCGACGACGAACATCGCGAGGTGGCCGGCGAGGACGACGGCCGAGGACAGCGCGATGCCCGGGCCGCCCTGCCGGGAGAGCAGGACCTGCCGGGTCTCGCGCAGCACGGCGTGCAGGGCGCCGCCGCGCCGCGCGGGAGCGCGGTTCAGGCGGACGGCGAGGACGACGGCGAACGCCCCGGCGGCCGCGAGGGCCACGAGCGGGGCGAAGCCGCGGACGTCGGCACGGACCGGTGACGGCAGGGTCACCAGCACGGCCGCTCCGAAGACGGCGAGCGCGACCTGCCCGGCGACCCGCTCCAGCACGACCGCCTTCACCCCGCGCCGGACGTCGCCGGCGCTCTGGCCGTGCCGCACGGCCCGGTGCACATCGCCCAGGATCCCGCCGGGCAGGGCCGCGTTCAGGAACAGTGCCCGGTAGTAGTCGCAGACGGCCGGCCCCAGCGGCAGCCGGAGGCGCAACCCGCGGGCCACCAACTGCCAGCGCCACGCGCTGAACACGGTGGTGACCAGGCCGATGCCGAGGGCGGCGAGCACCGTCCAGGTGTCGATCCGCCGCAGCCCGTCGAGCAGCGGGCCGGTACCGAGCCGCCACAGCAGCGCGCCGAGGATGACCGCACCGGCGGCGGTGCCGAGGTGGGTGCGCAGGGCACGCGCACCGGAGCGGCGGTTCGCCGGGCCCTGCTCCGCCCCGGGGGCTTCGGGGGCCACGGTGACCGAGTCGGCGGCGGGGCGGGTGCCGGCGCGGGGCGTCTTGGGGGGACGGACCGTGACCGCGGCACGCGTACGGCCCGTACCGGACGTCCTCTTGCGCAGGCCCGGCGCGGCGGCCGTCCGCGCCTCCGTCGCCGTGCCCGCCGTCGCCGCCCGGGTACTCATGACACGTCCCCGAGAGGACCGGGCAGCGCCAGCAGGTCGTTGTGCTGGATGACCACGCGCAGTTCACCGGCCGCGCAGGCGGCGAGCCGGTCGCGCAGGTAGCGCTCGGCGCGCTCGCGCAGGTCCGGGCGCTGCTCGACGGCCGCGCCCACCCAGCCGCGCAGCCACTGCTCGGTCAGCGCGGCCTCGTCCGGGCCGAGCCGCCAGGGGCTCGGTGACACCCGTACGGTCACCCCGCGCTCGCCGAACGCCTCGCAGGCCGCATCGATCGCGTCCGGGCCGAGCAGCCCGTCGCGCCGCTGGTGGGCATTGAACGCGTCGGCGACCTCGGCGTCCAGGGGGTCGGCGGGGCTGAGTTCGACCCGTCCGGCGACGGACAGCGTGAGCAGCGCGGGGCAGCCGGCCCCGGCACAGGCCTCCGCCAGGGCGCCGATCTCGTCCTGGGTGAGGACGTCGAGCAGCGCGGACGCGGTCACCAGCGCGGCCCCGTCGAGCGCGTCCGGGGTCAGCCGGGCCACGTCACCACGGCGTGTCTCGACCGTGACGCGGCTGCCGTCGGCGGCGGAGCGCGGGGAGGCGACGGCCGCGAAGTGCAGCAGGTAGGGGTCGCGGTCGTGGAGGATCCAGTGCTGGGCGCCGTCGAGCCGGGGCGCCAGCCAGCGGCCCATCGACCCGGTGCCGCAGCCCAGGTCGTGCACGACCAGTCCGCCCTCCCGGCCCGGCAGACCGGCCAGCAGGGTCCGCAGCGGGTCCAGCAGCTCCTGTGCACGGGCCGCGGCGTCGGCGCCCTCCCGCAGCTGGAGCCACTCGGGCGCGTAGCGCGGCGGCTCCTCCGAGCCCCCGTCCCGCAGCCGTACGGTGGCTCGTTCACCGGGGCGGCCGACGGGACCGGCACCGGCGATGACCGGGGCGGGGGCGCCCTCGTCCGTCGCGCCGCCGGAGGCGTCACGGTCCTCGGCGCCGCGCGCCGCTTCGCCCCGGGCGTCCACGATCCGCGCCTCCTCGTGTCCCACGACACCGGCGTTCCGCACGACGGCCTCCCGCTCCCTGCCCGTTCCGGTCCTGTACTCGGCCTCGCCGGCGCCGGGCTGGGCCGGCACCGGCCCGCCCGGCGCCTGCCGTGCCGTGGTCGGCCCGCTCGGTGCGGTCCTCTGGGTGCTCATGCCGCCCTCCGCGGGGGTTCGGGGAGCCGTCCGAGGACTCCGGCGAGGCTGCGGGCCGTGGCGGCCCAGCCGTCGAGCGCGGCGCGCCGGCCCCGGGCGGCGGCCTTCAGGCGGCGGCGTACGTCGGGCTCGCCGAACCAGCCGCGCAGTTCCGCCGCGAGCGCGGCCGGCTCCTCCGGCGGGACGAGGATGCCGGGCACCCCGCCGTCGGGGGCGCGGCCGACCGCCTCGGGCAGCCCGCCCACGTCGGTGGCGAGGACGGGGACGCCGCGGGCGAGGGCCTCGGTGACCGCCATGCCGTAGGTCTCGGCGTAGGAGGTGAGGACCATCAGGTCGGCGGCCGCGTAGGCGGCGTCGAGATCGGCGCCGGAGCGCGGCCCGGACAGGTGGAGGCGGTCGGTGAGGCCGTACCGCTCGATGAGGGCGCGCAGCTCGGCGACGTACTCGGGGTCGTGGCCGAGGCCGCCGACGCATTCGCAGGTCCACGGCAGGTCCCGTACCGCCGCCAGTGCCTCCACGAGCCGGTGCTGCCCCTTGCGCGGGGTCACGGCGGCCACGCACAGCAGCCGGGAGACGCCGTCGGTGCCCGGCGCGAGGGGTGCGATGTCGGCACCCGGCGCGGCGACGTGCACCCGGTCCGGGGCGAGCCCGTGGTGGGAGACGAGACGGCGGACCGCCCAGTCGCTGGTGGCGATCACCGCGGGCACCGCCCGCAGCACCGCGCGCTCGCGGGCGTCGAGGTCGGCGGCCACGTCCGGGTCCAGGCCGGTCTCGTCGCCGAGCGGCAGATGGACGAGGACCGCGAGCCGCAGGCGCTGCGCCTCGGGGACGACGATCTCCGGTACGCCGCAGGCCACGATTCCGTCGAGCAGGACGACGGAGTCGTCCGGCAGCTCACGGAGTGCGCGGGCGAGGCCCTCCCGGGCGTCCCGGCCGGGGCTCGGCCAGTCGCCGGGCACGGCGTGCCGGGCGACCTGCCAGCCGAAGCCCGGCAGGTCCAGGCAGACCCGGCGGTCGTAGGCGTTGCCGCCGCTGGGCGCGGCCGGGTCGTCGACGCCGCCCGGCATGACGAAGTGCACGGTGCGCAGGGACATGGGGATGATTCCGGCGTTGTCGGCGGCGATGGGCTGCGCGGGCACGTAGGTGAGGCGTGCCCTCTCCACGGTGTCGCGGCTCCCGGTGCCCAGGCTCGGCACGGCGGGCTCCGGACCCACGGTCAGATCGGTCACAGGCCACGCTCGTAACTCGCCCAGGCGATGTGCGACTCGTGCAGGGTGACCGTGAGGCCGGCGAGGCCCCTGGCCCCCTCGCCGAGGGCACCCTTGTGGACGCGCTCGGCGAGCCGGTCGGCGATGAGCTTGGCGAGGAACTCGGTCGAGGTGTTGACCCCCGCGAACTCGGGTTCGTCGTCGAGGTTGCGGTAGTTCAGCTCGGCGACCACGGCGCCCAGTTCCTGCGTGGCCAGACCGATGTCGACCACGATGTTGTCCTCGTCCAGCTGCTCGCGGCGGAACGTCGCGTCCACGAGGAACGTGGCGCCGTGCAGTCGCTGCGCGGGTCCGAACACCTCGCCGCGGAAGCTGTGGGCGATCATGATGTGATCGCGGACGGTGATGCTGAACAACGGACGACCCTCCAGGTGCGGCGCGTCTGGTCCCCCGGCCCTTGGCCGCCGGGGGATGCCGTGTAGTACGGCTCTTCGCTTCCCCGTGTTCAGCCCCCTCTCACTCTTTTCTCAGGTCAGACCCGTCCAGGCGTACCGCACCCGGTGGCACAGGGCGGGGATCTCCCCGGAGGCGAGTTTGGGCATGACGTCCGGGAGATCGTCGAAGGCGCTCTCGCCGGTGACGAGCGCGTCCAGCGCCGGGTCGGCGAGCAGGTCGAGGGCGAGGGCCATCCGGTCGGCGTAGGTGCGGCCGGCGCGCGCCGCCGGGGAGACGGTGCCGACCTGGCTGCTGCGCAGGGTGAGCCGGCGGGAGTGGAAGGCCTCGCCGAGCGGCAGGGCGACCCGCCGGTCGCCGTACCAGCTCAGTTCCACCACCGTGCCTTCCGGGGACAGGAGTTGGAGGGCGCGGGCGAGGCCCTGCTCGGTGGCGCTGGCGTGCACGACGAGGTCGCGGTCGCCGAGGGCGTCGGCCGGTGCCGCGAAGTCGACGCCGAGCGCCTCCGCGGTCTTCGCGCGGGCCGGATCGGCGTCGACCAGCTGGAGCCGTACGCCGGGGAAGCGGGCGAGCAGCGCGGCCACCGAGCAGCCGATCATGCCGCCGCCGACCACCGTGATCCGGTCGCCGATCAGCGGCGCCGCGTCCCACAGGGCGTTCACCGCGGTCTCCAGGGTCCCGGCGAGCACGGCTCGTGCGGCGGGCACCCGCTCGGGTACGACGGTCACGGCGCTCACCGGAACGACGTAACGGCTCTGGTGCGGATACAGGCAGAAGACCGTACGGCCGATCAGCTCAGCCGGGCCCTCCTCGACGACGCCGACGTTCAGGTAGCCGTACTTCACCGGGCCCGGGAAGTCGCCCTCCTGGAACGGCGCCCGCATCGCGGCGTGTTGGCTCTCGGGAACGCCCCCGCGGAAGACCAGCGTCTCGGTGCCGCGGCTGATCCCGGAGTACAGGGCACGCACCAGCACCTCGTCCTCGGCGGGCTCCGCGAGGGTGACGTCACGCAGCTCGCCGTGGCCGGGCGAGCCGAGCCAGAACGCGCGGGCGGAACGGTTCATCGGCATCCTCCTGAACGATCGGCAAGTTGTTCACGTACCGAGAAGTGCACAGGCCGCGCAGAGTACGCGGCGTTGATCGACTCTGTCACTCGGCCGGAGGGTGTGCGGTGGCCCTGAACAACACGTACGACGCGAGGCTCCAGCAGGAGACCGCTGTGGGAGCGGGTATCCAGATCCTGCTGCTGGCCCTGCTCGGTTCGGTGATCGGCCTCGGGCCGGCCGGCTGGCTGACGGGGCTGGTCTTCGCGTTCGCCACCTGGGCGGTTCTCTCCCGCGCCCTGCACCGCTCCCGGCTCAGTTCCTTCGGGCCCGCGAACCGGGTGACGCTCGGCCGGGCGACCCTGGTCGGCGGGGTGACCGCGCTGGTCGCGGACTCCTTCGAGAGCGCGCCGCCGGTGACGCTGCTGGTCGGTCTCACCGCCGTCGCCCTCCTTCTGGACGGTGTGGACGGCAAGGTGGCCCGCCGTACGGGCACCTCCTCGGCGCTGGGCGCCCGCTTCGACATGGAGGTCGACGCGTTCCTGATCCTGGTGCTGAGCGTGTACGTGTCCATGCAGCTCGGCCCGTGGGTGCTGCTGATCGGCGGCATGCGGTACGCCTTCGTCGCCGCGGCCCGCGTCGCCCCCTGGCTGAACGCCGCGCTGCCGCCGTCGTTCGCCCGCAAGACCGTCGCCGCGGTGCAGGGCATCGCGCTGCTGCTGGCCGGCTCCGAGCTGCTGCCGTCCGCGGCGAACCTCACGATCGTGCTGTCGGCCCTGGGTTCGCTGCTGTGGTCGTTCGGCCGGGACGTGCTGTGGCTGCGGCGCAACTCCCGCACCCGGGTCCAGGACCCGGTCCCGACTCCGGCCGCGCCGGAGCCCATGGTGCTGGAGCTGGCCGGGCGGTGACGCGTGGCGGGCCGGCGGGGGCGCACCGAGAGCGACAGGATCGCAGCCGCCCCTCCTGACCGCCCTCGGCCGACAGCGACCGCCTTTCATCCGCACGTCAGCACGGCGAAGGGCCCGGACCGGTGGACGGTCCGGGCCCTTCTCCGTGTGCCGACGAGGTGGCTACGAGGTGCCTACGAGGTGCCTACGCCGTGTTCACGACCGTGCCGACCGACCCCGGACGATCGCGAACCCGGCGGCGGCGAGGCCGAGTACGCCGACGACCAGCCCGGCGATGCCGAGGCCGCGGGCGGTCGAGTCGGTGGAGTCCGCCGGATCGGCGGCCCGGGGCGTGGTGCTCTTCGACGCCGTCGACGCCGTGTCCGCACCGGCCGCGGTGAGCTCGAGCACGGGAGCCGGGTTCTCCGGCTCCTCTCCTCCCGTCGACTCCTCGATCCAGCGGGCGACCTTGCCGTCGGAGTACGTCTGCAGCGTCTTGAACGTCAACTTCCCGGTGTCGTCGGGAAGCTGGCCGAAGGCGACGTCGAAGTCCTCGTACTGACCCGCGCCGATCTTCCCGCCGGTGAAGGTGATGGAGGAGGCCGCCTCGGTGATGGTGCCGTCGTCGGTCTTGACCGGCTTCTTCAGCTTCGTGGTGGTGACCTTGGCGGTCCAGCCGTCCTGCGGGTGGACGAGGACACCGAGCACGGGGTGGTCGGTGGGCAGGAACACCTGGACCTTGGTGGTGGCGGCGCTGTCCTCCTCGTTCGGGACGCGGAAGGTGAGCACGCCGTCGGTGGCGCCCTTGGCGTAGCTCTCCGGGTGCACGGTGACGTGCGCGGAGGCGGCACCGGCGGCGAGGAGGACGCAGGCGGCCGCCACGGCGGTGACGGTTCCGGCGCGGCGCAGGGTGATGCGGGACGTGGACATGGGTGAGTCGATCTCCGTACGAACTGGGTGGGTGAGGGGTCAGGCCGGGTACGGGATCGGGGCCGGGGGTCCGCGCCGGTGCACCGCGTGGCGCAGCGGGGTTCGGCGGGGTGGTGCCGGGTCGGCCGGGACGCGCGGGGCGGAAGCGGCGGACGCGGGCAGGGGCGCGTCCCGCCACCAGGCGACGAGCCCGGGTACGAGCGTGCCGGCCCGACGGAGCAACGACCACAGCGCGGCCTCGCCCCGCCGCAGCCACCAGGCGGCGGCGAGGGCGGCGACGAGGTGAGCGACGGTGGCGTGACCGGTGGCGGTGGGGTGGGCCGCGGTGTGGAGGTGGACGGGGTGCGCGTGCGTCAGGTGCGCCAGGTGCGCCATGTGCGCCTGCATCGCCGTCATGGTGTGTCCCGGCGTGGACGCCGTACGCGTGGAGCTGTCGGGCGTGCTCCCTCGGTGGGCCGCGCGGAACGCCAGGTGCAGCCCTGCCTGTGTGCCGAGCATGGCGGCACCGATGCCGGCCAGCGACCGCTCGCGCCCGCCGAGCGCGCAGCCGAGCGCGAAGACGGCGAGGAACCCGCCCGCGTCGGCCCACAACGGCGGCATGTCCCACATGGCCAGCCCGTGCCCGGCGGCGGCGAGCAGCACGCACACCGCGGCGAACACCGCGGCCCGCAGGCCTCGCACCACCGGGGACGCGCTCATGGTGAGGGATCTTCCCACGGTGGGGGGATACGGGGTGGGTGGTCGGGGTGTTCACTGACGACTGAGGCAGGTACTGGTCACCCCGGCGTCGGCGCGCAGTTCCGTCAAGGCCTTCTCGGAGTCAGAAGCCCCCCGGCGGTTGTCGAAAGCGCCGGTGTCAATCACATGATGACGCGTAAAGTTGCCGCTTAACGATGTAACCATCAACTATGTGCTGCTCGCCGGGCCACCGCGCTGAGGGCGCAGCGGGGTTGTTCACACCTCGCAACCTGGCCATTTGCTGAACCGCCTGGGGGGAAACTCGTCATGACCAAAGCTCCTATGGACGCTGCCGACATCGAGGCGGACGACTCGGCCGACCGGAAGGTCGTCGAGCAGGAGCAGGACGAGATCAAGGACTTCGTCAAGGGTCTGAGCGCGGACGACATCAAGTCGGGCAACTGGTTCACCAAGCTCGCCGCTCATGCCATGAACTCGTACACCAAGAAGGTCGACTGGCAGTATTTCCAGGACCGGTACACCGGTGTTCCCGCGGACGCCATCGTCGATCAGCGCATCAAAATGGCGGCCCGGTACGCCGCGCTCGAAGGAGGACTCTCCGCCGGGGCCTACACGGCGACCGTGGCCGCCACCATCGGGAGCCTCGGGGGTGCCTCACCGGCCACCGTCCCCGCGGCCGCGGCGTCCATGATGGTCGACGTCGCGTTCCTCTCCCAGCTTCAGCTCCGCCTGGCCTACGACATCTCCGTGCTCTACCGGGTACCGCTCGACGTAAACGATCCCGAGGACCTGTGGAAGCTCATCCGCGTGGCCTTCACGATCAAGAGTGGCGAGGCGGCCAACAAGACGGTGGTCAAAGCGGTTCCGGCTCTGGTGCGACCGTTGGTCAAGCGCTTCTACTCGGGATCGGTACTCACCGCCGGAAGGGCGCTCCCCGTCGTCGGGAAACACCTCCTGCAGCGCAACGTCATCAAAATCGGTATCCCCCTGGTCGGCGTTCCCCTCGCGGTACTGCTGAACCGCTACACCACGCTCCTCGCCGGGCGGCACGCGCAGGCCGTCTTCCGGAACGAGGCGCGGGTGATCGAAGTCGCCGAGGGTATGACCAAGCGGAGTCGGCACCCGCAATTGATGCTGTGGGTCGCCTGGCTCGTCATCAGGGCGAACAACAAGATCGCCGATGATGAGGCGCTGCTGATGCGGCACCTGGTGCGGCTGGTCCAGGAGCGGCATCAGGTCGTCGACGACCAGCTCGCTCAGCTCGTCGACATCGACCCCGCCGAGGTGTGGGAGCGCGTAGAAGCCGAGTCCGGGGATCTGAGCGACATCCTCGACGCCGCCGACCGGGTTGCCACGGTGGACGGTGACCTCGACGCACGCGAGAAGGCCGTCATCTCCGAGCTGCGTGAGCGCTGCCTCCACGTCTGACGCCGACACGCGCTGCCTCTTGAACGGGCAGCCTCCGGTGAGTTGACACCACTCCCCCGCAGCGGTCCGCCGCCGCCTGTACAGCACCCCGCCGTACAGGCGGCGCCCCTGGTGGTAAGCCCGGCCCAGCCGGAACGCTGAGCGGCACAGCCCTTCCTCCCGGCAGCGTCGGCTTTCCGTAGCGCTTGCCGTAGGCGGCCTCCCAGTTCAGGGCGACCCGGTCGACACGGATCACCGAGCCGAGGTCGACGCGGATCCAGGCGTGGTCGGCGAAGTCGCTGGAGAAGCGGGTGGAGCCGTTGCCGTCGAAGGCGAGGCCGGGGGCGGTGCCGGCGTTCTCGCTGCCGGACGCGGTGACGGCGCACGGGTTCACGGCGTACGCGGCGGCCGCGCGGTCGGTGTCCCAGGCGGCTGCCGGGGTGGCGTGGGCCGGTGCGGCCAGCAGGGCCGCGGTGGACAGGGCGGCGGCGAGCAGGGTGCGCGGGATACGGGATGGCATGCGGCTCTCCTCAGTGGGGTGGGGATGCCTTTGTCGCGCATTGGCGCGTGCATGACAGTCCAGGCCGCGTCGTCCGGGCGCGAGCGCGTCCGGAACCGGTGGGCGCGGGCTCACGCACCCGGGCCCACCGGTCGTCCGGGCCGGACTCAGGCGGCCCGGCGTGCCTGCCCCCGGTGCACACGGACGATGTCCGCGTACCGGTGGCCGCTCCCCTTGATCGTGCGGACCTGGGTGCGGTAGTCGACGTGGACCAGGCCGAAGCGCTTGTCGTAGCCGTAGGCCCACTCGAAGTTGTCCAGCAGCGACCAGGCGAAGTAGCCGGCGAGCGGGGCACCCCGGCGGACGGCCGAGGCGCAGGCGGCGAGGTGGCGCTCCAGGTAGTCCTGGCGTTCCGGGTCGTCGACGCTGCCGTCGGGACGGACCACGTCCGGGTAGGCGGAGCCGTTCTCGGTGACGTAGATCTTCCGGGCGCCGTACTCCTCGGTGAGCCGGAGCAGCAGTGTCTCGATGCCGGACGCGTCGATCTCCCAGTCCATGCCGGTGCGTGCGACGCCTTCACGACGGACGGAACGGACGTACGGCGCCGGCCCGTCGGGGTCGTCGGCGACGTACGCCGGGAAGTAGTAGTTCAGGCCCAGCCAGTCCAGTGGTGCCGCGATCGTCTCCAGGTCGCCGGCCCGCTCGGGGAGTTCGACGCCGTACACCTCGCGCATGTCGGCGGGGAAGCCGCGGCCGTGCACCGGGTCCAGCCACCAGCGGTTGACGTGGCCGTCGTGCCGGCGGGCGGCCGCCAGGTCCTCCGGGCGGTCGGTGGTCGCGTGCACGGTGGAGAGGTTGTTGACGATGCCGACCTGCGCGCCGGGGACGGCGGCGCGGATGGCCCGGGTCGCGAGGCCGTGGCCGAGGAGCAGGTGGTACGAGGTGCGTACGGCGGCGGTCAGATCGGTCCAGCCGGGGGCCATCGTGCCCTCCAGGTGGCCGATCCAGGACGAGCAGGAGGGCTCGTTGAGGGTCGCCCAGTGCTTGACGCGGTCGCCGAGACGGCCGGCGACGGCCGAGGCGTACTCGGCGAAGGCGAGGGCCGTGTCCCGTTCGGGCCAGCCGCCGCGGTCCTGGAGCACCTGCGGCAGGTCCCAGTGATAGAGGGTGACGGACGGGGTGATGTCCGCCTCCAGCAGGGCGTCCACCAGTTCGTCGTAGAAGGCGAGCCCCGCGCGGTTCACCGGACCCGTCCCGCCGGGGACCACACGCGGCCAGGCCACCGACAACCGGTAGGCGTTGACGCCGAGTCGCCGCATCAGGCCGATGTCCTCGCGCCAGCGGTGGTAGTGGTCGCAGGCGACGTCGCCGTTGTCGTCGTTCGCGATCTTCCCGGGCGTGTGGGAGAAGGTGTCCCAGATCGAGGGCGTACGGCCGTCCTCGGCGACGGCTCCCTCGATCTGGTACGCCGCTGTCGCCGTGCCCCACAGGAAGTCGTGCGGGAAGGCGGCGAGGTCGATGGGTTCGGACACGGAAGTCCCTTCGGGATCAGGGGTGGTGTTCACTTGACGGCGCCCGCCGTCAGACCGGCGACGAGATAGCGCTGCAGGAGCAGGAACCCCGCGACCACGGGCACGCTCACGACGAGCGAGGCGGCCATGATCTGGTTCCAGTAGACGTCGTTGAGGGTGGAGTAGCCCTGGAGGCCGACGGCGAGGGTGCGGGTGGTGTCGTTGGTCATGACGGACGCGAAGAGCACCTCTCCCCACGCGGTCATGAAGGCGTAGACGGCGACCGCGACGATGCCGGGGATCGCGGCCGGCACGACGATCCTGAGGAGCGCCTTGAGCGGGCCGCAGCCGTCCACCAGGGCCGCCTCGTCCAGGTCGCGCGGCACCGAGTCGAAGTACCCGATGAGCATCCAGATCGAGAACGGCAGGGAGAAGGTGAGGTACGTCAGGATCAGCCCGCCGCGCGAGCCGAACAGGGCGATGCCGGTGGCGTTGCCGATGTTGACGTAGATGAGGAACAGCGGGAGCAGGAAGAGGATGCCGGGGAACATCTGCGTCGACAGCACGGTGACCGTGAAGACGCGCTTGCCGCGGAAGTCGTAGCGGCTGACGGCGTAGGCCGCGAACACGGCGATGACGACGGAGCAGACGGTCGCCGCGCCGGCCACGATCAGCGAGTTCGCGAAGTACTTGGCGAGCGGGACCGTCGACCAGATGTCGATGTACGGCCGGATCGTCACCTCGCTGGGCAGCCAAAGGAACTTCCCCGTGACGTCCGCGAGCGGCTTCAGCGAGCTGGAGACCATCACGTACACCGGGATCAGCACGAACCCGGAGAGCAGGACGAGGAAGACCCGGCGGGACCAGACGAACGAACGCGGCGGTGCCATCGGGGAGTTGGTGCTAGACATCGGCGGCCCTCCGTCCGCGTGAGGTGAGCAGCAGGTACACGCCGGTCACGACCAGCAGGAAGAGCAGCAGCAGGACCGACATGGCGGAACCGGTGCCGAAGTTCCAGGTGACGAAGGAGGCCTGGTAGATGTGGACCGAGATGAGGTCGGCGGCCTCCGGGGCGGCCTTGCCGAACAGGACGTACGGGGTGTTGAAGTCGTTGAAGGTCCACAGGAACAGCACGAGGACCAGCACCTGGTTGACCGGGCGCAGCGACGGCAGGGTGATGCGGCGGATCCGCTGCCACATCCCGGCGCCGTCCAGGGCCGCGGCCTCGTACAGCTCCCGGGGGATGTTCTGCAGTCCCGCCGTCACGATGAGGAAGGCGAACGGCCAGCCCTTCCACACCGACACGGTCAGCAGGGCGTAGAAGCTGTTGTCGCCGATCAGCCAGAAGGACGGCTGGTCGGTGAGGTGCAGCTGGTCGTGCAGGACGTGGTTCACCAGACCGTTGTCGTGCTGGAACATGAACACCCAGGTGATGACGGCCGCGTAGACCGGCAGGGCGTACGGCACCAGGAACAGCGCCCGCAGCAGACCGCGGCCGCGGAAGGTGTCCTGCATGTAGACGGCCGCCGCGGTGCCGATCAGCCAGCACAGGCCGACCGACAGCAGGGTGAAGCCGACGGTGACGAAGAAGGAGTGCAGCAGGGCCTCGCCGACCGGGGCGTCGAAGTCCACCGACACCTTGTAGTTGCCGAGGCCCGACCAGGGCGCGGTGCCCCAGTCGCGGATGTAGAGCTGGGTGAGTTCCTTGAAGCTCATCACGATGCCGATGGCCATCGGCACCAGGTGGACGAGGAGTTCGAGCAGCAGGGCGGGCAGGAGCAGCAGGTACGGCAGGGAGATCCGGCGGATCCGCCCGGTGCGGCGGCGGGGTTCGCGCGCCGCACCGGGGGACGTCTTCCGCACCGGCTCCTGCAGAGCGGTGGTGGTCATGGTCCGGCTCACGCCTTCGGCATCAGCTGCTGGGCCTTCTCCAGCTTCGCCTTGACGGAGGCGGTGGTGACCGCCCGTCCGGCGGCGGCGTCGGCGAACAGCTCCTTGACGGCCGTACCGACCGTCGTCTCGAACTGCGACTCGGACGCGACCTGCGGGAGTGCCGCGGCGCTGGTGGCGAGGGTCTGCTTGAGCACCGCGGTGGCCGGGGAGTTGAACGCCGCGTCCCCCTGGGCGCCCTTGACCGGTGGGATGGATGTGTAGGCCGTGTTGAGGGTCTTCTGTTCCTCGTCGCTGGTCATGAACTTCACGAACTTCGTGGCGCCGTCGAGGTTGTGGCTGTTCTTGAAGACGGCGATGTTGATGCCCGCGACCATCGAGTTGGTCCCGGCGCCGGTGCCGGGCGTCCCGGACCGCACGGGCACGGGGGCGATGCCGTAGTCGTCCTCGCTCATGCCCTGGGACTTGAGGTTGGCGGCCGCGGACTGCCAGAGCAGCATGGCCTGCTTGCCCTTGGCGAAGTCGCTGACGGACTGGTTCTGGGCGTACTCGGCGTCGCCGGTGGGGATGACCTTGTCCTTGGCCATCAGGTCGACGTACTGCTTGACCGCGTCGACCACCTTGGGGTTGGCGAAGTCCGGTGTGCCGTCGGCGGTGAAGAACTCGGCGTCGTGCTGCTTGGCGAAGACGAAGACGTGGTGGATGTTCTCCGACAGGTTGGAGCCCTCGGCGCCGAGCACCGACTTGCCCTTGGCCTTGATCTTCTTGCCGTCGGCGATCAGCTCGTCCCAGGTGGCGGGCGGCTTGGCGATGCCGGCGTCGGCGAAGATCTTCTTGTTGTAGTAGAGCGCGTACGCCATCGAGTAGAGCGGGACCGCGGCCGGGTCCTTGCCCTCGGCGCCGGTGGAGCCCAGCGCGGAGTCGACGAAACGGTCCCTGCCGCCGATCTTGCCGAAGTTCTTCGCGTCCCAGGGCAGCAGTGCGCCGGTCGCCTGGAGCGAGGCGCTCCAGGTGTTGCCGATGTTCAGCACGTCCGGGCCCTGGCCGGAGGTGGTCGCCGTGAGGATGCGGTTCAGCAGGTCGGACCAGGGCACGACCTCCAGCTTCACCTTGATGCCGGTCTGCTTCTCGAACTTGTCGAGTTCGGGCTGGAGGACCTTCTTGTCCACGGCGATGCTGGCGCCCTGGTTGGAGGCCCAGTACGTCAGCGTCTTCGGCGAGTCGTCGGACCCGCCACCGCTGGACGAACCGCCTCCGCAGGCCGTGGCCGCGAGGGCGAGAGACATGGTCACGGCGCCTACGGCCGCGGCTCGGATGCTGCGCATGGCTCCTGGTGTCCCTTTCCGGGAGTCGAGAACCCCGAGGGGCGTCTTCGGGGGGCCGACACCCCGTTCGGCCCACGAAGTCCCCTCATGGCTTAATTTAGGACGTGAGTTAAACCTCAAGAGAAACGCACGTCAAGGGATCCGGCAGCGCCGGACGGTACAACGGGCCGGAAAATCACGGACATTTGGGAGGCCAGGTGGCAGGGCTGAGCGGTCGCACGGTGCGTGACCTGCGGCGGGAGAGCCGGAGCACCGTTCTGCAACGGTTGTATGTCGACGGGCCGATGAGCCGGCACGCGCTGGGCCCGGCGACGGGTCTGAGTTCGGGCTCTGTCAGCAACGTGGTCGCCGAACTGCTCGCCGACGGCCTGGTGGAGGAGGCCGGACTGATCGGCGCGGACGTCGGCAGGCCGCGCCGGCTGCTGCGGGTACGGCGGGACAGCGGCCGCCTGATCGGGGTGGACGTCGGCGAGACCCGGGTGCGGGTCGAGCTGTTCGACCTCGGCATGAGGGAACTCGCCTGGGCCGAACGGCCGTTGGGGCCGCGCGGGTACGAGGTCGACGCCGTCGTCGGCCATGTCGCGGACGGCATCGGCGAGGTCCTGCGCGTCTCCGGCCTCGCCGCCGGCGAGCTGCTGGGTGTCGGCATCGGCGTGCCCGGCATCATCGAGGACGGCGGTGCGGACGGAGCGGTCGTCCACGGGCAGACGATCGGCTGGGACGCGGTGCCGCTGGAACTCCTGCTCCGTCGGACGGGCCGGCTCCCGGTGCAGGTCCCGTACTTCGTCGACAACGGCGCCAAGGCGCTGGGGCAGGCGGAGATGTGGTTCGGCGCGGGGCGCGGGGCGCGCAACGCCGTGGTGGTGCTGTTCGGTTCGGGGGTCGGCGCGTGTGTCGTCGCCGAGGAGGCCGAGCAGGGGCGGGCGGTGGAGTGGGGGCATCTGACCGTGCGGGTCGGCGGGCGCCGGTGCCGGTGCGGGGCGCGCGGCTGTCTGGAGGCCTACGCGGGCGCGGAGGCGCTGGTGGCGCGCTGGCGGGAGGCGGGCGGACGGCCGTCCGCCGGGTCCGGTGAGGAGCGGGCGCTGACCGAACTGCTGGCCGCGGCCCGCCCCGCCGACGGCCGGGAGGCGGATCCGGTGGCCGCGGCCGTACTCGCCGAGACCGCCGCGTACCTCGGCGCCGGCCTGTCCGACCTGATCAACCTCTTCCAGCCGGAACGGGTCCTGATCGGCGGCTGGGCGGGCCTCCAGCTGGGCGGCGGCTTCCTGGACGAGGTCCGGGGGCACGCCCTGGCGCACGCCCTGCGCTTTCCCGCGAGCCGGGTGGGCATCGACCTGGGCCGCCTCGGCCCGGACGCGGTCACCGTCGGCGCGGCGGTCCTCCCCCTCGCCGCGTTCTTCGCCCGCGGCGGCAGACGCCCGCGGCCATCCGGCGGAACGGTGCCGTCACCGGCCTGGCAGGCGGCCCTGGACGGGAGGCTGGCCTGAGCCGGGGCTCTCGGGTCGCACGGGTGAGGCCCGAGAGCGGTCACCGGAACTCCCGGCGCGGACGGCCGCGGCACAGCCGCACTGCGTCGATGTGCTCAGCGCCACGTCCACGGTGCCGACATGGCAGGCGTGTCCACGTCAGAGAGACGGAGCCGCGCGTCTAGCATGCTCGGTCATGAACACAGTGGTGTACCTCGCACTCGCCCTCGCCGTGGTCGGCTGCGCCCTCGGTGTGGCAAGCCGGTTGGCACGGGCCGAAGGACGTCTCGCGCGGGTCGAGCGCAAGCTCGACCTGATCATGGAGCATCTGGACCTGCGGGAGGACGTCGCGCGGATGGACGAGGTGACCGCACTGGTACGCGAGGGCAAGAAGATCCACGCCATCAAGGTGTACCGGGAGACCACCGGCGCCGGTCTCAAGGAGGCCAAGGAAGCGGTCGACAGGCTCGGTTAGGACCGGCACGGGCGCCGGTGCGGACTTCACCGCACCGGCGCCCCACCCCGCCCCGCTACCGCACCGGCTCCGGCCGCGGTGCCGGGGCATGACCGGCCGGACGGGTCGTGAAGGTGCCCCGCCCCTGCGTGCGGCCGCGCAACCGGGTCGCGTAGCCGAACAGTTCGACCAGCGGCACGGTGGCGGTCACCGCCGTCGAGCCGCCCCGGGTCTCGGATCCGCTCACCCGGCCGCGCCGTGCGGCCAGATCACCGAGCACAGCGCCGACCGCGTCGGCCGGCACCGTGACCGTCACCTCGGCGACCGGCTCCAGCAGGACCATCTCGCAGGCGCGCAGCGCCTCCCGCAGCCCCAGCCGGCCGGCGGTGCGGAACGCCGTGTCGGAGGAGTCCTTCACATGCGTGGCACCGTCGGTCAGCGTGACCCGCAGCCCCGTCACCGGATGCCCGTCGAGCGGGCCCTCGGCCAGGGCGTCCCGGCATCCGGCCTCCACCGCGCGGACGTACTCCTGCGGCACCCGCCCGCCGACCACGGCGGACCGGAACACGAAACCGGTGACGCCCGCTTCGGGGCCCAGCGGCTCCACGTCGAGCACGACATGGGCGAACTGCCCCGCCCCACCGTCCTGTTTGACGTGCCGGAACACGAACCCGCCGACTCCGCCCACGACGGTCTCGCGGTACGCCACCCGGGGGCGGCCCACGCCGACCTCCGGCCCTCCGGCACGGCGGATCTTCTCCACCGCGACCTCCAGGTGGAGTTCGCCCATCCCCGACAGCACGGTCTGCCCGGTCTCGGTGTCCGTCCGCACCACCAGCGAGGGGTCCTCCTCCGCGAGCCTCGCCAGCGCCGACGCCAGCCGTCCGGTGTCCGTGGCGCGCCGCGCCTCGACCGCCACGGACACCACGGGCTCGGCGGCCACGGGCGGTTCCAGGAGCAGCGGGGCGCCCGGGTCGCACAGCGTGGAGCCGGCCCTGGCCGACTTCACGCCCGCGAGTGCGACGATGTCACCGGCCACCGCCCGGTCGAGCCGGACGTGCCGATCGGCCATGACCCGCAGGATCCGTGCCACGCGCTCGGTGCGTCCGGTGCCCGGGTCCCGCACGGTGTCCCCCTTCTCGATCGTGCCCGAGTAGACGCGGACGTGGGCCAGCCGTCCCGTGGTGTGCGCGCTCACCTTGAACACCAGCCCCGCGAACGGTGCTTCGGCATCGGTGGCCCGCCGCTCCTCGGCGCCTTCGTGGACACCGCGTACGTCGGGCACGTCCAGCGGCGACGGCAGGTGGGCCACCACCGCGTCCAGCAGCGGTTCGATGCCGCGGTCGCGGTAGGCGGAGCCGCACAGCACGACCAGGCCGTCCCCGCTGTGGGTGAGGTCCCGCAGGGCCGCGTCGAGAGTGCCGGTGGAGAGCGTCTCGCGGTCGCAGAACTCCTCCAGCGCGGCCGGATGCAGTGCGGCGACCGCCTCCTCCAGCACGCGGCGGCGCCGTGCGGCCTCCTCCCGCAACGCTTCGGGCACCGGCCCCTCGGTGGCCGTATCCGCGCCGTCGGGCCAGGTCAGGGACCGCATCCGCACCAGGTCGACCACGCCCGCGAACGCGTCCTCGGCGCCGATCGGCAACTGGACGACGAGCGGGGACGGGTGCAGCCGTTCCCGGATGGAGTCGACGGCCCGGTCGAGGTCGGCGCCCGCGCGGTCCAGCTTGTTGACGAACGCGATCCTCGGTACGCCGTGCCGGTCGGCCTGGCGCCACACCGACTCGCTCTGCGGCTCGACGCCGGCCACGGCGTCGAACACGGCGATCGCCCCGTCGAGGACGCGCAACGAGCGCTCGACCTCGTCGGCGAAGTCGACGTGGCCGGGGGTGTCGATGAGGTTGATCCGGTGCCCGCCCCAGGCGCAGCTGACCGCGGCGGCGAAGATCGTGATGCCTCGGTCGCGTTCCTGCGGGTCGAAGTCGGTGACGGTGGTGCCGTCGTGCACCTCTCCCCGCTTGTGGGTGGTGCCCGTCGCGTACAGGATCCGCTCGGTGACGGTGGTCTTGCCGGCGTCGACGTGGGCGAGGATGCCGAGATTGCGGACGGCGGCGAGGGTGGTGGGGTTGGTGCGCACGGCCCAGGGCCTTTCGGGAGGTTCTGCTGAACAGGGCAGCGCGATCTCCCGTGCGCCGGGCGGACAGGACCGTACGGCGAGAACAGCCGTACGGAGGTGGCGGGTCGGCCGCTCGTCGGAGCGGTCTGCCGGGTGTCAGCGGGGCGTCACGGGCGTCCGGTGCCGGCCGCGCAGCGGGCACCGGGCGGACGAGGACACCAGAATCACCTCGGTCCGCGCAGGGGGGACGACGACGGCGGTACGGTCACGCACGGCCCGGCTCCCCTCTTCCTCACACTTCGCGGACAGCGCCGCCGGCGGTGCCGGTGCGGCGCGCGATGCTTCGGCGAGTGTAGGAAGAGGATCGGCCCGGCGCGTAGTGATTTTCTCCCGGCAGGACAGACGCGATGTGTGAAGTAAGGCCCGAAAATGGCCGGTTGGGCGTTCGCCGCTACCTGACGGCCCGCCGTCCGACGACCGGTTCCAGGGCCCGGACGAGTCGGTGGAGCCACTCCCCCGCGGTCCCCTCCGCCCGAGGGTGCCCCTCCTGGAACGCAGCCCACTCCACGTCCCATCCGGCCACCGCTTCCGGACGCAGGGCGTCCGTGACCGGGTCCGCCGACAAGCCGAATACCTTCCCCAGCAGACGTGGTGACGGCAATGCGCCCGTCGCCTCGGCGAGGAGCACCGCGTCGTACAGGTCCTTGCCCCGGGCCCGGCCGCCGTCCCTGGTGTCGGTGTGCAGCCACAGCAGCTTCCAGGCCAGGGACAGCTCCCGGCTCGCGGTCCGTACCGGCACCGGACGCCCGCCGCGGCCCGTCGGCACGAGGGTCCACACCGGGGGCTCGGGGAGCGTTTCGTCGCGGGCGAAGTCCAGGCGCACCTCGCCGGACGGCAGGCCCTCCGCGTGCCAGGGGACGAGCAGCCGTATCCCGGGGGTGTCGTAGTGCCGATAGGTCCACGTGCCGTCCACACGGGCCCCGGCCGCGTCGAGCCGGACCCCGGGGGCCGCGCCCGGGCGCCGGGCGAGGCGCTCGAGCAGGTCCAGGTACGGCGGGCCGGTCTCCACCGCGGCCTCGTCGGGCACCCAGGACAGTCCTTCGGGAGGCAGGGCCGGGCGGCGGCCGCCGGTGCCGAACTCCTCGTACGTCCACATCTCGTACCGCGCGGCCCCGTCCGCCGCCTCGGGCCACTGCTGCACGGTCTCCAGCAGGTCGAGGTACGGATACGGGTCCAGCGGGTCGGCTCCGGCGGCGTCCTCCAGCACCACCCAGTCGAGGTCGGCGGGTTCACGGGCCGCGGCTCCCACCCAGGCGGGCATGACCATGCTTCCGCGCAGGACCAGGCTTCCGCTCCAGGGGGCGTCGGCGACGAGGGCCAGCACATGGTCGAGCGCGGCCCGGCGGACCGCGGCCGCCGACAGCGGCTCACAGCCCCCGGCCGCCGTCGGGAACGGGTCGTCGGGCCCGCCGTCACCTGGCTCTGGGATCACGCGGCCGACCGTAGCGCGGGCCACTGACAAGCTCGGGATCACCGGTTCGCGGACCGGCGTCCGAGGCGCGCTCGTATGCTGTTGATGTACGGAGTTCACAACAATTCCGTCCACATGTGGGGACTTGCCCTGCCCGCGGCCGTCAACGGGACATAGGCTCGACGGGACAGGGGCGACGGTGGGGAGGGGGACCGCTCATGCGGCAGGTGAAGGTCGCGTACGGACAGGCCGGGGATCGTTCGCCAGGACGTACGCGGCGGCTCTGACGACCCGTGCGCCGGCCGGTGAGCGCCCTGTGCGGCGGCACACCGTAAGTCGCACTCCCGCACGCCTTGCCCGGCCGGCACGCCGGCCCGGGGGAAGGCGCTCCACCGCGCTGCCCGTGACGGCCCCGGACCCCGTACGTCGGTCCGCCGGCCGCGCGCGGCGCCGCCGCCCCACTCAGGCCATCACCCAGTTCAAGGAAGTACTTCGTGAGCGAAATCGGCCCGGCCGGAAGAGTTCTGCCGGCGCGCCCCGGTGACCCGTCCCGCATAGGCCCGTACCGCATCGTCGGCCGTCTCGGCGCGGGCGGTATGGGCACCGTCCACGCCGGAGTGACCCCGGACGGTCTGCGCGTGGCGGTGAAGGTGGTCCACGCCGAGCAGGCCCAGGACCCGGAGTTCCGGGCGCGTTTCCGGCGCGAGGTGGAGCTGTCCTCGCGCGTCACCGGGCCGCACCTCGTCCCCCTGCTGGCCGCCGATCCCGACGCGCCGACCCCGTGGCTGTCGACCGCCTACGTTCCCGGGCCGACGCTGAACCAGCACGTGAGCGCCCAGGGACCGCTCACGGAAGGCAGCCTGTACGCCTTCGCGGCCGCCACCGCCCAGGCCCTGGCCGCGATCCACGCCGCCGGTGTGGTGCACCGCGACGTCAAGCCGCAGAACGTCCTCCTCACGTCCACCGGTCCCCGGGTGCTGGACTTCGGCATCGCGCACGCCGTCGACGGCACCAGCGTCACCCGCACCGGCATGATGACCGGCACGCCCGGGTGGATCAGCCCGGAGCAGTACCGGCAGGGCACCGCGGGTCCGGCGAGCGACGTGTTCACCTGGGGGGCTCTCGTCGCGTACGCGGCCACCGGACGGCTGCCGTTCGGGGCCGGCGCGCCCGATGTGGTGGCCTTCCGCGTGATGTCCGGTGAGGCCGACCTGGACGGCATGCCCGCACCGCTGCGCGCGATCGTCGAGAGGGCACTGGCCCAGGCGCCCGGGGACCGCCCGACGGCCGCCCAGGCGGCCCAGGAGTGCGGGGCCCTGCTGGCCGCGCAGGTCACCCAGGTGGTGAGCACCGGCGCGATGCCGGCGACGGGTGCGGACATGGTCGCGGCCGTCTGGGACATGCCGACGGCGGACGGCCCCGTCTGGCACGTGCCGCCGGAGCGCGGCCGGTCGAGGAAGAAGCAGATCATCGGCGCGGTGGTCCTCGCGGCGGGACTCGTGGGAGGCGTGGCCGGCGGAGTGGCGGCCCTGTTGCCCAAGGACACCGGGAAGAAGACGCACGCCTCGTCGACGGACTCGGCCTCCTCCTCCACGGCCGGTTCCGGACGGCCCTCCGCGAGTACCGCGAAGAGCGACGCGTCGGCGAAACAGCAGACGGGGAGCGGCGGTTCGGCGACCGCGGCGAGCTGGAGCCAGGCGCGGGCGGCACAGGGCGCGGGCGAACACGACATGGCGCGCTCGATCCTGCACGACGAGGGGGTGGTCGCGCAGGAGATGAGCGACGGCGTCGACTTCTCTCCGGAGAGCGTGCGGTTCCACGAGACGCGGCGGGAGGTGTACCTCTCCTACCGGCTGACCTCGGACGAGGCGGCGAAGATGTACGCCGAGACCCAGATCGCCAAGAGCATGTGCCTCTCGGCACGGGATGCCGTCCTGCGTCTGCACCCGGATCTGCCGTACAGCAAGTTCGTCATGGTGAACGACGAGAGCGACCGGGATCCGGAAGTGACCTGGCAGGACGACTTCGTCAGCAACGCGCAGTGCCGGTCGGCCGCCGACGACGGCAGCGGTCAGGGCTCGGGCGGCGCCTCGCAGGGCTGGAAGCCGGACAAGGACGGTCTGGCGCAGGCGATGGTCCCCAGCACCGACAGGACCGAGTTCCGGGTCGCGGACGGCGCCGCCACGAAGATCATCGCGGGCACCAACGGAATGCGGGACACCCTGGGCACCGATCGCGTGGTCGGCAACGACGAGATCAAGGTCGGCTACGACCCGGGCAACTCGGCCATGTACGTGTGGTCGGACTACGGGCAGTGGAACCAGTCGCAGACCGAGTCCTGGGCGGACATGGCCGCGGGCAAGGCGTGCCGGGCCCTCGTGAACGAACGCGAGAGTGCGGGCAGCGCGTGGCCGTACACCCGCTACGCGGTCGCGGAGATCATCGGGAACGGCTACCGGATGGTCCGCTGGGGCACGGCGAAAACGTCGGCGGACTGCCCGGCGTAGGGCAGGCGCACGGAGGCATACGAAGAGGGCCCCGACCGTAAGGTCGGGGCCCTCTTCGTTCTGGTGTCCGAGGGGGGACTTGAACCCCCACGCCCGATAAAGGGCACTAGCACCTCAAGCTAGCGCGTCTGCCATTCCGCCACCCGGACCAGGTGTCTGCCGCCCGGCCGGGGGTGTTCCCCGCGGCGACGAGACAACAATACCAAGGTTTCGGAGTGCGTTTCACCTGCGTATATCGGGGGCGGACGGTGGCCGGACGCCGTGCCGTACGGATGGTGACCGGACAGTCGCGTTGGGCGCCCGGTGGGTCCGCGGGCCCGACGGGGCGTCGCTCACGTCGCGCCGCGCTCCTGCGCCGGCGGCCGGGCGTGCCCGGTGTGCGTGCGCATCACACGGTGGGCGCGCTGCTCGTCCCGCTCGGCGATCGCGGTGACCAGCTCGCGGTGCTCGGTCCACGACTGCCGGCCGCGCCACCGGGCCACCGGGGGGTGGTACCAGCGGACCCGGCGGTCGACCTGCGCGGCCAGTTCCGCGAGGACCGCGTTCCCGGCCAGCTCCATCACCTTCGTGTGGAAGGCCGCGTCGAGGGCGACCGCACGGTCGACGTCCTCGGCCGCCGCTGCCTTCTCACCCTCGTCGCACAGCTCTTCGAGGACATCGACGCCGGGGCCGTCGGCGTGCGCCGCGGCAAGCCGGGCGGCCTCCGCCTCCAGGAGCGTGCGCACCGTGAGGAGCTGGTCGGCCTCCTCCTGCGTGGGTTCGTGGACGAACGCGCCCTGCGCGGGGCGCAGATCGACCCAGCCCTCGGTGGCCAGACGCTGGAGCGCCTCGCGCACCGGCTGCCGGGAGACACCGAGGCGCGCGGCGAGTTCGCCCTCCACGAGGTGCCGGCCGGGCCGGAGGGCGCGGGTGGTGATCAGCTCCAGCAGCGCCTCGTGGACACGGTCGCGCAGCGGGCCGGGCCGCTCCAGTCTGGGCGCGGCTCCCTGCGGCAGCCCGGTCGGCAACATCGGTCCCCCTCCTGGGCCGGCGGCCGTACACCGCCGGCCGCCCGCGTGCACGGTGGACTGCCCACTATGGGGTGTCCTCCGCCCGCCGTCGACGGCGGGCCCGAGCCGAAGGGTGGGAGGCGGCCGCGTCACGCCGCCCCGCGCACCCGCGCGGAGGGCGTCACGGGCACCGTACGACCTGCCCCGCGTACGACAGGTTGCCGCCGAAGCCGAACAGCAGGGCCGCGTCGCCGCTGCGGACCGCGCCCTGCTCGATCAGCTTGGACAGCGCGAGGGGGATGCTGGCCGCGGAGGTGTTGCCGGAGTCGGTGACGTCGCGCGCGACGACCGCGTTGACCGCGCCGATCTTCCCGGCGAGCGGCTCGATGATGCGCAGGTTGGCCTGGTGCAGGACGACCGCGGCGAGTTCGGCGGGGTCGACGCCGGCCTTCTCGCAGGCGCGCCGGGCGATGGGCGGCAGCTGGGTGGTGGCCCAGCGGTAGACGCTCTGCCCCTCCTGGGCGAACCGGGGCGGTGTGCCCTCGATGCGCACCGCGTTGCCCATCTCCGGCACCGAGCCCCACAGCACCGGCCCGATCCCGGGCTCCTGTCCCGGTGCGCACGCCTCGACCACGGCGGCCCCCGCCCCGTCGCCGACCAGGACGCAGGTGGTGCGGTCGCTCCAGTCGGCGACCTCGGACATCTTGTCCGCGCCGATGACCAGTGCCCGGGTCGCCGCACCCGCCCGGACCGTGTGGTCGGCGGTGGCGAGAGCGTGCGTGAAGCCGGCGCAGACGACGTTGACGTCCATCGCGGCGGGCCGCGGGATGCCGAGGCGGGCGGCCACCCGGGCGGCGGTGTTCGGGGAGCGGTCGATCGCGGTGGAGGTGGCGACCAGGACCAGGTCGATGTCGTCCGGCGTGAGACCGGCTGCGGCCAGGGCCTTGGCGGCGGCGTGCGCGGCCAGCTCGTCCACCGGTTCGTCCGGGCCCGCGATGTGCCGGGTGAGGATGCCCACCCGGCTGCGGATCCATTCGTCACTGGTGTCGACCATGCCGGCCAGGTCGTCGTTGGTGAGCACCCTGGCGGGCTGGTAGTGGCCGACGGCGGCGATGCGCGTGCCGTTCATGACGTGGGTCCCCCTCGTTGCCGTGGGTAGCGGGATCCACCAGTCTGATCAGTGACTCGCGGGTACGGGGGCAGGCACAGCAACAGGAAACCGACGCCGGAGTTGTCGCTTTCGGCAGGCCCTCGGACGACCGAGGAGTTCGACGTACGGGCGGCGGGTACCTGGGACGCGTCACGGCGGAGGGGGACGAGCGCGGTGTGCGCCCACGGCGGAGCGGGCGCACCGTCGCGCTCCGTGTGCAGGACAATGAGGTCGTCGGGGTCACCTCGCCGCACGACGACGCGGTGCCCCCGGCGACCTCGCCACAAGGGCCGATTCGGCTGCCAGAACGTACAGAACCGGGGCTGATCAGAGACATGGGACGAGTCACGGAACGCCGCAAGGTCCTCCGCATCCGCGACGGGGCCGTCTCCACCCGGCCGGACACGCTCGTCGCCGAGGAACCCCTGGAGATCCGGCTCGACGGCAGGCCGCTCGCCGTCACCATGCGTACCCCGGGCGACGACTTCGCGCTGGCCGCGGGTTTCCTGGTGAGCGAGGGGGTGCTCGCGAGCGCGTCGGACCTGCAGAACATCGTCTACTGCGCCGGGGCGACCGCGGACGGCTCCAACACCTACAACGTCGTCGACGTGAAGACCGCGCCCGGTGTCGCCCTGCCCGAGTTCACCCTGGAGCGGAACGTCTACACGTCGTCCTCCTGCGGACTGTGCGGCAAGGCCAGCCTGGACGCCGTACGCACGACCACGCGCTGGCCCATCGCCGACACCCCTCCGCTCCGGGTCACCCCCGAGCTGCTGACCGGCCTGCCCGAGCGGCTGCGGGCCGCCCAGCGGGTGTTCGACCGCACCGGCGGTCTGCACGCGGCGGCCCTCTTCACCGAGGACGGGGAACTGCTCGACATAAAGGAGGACGTCGGCCGGCACAACGCGGTCGACAAACTGGTCGGCCGGGCCCTGCAGAACGGCGATCTCCCGCTGTCCCGGACGCTCCTGCTGGTCTCCGGCCGGGCCTCGTTCGAACTGGCGCAGAAGGCGGTGATGGCGGGTGTCCCGGTACTGGCCGCGGTGTCGGCGCCGTCCTCACTGGCGGTGGACCTGGCGGCGGAGACCGGCCTCACCCTGGTGGGCTTCCTGCGCGGCAGCTCGATGAACGTCTACGCGGGTGAGGACCGGATCGCCCTGCGGGAGGCAGCCACCCGAGGCTGACGGGCGGGGGTGGACGACCCCCGGCCGGCGCGGCTACCCGGTTCGGGTCCGCTCCGGCGAGAGTCAGGTCGGGCAGCGGGCAGGTGGCTGGGTCCGCGGCAGGCGAGCGGTCTGGAGCTCACCGACGCCCGAGGCCCGTTGCCCGGAGGTCCCCGGCGGTGCGCTCCCGCGGCACGCAAAGCCGCGCCCGCCCCACGAACGGCGCGCCCACGGCACGGAAGGCGGCGGCCGGCCCCTCGGCGGCGGCGAGGGCCTCGGCGCCTTCGTGGCGGCTCCAGGGGCAACGCGACGACGTGGTCCATCGGGTCGACGAGGACGAGGGCGGTGCGCCGCGGATCGAGCGCGCCGGCAGCGGCCTTGACGGAACGTCAGCCGCGATCATGACGGCACGTCAGCCGCCGTAACGACGGAACGTCAGCCGCCCGTGCCGGAGATCCGGGTCAACAGGGTTGTGAACTGCTCGCGTTCGGCGGCGGTCAGGGGGGCGAGCAGCTCGTCGTTGGCCGAACGGGCCGCCGTTTCGCAGCGGTCCAGGACGCGGGCGCCGTCGTCGGTGAGGGACACGGCGTTCTTGCGCCGGTCGGCGGGGTCGGGGGCGCGTACGACGAGACCGGCGGACTGCAGGTCGTTCAGGATGCCGACGACGTCCTTGGGGTCCAGGCCGACCCCGCGGCCGAGGTCGGCCTGGGCCACCGGGGCGAGGTCGCGGACCGCGGAGAGGACGACGTGGTGCCACATCTTCATGTCCTCGGCCGCGAGGGCGTCGGCGACCAGGGCGCGGCCCCGCGCGGCGGCCCGGCCGAGGAGCCAGCTGGGGAGGGAGCGGATCGCGGGCAGGGGTGCTTCGGCCATGACGGCAGCCTATCCGAGAACCATTGGACTTCCCAACGAACTTCTCCTACCGTTGGGGCTCCCAACGAATTCATGGGTGTGTCCCATGAACGGATCGCCGGGTGCCCGGCAAGGAGGTCCGCGATGCGTCGCGTCCGGTACGAGTCCACCGGCGGCCCGCTGTTCCTGGAGGAGGCGCCCGTTCCCGAGCCCGGCCCCGGCGAGGTGCTGGTGCGCGTCGAGGCGGCCGGCGTCACCCTGCCGGTCGTCCGCAAGGTCACCGAGGCCGCGGAGCCGGTCCCGCTGGGCGGCGAGATCGCCGGCGAGGTGGTGGTCGCGGGGGAAGGGGTGACCCGCTTCCGCGCGGGCGACCGGGTGACCGGACTCTGCTTCGGCCACGGATACGCCGACTTCGCCCTGCTGCAAGAGCCCATGGCCTCCCCGGTGCCGGACGAGGCGTCCGCCGTGGACGCGGTCGCACTGGTCCGCGGCGGACTGGTCGCCCTCGGGGCCCTGGACGCGGCCCGGCCCGCACCCGGCGAGTCGGTGCTGGTCACGGCCGCGGCGAGCGGTGTCGGGCACCTCGCGGTACAGCTCGCGCGGATACGGGGCGCGGGCCGGGTCGTGGGTGCCGTGTCCGGCCCGGGCAAGGCGGACTTCGTCCGCTCCCTCGGTGCGGACGACTGCGCGCTGTACGGCGACGCGCGCTGGGGCGAGCCGGTCGACTGCGTGCTGGACGCCGTGGGCGGCGACCTGCTCACCCCCGCCCTCGCCGCGCTCGCCCCGCACGGCCGGCTGGTCGCCTACAGCTCGGGAGGCGGCACGATTCGGGCGTACGACCTGCTGGTGGGCGCCAAGTCGGTGATCGGTTTCCAGATGGCCCTGATCGCCCGCGGCCGGCCGCAGCTGTACGAGCGGTGGCGGCAGGAGCTGTGGCGGCTGTTCGCCGACGGCGCGCTGCGGCCCTCGGTGCACGGGGAGTTCGCTCTGGAGGACGCGGCGAAGGCGCACGCGGTCGTCGAGGCCCGGGGCAACCTCGGCAAGGTCGTCCTGCGCCCGTGACCGCCCGCACGCTTCTTGTGGGGCGCGCGGGCCACAACTACCTTCGATGGAGCGCACGTTGGACGTGGGATGTCCGGATGTCCAGTCGTCCGGCCGACGAAGGGCAGGTCGCACCGTGCCGTCAGGTCTTCGCGCCCGTACCGCCTCCGTACTCGCCACCGCCGCCCTCGCGGTGACCGCCCTGTTCGTGTCCCTCGCCCCGGCTCCTCCGGCGGCGGCCCAACCCTCGCGGGAGGAGCCCGAGTTCGAGCAACAGGTTCTCTTCAGGGCCTCCCAGGACCCCGGTTATGCCTGCTTCCGCATCCCGGCGGTCGTCCGGACCACCGACGGTACGCTGCTGGCCTTCGCCGAGGGACGCGTCCTCAACTGCGGCGACGCGGCCGACATAGACATCGTGGTCAAACGCTCCACCGACGGCGGCCGCAGCTGGGGCCCGCTGCGGGTGGTCAACGAGGGCGCCGGGGACACCCACGGCAACCCGGCACCGGTCGTGGACCGCGACACCGGCCGGATCTGGCTGGCGGAGACCTACAACACGGGCCGTACGGACGGCGCGAGCTGCTCGGTCCCCTGCGACCGCACCCCGCATCTCCAGTACAGCGACGACGACGGACTGAGCTGGTCCGCGCCGCGCGACCTGAGCCCCGAGATCCTGCCCGCCGACTGGAACTCCTGGTACGCCACCGGGCCCGTGCACGGCGTCCAGCTCACCCGCGGCCGGTACGCGGGACGCCTGGTCTTCGGGGTCAACACCGAGACCTGGGACGGCAGCCGGGTCAGCGCCAACCACGCCGCGCTCGTCGTCAGCGACGACCACGGCGGCCACTGGCGGATCGGCGCGAGCGACACCTGGCCCATCGCCGCCGACGGCACCTTCCGGCAGAAGCCGTCCGAACTCACCCTCGCCGAACGCGCCGACGGCTCGGTCCTGGTCAGCGGCCGGGAACAGGACGGCACCGACCTGGGCCACCGCACCCAGGCCGTCAGCCGGGACGGCGGCACCAGCTTCACCGCGCCCTTCCGCGACCTGCCCGACCTGTACGCCCCGCAGGTCCAGGGCTCGCTGCTGCGCCTCGGCGACCGCCTGCTGCTGGCCTGCCCCGGCGACCCGGACCGGCGCCGCACGATGATGATCCGGTCCTCGTACGACGGCGGCCGCACCTGGGAGGGGGCGGACCGCGGCACGATCGTCACCAGGGACTGGTCCGGCTACTCCGACCTGGTCCGCGCCGGCCGGGACACGGTCGGCCTGCTGTACGAGGGCGGTGCGGTGGACGCCCGCGACGAGATCCGCTTCGCCCGCTTCACCGAGGACTGGCTCGCGCCGCGCAGGGGCCCCGACCCGGTCACCGCCGACCTCGCCCGGCACGCACGCCCGGCCCTCGTGCTGGGCGGCGCCGCGGAGACGGACGGCGTGTCCGGGGGCGCGCTGGAGTTCGACGGCACCGACGACGCCGTACGCCTGCCGTACCGTGACGGGCTGCCGCTCGGGTCGGGGGACTTCACGGCGTCCCTCTGGTTCCGGTACACGGCCACGAGCGGGGAGCAGCCGCTGCTGTGGATGGGCGGGATCGGCACCAGCCAGCCGCAGGTGTGGGTGCGCGGCGAACCGGCGTCCGACCGGGTCCAGGGCCTGATCACGGTGCGGGACGGAGCGGCGGCGCCGCGGACCGTGTCCGTGCGCACGGACACCGCGTACAACGACGGCGCCTGGCACCACCTGGTGCTGCGCCGGGGCGACGGCCGGCTGTCGCTGTCCGTCGACGGCACGCGGTCGTCCGTCGCCGAGGTCCCGGGCTCCGTCAGCCGCAACTCGCCGTTCGGCGTGCACGTCGCTCAGCGCATGGACGGCCGCGCCTTCTTCACCGGGGCGATCGACGAGGTGCACGTGTGGGACCGGGCGCTCACGGACGAGGAGCTGGCGGCCCCGCGGCGGTCAGCGAAGGGCACGGTGCTGTGGCTGCCCCTGGACCGTGTGCGCGGCTGACTCCCCCGCCGGGTCCGGGGTCTCCTGCGGATCGCGGGCCCGGCGTTTGGCGATCACCGCGCACACCATCAGCTGCATCTGGTGGAAGAGCATCAGCGGCAGCACGGCCAGGGAGGCGTGGGCGCCGAACAGGACGCCGGCCATCGGCAGGCCGGAGGCGAGGGACTTCTTCGACCCCGCGAACTGGATGGCGATGCGGTCCCCCCGGCCGAACCCGAGCGCCCTGGCGCCGTACCAGGTCAGCAGGAGCATGACGGCCAGCAGCACCGCCTCGACGGCGAGCAGCGCGGCCAGCCGTACGGCGCTGACCTGGTGCCAGATGCCCCGGGTCATGCCCTCGCTGAAGGCGGTGTACACGACCAGCAGGATCGAGCCGCGGTCGACGAACCCGAGGATCTTCTTGTGCCGGGTGACGAATCCGCTGATCCAGGGCCGCAGCAGCTGCCCCGCGAGGAACGGCGCCAGCAGCTGGAGCACGATCTTCACCAGCGAGTCGGCGGAGAAACCGCCGCCGCCGTTGCCGAGCAGCGCCGCCGCGAGCAGCGGGGTCAGGAGGATGCCGACGAGGGACGAGAAGGAGCCCGCGCAGATCGCCGCGGGCACGTTTCCGCGGGCGATCGAGGTGAACGCGATGGACGACTGGATCGTGGACGGCACCAGGGTGAGGAACAGCAGGCCCTGGTAGAGGGGCTGGGTCAGCAGGGCCGGCACGAGTCCGCGCGCGGCCAGGCCGAGCAGCGGGAAGACGACGAAGGTGCAGATCAGCACGGTGCCGTGAAGACGCCAGTGCTTGAGCCCGTCGAGTGCCTCGCGGGTGGAGAGACGGGCGCCGTAGAGGAAGAAGAGGAAGGCGATCGCGGCCGTGGAGGCGCCCGAGGCCACGTCGGCACCGACACCGGCGGCCGGGAGGAGCGCCGCGAGGCCCACCGTCCCGAGCAGCAGGACGATGTACGGGTCGATCGGCATCCAACTCGGCCAACGAAGGCGTGTCACGGTGCTCCGATTGCTGTGCGGGTCTGTGCGGGTCTGTGAGGGTCCGCGCGTGTCGTGCGGTCCCGGGGCACGGGCCCTTCTTCATGGTCCTCCGCGGGCCGCCGATCGGGAAACCCGCACACCACTCTGACTGTCATCGTGTTTCGTGATGGGCGGGTAGGCTCGGGAAGCGTGTACGAGCCGACGCATCTGCGTACGTTCCTCGCGGTGTCCCAGACGCTGAGCTTCACCCAGGCCGCCGCGCGTCTGGGGCTGCGCCAGTCCACGGTCAGCCAGCATGTGCGCCGGCTGGAGGACGCGGCCGGCCGACAGCTGTTCTTCCGGGACACCCACTCGGTGGAGCTGACCGAGGACGGCGAGGCGATGCTGGGCTTCGCCCGCCGGCTGCTGGAGGTGCAGGAGCAGGCGGCGGTCTTCTTCACCGGCACGCGCGTGCGGGGCCGGCTGCGGTTCGGCGCCTCGGAGGACTTCGTGCTCACCCGGCTGCCGGAGATCCTCGAGGGCTTCCGTCACGATCACCCCGAGGTCGACCTGGAGCTGACGGTGGAGCTCTCGGGCATCCTGCACGAGCGGCTGGCCGCCGGGAAGCTGGACCTCGTACTGGCCAAGCGGCGCCCCGAGGACGCCCGCGGCGAGCTGGTCTGGCGCGACGACCTCGTGTGGATCGGCGCGGAGCGGCTGCGCCTGGACCCGGACCGGCCCGTGCCGCTGATCGTGTATCCGCCGCCCGGCCTCACCCGGGCCCGTGCGCTGGAGGTCCTGGAGCGGCAGGGCCGGGACTGGCGCATCGCGTGCACGAGCGGCAGCCTCAACGGGCTGATCGCGGCGGCCCGCGCCGGCCTCGGGGTGATGGCCCACTCCCGGCGGCTGATCCCGCCCGGTCTGGTCCGGCTGCCCGACCGGGCCGGCCTGCCGGATCTGGGCAAGGTCGACTTCGTCCTGGTGCACGGCAGACGCCGCGACACGACGGAGGGCGCCGCCCACGCCCTGGCGGCCGCGATCCTGTCCGGCGGCGCACGCCTGCGTCGGCACAGCGACTGACCGGCGCCGACGACCGGGGCGACCACCCCGCCTCTCCTGGGCCGCTACGCCGTAATCGGCGCGTACAGATTCGGTGGAGATTACGGTGCCGAAACTTACTGACCCGTCAGTATTGTGTCCGTCCCTTCCCCATGTGGGGGCATTTTCCGGCCACCGTGCTGGGAAAACGTGAGGTTTGCTAGGTTTCCGACCCCCTCCCGCCCGGCGGAACCGTGGGGTAGCTTTCACGGCGCTGTGCCGAGCGTCACGGGCGTGCCCATGCAGCGAGGATCGGGGAGCGAGGTTTTGCGCGAGTTCACCAACCCGCCGTTGGCGTCGGGGCCGCCGGTGGGCGGTCTGGCCGACGTCGTCTTCGACCATGCCCTGACGGACCCGCTGCATATCGCGCTCGGCCGTAAGGACACCGCCGGACAGTGGCGCGATGTGACCGCCGCGGAGTTCCGCGACGAGGTCATGGCCCTCGCCAAGGGCCTTCTCGCCGGCGGCATCCGATTCGGCGACCGGGTCGCCATCATGTCCCGCACGCGCTACGAGTGGACCCTGTTCGACTTCGCCCTGTGGTCGATCGGCGCCCAGGTGGTGCCGATCTATCCGACCTCGTCGGCCGAGCAGTGCTTCTGGATGCTCTACGACGCCGAGGTGTCGGCGGCGGTCGTGGAGCACGAGGACCACGCGATGACCATCGCCACGGTCATCGACCGGCTGCCCCAGCTGCGCCAGCTCTGGCAGCTCGACGCGGACTGTGTGCGGGAGCTGTACGACGCCGGGGCGCACGTCGACGACGAGGTGGTGCACCGGCACCGGCAGGCGGTCACCCCCGACTCCGTCGCGACGATCATCTACACCTCGGGCACCACAGGCCGCCCCAAGGGCTGCGTCCTGTCCCACGCGAACTTCATGTTCGAGGCGGACACGATGATCCAGCGGTGGGAACCGGTGTTCCACACGAAGAAGGACAGCGAGGCGTCCACGCTGCTGTTCCTGCCGCTCGCGCACGTCTTCGGGCGGATGGTGGAGGTCGCCGCCATCCGGGGCCGGGTCCGCTTCGGCCACCAGCCGCAGCTGCACGCCGCCGCCCTGCTGCCCGACCTGGCCGCGTTCAAGCCGACCTTCATCCTGGCGGTGCCGTACATCTTCGAGAAGGTGTTCAACGCGGCCCGCCGGAAGGCGGAGAAGGAGGGCAGATCGGGCCCGTTCGAGAAGGCGGTCGACATCGCCGTCAAGTACGCCGAGGCCGTCGAGGCCAAGGCGTGGGGCACCGGGCCCGGCCCGTCGGCGGGCCTGCGCATGCAGCACCAGCTCTTCGACAAGCTCGTCTACTCCAAGGTGCGGGCGGCGATGGGCGGCCGGATCCGCAACGCGATGTCCGGCGGCTCCGCGATGGACCGCCGGATGGGACTGTTCTTCGCGGGCGCCGGCGTGCAGATCTACGAGGGCTACGGCCTGACCGAGTCGACGGCCGCCGCCACCGCGAATCCGCCCGAGCGCACCCGCTACGGCAGCGTCGGCCAGGCGATCCCCGGCGTGAGCGTGCACATCGCCGACGACGGGGAGGTCTGGCTGCACGGCGGCAACGTCTTCCAGGGCTACCTCAACAACCCGAAGGCCACCGACGGGACGCTGCACGACGGCTGGCTGGCCACCGGCGACCTCGGCGTGCTGGACGAGGACGGCTATCTGACGATCACCGGCCGCAAGAAGGAGATCCTGGTCACCTCCGGCGGCAAGAGCGTCTCACCGGGCGTGCTGGAGGAGCGGGTCCGCGAGCATCCGCTGGTCAACCAGTGCATCGTCGTCGGCAACGACCGCCCCTACATCGCCGCCCTGGTCACCCTCGACCAGGAGGCCGTGGAGCACTGGCTCCAGATGCGCGGCAAGCCGGGGATGCCGCCGGCCCAGCTGGTGCACGACGCGGACCTGGAGACGGAGGTGCGGCGTGCGGTGGTCGCCGCGAACACCCTCGTCTCGCAGGCCGAGTCGATCCGCACCTTCCGCATACTGGCCCAGCCGTTCACCGAGGAGCACGGTCTGCTGACCCCCTCGCTGAAGCTGAAGCGCAAGGCGATCGAGAAGGCGTACGAGAACGAGGTCGACGCGCTGTACCGGTCCTGACGCATCCGGTTCGCACCGGCCGATCGCGGCGTCAGGAATGCATCGCGGGCCGTGATCGTTGACGATGGGTGTACCACCTGTAGACAACCGAAGGATCAAGAAGCTCGTGAGCAGCAAGGTCCCCCCGATCATCCTCAACAACGGCGTCGAGATGCCCCAGCTGGGCTTCGGCGTATGGCAGGTGCCGGACGACGAGGCCGAGCGGGCCGTCGCCACGGCACTGGAGGCCGGGTACCGCAGCATCGACACAGCGGCGATCTACGGCAACGAAGAGGGCACCGGCAAGGCGATCGCCGCCTCCGGCCTGCCCCGCGAGGACATCTTCGTCACCACCAAGCTCTGGAACAGCGACCAGGGGTACGACGCCACGCTGCGCGCCTTCGACGCGTCGCTGGAGCGGCTGGGTCTCGACTATCTGGACCTGTACCTGATCCACTGGCCGCTGCCGTCCCGGGACACGTACGTCGACACCTACAAGGCGTTCGAGAAGCTGCACGCCGACGGCCGGATCCGGGCCATCGGCGTGTCCAACTTCCTCCCCGAGCACCTGCGGCGCCTGATCTCCGAGACCTCCGTGGTCCCGGCGGTCAACCAGATCGAACTGCACCCGCACCTGCAGCAGCACGCCTCGCGCGAGCTGCACGCGGAGCAGGGCATCGCCACCGAGGCCTGGTCCCCGCTCGGCCAGGGCAAGGGCCTGCTGGAGGTGCCGGCGATCGTTGCGATCGCGCAGAAGCACGGCCGGACGCCGGCCCAGGTCGTGCTGCGCTGGCACGTCCAGCTCGGCAACGTCGTCATCCCGAAGTCCGTGACGCCGTCCCGGATCGAGGAGAACATCCAGGTCTTCGACTTCAGCCTGGACGACGAGGACCTCGCGGCGATCAGCGCCCTGAACGAGGACCGGCGCCTGGGTCCCGACCCGGCCGCGTTCGACATGGCCTGAGGCCGCGGGAATCAGAGAGACCACACCGTGCGCCCCGCCGGCCCGGCGGGGCGCACGGCCGTGTCCGGCTCACTCCACCCGCGCGTCCGTGTGCACGACCTCGAACTCCTCCAGGCAGACCACCGTCACGTGCGCCTTGGCCGCGCCCTCGTGCCGGGCCGCCGCCTGGCCCGCGCGGGACGCCGCGAGGTGGCGGCGGTCGGAGAAGACCGTGCCGACCAGCCCGCGTCCGTGCTCCCGGTCCAGGAACAGGACCGCTCGCGCCAGACCGGGCAGCGTCTCGTAGCGGGGCACCACACTGGAGTGGAACGTGTCGGCGAACAGGTCGGCGTCCACCGGTTCGAACTCCACCCGGCTCAGGCGCAGTCCGCCGCCCGCGGTGGGGTGCTCGATGGAGTGGAAGACGGCGACCTCGTAGTTCTCGACCGCGACGGTGCCCGCGAAGGGTTCCAGCAGCGCGGGCCGGCGCTCGCGCATCACCTCGTCGCTGTTGTGCCGGGCCTCCTCGGAGTCCCACCAGCTCACCGTGAGCAGCTTGCCGAGTTCGCGGTCGACGTAGACGTCCGCGCCCCGGTAGCCGGGCCGCTCCTCGAGCAGGTCGCGTCCCTCGGAGTTGAGGGCTCGGATCG
Source organism: Streptomyces sp. NPDC015139 (assembly GCF_043079785.1). Classification (NCBI taxonomy): domain Bacteria; kingdom Bacillati; phylum Actinomycetota; class Actinomycetes; order Kitasatosporales; family Streptomycetaceae; genus Streptomyces; species Streptomyces sp. NPDC015139. Next base: position 109,169 of record NZ_JBIBUW010000001.1, on the reverse strand, counting down.
CCGTGTCCAGCTCGGCCGGATCGCCGGTCGCGTACACCGTGCGTACGAACATGGAACCCCTCGCCTCCCGGTGCGGTGACCACTGACAGGGTCGGACACTTCCGGAACATCCCGGTGCATCCACTCTTGCCCAAGTCACAATTCGCCGCAATCCGCGCCGGTTTCGCGACTTCCCCCCGAAGGGTTGACGCGAACATGCAAGCAGCGCCATTTTGTACGACACTCGGTAAGGAAACTTTCCTAACAGAAGGGTCCCCCACAGTGCGTCTTCGATCACTGACCCTCACCGCGGCTTCCGGGGCCGCCCTGCTCGCCGCCGGGGTCCTCCCCGCGAACGCGGCGGCGACCTCGGCACCCGGCACCACCCCCGCGTCCGCCCAGGAAGGCACCGTCAGCGCGTCCGACCTGCTCGCGAAGGTGACGTCCTGCTCCCAGATCTCCAACGGCAAGTACAAGACGGACGACGAGACCTCGGCCACGGTGCCCGTGTGCGGCAAGAACGGCGCGGTGTTCTGGAAGGCCGACCTGGACATCGACTGCGACGGCCAGCGCACCGCCAACTGCAACGAGGACCGCGACCCCTGGTACCAGGACGACACCGCCTTCCACCAGTCCGACGGCAAGCCGCTGAAGGCCGAGTCGCTGCCGTACGTGGTGGTGCCCAGCTCCAGCAGCATCTGGAACTACTCCGGCGCGGGCATCAAGGGCGGCGGTGTCGTCGCCGTGATCTACAACAACAGGGTCGAGTACGCCGTCGTCGGCGACACCGGGCCCACGAAGATCATCGGGGAGGCGTCGTACGCCACGGCCAAGGCGCTCGGCATCGACTCCGACCCGGCCACCGGCGGTGTCGACTCGGGCGTGACGTACATCCTCTTCAAGAACTCCAAGGTGTCCCCCATCGAGAGCCACGGCGCCGCGGTGACCCTCGGGGACCAGCTGGCCAGGCAGTTCCTGCAGAACAACTGAGGTACACGTACGTCAGTTGGGCTGTCCCAGCGGGCGTACGACCACGGTGTTGACGTCGACCCCGGCCGGCTGCCGGATCGCCCAGAGGACCGAGTCGGCGATCTGGTCGGCGGTGAGGAGATGCCCCGGCGGCAGGCTGCCCAGGCCGTCCCAGAACGGGGTCTCCACCCGGCCGGGGGCGACCAGGGTCACCCCGATCCCGAACTCGGTGACCTGCCGCCGGGTGTTCTCGGCGAGCCCGGTGACGGCCCACTTGGTGGCGCCGTAGATGTTGCCGGGTGTGTTCACGAACCCGGCGACGCTGCCCACCAGCACGATCCGGCCGCGGGTCTCCTTCAGCGCGTCCACGGAGGCGCGGACGAGGAGGGCCGGACCGAGGACGTTGGTGAGCACCATCTCGGTCCAGCCGGCCGGATCGCCGTCGGCGACGGAGTCGTGGGTGGCGACGCCGGCGTTCGCGACGACTGTGTCGAGCCGGCCGTACGCCTCCAGCGTGCGGCCGACCGCGTCCCGCACGTCGTCGTACGCCGACGCGCTGCCGACGGCCGTCAGCAACCCGTCGGGGTTCCCCAGCTCCTCGGCGAAGGCCCGCAGCCGTTGCTCCCCGCGCCCGGTGACGGTGACCCGGTACCCGGCGTCCAGCAACTGCCGCGCGACGGCGGCCCCGATACCGCTGCCCCCACCGGTGACGAGCGCGACCGGAGAGTCGTTCATGTCTTCCCCCTGTGTGTCGGTGAACTCCGCCCAGCCCACCACTTGAAGAGCACTCGAAGTCAAGTGCGGGTCGCGTGCGCGGCGCTACGGGACGTCGACGCCAGGGGCCCGGCCGCCTCCCGGCACGACATTGCCGGGGCGGCACGGGTGTTGACGGCCACCGGCCCGCCCGGCTGGGCCTGGCACGAGCGCCTGGGGCGCCGGGCGGCCGGGGCATACCCGCCGGGTGGGGTCGGCCGTGCGCAGCACCGGCCCGCACACCGCGGAGGCCGGGCCGTGCCGGCACCGTCCGCCAAGCCCCTGGCCGGGCCGGGCCCATCACGGTGTGGGCATGAGTGCCGTCGTGAGCCGGGCGGCCCGCGACGTGCGACGGCATCGGCCGGGTGGCCAGGGCGGAGCTTCGTGCCGGGCCCGGCGGGCCCAAACCGCCGGGCGCGGCGCGAGCGGCACCGTGACCCGAGTGGCGGCCCCGGCCCGACAGCAGAGGACGCGCACCACCCGCGTACCGAACCAGCAGCACCGCCGGGCGCGGCGCGAGCAGCACCGTGACCCGAGTGGCGGCCCCGGCCCGACAGCAGAGGACGCGCACCACCCGCGTACCGAACCAGCAGCACCGCCGGGCGCGGCGCGAGCAGCACCGTGACCCGAGTGGCGGCCCCGGCCCGACAGCAGAGGACGCGCACCCCCCGCGTACCGAACCAGCAGCACCGCCGGGCGCGGCGCGAGTGGCGCCTCCGCCCGGCAGGGCAGGGGCGGTCAGAGGGGGCGTACTGCCGTGTGGACCGTGTAGGCGCTCAGGATGAAGGCGTCCGGCCTGCGGTGGACGCTCGCCGGGTCGGTCGGGTCGAGCAGGCGGTCCAGGGTGGCGAGGTCGTCGGCGTCGAGTCCGTCGCCGATGCCGTCGCGCAGCCGGGTCAGGTGCGAGGCGATGTAGGCGCGCGCCCGGTCGCCGAGCGGGGCCGGGAGGTCGAGCAGGAAGCTGCGGGTGCGGGCGTGCCGGAGGCCGGCGGCGGTCAGCAGGGCCGGCCAGTCCTCGACCTCCGCGACGGAGCCGGGCAGGTCGGCCCGCATCCGGGCGAACCACTCCTCCTCCAGCACGTCGATCCGCGCGGACAGCCCGGGGCGGCCGATGCCGATGTCCCGGGGCAGGAAGCGGCTGGGCAGGCCGCCTTCGAGGAGGGCCAGTGTGCCGCCGGGCGCCAGCCGCTCGGCGAACGCGGTGAGCCCGGCGCGCTGGTCGCCGAGGTGGTGCAGACTGCGGCTGGCCCACAGCAGGTCGGCCGGATAGTTCAACTCGCCCAGCACGCCCGGAAGTTCACCGGTCAGGGTGTCGAAACGGTCGGCGACGCCCTGCCGGGCGGCCCGGGCACGGGCGCGCTCCAGCAGCGGACCCGCACTGTCGACGGCGACGACGCGGGCGCCGGGGAACGCCTCGGCGAACAGGCACGAGACGACTCCGGGGCCACTGCCCGCGTCCACGATGAGCCCCGGCTCGGTCACCGCCTTGGCGAGCCAGGCCATGGCCCGCTCGTAGACGGGCGACAACAGCTCCGCCTGCGTCTCCAGCAGGGATCCCATCTCACCCCAGTCGATGTCCGTGCCCGAGCCGTGCCCGTGGCCGTGCCGGTGGCCATGGGCGGATCGGTGCTCGGTGTCGTGGTGGTCGTGCGCCATGCGGGTCAGCCTCTCGTCCGGGTGCCGCCAGCGTGCGACGGCACACCGACCGGGGGCCAGCCCCGTTGCCGATACGGCAAATCCCGCTCACGCCTCCACCGGTTTCCGGAAGGCGCGCAGGTGGAACACCGGGTCGGGGCGGGGAAGGTCCTGGTCCGGCAGCCGGGCCAGGCGGGCGGCGAACTCCTCGGTGCGCGGCTCGCCCGGCGGGAGCATGGTGAACCAGCCGCGGCGCAGGTCGGCAATGGTGGCGCGGGGGCTGCGGCCCTGCCCGGCCCCGGGGAACGAGCCGCGGCCCGCGGGCCGGAGTCCGTGCCGGCCCGCGTGCGCGGTGAGCGGGCCGGCCGCGTCCGCGGCGGGGCGGCGCGGCCGTCCGACGAGGACGGCGTCGATGTCGCTGCCGACGTCGTGCGCCGCGGCCTTGTCGACGGTGGTGACGTAGGTCCCGCCGGGCCGCAGCACCCGGGCGCACTCGGCGACGACGGCTCGCACACCGTCGGGGTCGTCCAGCAGGTGCAGCAGCCACACGGTGGTGACCGCGTCGACACTGCCGGTGCGGAAGGGCAGTCGGCGGCTGTCGGCCCGGACGACCGCGCCGGGCAGCCGGGCCGAGGACGTACGGACCATGGCGGGGGTGAGGTCGGCTCCCGTCACCCGCAGCCCGGGGCGGGCGGCGGCGAGCCGCCGGGTGACGATCCCGGTGCCGCAGGCGACGTCCAGGAGCCGGCCCGGGGCGTCGGGTATCAGGCCGAGCACGGCATGGGCGGCCGCGGCGGCTCTGGCCTCGCCGCCGCGGGAACTGTCGTAGTGCCGGGCTTCCTCGTCGTAGTCGAGCACGCCCCTCAGTGTGCGCCGTGGGCCGGGGCGATGTCCTCCACCCTGCGGGCGAGGACGAAGTCCTTCTCGGTGACGGCGCCGCCCGCGCTGTGGGTGTTCACGCCGAGGGAGACGGTGTTGTAGCCGAGGGTGAGGTCGGAGTGGTGGTCCAGCTCGTCCTGGATGCCGGCGACGTGCATCACCAGTGCGGCCGCCGCGAAGTGGGAACCGAGGCGGTAGGAGCGGGTGAGCCGGTCACCGTCGGCCGACCAGCCGGGCAACTCGGCCAGCCGGTCCTCGATCTCCTTCTGCGACAGCGGTTCGACGGCCATGGCGGGGGCTCCCTTCGGGGTGGGGGGTGTCCCTCTCGGGGGAAGGCGGGTACGTCTTCAGCCTGCCACGTCAGGGGCGTCCCCACTCGGCCGACGCGGCGGCCCCGGCCGCTGCTCCTCCGCCGGCCGGGTGCGCCTCGACTAGGGTCGTCGGTATGACCACTGTCGCGTCCGGTCCTCCCGCATCCGGGTCCGCCGCCGTCACCGACAAGGGTGTCGGCCCGCACTTGCGCGCCTGGCGGGAGCGGCGCCGGATCTCCCAGCTGGAACTGGCGCTGCGGGCCGACTCCTCCGCCCGGCACATCAGCTTCGTCGAGACCGGCCGGTCCCGGCCGAGCGAGGAGATGGTGCTGCGGCTCGCCGAGCACCTGGAGGTGCCGGTGCGTGAGCGCAACTCCCTTCTGCTGGCAGCCGGTTACGCCCCGCGTTTCCCCGAGACCCCGCTGGACGACCCGGCGCTGGACGCGCTGCGCGACGGCATGGAACGCCTCATCGTGGGCTACGAGCCCTACCCCGCCCTGGTGGTGGACGCCGGCTACACCGTCGTCGCCGCGAACCGGGGCATCGCGATGCTGCTGGAGGGCGTACCGGAGGAGCTGATGGCACCGGCGCCGAACGCGATGCGCCTGACCCTGCATCCCGACGGGCTGGCGCCGCGCATCCGGAACCTGCGGGAGTGGCGCGGGCACCTGCTGGCGCAGATGGAGCGGGAGATCGCCCTCCAGCGCTCCGAGCGGCTGCGCGCCCTGTACGAGGAGGTGTCGGCCTACCCGGTGCCCGAGGACGCGCACGACGGCGAACCGGCCGAACCCGTCCCCTACTTCGCGCTGCCGCTGCGGATCGAGCACGACGGCCGGATCCTGTCCTTCGTGTCGTCGATCTCCACCTTCAACACCCCGATGGACGTCACGGTCGCCGAGCTCGCCATCGAGACGTTCCTGCCGGCGGACCCGGCGACCACCAAGTACCTGCACTCGCTGGCGGGTTGACGAAGTAGACCGGAACCGGGTCCTCTCGACCGCGTGTGCGAGACGGCGTCCCGTGGCAGACTGCCCGCGTACTTCCGGCGCGTAGGGGAGGGCGTGGCGTGAGTGAGCGGCGTGCCGCGCCCACCGTGGGTCAGGTGGTGCTCGGGAAGCGGTTGCAGGAGCTGCGTGAGGCGTCCGGGCTGAGCCGCGAGGAGGCCGCCCGGGTGCTGCGGGTGGCGTCGGCCACGGTGCGGCGCATGGAGATGGCCGAGGTCGCTCTCAAGATCCCCTACGTGCAGGTGCTGCTGGACACGTACGGGGTGGCCGAGGACGAGGCCGCCGCGTTCGTGGGGCTGGCCGAGGACGCGAACCAGCCGGGCTGGTGGCAGCGGTTCCACGACGTGCTGCCGGACTGGTTCAGTCTGTACGTCAGTCTGGAGGGCGCGGCCCGGGTCATCCGCTCCTACGAGCCGCACTTCGTGCCGGGGCTGCTCCAGACCGAGGCGTACGCGCGTGCGGTGATGGAGGCCGGGACGATCGGGCAGACCGTGCCGGAGACGATAGAGCGGCACGTGTCGCTGCGCATGGAGCGGCAGGCGCTGCTGGAGCGGGACGATCCGCCCCACCTGTGGGTGATCATGGACGAGACGGTGCTGCGGCGCCCGGTCAGCGTGCGGCCCGAGGTGATGCGCGGCCAGCTGGACCGGCTGCTGGAGTACGCGGAGCGCGACCGGGTCACGCTGCAGCTCGCCGAGTTCGCCTCGGGCCCGCATCCGGGAACGTACGCCCCGTTCACGCTGTTCCGGTTCGCCGAGCCGGAGCTGCCGGACATGGTCTTCACCGAGTACCTGACGGGCGCGCTCTACCTGGACTCGCGCCGGGAGGTCGCCGCGCATCTGGAGGTGCTGGACCACATGACGGCCCGGGCGGCCTCGGCGCAGCGCACCAGGAAGCTGCTGCAGGAGTGCCGCGAGAAACTGTGAGACCAATCCCCCGGCCGAACGTCCGTCCCCGGTGACCCGATGACCCGTACGGGTCTGTGAACGGGTGCGCTCCGGTGCCCGCCCCTAGGTTCGAACCACAGGGCGAGGCCGAGGAGCGCACGTGACCGACACGCACATACCGCCCAGGGAGCCCGGCGCGGCCCTGCTGGCGGCCGGGCGGTTCTTCCGGCCCGGCACGCCCGCGGCCGACCTGCACAGTGTCACGCTGACCGGTGGCCGGGAGGGGGACGCGTTCTACCGGGACCGGTGGAGCCACGACAAGGTCGTGCACTCCACGCACGGGGTGAACTGCACCGGATCGTGCCGGTGGAAGGTGTACGTCAAGGACGGCATCATCACCTGGGAGACCCAGGAGACGGACTATCCGTCGGTGGGCCCGGACCGGCCGGAGTACGAACCGCGGGGCTGCCCGCGCGGTGCCGCGTTCTCCTGGTACACCTACTCCCCCACCCGGGTGCGTCACCCGTACGTCAGAGGCGTGCTGCTGGAGATGTACCGGGAGGCCAGGGGCCGGCTGCGGGACCCGGTGCTGGCCTGGGCGGACATCCAGAACGACCCCGAGCGGCGCCGCCGCTACCAGCGGGCCCGTGGCAAGGGCGGTCTGGTCAGGGCGCGTTGGGACGAGGCCGTGGAGATCGTCGCCGCCGCGCAGGTGCACACCATCAGGACCTACGGCCCGGACCGTGTGGCCGGGTTCTCGCCGATTCCGGCGATGTCGATGGTGTCGCACGCGGCCGGCGCCCGCTACCACTCCCTCATCGGCGCGGCGATGCTGTCGTTCTACGACTGGTACGCCGACCTTCCGGTGGCCTCCCCGCAGGTCTTCGGCGACCAGACGGACGTGCCGGAGTCGGGCGACTGGTGGGACGCCGCCTACCTGATGATGTGGGGCTCCAACGTGCCGGTGACGCGGACCCCGGACGCGCACTGGATGGCCGAGGCGCGCTACCGCGGCCAGAAGGTCGTGGTGGTGGCGCCGGACTACGCGGACAACGCCAAGTTCGCCGACGAGTGGCTGCACCCGCACCCCGGCACCGACGGCGCGCTGGCCCTCGCCATGGGGCATGTGGTCCTCAAGGAGTTCTTCGTCGACCGACAGACGCCGTTCTTCACCGACTACGTGCGCAGGTTCACCGATCTGCCGTTCCTGGTGACGCTGCGGAAGCGCGACGGGGCCTTCGTGCCGGACAAGTTCCTGCGCGCCGCCGACCTCGGACAGGACGGTGAGGGAGCCGAGTGGAAGACGGTCGTGCTGGACGCGGCGACCGGCCGGGCGGCCGTCCCGAACGGCTCGCTGGGCTTCCGCTGGACCGAGACCGGCGAGGGCAGGTGGAACCTGCGACTGGATGACATCGAACCCCGGTTGACCCTGTACGGCGACGAGGTCGCGGCCCATGTGGAGGTGCTGCTGCCGCGCTTCGACACCGAGGGCGGGGAACACGGACAGGGCCGTGGTGACGTCCTGCGGCGGAGCGTGCCGGCCACCCGGCTGGGCGGGGCGGACGGCCCCCTGGTGACGACCGTGTTCGATCTGCTGCTGGCGCAGTACGGCGTGCACCGCCCCGGCATGCCGGGCGACTGGCCCGCCTCCTACGAGGACGCCCGCTCGCCGGCGACGCCCGCCTGGCAGGAGGCGCTCACCTCCGTCCCCGCCGCCCAGTGCGTGAGGATCGCCCGGGAGTTCGCGCGGACCGCCGAGCGCTCCAAGGGCCGCTGCATGATCCTCATGGGCGCGGGGACCAACCACTGGTTCCACTCGGAGACCATCTACCGTGCGTTTCTGGCCCTGCTCCAGCTCACCGGCTGCCAGGGCCGCAACGGCGGGGGCTGGGCGCACTACGTCGGCCAGGAGAAGTGCCGCCCGGTGACCGGGTGGGCGACGCTGGCCGCCGCCTCGGACTGGGCCAGGCCGCCCCGGCAGATGATCGGCACCGCGTACTGGTTCCTCAACACCGACCAGTGGCGCTACGACCGTTTCGGTGCCGATGTGCTGGCGTCGCCGCTCGGCGAGGGCCGGTTCCGCGGGATGACCGCCGCGGACTGCCTGGCGCTGTCGGCGCGCGTGGGCTGGATGCCGTCGTACCCCACCTTCGACCGCAATCCGCTCCTGCTCGCCGAGCAGGACGCCGACCCGGTGGCGAACGCGGTCGCCGAACTCCGCGCCGGAACCCTGCGGTTCGCCTGCGAGGACCCGGACGCACCGGAGAACTGGCCGCGGGTGCTGACACTGTGGCGGGCCAACCTGCTGGGTTCCTCGGCGAAGGGCGCCGAGTACTTCAGCAGGCATCTGCTGGGCACCCATTCCTCGCTGCGCGCGCAGGAGGCGGCGCCCGGGGAACGGCCGCGGGACGTGACCTGGCGGGAGGGGGCGCCCGAGGGCAAGCTCGACCTGCTGCTGTCGCTGGACTTCCGGCACACCTCCTCCACCCTGCTCTCGGACGTGGTGCTGCCGGCGGCGACCTGGTACGAGAAGCACGACCTGTCCTCCACCGACATGCATCCGTACGTGCACTCGTTCACCCCGGCCGTGGACCCGCCCTGGCAGGCACGGACCGACTTCGACACCTTCAAGGCGCTCGCCGAGAGGCTGAGCGAGCTGGCGGAGGGCCATCTGGGTGTGCGCAAGGACCTGGTGGCGGCCCCCTTGCAGCACGACACCCCCGGGGAGACCGCCCAGCCGGGCGGGGTGGTGCGCGACTGGAAGCACGGCGAGTGCGAACCGGTGCCCGGCAGGACGATGCCGAACCTCACCGTGGTGGAGCGCGACTACACGGCGATCGGCGCGAAGTTCGCCGCGCTCGGCCCCCTCGTGGAGGAACTGGGGCTGCCCGCCAAGGGGATCGCCCTCCGACCCGACGAGGAGGTCGCGCGGCTGCGGGAGCGGAACGGCCGGGTGCACGGCGGTCCGGCGGACGGGCGCCCGGCGCTCGACACGGCGGTGAAGGCGGCCGACACCGTCCTCGCCCTGTCCGGCACCACCAACGGCCGGCTGGCCACACAGGGTTTCCGCACCCTGGAGCGGCGCACCGGGCAGGAGATGGCACATCTCGCGGCCGAGCACGAGGGCAAGCGGGTCACCTACGCCGACACCCAGGCGGCCCCGGTACCGGTGATCACCTCGCCGGAGTGGTCGGGCAGCGAGTCGGGGGGCCGCAGGTACACGGCGTTCACGCTGAACACCGAGCACGCCAAGCCGTGGCACACCCTCACCGGGCGGCAGCACTTCTTCCTGGACCACGACTGGATGCACGAACTCGGCGAGGCGCTGCCGGTGTACCGGCCGCCGCTGGACATGAACAGGCTGTTCGGTGAACCCCGGCCGGGCCCCGACGGCACGCGGGAGGTGACGGTCCGCTACCTCACCCCGCACAACAAGTGGTCGATCCACTCCGAGTACCAGGACAACCTGTTCATGCTGGCCCTCTCCCGGGGCGGGCAGAACATCTGGATGTCCCCGCAGGACGCGGACGCGATCGGGGTGCGGGACAACGACTGGATCGAGGCGGTCAACCGCAACGGAGTGGTCGTCGCCCGCGCGGTCGTCTCGCACCGTATGCCGCCCGGCACCGTCTACATGCACCACGCGCAGGAGCGCACCGTCGCCGTGCCCAAGGCGGAGACCACGGGGATGCGCGGCGGCATCCACAACTCGCTGACCCGGCTGCTGCTGAAGCCGTCCCATCTCATCGGCGGCTACGCCCAGTTGTCCTGGGCGTTCAACTATCTGGGCCCGACGGGCAACCAGCGCGACGAGGTCACCGTGATCCGGCGCCGCGACCAGGAGGTCGAGTACTGATGCGCCCGATGGCCCAGATCGCGATGGTCATGAACCTCGACAAGTGCATCGGCTGCCACACCTGTTCGGTGACCTGCAAGCAGGCGTGGACCAACCGGCGCGGCATGGAGTACGTCTGGTTCAACAACGTGGAGACGCGGCCCGGGCAGGGTTATCCGCGCCGCTACGAGGACCAGGAGAAGTGGCGCGGCGGCTGGCATCTGAACCGGCGCGGGGCGCTGAAGCTGCGGGCGGGCGGCCGGCTGCACAAGCTGGCCGGGATCTTCTCCAACCCGAAGCTGCCGGAGATCAAGGACTACTACGAGCCCTGGACGTACGACTACAAGAACCTCACCGACGCCCCGCTCGGTGACGACTTCCCGGTGGCGCGGCCCGTGTCGTCGATCACCGGCAAGCCGATGAAGATCGAGTGGTCGTCGAACTGGGACGACAACCTCGCCGGCGCCCCCGCGTACGGCGATCTCGACCCGATGGTCGAGCGCGTTCGCGAACAGGCTTCGGAGAAGGTGCGGTTCGCCTACGAGCAGACCTTCATGTTCTACCTGCCGCGGATCTGCGAGCACTGCCTGAACCCGTCGTGCGTGGCCTCGTGCCCCTCGGGAGCGATGTACAAGCGGGCGGAGGACGGCATCGTGCTGGTCGACCAGGACCAGTGCCGGGGCTGGCGGATGTGCGTGACCGGATGCCCGTACAAGAAGGTGTACTTCAACCACGCCACCGGCAAGGCCGAGAAGTGCACCATGTGCTACCCGCGGATCGAGGTGGGTCTGCCGACCGTGTGCTCGGAGACCTGTGTGGGCCGGCTGCGCTACCTCGGGGTCGTCCTCTACGACGCCGACCGGGTGACCCGGGCCGCGTCCGTGCCGGACGACAAGGACCTGTACGAGGCGCAGTTGGGGGTCTTCCTGGATCCGGAGGACCCCGGTGTGCGCGACGCCTGCGAAGGGGCGGGCATCCCGTACGACTGGATCGAGGCCGCCCGCCGCTCCCCCGTGCACGCACTGATCAGCCGGTACCGGGTGGCGCTGCCGCTGCACCCGGAGTACCGGACGATGCCGATGGTCTGGTACATCCCGCCGCTGTCCCCGGTGGTGGACGCGCTGTCCGGCACCGGGCACGACGGTGAGGACGCCGGCAATCTGTTCGGCGCCATCGACACCCTGCGCATTCCCCTGGAGTACCTGGCGGAGATGTTCACCGCGGGCGACACCGGGCCGGTGCGGGCCGCGCTGGAGCGGCTCGCCGCGATGCGCTCGCACATGCGGTCGCTCAATCTGGACGAGGAGCCGGACACCTCGGCCGCCGAGGCGGTCGGGATGACCCCGGAGGAGATCGAGGAGATGTACCGGCTGCTGGCGATCGCCAAGTACGAGGACCGGTACGTCATCCCGACCACCGCCGTCGGCGACGCCCGCCGGCTGGAGGAGTCGGCCCTGCCCGAGGGGTGCAGCCTCGAGTACGAGGGTGGTCCCGGCATGGGCGGCGACGGCCCGTTCGGGCAGGACTCCGGGCGCAGGAACCTGCCGCTGGTGTCCGTGGAGAACTTCCATCTGCTGCGCGGACGGCAGAGGTCCGACGACGCGAAGGAGGCGTGATGCCCGCGGACGCGGTGCTGTACCAGGCGGCGGCCCTCTGCCTGACCTACCCGGACGACGACTTCGTGGCCCGGCTGCCGCTGCTGCGTGAAGCCGCCCCGCAGCTGCGGGAGTTCACCGACCACGCGGCCGTCACCCCGCTGCCCGAGCTGGAGGCGCACTACGTGCAGGTCTTCGACCTGCGGAACCGGCACAGTCTGTACCTCAGCTGGTGGCACGACGGCGACACCCGGCGGCGCGGGTTGTCCCTGGTGCGCTTCAAGGACGTCTACCGCCGGCACGGGCTGGAGTTCACCGGCGAGGAGCTGCCGGACTTCCTGCCGGCGGTGCTGGAGTTCACGGCGCGCACCGGCGAGACCGGGCTGCTGACCGGACACCGGGACGGTCTGGAGCGGTTGCGCGCCCGGCTCAGCGACCACGGCACGCCGTACGCCAGTGTGCTGGACGCGGTGTGCGCCGCCCTGCCGGCCGCACGGACCGGGGCGCGCCCATGACCACCCTGCTGTGGGGCGCCCTGCCGTACACCGCCTTCGCGCTGCTGGTCGCCGGTCTCGTCTGGCGTTACCGCTACGACAAGTACGGCTGGACGACCCGCTCGTCGCAGGTGTACGAGTCGCGGCTGCTGAACATCGCCTCGCCGGTCTTCCACTACGGGATCCTGTTCGTGCTCGCCGGGCATCTGGTGGGCCTGTTCGTGCCCTCGTCGTGGACCGCGGCGGTCGGTGTGGACGAGCACGTCTACCACCTGTTCTCGCTGTACGGCGGTACGGCGGCCGGGGCGCTGACGGTCGTCGGGATCCTGCTGCTCGTCTACCGCCGGCGCACCAGGGCCCCGGTGTTCCGGGCGACCACGGCCAACGACAAGGCCATGTACGTCCTGCTGGTCGGGGCCGTGGTGCTCGGCATGGTGGCCAAGCTGTCGCACTCGGCCGGTGACGGCTACGACTACCGGCGGACGATCGGCCCCTGGGCGCGGAGTCTCTTCACGCTCCAGCCGCGGACGGGGCTGATGGCCGGTGTGCCGGTCCTCTACCAGGTGCACGCGGTGGTCGGCATGGTGCTGATCGCGTTCGTGCCGTACAGCCGTCTGGTGCACATGTTCAGCGCGCCGGTGCAGTACCTGTTCCGGCCGTACGTGGTCTACCGGACCCGGGACCCACGGCAGTTGGGGCCGCGTCCGGAACGGCGGGGCTGGGAGCGGCTCGGCGGTTAGGGCCTGTCGTTCGGATCAGGCCGGCCTGGCTCACGGTGCCTTGTCGGCCGGCCCGAGCGGGGCGTGGTGCGTGCAGCCGCAAGGCGGAGGAGGGCGGCGACGCGGAGCGTCGACAACCGACGACGACGCCGCGGATGTGCGTGCCACGCCCCGCGACGCGGGCATGATCCGAACGACAGGCCCTAGGGCCCCCTCTCCGGGCGGCCGGTACGGCGGACGAGTCAGGAGGCGGCGTATGCGGGTGGCTCTGCACGCACTCGGCATCGGGCACGGCGCCCGTCCGGAGGTCGTCCGGGCGGTCGCGCGAGCGGCGGAGGCGCACGGGTTCGCCCGGCTCTGGGCGGGTGAGCACGTGGTGCTGGTCGACGCGCCGGTCTCGCGGTACCCCTACTCCGACGACGGCCGTATCGCCGTCCCGTCCGACGCCGACTGGCTCGACCCGCTGCTCACGCTGAGCTTTGCGGCGGCGGTGACCGAACGGATCGGGCTCGCCACGGGGGTGCTGCTGCTCCCGGAGCACCAGCCCGTCGTGGTGGCGAAGCAGGCGGCGACGCTGGACGTGCTGTCCGCCGGGCGGCTCACCCTGGGGATCGGCATCGGCTGGTCGGCCGACGAGTTCGCCGCGCTCGGCGTCCCGTTCGCGGGGCGGGGCCGGCGGACCGAGGAGTACCTCGCCGCGATGCGCACCGTGTGGCGGGAGGACGTGGCCACCTTCGAGGGGGAGTTCACCCGCTTCCGGGACATCAGGGTCAACCCGAAACCGGTGCGGGAGCGGCGGCTTCCCGTGGTGATGGGCGGCAACGGCGACGCGGCGCTGCGCCGGGCCGTGACGCTCGCGGACGGCTGGTACGGCTTCAACCTCTCCACGGCGCAGGCTCTGGAGCGGGTGTCCGTGCTGGCCGGGCACTGCGTGGAGCAGCGGCGTCCGATGGCCGCACTGACCGTGGCGGTCGCCCTGACCGATGCCACTCCCGCCGTGCTGCCCGAGCTGGCCCGGGCCGGTGTCACCGAGGTGGTGGTCGTCGGCGCGCCGCCCGGGGCACCGGACGAGGCGGCCCGCTGGGTAGGCGGACTCGCCGGACAATGGTTGAACGGTGCTCATTCCATAAAGGCCACTTGAGGGGTATTCAACAATCGCTTATGACCGTGGCCGCCTGACGGATTGGTGAAGTGCCGCTGCTCACATGCGCAGTTGGAGCGCAAGTGTGTCCCGGATTCTGAGATATCCTTCTGGTCCGGCACCCCTTTTCCGCGGGTGAACCGTTGATTCGCATTTTCAACGACTTTTCTTTCGACGACTCTTCGCACCGCCGTCCGCCTTTCTCGCGCCGACGGTTCCACGCCTTCGAGCAGGAATTGATGCCCGTTCAACCACTGGCGGAGCTCATACGCTTCGCACGCCTCAACTCGCCCTTCTACCGGGAGCTCTACGCCCATCTGCCCGGACACGTGGCGGACCTCACCGAACTCCCGCTGGTTCCCCAGGCCGATTTCTGGCGGGCCAACTCCCCCCGCGACAACACGCTGCTGACCGCCCCACTGGAAGAGGCCGTCGTCTTCCGCAGCGGCGGCACCACCGGGTCGCCGAAGTTCTCCTGCTACACCCGCGACGAATGGCGCGAGTTCACGGCAGCGTTCGGCGCCGGAATCGTGAACGCCGGTCTGCGGCCCGGACACCGGGTGGCCGACCTGTTCTACGCGGGCGACCTGTATGCCAGTTTCAGCTTCGTCCTCGACTCGCTGCACCGCTCCCCGGTCGCGAACGTGCGCCTGCCCATCGGCGGCGCTGCTCCCTGGGAGTCCACCACAGCCACGCTGGAGGAGTTCCGGGTCCAGGTCGTGGCCGGAACGCCCACCACCCTGTGCGCGCTCGCCGAACGCCTCGTCGCCGCCGGCCGGACACTGCCGGACGTGGAGCTGCTGTTCTTCGGCGGGGAGTGCCTCTTCGGCGACCAACTGCCCCTGCTCAAAGCCGCGTTCCCGAACGCCGAGGCCCGTTCGCTCGGCTACGCGAGCGTGGACGCGGGCCTGCTCGGCGAGGCCGTACCGGGCGGCGATCCACGCGTCCACCGGGCCTTCACACCGCACACGGTGGTCGAGATCGTCGACGAGGAGAGCGGACGGCCGATCCCGCGAGCCGGTGTGCCGGGGCGGCTCGTCGTCACCGACCTGCGCAGACGGCTGATGCCCGTCCTGCGCTACCCGGTCGGCGACCGGGCCGAGTGGGTGGACCGGGACGCCGCCGTGTTCCGCATCCTGGGCCGCGCCGAGGAGGGCGTGCGGGTCGGCCCGGTGACCCTGCACACCCAGGACGTCCACGACATCGTCACCGCCGCCGACACGGCCGGCGAGGTCACCGGACTGCAACTCGTGGTGCGCCGCGAGGACGGCCGGGACGGCCTGGTCCTGCGCCTGGCCACGGCCGAACCCGCTCGTCCGGCAACGGCGTTGGCCGACGCGGTCACCGCCGCGGTCCTCACCCAGCGCCCGCTGTACGGCAGCGCCGCCGCCGCGGGCCACGTGAACCCGCTCGTCGTCGAATGGGCACACCACCGCGAGCTGGCCGTCAACTCCCGTTCCGGCAAGCTCGTGCGCGTCGTGGACGAACGGCCCCTGTCATGAGCGTGCCGTCGCGTCGGCCCCTCGTGCTGCGCAATCCCTCGTTCGGCCGGGTATGGGCCGGCCAGCTCCTCACCCAGGCGGCAGGCCGGATGTTCCAGGTCGGCGCGGTCTGGTGGCTCGTCGCCGTCGCGGGCGGGGCTCACCGCGGGCTCGGCTCAGGGCTGTTCCTCATGGTCAGCACGCTGCCCGCGGTCGCACTGGCCCCTGTGGTCGCCCGGGTCGTCGCGGGCCGCGCGCACCGGACGGTACTGGCCGGCACCGCGGCCACGGCGGGAGTGGCGGCCGCTGCCGCCGCCGCGGCCGCGCAGGCCGGGGCGCTGCCCCTGGCCGCCGTCTACGCCGTGGGGCTGGTTCTCGCCGCCTGCCAGGCGGTGTTCGACCCGTGTCTGACGACCTCCGTGCCCGAACTGGTCGAGGACGCCGACATCGAGTCGGCCACCGGCTTCGAGCTGGCCACCCAGTCGGTCGCCGGGCTCGGCGGCGGCCTGCTCGGCCCCCTCGTGGTCGACTCCGGCGGCCTCGCCGGTGTGGTCGCCGGATGCGCGGCCGCCTATCTGCTCGCGGCCCTGCTGGTCGTCTCGGTCCGCTTCCCGCACGCCGGCACGGCGGACCGGGACCCGGCCGGCGCTCCCGCGCCACCGCGACGGACGCTGCGCCGGATCCTGGCCGGACTGCCGTTCATCCGCCGGGTACTGGTCTGCTTCGCCGCCGCCAACGTCTGCACCACGGCCGTCTACGTCGTGATGCCGCTCTACACGCGCGGTGTCCTGCACTCCACCGGGGCCACCGTCGCCCTGCTGGAGGCCGCGCTCGGCGCGGGCACGCTCGTCGGGTCCTTCACCGGCGCCCGTGTGCCGGGGCGTCCGGCCGCCCTCGGCAGCATGTGCCTGGCCGGGACGGCGGCGGCCCTCGCCCTGCCGGGCCTCGTCGCCGCCCGCCCGGTCGCGCTCGGTGCGCTCGCGGTCGTCGGCTGGTGCGTCGGCGTGATCGGCGTCCGGTTCGTGGCGCTGTTCCAGCGCCTGGTGCCCGCCGAGGACAAGCCGGGGTTCTTCGCGGTGATGCAGGCGCTGCTCGGCGTCGCGTTCCCGCTGTCCTCCCTCGCCTTCGGAGTGCTCGGCGACCACCTGACGGCCCGCGTGCTCTGCCTGGTGCAGGGCGCCGGTCTGGCGCCGGTGGCCCTGGCGCTGTGGTGGCTCGGCGGCCGGACGGGCACCGACGGAACGACGGCACCCGCCGAAGCCGTACCGGCCCTCGCGACGGCGAAAGAGCGGTCATGAGCGTCGTCCTCGCCCCCGCCACCCTCCAGGACGTCGCGGAACTGCGGCAGTTGTACTTCGACGTGTACGGGCACGGCTACCCCGTGCCGCTGGGCAGCGACCCGGCCGTCATGCGCCGGCTGATCACCCACGGCACCGACCACTGGCTGACCGCCCGCACGCCCGGCGGCGCCCTGGTCGGCTCCGCGGTCGTGCAGACCGATCCGGGCAGCCGTATCGGCAAGCTCCTGGGCCTCGCCGTGCATCCCGGCCACCGCGGCGACGGTCTCGCCTCGCGGCTGACCGGAGCGGTCTGCGGCGAGGCCTTCGCGACCGGCCGGCTGGACTCGGTGTACGCCACCGTCCGGGTCGTCACCGAGGGCCCGCAGCACGTCGTCGTGCGCAACGGCTTCCGGCCGCTCGGTCTGCTGCCCAACGCCGTCGAGGTCGAGGGGTGCGAGACCCTCGCGCTGTTCGCCCGCTACGCCGACGGCGTACTGGCCCGCCGCGCCCCCGTGCCGCACGTTCC
This sequence comes from Streptomyces sp. NPDC015139, assembly GCF_043079785.1. Taxonomy (NCBI): domain Bacteria; kingdom Bacillati; phylum Actinomycetota; class Actinomycetes; order Kitasatosporales; family Streptomycetaceae; genus Streptomyces; species Streptomyces sp. NPDC015139. The sequence continues at coordinate 91,681 of NZ_JBIBUW010000001.1, read as the reverse complement.
CGAACGCCTCTCGGCGCTGCTGTCCGCCGCCCGCGCGGGCGTCGGCATCGACTACGCGGACACCGGCCGCCTGCCGTCCCGCGCCCCGCTGCCCACCGCACCCGGTGCCGAGCCGATCGAGCTGATCGCCGCCCCGGCGTTCGTGCGCCGCCGCTTCCTGGAGCACTTCCCCGACGCGGGCGACCGCTTCTTCCCGCTGCACACGCCCAACGCGGTCCTGGTGGCCGCCGACGGCGGTTTCGAGGCGTACGCCGACCTCGATCCGGCCGCCGGGAGCTGTGCCATCGTCGCCGTCCACCCCCGTCCGGCCGCGGTCAGCGGCGCGCTGGAGTCGCTGATGACCACGGTCACCCGGGCCGGCGCGGACTACGCCGAGACGCTGCTGCCGCTCGCCGACACCGCGGCCCTGGACGTCTTCCTCGCCTCCGGCTTCGTGCCGAGCGCGGTCTATCCGGCCATGCGCCGGATCGGCGACCGGCTCCACGACTACGTCGTGCTGTCCCGTACCAGCCGCCAGATCGACTTCCGCGCGACGGCCGCCGGCCCGCTGCTCCAGCCCTACCTCGGCGCCTACCTGAGCGCCTGGACCACCACCTACCTGCCCCTTCACGAGGTGTCCCGTTGAACCCCCATCTCGCTCCCGTCGAGGTCCCCGACCCGGCGGCGCTCGGCCATGTGCAGGCGCTGTGCGACCTGGCCGAGCCGTACGCGTCCGGAGCCGGACCCGACGGACTGTTCGCCGCCGCCATGGCCGAGACCCACGCCTGGCACGCCGAACGCTCCGCCTTCTTCGCCGGTCTGCTCGCCGACCCGCCCGAGGACCCGGCGCCCACCATCGGCCCGGGAGTGCGCGCTCCGCTGGTGCCCGCCGCCTTCTTCAAGCGCCACGAGGTCCTCTCGATCCCCCGCGACGAGGTGTTCCTGCACCTCACCTCCTCCGGCACCACCGGCCAGAAGTCGCAGATGTTCTTCGACGAGTGGACCATCCGCTCGGCACAGCGCATGGTGGCCCGGATCTTCGACCACTACGGCTGGATCACCCCCCAGCAGCCGGTCAACTACCTGCTCTACAGCTACGAGCCCGCGCCGTCGCTGAAGCTCGGCACGTCGTTCACCGACAACTACCTGTGCGACTTCGCACCGGCCCGGCACACCACGCACGCCCTGCGGCACACCGGCGGCGGCCACGAGTTCGACGTGCACGGCTGCATCGCGGCGCTGCGCCGGTACGCCGAGGACGACGTACCGGTCCGCATCCTGGGCTTCCCCGCCTTCCTGTACTTCACCCTGGAGCGGATGCGGGCCCTGGGGACCGAGCCGCTGCGGCTGCCGGCGGGGTCGCTGGTGATCCTCGGCGGCGGCTGGAAGGGCCACGCCGACCGGGAGATCGGCAAGGAGGCGTTCCGTGCCGAGGTCACCGAGCTCCTCGGCATCCCGGGCGACCGCGTCCGCGACACCTTCGGGTCCGTCGAGCACTGCGTGCCGTACGTCGAGTGCGCCCACCACCGGCTGCACGTGCCGGTCTGGTCCCGGGCCGCGGTCCGCGACACCGCGACCCTGCGGCCGCTGCCGTACGGGGAGCCCGGCTTCCTGCACCTGGTCAGCCCGTACATCACCGCCGTGCCGGCGCACAGCGTCGTGATGGGCGACCTCGCCTCGCTGCATCCGGGCGAGGAGTGCCCCTGCCCGTCGTCCACCGACTGGTTCACCGTGCACGGCCGTGCCGGAGTGAGCCGCAACCGCAGTTGCGCGGTCGCCGCCGCCGAACTGCTGAAGGGAATGTCGTGACTGCCGTACTCCACCTCTGGCAGGGCGAGTTCGTCGACGACGCCGAGGCGGGCCGGCGGCTCGCGGGGCTGTCCGAACGGGCCGGGCGCGTCCTGGCCCGCCCGCTGCCCACCGACGTGGTCCTCGACGCCTGCGCCGTCGTCGGCGGCCGGCTCGCCGATCCCGCCTCGGACCTGTACGGCCGCCTGGCCGGACACCTGCCCGCCGGCGAGGCCGCGGGCGTCCTCGCGGAGCTGGCGGCCGCCCTCACCCGGCAGGCGCTGGAACGCAAGCTGCGCCGGGAGCTGGGCGGGCTGCGTCCGGAGCGCCTGACCCGGCCGGACGCCCGCGAGACGGTCTACGAGTCGTGGGCGCCCGTGGGCCTGCTGGTGCACATCGCCCCGTCGAACGCCGCCGCCGTGGCACCGCTCAGCGTCGTCGAGGGACTGCTCAGCGGCAACCTCAACGTCCTCAAGACGAGCAGCGCCGACAACGGACTGGCCGCCGACCTGCTCACCGCGCTGGGGGCGGCCGACCCGAGCGGTCTGATCGCCGAACGCGTCGTCGTGCTGCGTTTCGCGTCGTCGCGCCGCGACTGGCTCCGGACGCTGTGCGGGCAGGCCGACGCGATCGCCGTGTGGGGCGGCGAGGACGCCGTACGCGCGGTCGGCGAACTCGCCCCGCCCGGCTGCCGCGTGGTCGAGTGGGGCCACCGGATCTCCTTCGCCTACCTCACCCCCGGCGCGGCGGCCGACGACGCCCTGCTCGACGACCTCGCCGCCGACGTCTGCCGTTTCGAACAGCAGGCGTGCTCCAGCCCGCAGGTGGTGTACCTGGACACCGGGGACACGGAGGAACTCTTCGCGTTCGCCGCCCGGTTCGCCGAGCGGCTGGCGAAGGTGTCCGACGCCCGCCCCGCACCGCTGCCCGGCCCCGCCGAGCAGGCGGAGATCAGCACCGTGCAGCAGCTCGCGCGGCTCGAGCAACACCTGGGCCTCACCCGCGTGTTCGCCGCCGAGGACGGCTCCTGGCGGGTGCTCGCGGACACCCGTCCGGCGCTCGACGCCTCCCCGCTGCACCGCAGCGTGTGGGTGAAGCCGCTGCCGCGGGCCGAACTCGTCGCGACACTGCGGCCGATGCGCCGCTACCTCCAGACGGCCGCCGTCGGCGCGGACCGGTCGGACCTCGCCGCGCTGTCCCGCGCCCTGCTCGCCGCGGGCGTCACCCGCGTCACCCCGGTCGGCTCCATGCTGGACGGCTACGAGGGCGAACCGCACGACGGTGTCTACGCGTTGCAGCGCTACAGCCGCCGGGTCGGCGTCCGCGCACCGGGCGCGGACTTCGGCGACGTCGCCTGCCTGGACGACCTGGTGGCGCCCCCGGTGCTGCCCCCGGCCCCGGACGCGCCCCTGCTCGGCAAGGAGGGCGTGCAGCGCGCGCTCGCCACGCTGGACCCGCGCCACGCACACCTGTACTTCCGCAGCGGAGGTTCCACCGGCGCGCCCGCCCTGTCGGTGTTCACCTGCGACGACTACGACAACCAGATGCGGGCGGCGGCGCACGGGCTGCTCACCGCCGGGTTCGACCCGGCCCGCGACCGGGCGGCCAACCTGTTCTACTGCGGCGGGATGTACGGGAGTTTCATCAGCTTCTTCTCCATCCTGGAGCGGCTCGACGCCACCCAGATCCCGATGGCCGCGGGTCCCGACCACGCCACGGTGGCCGAGGCGCTGGTCGCCCACCGTGTGGACACCGTGTTCGGCATGCCGTCCTACCTGTGGCAGCTCTTCCACGCGGAGGCGGACCGGCTGCGGGCCTACGGCGGCGTGAAGAAGGTGTTCTACGGCGGCGAGCACTTCACCGCCGAGCAACGCCGGGTGCTGCACGAGGAGTTCGGGGTCGAGACGATCCGGTCGGCCGCGTACGGCAGCACCGACCTGGGTCCGCTCGGCTACCAGTGCACCGCGTGCGAGGGTTCCGTGCACCACGTGCTGACCGACCTGCACACGCTGGAGATCCTCGACCCGCTCCAGGACCGGCCGGTGGCGCCGGGCGAGCCGGGCCGGCTGGTCTTCACCTCCCGGGCCCGCTCCGGTCAGCGGCTGGAGCGGTACGAGATCGGTGACCTGGGGCGGGCCGTGGAGGGGCCGTGCGCGTGCGGCAGCCACGTACCGCGCCTGGAACTCCTCGGACGCCACGGCGACGTGGTGCGCGTCGGCACCTACTTCGTCAACTACCGGCGGGTCCTGCGGGCGGCGCAGGAGCGGCTGGCGTACCACGGCGAGGTGCAGCTGCTGGTCGCCCCCGGCACCGGCCCGGAACTGCTGACGGTCCGGCTCGACGAGCAGTACGCCGGGGACGCGGCCGCCGCGCGCGAGGCGCTGGCCGCCGAGGTCCCGGAGCTGGCCGCGGCCGAGGCGGAGGGCCTGCTGGCCGTGGCCGTGGAGACCGTGCCCAGGGCGGCCTTCGCCCGCACGGCGACCAGCGGAAAGCTGCGCACGGTCGTCGACCTGCGGTAGCCGGCCCGCCCGCCGGAGGGGCGCGGCCTAGGCCGCGCCTCCCTTCGCGTCCCCGTCCTCGTCGACGATCTCCGCGTCGACCACACCCTCCTCGTCGGAAGCGGTGCGGTGCTCCCCGCCGCTCCGCTCCCCGGCCGCCTCGCCGCCGGACGCGTCGCCACCGGCCGCGGACGCGGACGCGTACATCGCCTGGCCCATCTTCTGGCTGACGGTGGCGAGCTTCTCCACGCCCGTGCGCAGGGCGGCGGTGTCGGCCTCCTGCTCCAGCAGGGCCTTGAGCCCGGCGGTCGCCTCCTCGACCTCGCCACGGGTGTCGGCCGGTACGTGGTCGCGGTTGTCGGCGAGGAACCTCTCGGTCTGGTAGACGAGCTGTTCGGCCTGGTTGCGGGTCTCCGCGGCCTCGCGGCGCCGGCGGTCGTCGTCCGCGTACTGCTCGGCCTCGCGCATCAGGCGGTCGATGTCGTCCTTGGGCAGGGCGGACCCGCCGGTGACGGTCATCTTCTGCTCGCGGCCGGTGGCGAGATCCTTGGCGAAGACGTGCATGATCCCGTCGGCGTCGATGTCGAAGGCCACCTCGATCTGCGGGACACCGCGCGGCGCGGGCGGCAGCCCGGTGAGGTCGAAGACGCCGAGCTTCTTGTTGTACGCGGCGATCTCGCGTTCGCCCTGGTAGACCTGGATGGCGACCGAGGGCTGGTTGTCGGCGGCGGTGGTGAAGATCTCCGCACGGCGGGTCGGGATCGTGGTGTTGCGCTCGATCAGCCTGGTCATGATGCCGCCCTTGGTCTCGATGCCCAGGGACAGCGGGGTGACGTCGAGCAGCAGGACGTCCTTGACGTCACCGCGCAGGACGCCCGCCTGGAGGGCCGCGCCGACCGCGACCACCTCGTCGGGGTTGACGCCCTTGTGCGGGTCCTTGCCGGTGAGTTCCTTCACCAGCTCGGTGACGGCGGGCATCCGGGTGGAGCCGCCGACCAGGATGACGCGGTCGACCGCGGACAGCTCCACCCCGGCGTCCCGCACCGCCTGGTGGAAGGGGGTCTTGCAGCGGTCCAGCAGGTCGGCGGTGAGTTCCTGGAACTGGGCCCGGGTGAGTTTCTCCTCCAGGTGCAGCGGGCCCTCGGCGGAGGCGGTGATGTAGGGCAGGTTGATCGACGTCTCCGAGGAGGAGGACAGCTCGATCTTGGCCTTCTCCGCGGCCTCCCTCAGCCGCTGCACCGCCATCTTGTCGGCCGCGAGGTCGATGCCGTACTGCCCCTTGAACCGCTTGGCCAGGTGCTCGACGATCCGCTGGTCCCAGTCGTCGCCGCCGAGGTGCGTGTCGCCGTTGGTGGCCTTCACCTCGATGACGCCGTCGCCGATCTCCAGCAGCGACACGTCGAAGGTGCCGCCGCCCAGGTCGAACACGAGGACCGTCTGCTCCTCGCCGCGGTCCAGGCCGTAGGCGAGGGCGGCGGCGGTCGGCTCGTTGATGATCCGCAGCACCTTCAGGCCGGCGATCTCCCCGGCCTCCTTGGTGGCCTGCCGCTGGTGGTCGTCGAAGTAGGCGGGCACGGTGATCACCGCGTCCGTGACGTCCTCGCCCAGGTAGGCCTCCGCGTCCCGCTTCAGCTTCTGCAGCACCCGTGCCGACAGCTCCTGCGCGCGCAGCCGTGCGCCGTCCAGGGAGCCCTGCTCGGGGAAGCGCCACTGCGGATCGCCCATGTGCCGTTTCACCGAGCGGGCCGTGCGCTCCACGTTGGTCACGGCCTGCCGTTTGGCGACCTCGCCGACCAGTACCTCCCCGTTCTTCGCGAAGGCCACCACCGACGGGGTGGTCCGCGCGCCCTCCGCGTTGGCGACGACCGTCGGCTCGCCGCCCTCCAGGACGGCGACCACCGAGTTCGTCGTCCCGAGATCGATCCCGACCGCACGTGCCATGGTCCGTCCCCTTCCGCCCGGGCGCCTTCGGCACTTCCAGCACAGGACGTGCGTACGGCGCTGTCAATCCACGGGTTCCCAGGAAACGGCGGTGCCGCGCCCCCGGCGGGGGACGCGGCACACGGGGACGTACGAGCGTCAGGCCAGCTCGGCCGTCAGGGTGATGGTCGTGCCGGTCAGCGCCTGGCTGACGGGGCAGTTCTTCTTGGCGTCCTCGGCGGCCGAGGCGAAGCCCTCCGCGTCCAGGCCGGGCACCTCGCCGCGCACGGTGAGGTGGATGCCGGTGATGCCCTCACCGGGCTGGAAGGAGACGTCGGCGTTGGTCTCCAGCCGGGTGGGCGGGGTGCCGGCGCCGGCCAGGGCGTGCGAGAGGGCCATGGAGAAGCAGCTGGAGTGGGCGGCGGCGATCAGCTCCTCGGGGCTGGTCTTGCCGTTCGCGTCCTGGGCGCGCGAGGCCCACGTGACCGGCTGCTGGCCGATGCCGGAGGAGTCGAAGGTGACAACGCCGTTGCCCTCGAGCAGGTTGCCTTCCCAGACCGTGTGCGCGGTGCGCGTGGTAGCCACGATGGTTCCTTTCGCGAGTGGTCCCGTGTGCGGACTTCCTGTCCCTATCCGATCACATCCCGGCGCGTCGCACTCCGAAGACCGGCCCGCGCGGGGTGAACGGGAGGTGACTTCCCCGCGGACCTTCCCGGGCGGAAGCGCGGAAGCGCGGGAGCACGGGCGGGCCCCGGTGTTCAGGCGGCCCGCTCCGGGGCCGCGTCCATCGACAGCGGCACCTGGGGCCCGTCCAGTTCGCCGAGCCAGCGGCGCAGCAGGCGGTGCACGTCCTCGGCCCCGGTCAGCGGTTCCCCGTCCGCGGCGGGTGAGGACAGTTCCAGCGGGGCGAGCAGGAACGGATGGGACTGGGCGCCGCCGAGGCCGCCGTGGGAGCCGATCTGCTCCTCGAAGGCGAGGACCTCGCCGTCGGCGGGGTCGTGCGCGGAGTTGACCATGATGTCCGCGGTGTGCGGGAAGGAGTGGGTGCGCCGGACGGCGTCGGCGGCGCCGGGCCCGAAGCGGGCCAGCGGGCCGGGGTCGTCGTCCAGCCCGGCCAGCGGGATCTCGGCGCCGTACGCCCCGAGGACCACGCCGTCGTGCCGCTCGCTGCGCACCAGCAGGAAGCCGATGCCGGGATGGTTGGCGAGGGTGGTGAGCAGGCCGGGGTGGCGGGCGTCGATCTCCTCCTTGGTCATGCGGTGCGGCACGTCCGGGAAGGAGACCAGGCCCAGGTTGCCCGAGGCCAGCACGATCGGGTCGGGGCCGCCGGCGGCGGGGTGGCGCGCGCCGTTCTCCTCGGGGCGGCGCAGGGCCGCGCGCACGGCGGCGCGGGCCTCGGCGCCGCTGCGGGTACGTTCCGCGCGGCGCGGCACGGGCAGTCCGCAGCCGGCCCGGACGAGGTCGCCGAGAGTGAGGCCGTAGCGGGCGCGGAAGGTCTCGCCGGGGCTCTGGCCGTGGTCGGAGAGGACGACGATGCGGTAGGGGCGGGGGGCGTGTTCGGCGACCCGCTGGAGCAGGGCGAGGGACCGGTCGAGGCGTCCGAGCACCTTCTCGGCGTCCCGGCTGTGCGGTCCGGAGTGGTGGGCCACCTCGTCGTAGGCGACGAGGTCGGCGTAGACGGCGGTGCGGCCGGCGAGCATGTCGCCCATCACGGCGGCGACGACGACGTCCCGTTCGACGACGGTGGCGAAGGCGCGGACCAGGGGGTAGAGACCGCCGCGGCCGACGCGCGGGCGCTGTCTGCGCAGGCGGGCACGGGTGGACTGGCCGATCTCGCGGCCGACCTCGGCGGCGAAGGACAGGGCGGTCCGGACGGCGTTGGCCGGGTCGGAGAAGTAGGCGAAGTAGCCGGCGCGGGAACGGTTCTCCCGGCTGCGGCGGCGGGCGGCTATGGACAGGACGAGGGCCTGCTCGCCGGCGCCGCCGCTGAACAGGTTGCCGCGGCTGGCGCCGTCGACGGCGAGCAGCCCGCCGTCACCGGTGCGCTCGACGGCGCGTTCCTGGAGCTCGGCGGCGCTGGTCGGCCGGTTGGACACCATCACCTCGCCCCGGTCCTTCTCGTACCAGCGGAACGCCGGCACGTCGAAGGTGCTGCCGTGCAGGATGCCGAGCTGGCTGGCGCCGGTCTGGCTGGACCAGTCGGTGCGCCAGGGCACGAGGCGGTGGGTGGGCGGTGCGCCGTCGGCCGTGGCCAGCCAGCCGGCGAGCGTGGGCATGAGGCCCCTGCGGACCGCGGAGGTGAGGACGTCGTGGCCGACGCCGTCGAGTTGGACGCAGACCAGGCCGGGGGCGGACGGGCAGGGCGGGTGGGCGCGGCGGCTGCGGGTGGCGAGCCGGTGCAGCCGGCGCCGGTAGGTCTCGTCGTCGCGTACGGCGAGGCCGGCGCCGGTCGCCGAGGCCACGGCGGACATCACGGCGGCCACCATGACGGCGGTCTCCGGTGCCGCCTCGCCCTGCCCGGTGGGGTTGATGCGCAGGGCGAGCAGCAGCAGGGAGCCGTTGAGGAAGAAGACCAGCAGGCCGAGCACCAGCGCCGGCACGAGCAGCAGCAGCCGGACCAGCAACGGCCAGACCACGGCCGACAGGACACCGAAGGCACCGGCGCCGCACGCCGCGGTGACCGCGATGCGGGTGGTGCTGTCGCCGTCGTCGGACTGGAGCTGGAAGTCGGGCAGGATCCCGGCGAGCAGCAGCATGGTGACCGTGGAGACCGCCCATACGGCGATGCTCCGCCCGATCTGACTGGCGATCCGCCGCCACCGCACCCCACGCACGCCCCGCACCCCTCACGTCCCGGCCCCTGAACCGACCGGGCCGGTCCCCACCTTGTCATACCGGTCGGGAGAGGGCGCGGGCCGTCGGGGCACCGGCGGAGCCCCGGGGTCAGCGGCCGTCGTAGCCCGCCGTCGGCATGGACAGGCGGCGGTGGACGTGTGCCTTCATCTGGGCGTCGTACGACGGCTCGGCGCGGCCCACCGTCTCGACCCGCACGCCCCGGCGCGCGCACTCGGCGGTGAACTCCTCCACCGAGGACAGGGCCCGTTCGAGCACCCGGCGGCTGGGGGCGACGAACACGTCGACGCCGGGCCGCACCCCGTCCCACAGGGCGCAGTGGTCGAAGCGCAGCCCGCCGACGAGGAGTTCCCGGGCGATCACGTAGCCGCGCTCGGCCGCCCAGCGGGCGCACATCGCGTGCTGGCTGCGGGAGTCCACCAGGAAGGGTTCGGCCTCCAGTTCCTCCAGAGGTGTCAGGCTGGCGATCGCGGTCACCCGCACCGGCATGATCGCGCCGAAGGCACCCCGCAGCTGTCCCATGGCGTCCCCCTCACCTCCGGGTTTCGCCGCCGACCCTACTCCTGCCCGTAGGCTTCGGGGAGTCGTGTGAAGGAGGCGAAGGAGGTGCCGGTGGAGATCACCTGGTGGGGTCACGCCACCTGCACGGTGGAGGACGCGAACACACGGGTGCTCACCGATCCCCTGTTCGCCCGCAGGCTGGCGCATCTGCGGCGCCGCCGCGGCGACGTTCCGCCCGCCGAGGCGCGCCGCGCCGACGTCGTCCTCGTCAGCCATCTGCACGCCGACCATCTGCATCTGCCCTCGCTGGCCGGTCTGGCCCCGGGCACGCGCCTGCTCGTGCCCCGGGGCGCACCACGGGCGGTACCGGGGGTGCGCCGGCTGCGGCACCTGCGGGTGACCGAGGTGGCGCCCGGGGACGAGGTGCGGATCGGCGACCTGCTGGTGCGGGTGGTGCCCGCGCAGCACGACGGCCGGCGTCTGCCGGTGGGTCCGCACAGCTGCCCCGCGCTCGGTTACGTCGTGGAGGGCGAGGCGCGCACGTACTTCGCCGGGGACACCGGGCTGTTCGACACGATGGCGGAGCAGGTGGGCCCGGTGGACGTGGCGCTGCTGCCGGTGGGCGGCTGGGGGCCGTACCTCGGTGAGGGGCACCTGGACGCGGGGCGGGCGGCACGCGCGCTGGCCCTGCTGGCGCCGCGGGCGGCGGTGCCGGTGCACTACGGGACGTACTGGCCGATCGGGATGGACGCGATCCGGCCGCACGAGTTCCACGCGCCGGGCGACGAGTTCGTGCGGCTGGCGGCCGTGGCCGCACCGGAGGTCTCGGTGCACCGGCTGGGGCACGGGGAGAGTGTCCGGCCGGAGGTCGCCCGGTGAGAGGTTCGGTGCCCGCCGCGATACTCGCGGCCGCCTCGGTCTCGGCCGTGCCGACGGAGTCGACCCAGCAGGTGCTCGGGTACCCGTCGTTGTTCCTGCTGGTGCTGGTCGGCGCGCTGGTGCCGGTGGTGCCGACGGGGGCGCTGGTGAGTTCGGCCGCGGTGGTGGCGTTCCATCAGACGGCGCCGTTCTCCCTGCTCCTGGTGTTCGTGACGGCGTCGCTGGCCGCGTTCCTCGGGGACGCGGCGCTGTACTGGCTGGGGCGGCGCGGGCTGGGGTCGAAGAACGGCTCCCGGTGGCTGGAGGCGATCCGGTCGCGGGCTCCGGAGGAGCGGCTGGAGCAGGCGCAGGGCAAGCTGGCCGAGCACGGGGTCGCGGTGCTGGTGCTGTCCCGGCTGGTACCGGCGGGGCGCATACCGGTGATGCTGGCGTGCCTGCTGGCCGAGTGGCCGCTGCGGAGGTTCGCGCGGGGGAACCTTCCGGCGTGTCTGGCATGGGCGGTGACGTACCAGGTGATCGGCATTCTGGGCGGGTCGCTGTTCCCGGAGCCGTGGGAGGGCGTGCTCGCGGCGGTCGCGCTGACCGTGGTGGTCAGCGCGGTGCCGGGTCTCGTACGGCGGTTCCGCCAGCAGCCGAAGAGGGCTCGGTAGCGACCGAAGAGGGTTCCGCCAGCAGCCGAGGAGGCCGGGCGGCGGCCGGCGAGGTCCTGTGCCGGCCGGCGGCCCTACGGGTTTCCGTCCGCCAGCACCCGCGATCCGCCGACCGGGAGGTCCCACAGGTCGCCGGCGTCGAGTCCGGCCTTCTCCCAGGCCGTCCGCACCCGGGTGAGCGGCTCCAGGACCGGCTCGGCGGAGAGGACGAACGTGCCCCAGTGCATGGGGGCCATCCGGCGGGCACCCAGGTCCAGCGTGGCCCGCACCGCCTCCTCCGGATCGCAGTGCACGTCGCTCAGCCACCAGCGCGGGTCGTAGGCGCCGATGGGCATCAGCGCGAGGTCGATGCCCGGGTAGCGGCGGCCGATGCGGGAGAACCAGTGGCCGTAGCCGGTGTCGCCGGCGAAGTACAGGCGCTGCCGGCCGGGTGCCGTGAGGATCCAGCCGCCCCAGAGGCTGTGGCAGGTGTCGGTGAGGGTGCGCTTGGACCAGTGGTGGGCGGGCACGAAGTCGAACCGCACACCGGCGAGTTCGGCTCCCTCCCACCAGTCCAGCTCGGTGACCCGGGTGAACCTGCGGCGCTGGAACCAGCGGCCGAGCCCTGCGGGTGCGAACACCGGGGTGTCGCGCGGGAGTCGGCGCAGGGTGGGGGCGTCGAGGTGGTCGTAGTGGTTGTGGCTGATGACGACGGCGTCCACGCGGGGCAGGCTGTCCCAGGGCACGCCGACGGGGGTGATGCGGGCCGGGGTGCCGAGGATGCGGCGGGACCAGACGGGGTCGGTGAGGACCGTGAGGCCGCCGATCCGGACGATCCAACTGGCGTGTCCGGCCCAGGTGACGGCGAGGGCGCGGGTGCCGACGCGGGGCGGCGGCGCGGGCTCGTAGGGCACCCTCGACGCGTCGGCGAGGCCTTCCGGACCGGGGCGTACGGCACCCTCGCGGGCGAAGCGGGCGAGGGCCTTGAGGCCGGGCAGGGGGGCGGTGAGCCGGTCGTGGAAGGTCCGCGGCCAGACCCGGTGTTCGCCGAGTGGGCGGGGCTCGGCGAGCGGTGGCGAGGCGGGCGCGAGCGGGGTCGGGGCGTCGGGCGCGTGGGCCGCCGCGGTCGTTGCGGCAGCGGGGGTCGTGTCGGCGGTGGCGGTCGTGTCGGTGGTGGTCGTGACCGGTCCGGGCTCGTGCGTCTGCTGCGTCATCGAGGAGGCTCCCGTCGCTGAGCGTCGTCGCGGAGATCGTCGAGGACCGACCTCAAGGAGATCAACGCGCGTTCCACGTGTGGCAGTTCCAACGGCTCGGGGGACATGAGGCATTCCGCGCGGTCCTCGTCCGTGCCGCGCAGCAGGGACCCGGTGGCGAGCCGGACGCGCAGGGCACCGAGGTCGTCGCCGAAGCGGTGGCCGCCGGGCGCGGGCATGCCGAGCCGGGCGGTGAGGAGATCCTCCAGTTCCTGGGCGTCGCCGACCCCTTGCGCCGTCAGGGGCGAGCGCAGCGGCGCGAGATCGGCGTAGAGATGGCGGCCGGCCTGCGGCGGCCGGGCGAGCGCGCCCGCGGCGACGACCGCGGCGTGCACGGCGGCGGCCAGCCGCGCGTGCAGCCGTACGGCGGCCTCGCGGCGCTCGGTGACGGGTGCGGGTTCGTCGAGGGCGTAGCCGGCGGCCGCGGCGACGGGTGCGGCGATCCGCGCGTCGAGCGCGGTGAGGATGTCGAGCACGCGCGCGTGGAGAACCCGTCCGTCACCGGTCGCGGGGAAGCGGGCCACGGCGGCGGGCCAGCCGGGGGGCAGCAGGGAGCCCCCGAGGTCGGTGACGACGGTGACCCGGTCGGGCTGCATCTCGGCGGGGCTGAGCAGCACGGTCGCGTGCGGGGCGTGCAGGGTGTCGCGCCAGGTCTCGTCGCTGACCAGGTGCAGTCCCTCGGCCGTCGCGGCCTCGACGGTCTCGTGCAGCAGTTCGGGCGGGGCGACGGTGGCGGTGGGGTCGTCGGCGACGGACAGGACCAGCAGCCGGGGGTCGCCGCCCTCGGCGCGGACCCGGCGGACGGTCTCCAGCAGGGCGTACGGGTCGGGGACACCGCCGCTCTCGGCGGGGGTGGGCACGTGGTAGACGGGCCGACCGAGCAGCCGCGCGTACGGCGCCCACCAGGCGGCGCAGGGCCGGGGCACGAGGACGTCGGCGCCGTCCCCGGCGAGCGCGGCGGTGAGGGCGAGCAGCAGTGCGGGGGCGCCGGGGCCGACGGCCACCTGGTCGGGGACGCAGGCCAGTCCCCGGCGCGTGAAGTAGCCGCAGGCCGCCTCCAGCAGCGCGGGGGCACCGCCGACGGGCTGGGCCGCGGCGCGGTGTGCCGCGCCGGCGAGCACGGACGACAGCTCGGGCAGCACGGGCAGTCCGTCGGCGGGCAGGGGCGGGCCGTACCGGACGGGTCCGTGGTCCTCGGGGTCCGTCCGCCGCATGTCCGCCTCCGCGCAGTCCGTGGTGCCGTGTGCTGTCCCGTCGGGTCGTGCTGTGGCCGGGGATTCGCGGCTGGTGCGTGGGGTGCCCGTTGCCGGTGTGTCCTCGGAAGGTGTGTACCCGCAGGACGGTCCTCCATGGCGGCGACCGCGAGCCCGCGGGTCACCGGCTGGCGTCCCGGGCGGCCGGGAGCACGGGGCGCGGTCCTCGGCCGCGGGCGGTCACACCGCGGACCGCCCGCGGCCGTACATCCGGTACACCGCTCCCGCGCAGGCGGCGGCGATGAACAGGCCGCCGGCGACGAGGGCGGGGACCGAGTCGCTGAAGGTGCCTCCCGTGCCGGCCTGCACGGGACGCTGCACGGCGGCCGGGTCGCAGTCGCCGGCGTCGCGGGTGTCGCGGCAGCCGGGGTCGCCGGAGCAGTCCGCCCCGTGCGACTCCCCGCACGGGCGGTCCTCGTCGGAACAGGCGGCGCCGGCGCAGTCCTGACCCCCGCCACCGCCCTGGCACTCCTTGCCCGCCCCGGTGTCCCCGGCACCCGTGCACCGGTCCCCGCCGCCCGCGCACTCCTTTCCGTCCCCGGGGCACGCGTCCGGGCCGCCCGGGCACTGCTCCCCCGTCCCGGTGCAGGGCGTGTCCTCCCGGCCCGAGGTCCGGTCCGGGCACGGCTCGTCCGCCCGGCAGCCCGTCCCCGTCGGGCAGGACTGCCCCTCCCGGCACCGGCCGCCGTCCCCGCACCGCGCTCCGTCCTCGCAGGGCCGGCTGTCGCCGCCCGGGACCGCGGAGTCCGGGTCCCTGGGGGCGGCCGGTCCGCTCGGGGCCGCCGGGCAGGCGCCGTCGTCGGTCGGGACGGGGCCCGGGACGCCGCCGAGCGAGGGGTCGTCACCCGCGGGGTCGCCGGCGGCGCTCCCGAGGGCGTCCCCGGCCGGCGGGCCGGCCCTGCCGGTGACCCGGTCCGGCTGTGCGGTGACGCCCTCGTAGGAGGGCGAGGCGGGGTCGCCGCTCCGCGGTGGCAGCCCGGTGACCGGATCGCAGGCGGCGGACACGGCGAGCGAGCCGGCGTCGGCGGCCGGGTCGGCGAAGGCGGCCGCGGACGCCGGGAGGACGAGTGCGGCACCGGCGGCGAGGGCGACGGACAGGGCGCGGGCGGTGCGGCGCATGCGAAGGGCTCCTCGGCGGATACGGCGGGGTCCGTGGCGCCGGGACGGCGTACCGCCGGGCCGTGCCACGGGTGCGGGCACGGGGCGTGCCCTCGCTGCCATGACAGCCCGCACCCCGGCGCACCGCGCGCGGCCGGACCCCATTCGAGGGGATGCGGACGCCCGGCCGGGTGACAGACCCGCCGGGCAGGCGTAGCCGGCCCGCGGACCGTCGGCCGGCGGACACCGCGGCCGGGCCGCCCCGGGGCGCCCGGCCGCGGAGGTTTTCCGTGCCCCCCACAGGTGACTCGGCACGTGCTGACCGGATCGTCCAATCGGCATCGCACCGGGAGGTTCCCTTCATGAGCACCAAGGTCTCCGACCACATCCTCGAACGCCTGCGCGCCTGGGGCGTGGAACAGGTCTTCGGCTATCCGGGCGACGGCATCAACGGACTGCTCGCCGCCTGGGGCCGCGCCGACGACAAGCCGCGGTTCATCCAGTCCCGTCACGAGGAGATGTCCGCGTTCGAGGCCGTCGGGTACGCCAAGTTCAGCGGCCGGCTCGGGGTGTGCGCGGCGACCTCGGGACCGGGCGCGATCCACCTGCTCAACGGCCTGTACGACGCCAAGCTCGACCACGTGCCGCTGCTGGCGATCGTCGGGCAGACCAACCGGACCGCGATGGGCGGCTCCTACCAGCAGGAAGTGGACCTGCACACGCTGTACAAGGACGTCGCCTCCGACTTCGTGGAGACGGTGACCGTCCCCGAGCAACTGCCGAACGTACTGGACCGGGCGATCCGCACCGCCTACTCCCGGCGCAGCCCGACGGCGCTCATCATCCCCGGCGACGTGCAGGAGCTGGACTACTCGCCGCCGACGCACGAGTTCAAGATGGTGCCCTCCAGTCTGGGCATGAGCGACTACACGGCGACCCCGACGGACGAGGCGCTGCGCCGGGCCGCGGACGTGCTGAACGAGGGCGACAAGGTCGCGATCCTGGTGGGCCAGGGTGCGGCCGGCGCGGTCGTGGAGGTGCAGGAGATCGCCGAGCTGCTCGGCGCGGGCGTCGCGAAGGCGCTGCTCGGCAAGGACGTCCTCAGCGACGAACTGCCGTACGTCACCGGCCCGATCGGCCTGCTGGGCAGCCGGCCGTCGTACGAGATGATGCGGGACTGCGACACGCTGCTGACGATCGGTTCGTCGTTCCCGTACACGCAGTTCATGCCGGACTTCGGCAAGGCGCGCGGGGTGCAGATCGACATCGACCCGCACATGATCGGCATGCGCTACCCGTACGAGGTGAACCTCGTCGGCGACGCCAGGGCGACGCTCCAGCGGCTGATCCCGATGCTGAAGGCCGACCGGGGCGGCCGCGAGTGGTACGACACGGTGTCCGCGAACGTGCGCCGCTGGCACGAGACGATGGAACGACGGGCCGGCCTGTCCGCCGACCCGATCAACCCCGAGTACGTGGCCCGGGCCCTGGATCCGCTGCTGCCGGACAACGTGATCCTGACCTCGGACTCCGGTTCGGTCGCCAACTGGTACGCGCGGCACATCACCATGCGGCCGGGCATGCGCGGATCGCTGTCGGGAACGCTGGCGACGATGGGTCCCGGGGTGCCGTACGCCATCGGCGCCAAGTTCGCGCATCCGGACCGGCCGGTGGTCGCGCTGGTCGGGGACGGCGCGATGCAGATGAACGGGCTGGCGGAGATGATCACCGCGGCCAAGTACCGGGACCGCTGGTCGGATCCGCGGATGGTGGTCGCCGTGTGGAACAACCACGACCTGAACCAGGTCACGTGGGAGATGCGGGCCATGGAGGGCTCCCCGTCCTTCCTGCCGTCGCAGGAGATCCCGGACGTCCAGTACGCCGCGTTCGCCCGCTCCCTCGGTCTGACCGGCATCCGGGTGGAGAAGCCCGAGGACGTCGAGGCGGGCTGGCGCGCGGCCCTCGACGCCGACGGACCCGCCGTCGTCGAGTTCCTCACCGACCCCGCCGTACCGCCGATCCCGCCGCACGCCACGTGGGAGCAGATGGAGGCGACGGCGACGTCGATCCTGAAGGGCGACGCCGACCGGGGCTCGATGATCAAACAGGGGCTGAAGGCCAAGGTGCAGGAGTTCCTGCCGGGCCGGGACAAGAAGTAGCGGGACGACCGGATTCGGCCGGTTTCCGGTGGGCGGATCCGGTGTCGGCCCCCGGACCGCCGGGTACGCGGTGCGGACCACCGACCCTCTGGAGGGAGATATGCAGCGAGGCAGTGACCGGCTGAGCGTGCACCGGGACGACGAGATGAAGCACGAACTGAAGGGCCTGCTGAGGTCCGGCCACCCGACACGCGTCGAGGAGTGGCACGACCCGGAGCCGGCCGCGGACGACGACCCCCAGGTCTGGAGCGGCCCGGTGGGCGGCCTGGGATCGCAGGCGTCGCTGGAGCGGTGGCGGATGGAGCTGGCCCGGCACCTGAACCGGCACGCGTTCCCCGCCCGGACGGGCGAGCTGGCGCGGGCCCTGCGCCGGAGCAACGCCCCCGGCGGGCTGGTGGACGCGGTCGCCCGGCTGCCGCACGGGGACCGGTTCGAGAACGTGCAGCAACTGGCGGAGGCGCTGGTGGGCGGCGAATGAGCCGGGGCCGGGCGGCCGAGGCCGCCGTGCGCGCCGGGAAAGGAACCTGAAGATCATGCGTATAGCGTTTCTGGTGGCGCCGGAGGGCGTCGAGCAGGTCGAGCTGACGGAGCCGTGGAAGGCGGCCTCGGACGCCGGGCACGAACCGGTGCTGGTGTCGACCGGGTCCGGGAAGATCCAGGCGTTCGACCATCTCGACAGGGCGGACACGTTCCCCGTGGACGAGGTGGTGGGCGAGGCGTCGGCCGGTTCGTTCGGGGGGCTGGTGCTGCCCGGCGGGGTGGCCAACCCGGACTTCCTGCGGATGGACGAGAAGGCCGTCGGGTTCGTGAAGGACTTCTTCGAGCAGGGCAGGCCGGTGGCGGCGATCTGCCACGCGCCGTGGACGCTGGTGGAGGCGGACGTGGTGCGCGGCCGGGTGCTGACCTCCTGGCCGAGCCTGCGGACGGACATCCGCAACGCCGGCGGCACCTGGGTGGACGAGCAGGTCAAGATCTGCGACCACGGTCCGAACCAGCTGGTGACCAGCCGCAAGCCGGACGATCTGAAGGCGTTCTGCGACGCGTTCCTGCACGTGTTCGCCGGGGAGGCCGGCTGATCGGACGGTCCCGTCACGGGAAGGGCCGGCCCGCAGCGGGCCGGCCCTTTCGTGTGCGGGTTTCGGGGCCGCCCGTCAGGTGGCGGGCGTACCCGGAGTCGCCGCCTCGCCACAGCCCCGCTCACGGGCGCCCTCGCGGGTGCGGCCCGCGCTCACCAGACGGCGCGGGTTGCGGCGCAGGTACTCGCCCTCCAGCTGTGCCATGCGCTCGTTGTGGGCCCGCAGCGCGTCGTTCGAGGCGTACAGGAGGGTGTCGTGGCGCGTGCGGTGGATCGTCTCCAGCTCCTTCATGAGCTGCTGGTCGTCCAGCCTGCTGGGGTCGACTCCGGTCATCGTGGTTCCCCGCTCGTCGTGTTCGTGTCCGCGGTCCGGGTACCCGCCCGGCCTGCACTGCCACCAAGCGGTTTCCGGGAGGAATCCATGGAGCTCGCGTTCCTGAATCCACTGTACGAACATCCGGGGTCCTGGGCCTCCGCATACGTCGACCTCTCCCAGCACGACGAGGACATGGACCATCGGAGGCGCCTCACGGCGGAGGCGGTGTCCCGGGAGCTGCGCGACCAGGGCGCCGACGAGGCCACCTGCCGGGCGGTGCACGACGCCGTCGAAGGGCTGAGCCCGTCGGAGCCCTACGGCAGGGCCGTGTTCGCCCGCAACGGCGAGGTGGCGCTCCTGGTGCCGCTGACGAAGGCGCCGCCGCAGGGCCTGGTGCACTGGGGCACGCTGCCGCACGTGACACCGCTGCTGGACCTGGCCGGTGAGGACCCCGTGTCGCTGGTGGCGTACATCGACCGCACGGGCGCCGACCTCGAACTGCGCAGCGCGCTGCTGCACGAGGAGGCCGGGCAGGTGACGGGCCGGCAGTGGCCGACGCACCGGGCGAAGTCCTCCGACTGGTCCGAGCGCCACTTCCAGCTGAAGGTGGAGAACACCTGGGAGCACAACGCCCGGGAGATCGCCGGCGCGCTCGCCGACTGCCAGGAGGAGACAGGCGCCGACCTGCTGCTGCTGTGCGGGGACGACCGGGAGTGCCGTGCGGTGCACGAGCAGCTGCCCGGACATCTTCGCGACCGGACGGTGGAGACCGAGCACGGCAGGGGCAGCCGGCTGCTGCCCCAGGAGGTCGACGAGATCCGCGCCCGGCACGTGCGCGAGCGTGTCCTGGCCGAGGTCGACCGGTACCGGGCGGCCCGGGTGCCGGACGAGGAGCGGCGGGCCGCGGCCTGCGAAGGGGTGCCCCAGCTGATCGAGGCGGCGCGTGAGCACCGGCTCGCCGAGCTGCTGATCCGCCCGGACGCCCCGGACACGCACCGCCAGGTGTGGATCTCCGAGGATCCCGACCAGCTGGCGGCCCGCCGTACGGAGCTGAAGGACCTCGGCGAGCGCCAGTCCTGGCCGGCCCGCGCGGACGACGCGCTCGTCCGGGCGGCCGTGGTGACCGACGCGCCGGTGTTCTCGCTGACCCCGGTCCTGGAGGAGACCGGCGACGAGGTCCCGGCGGGCGGTATGGGCGCGCTGCTGCGCTGGAAGTGACCGCCGGGCGGTGACGGGCGGGCCCGCTAGCGGGCCCGCTCGACGCGCCGTTCGTCCCAGACCGGCTCCGGTGTCTCGCGGACGCGGCCGTCGGAGCCGAAGACCAGGTAGCGGTCGAAGGAGCGGGCGAACCAGCGGTCGTGGGTGACCGCGAGCACCGTGCCCTCGTAGGCCTCCAGGCCCTCCTGGAGCGCCTCGGCGGACTCCAGGTCGAGGTTGTCGGTGGGCTCGTCCAGCAGGAGGGCGGTGGCGCCCTCCAGTTCCAGCAGCAGGATCTGGAAACGGGCCTGCTGGCCGCCCGAGAGCCGGTCGAAGGACTGCTCGGCCTGCTGGGTCAGCTCGTAGCGGCGCAGCCGGGACATGGCCGCGCCCCGGTCCTGGGCGTGTTCCTTCCACAGGATGTCCAGCAGGGTGCGGCCCCGCAGCTCCGGATGGGCGTGGGTCTGCGCGAAGTGACCGGGTACGACCCGCGCGCCCAGCTTGAACGCGCCCGTGTGCGCCACGTCCTGCCCGGCCAGCAGCCGCAGGAAGTGCGACTTGCCCGAGCCGTTGGAGCCGAGGACGGCGACCCGTTCGCCGTAGAAGACCTCCAGGTCGAAGGAGTTCATCAGGCCGGTCAGCTCCAGCCCCTCGCAGGTGACGGCCCGCACGCCGGTACGGCCGCCCTTGAGGCGCATGGTGATGTCCTGCTCGCGCGGCGGCTCCGGCGGCGGTCCGGCCTCCTCGAACTTGCGCAGCCTGGTCTGCGCGGCCGCGTACCGGGACGCCATCTCGTGGCTGACGGCGGCGGCCTGGCGGAGGTTGAGGACGAGCTTCTTCAGCTGGGCGTGCTTCTCGTCCCAGCGGCGGCGCAGCTCCTCGAAGCGGGCGAAGCGCTCCCGGCGCGCCTCGTGGTAGGTGGCGAAGCCGCCGCCGTGCACCCAGGCGTCCGCGCCGGCCGGCCCGGGCTCCACCGAGACGATCTTCTCCGCTGCGCGGGCGAGGAGTTCCCGGTCGTGGGAGACGAACAGGACCGTCTTGCGGGTCTCCGCGAGCTGTTCCTCCAGCCAGCGCTTGCCGGGGACGTCGAGGTAGTTGTCCGGCTCGTCCAGCAGCAGCACCTCGTCGGTGCCGCGCAGCAGCGCCTCCAGCACGAGGCGTTTCTGTTCGCCCCCGGACAGGGTGCGCACCTGCCGCCACTGGGCACGCTCGTAGGGCACGCCCAGCGCGGCGGTGGTGCACATGTCCCACAGGGTCTCGGCCTCGTAGCCGCGTACCTCGGCCCAGTCGGCGAGGGCCTGCGCGTACCTCATCTGGGCGGCCTCGTCGTCGACGGTCAGGATGGCGTGCTCGGCCTCGTCCACCGCCCGGGCCGCCTCCCGGATGCGCGGCGGGGCGACGGACACCAGCAGGTCCCGTACGGTCGTCTCGTCGCGTACGGAGCCCACGAACTGGCGCATCACGCCGAGGCCGCCGCCGACCGTGACGGTGCCGCCGTGCGGCTTCAGCTCGCCCGAGATCAGGCGCAGCAGGGTCGTCTTGCCGGCGCCGTTGGGGCCGACCAGGGCGACGACGGCGCCTTCGCCGACCCGGAAGGACACGTCCCCGAGCAGCGTCCTCCCGTCGGGGAGGTGGTACTCGAGGTGCGCGGCTTCCAGATGTCCCATGGTCAGGCATTCTGCGGGGCGGCCGGGACCGGGGGCAAACCCTTATCGGACGGTACCGCCCGGCGGCTCCGGCGCGGGTCCGCGCCGGCCCGCCGTGTCCGGCGGGCCCGCGAGCGGGTCGAGCGGCTCCCCGGCCGGGCCGCCCTCGCCCGCCGGTTCCACGGTCGCTCCCTCCCACGTCAGGGCGTTCCAGCCGGTGTCGGGCGAGCCCTCCAGGACGACCACGCCGGTGTTCTCCAGGGGGCGGGCCGCCGCGTAGGCCACGTCGACGTTGCCGGCGCGGGCGGCGGTCCACATGCGGATCGCGGCGCCGTGGCTGACCATGGCGACCGTGCGGGCGCCGTCGGCGGCGGCCTCGGCGACCACGGCGTCGTACCGTGCGAGCACCTCCGCGCCGCTCTCCGCGCCGGGGATGCGCAGCGCGGTGTCGCCCGCCGCCCACGCGAAGACCGTGCGCAGGTACCGCTCGCCCTCCGGTGAGCGGCCGGGGCACATCTCCAGGTCGCCGGCGGCGACCTCGCGGATGCCGTCGCGCACGAGCACGCCGAGACCGCGGGCGGCGGCCAGCGGGGCGGCCGTGAGCTGGGTGCGTACCAGGGTGGAGGCGTACAGCGCCTCGATGTCCTCGCCGGCGAGCGCCTCCGGCAGAGCGGCGGCCTGGGCCTCGCCGAGCGCGGTCAGTCCCGGTCCCGGTGCGGCCGTGTCCAGCAGATGGTGCAGATTGGACGGGGTCTGGCCGTGGCGGACGAGCAGCAGGCGCATCCGGGCGATCTCCTTACGCGACACCGGTCGTGCGCGCGGCACGGGCGCACAAGATACGGGCACTTCAGGGTAACCGGAGCCCATGAGCCCAGACCTGGACCTGACCGCCCTCCCGACCGGCCGCAAGGCGCTGCGCACGTTCCTCGACGTCGACGGCCGTCTGTTCGAGGCGGCCGCCTCCTGGCACTGGCCCGGTGCCGAGCGCGTGCTGCCCCGGCTGAGCCGCAGCGCGAACCACGGGGTCCTGTGGTTCGCCACGGCCGCCGCGATGGCCGCGATCCGGACGCCGCGGGCCCGCCGGGCCGCCGTGCGGGGGCTCGCCTCGCTGAGCGTGGCGTCCCTGACGATCAACACCATCGGCAAGCGTTCGGTGCGCCGGGCGCGGCCGGTGCTGGATCCGGTGCCGCTGGTGCGGCAGCTCAAGCGGCAGCCGATCACCACCTCGTTCCCGTCCGGGCACGCGGCGTCGGCGGCGGCGTTCGCGACCGGGGTCGCGCTGGAGTCGCCGGCGTGGGGCGCGGCGGTGGCGCCGGTGGCGTTCTCGGTGGCGGCCTCCCGCGTCTACACCGGGGTGCACTTCCCGAGCGACGTGCTGGCCGGGGCGGCGCTCGGCGCGGGCGCCGCGTTCCTGGTACGGCGCCTGGTGCCGACCCGGGCGCAGATCCGGCGGCCCGCCCGGCCTCGCGCGCAGGCGCCGGCGCTGCCGGAGGGCGAAGGTCTGGTGATGGTCGCCAACCGGGCCTCGGGCACGGCGGACCGGGTGCGCGCCCTGCACGCGGCGCTGCCGATGGCGGAGACCGTCGAGTGCGCGCCCGAGGAGGTCCGGGACGAGCTGGAGAAGGCGGCGGCCCGGGCGCGGGTGCTCGGGGTGTGCGGCGGCGACGGCACCGTGAACGCGGCCGCCGAGGTGGCACTGCGGCACGGCCTGCCGCTCGCGGTGCTGCCCGGCGGCACCCTCAACCACTTCGCGTACGACCTGCACGTGGAGGACGAGCGCGATCTGGCCCGGGCGATCCGGCACGGCGAGGCGGTCCGGGTGGACGCGGGGCGGTTCGTCACGAGCGACGGCGAGGGGCTGTTCCTCAACACGCTGAGTCTCGGGGTGTACCCGGAGCTGGTGCGCGAACGGGAGCGCTGGTCGCACCGGATCGGCGGCTGGCCGGCCGGGCTGCTGGGGACGCTCAAGGTGCTGCGCGCCGACCGGCATCCGCTGGAGGTGGAGCTGGGCGGCGAACGGCGACCGCTGTGGCTGCTGTTCGTCGGCAACGGCGTCTACCACCGGATGGGGCTCGCGCCCGGCCGCCGCACCGACCTGGCGGACGGCCTGCTCGACGTACGGGTGGTGCACGGCAGCCGCCGGCCCGCGCTGCGGCTGCTCGCGGCGGCCGTGGCGGGCCCGCTGACCCGCTCCCCGGCCCACGCCGCGGTGCAGGTGAACCGGCTGCGGCTGAAGGGGATCGCGCCCGGCACCCCGCTCGCCTACGACGGTGAGGTCGTGCCGGTCTCGGGCGGCGAGGTCACGTTGGAGAACCTGCCCGAGGCGCTGACCGTGTACCGCCCGCTGGAACCCACTGCCTGACGCATCGTCAGTCCAGTATGCAAAATGCCTATCTCATTATTCGGCATGCGAGCGTACCGTGACGCGTACCGTCGGCCCGGTGCCGCAGGGCACCGGGCCGGTACGACGAGAAGGGGTGCAGCCATGCCGAGAGCGCAGGAGACCGCCGTCTACACACACGGGCACCACGAGTCGGTGCTGCGGTCGCACACCTGGCGTACCGCCGCCAACTCCGCCGCCTACCTGCTCGGCTCGCTGAAGCCGCACATGCGGATCCTGGACATCGGCTGCGGCCCGGGGACCATCACCGCGGACCTGGCGGAACTGGTCCCCGAGGGGCATGTCACCGGCGTGGACCACGCGCCGGGCGTCCTGGAGCAGGCCCGGGCCACCGCAGCCGCCCGCGGACTGGACAACACCGACTTCGCGGTCGCCGACGTGCACGCCCTGGACTTCCCCGACGACACCTTCTGCGTCGTCCACGCCCACCAGGTGCTCCAGCACGTCGGTGACCCGGTGCAGGCACTGCGCGAGATGCGCCGCGTCACCAGGCCGGGCGGCTACATCGCGGTACGCGACGCGGACTACGCGGCGATGACCTGGTACCCGGCGCTGCCCGGCCTGGACGCGTGGCTGGACCTGTACCAGCGGGTGGCACGGGCCAACGGCGGGGAGCCCGACGCCGGGCACCGGCTGAAGGCCTGGGCGCTGGCCGCCGGGCTCCGGGACATCACCGCCACCTCCGGCACCTGGACGTTCGCCACGCCCGGGGAGCGGGCGTGGTGGAGCGGGCTGTGGGCGGACCGCACCCTCGCCTCCGCCTACGCCGACCGGGCCACCGGGGGCGGCCACGCGACCGCCGAGGAGCTGCGGGCGGTGTCGGAGGCCTGGCGGGAGTGGGGCGGCCGGGAGGACGGCTGGTTCACGGTCCTGCACGGGGAGATCCTGTGCCGTAAGGAGGCCTGACCGGGCCGGCCCGGGCGCGGGGAAGCGGTGGACACCCGCGGGGCAGCCGGGGGCGTTCGCGGAAAAGTCCGGGTCACTCGCGGGGAAGCAGGGGGCCGAGCGGTCCGAGGTCCAGATTCAGGTCCTCCGGCCGCAGGCCGTACCGGTCCCGCAGCTCGGCCATCCGGTCCTCCAGCAGCATCAGGGTGAGCCCGATGCGCTCCTCCTGCTCCTCGGTCAGCTCTCCGGTGTCGAAGCGGCGCACCGCCTGCCGTTCCATCAGCTGGCGCAGCAGCTCCACCACGGTGAGGACGAGTTTCACCAGGTCGCGCTCGACCGTGTCGGGTTCGAGGTCGAGCCGGGCCCGGCTCTTGCCGGCGGTCATGCGAGCTCCTCGAAGGGCGAGGGGACGTTCTCGTTCACCGAGCTGATCAGGGCGTTCAGGTCGATGCGCACCAGGTCGACGTCCGCGATGCGCAGGGTGAGGTCGCCGGTGATGACGACCCCGCCGGCCAGCAGCCGGTCGAGGAGGTCCACGAGGGCGATCTCACGTCGTTCGACGACGGTCACGACGCATCCCCCGCCGACTCCGCGGCCTTCCCCGCCGTCTCCCCGCCCGTCTCGCCGGCGCCCTCCCCGGAGAACGAGTAGGCGGCCCACGGGCCGGTGAGTTCCACCCTGATCCCGGGGGCCTCGTCCTTCGTACGGTCGACCATCTCCACGAATTCCTCGGAATGCGCCCTCGGCACCAGGTAGGCGGCGTTGAGCACGTTCCGCCCGGGTGCCGTGGACAGCGCGGCGTTCTGCGGGGCGTGCAGCCGGAAGTCCTCGGCGTGAGCGCGCAGCCTGTCGTGCAGGGAGTGGGCGAAGGCCTCGGCCCGCTGCCACTTCTCCTCGTGCGCGTGGCTGCTCGCGCGGCGCCGGCGCAGATAGTCCCGCCCGCTCGCGGGTTTCTCCGGCGCGGCGGGCTCGGGTTCGGCCGGCTCGGGCTCCAGGTACACCTTCACGCCCCACTCGACCCGGCCGGCCAGCCGGTCGAGGATGCGCCGGAAGTCGTCCTCGCGGGCCTCGATCATCGTCCGGAGACCGCTGTCGTCCCTGAAGACGGTCGCGAGCCGCATCGGCAGCGGCGTGGTGACCGTGGTGAGCGCGTCGATCACCCCCTGATGGGCGCGGGCGGTCGCGGCCAGCCAGTCCAGGTCCTCCAGGTGGGCCTTGAGGGCCTCCTCGGAGAAGTCGGCCTCCGAGACGGTGCTGACGACCGCCACCAGGCCGTGGTGGTGCACCACCGCGGGCGGGGCGCCCCCGATGCCGGTGAGCTGGGACTGCAGGGGCAGCTCGAAGGGGCGGCAGACGGCGTACACGTACCGCAGTCCGGTCATGGTGCCTCCCTCTTCCGCGTGCGTCCGGCCTTCTGCGAGGAGCCGGGTTCGAGGCTCAGCTCCTCGAGCCGGGCCAGCCGCTCACGCAGCTCGGCGTTCTCCCGCGTCAGCTCGTCCCGGCGGGCCCGGGAGGAGAGCGCCGGATCGGTCTCCCACCAGTCGATCCCCATCTCCTTGGCCTTGTCGACCGAGGCGACGATGAGCCTCAGTTTGACGGTGACCAGCTCGATGTCGAGGAGGTTGATCCGGATGTCACCCGCGATGACGACACCCTTGTCGAGCACGCGCTCCAGGATGTCGGCGAGGTTGGCCCCCGAGCCCTGACCACCGTAGGGCTCGGGGAACCGGCTGGCCGTCGTCATCGACGGCTCCCGCGCTCGGCGTACTCGGGTTCCTCGTCCTCGTACTCCTCGTCCTCGGCCTCGGCCTCGTCCGCGTACTCCTCGGGCTCCTCCTCGCCCTCTTCCTCGCCTTCTTCCCCGCGCTCGTCCTCGTAGGGCTCCTCGCCCTCCTCCGCCTCGTCCTCGTACTCGTCCGCCTCGTCCTCGTAGGGCTCCTCACCCTCTTCCTCGGACTCCTCCGGCTCGGCGGACCCTTCGGGCTCCTCGGGCTCCTCGGCCTCCTCGTCCGCCTTGCCCTGCTGTTCCTGCTCCTCCTCCTCGGCCACGGCGTCCTCGTGGCTCTTGACGACCTCACCGTCGCGGATCTCGCCGCGCCAGCTGTCCTCCGCCTCGCCCTTGATGGTGATGAAACGGGCGAAGTGCTTCAGGTCCAGCCTGGCCCGGCGGCCCTGGGCGCGCCAGATGTTGCCGGTCTTCTCGAAGAGGCCGGTCGGGTAGTACTCGATGACCAGCAGTACCCGGGTGAGGTTCTCCTCCAGTTTGTGGAAGGAGACCACGCCCTTGGTGGTGCCCTTGGCGCCCTCCGACGTCCACTGGATGCGGTAGTCGGGTATCTGCTCGGTCGTCTGCGCCTTCCAGCTGCGGCTGGACCAGAAGATCTTCGCCTGCCAGTCGGAGTGGGTGTCGTCGGCGCGGTTCGCGCTCTTGACGCCCTTGGCGAAGCTGCTGAAGCTCTGGTACTGGGTCCACTGGTCGTAGGCGGTGCGCAGCGGAACGCCGACGTCGACGGACTCCATGATGACGGTGGGCTTCTTGCCCGCACCGCCCTTCTTGCCCTTGCTGCCCCCGAGGCTCTTGACGGCGTCCATCACGTTGTCCTTGACCCGGGAGCCGCCCAGCTCCAGCGCGGAGCGCAGCGGGCCCTTGCCCTCGGCGATCTTGCGTCCGCCTTCGAGCGCGAGTTTGGCGAAGCCGGGGCTCTTGCCGTCGGCTATGTCGTTGAGCTTGAGGGTGGTCTCGCCGAGCTTGCGGCCGAGGCCGACGAGCATCTTCTGGGCCTGCGCCGCCAGGAAGTCCTGGGCCTCCGCCTTCAGCCGGTCGGCGGCCTCGCTGTGCGCGAGGTCCGCGAGCGGACTGGCCTTGCCCGCGGCGCCGCCGGCCTTGGAGGCCGCTGATCCGAGGGTCTCGGTCATCGGTCATCACCGCCCTTCGCCTGCCGGGACGTGGCGCGCCGGGCGGCGCCACCGGCGCCTGCCGTCTTCTTCGCCGCCGTCCTGCGCGCCCCGTCGGCCTTCTTGGCCGCCGTCTTCTTGGCGGGGGCCGCCTTCTTCGCCGGGGCCTTCTTGGCCGCGGCCTTCTTGGCGGGCCGCTTCGCCGCGGGCCTGCCCTCCGACCGCTCGCCGCGCGCCTCGCGCTCTTCGTCGCCGCGCTCTTCGTCGCCGCGCTCGTCGTCCTCGCGCTTGCCGGACTCCTCCGCGGAGTCGTCGTAGGCGTCCTCGTCGTCCTGGTCCTTGTCGGAGCCGGTCGGCGCCACCCCGGAGAGCTGGTCGCGCATCGACGCGGTCCGGCCGTGCAGCCGGTCGGCGAGCGAACTCATCTGCCGCTCGACCATCGCCCCGCCGGCGGCCTTGCCGACACCTCGCATGTCCTGGCGGAGCTGGTCGCCTATCTCCTTGAACTGCGGGTTGTTCTGCAGCTGTTGGTTCACCAGTTCCGCGATCCCCCGCGGACCGAGGTTCAGCTTCTTCCCGGCCACCAGGGAACCCACCGCGAGCGCCATTTTGAGTTTCTTCGTGCGTCCAAGGAAGTATCCGGCCCCTACGGCGAGGCCCAGTGCCGTTCGGTTCATGTCACGTCCCGTTGCCTGTGGTGTTGCCGGAGCGCAGCGCGGTCTCCAGCCGGTCGAGCAGTTCGTCCTCGCGCCGGTCGAACTCCTCCTCGGTGATCTCGCCCGCCTCCAACTGCTCCTCCAGGCGGGCGAGTTCGGCCCGTACGGTGGCGGGGTCGTAGTAGATCCGTTCCGCCTCGCGGAGCACCTGCCTGATGGCCCACGCACTGCCGCGCACGGGCGCGAACGGCAGCAGCAGTACTTCGCCGATCAGTCCCACGGTGTTCTCCTTCCGCTCGGGCCGGTGCGCTACTGCGCGCCGGCGTCCGCGCCGGCCGTGCTGCCGGCGGGCTCGGCGGGGCCGGGCTCGACGAAGCTGTACGGCGGCAGCGGGCCGTTGACCCGCAGGTCCAGGTGGCTGTGGCTGTCGCGGACCTGCTCGACGGCGGCCAGGAAGCGCTCGGCCGTGTCGCGGGCGACCAGGAACGACACGTTGACCAGCCAGCCCGTCGACTCGGGGCCCACGCTGACCGCGGCGGCGGTCGGCGTCAGCGCGCTCTGCACCTCGCTCGCGTCCTGGGCCTCCCGGGCCTTCACGGTGGCCGCGACCATCTCGCCCAGACGGATCTTGTCGTCGTAACTGCCGCCGCCGGACTTGCGGTTGGCCTCGGCGAGGGAACGCACCTCGGCGTGCTCGGCCATCACCAGGTGCAGTACGGCCTCTTCGACGTGCGTGGCCTTGACGTTGTACTCGACCTTGCCGTCGAGCTCGCGCAGCCGCTCCTGGTAGTGCTCCGAGCGCTCGGTGAGCACCTGGGTGACGGAGTCGTCGTCGGCGGCGACGCTCCCGAAGCGCATCGGCAGGATGCAGCCGGCCGCGCCGGTCTCGGCGAGCACATTCTGGTGGGCGAGCAGGTCCCTGCGCTTGGGCCGCAGGTCCTCGGGGGCGTCACTGACCACGGCGGCGAGGGGGCCGGCCGAGAGGACCCGCACCGGGCGGGCCGGCTCGCCCACGCCGGTCATGCCCTCGGGCAGTTCCGGGTGCGAGCTCGCGGTGATCCCGTAGACGTACGTGCTCACTCCTGCTCCTCCTTACGGCGCGCCGGAGCCTTGCGGGCGCGCGGCCGGGACTGGGGCTCCGACTCGCCCTCACGGGCCTGGCTGAAGGCGTTGGATATCGTCTCCGCGGCGCCGGAGAGGGCTCCCTTGGACTTGCCGCGGGCGCCCGACTCGGTGACCTCGCCGACGATCTCGGGCAGGCCGGGGCTCTTGTTGGGCCCGGATTCCAGGTCGAGGCGGTTGCAGGCCTCGGCGAAGCGCAGATAGGTGTCCACGCTGGCCACGACGACCCGGACGTCGATCTTCAGGATCTCGATGCCGACCAGGGAGACACGTACGAACGCATCGATGACGAGCCCCCTGTCCAGGACCAGCTCAAGTACGTCGTAGAGGCCACTGCTGCCGCCTCCGCCTCCGGTCTGCTGTGCCGGAACAACAGTCATGCCGGACATTCCTCCTCGTACGTAGTCGGTTCTTCGCGAGTGGGTCCGTGAGCGGCGGCCTAACGGCCGCGCGCGTCGGCCCTCCCGCGTTCGTAGCGGCGGACGCGCCGGTAGCCGGTGAGCTGGCCCTCCGGGTCGAGTTCGACCTGGTAAGTCGCCAGCAGACTCATGGTGTCGGGCACCCGCTCGAGTTCGAGGACCTCGACCTCCAGCGACCACCCCTCCTCGGTCTGCTCGAACGAGGACACCGACTCCGGTACCAGACCGGTGAGTTCGGCGAGCTGGGCACGCGCCTCGCGCAGCACCTTCATGAGGGGCGGACGCCGGTTGCCGCCCGCCGCGCGCCTGTCCGTGCTGCCCTGCGGCTCTTGCGCTTCCGCCTCTTCCGCCTCTTCCGCCTCTTCCGTCTCTTCCACGTCCCGGGAGTCTTGGGGCTCCCGTGAACCCTGTGATCGGGATGTGCTCTTTGTGTTCGACATGGCCACCTCTCCCTGCGTGTGGCCGCCACATCCATGGCCAAACCTCAAGCGCGGAAGGCATACCGCGGGCGGGCCGTCATGCCTGGTCGGAATGGATGTCCGCGTCACCACGCAGCGTCGCCAAACGGCTTCGCGCGGTGTTCAGGGACCGCCCGCGGACCGGAAGTGCGGCCCAGGGATCCGTACGCGCCTGGTCCACGGCGTCGGCGATCGTCCAGTGGCGGGCGTCGGTGCCCGGTTCGTCCACCTGTTCCCAGGCTAGGGGCACCGCGACGGGCGCGCCCGGCAGGGCGCGCACCGTGTAGGGGGCGACGGCCGTCTGCGCGTAGGCGTTGCGCTGCACGTCCAGGTACAGCCGGCCGCCGCGGTCGCTCTTGCGGGCCGCGGTGGTGAGCCGGTCGGGATGCCGGAACTCGGCGACCCGGGCCACCTCGTGGGCGAACCGCCGGACCTCGTCGAAGTCCTGGCGGCCGTCCAGCGGGGTGACGAGGTGCAGCCCGCGCGAACCGGTGGTCATCGGCGCGGCGGGCAGCCCCAGCTCGTCCAGCAGCTCGCGCAGCCATCCGGCGGCCTGCCGCACCGCCGCGAAGTCGTCACCGGGCGGGTCGAGGTCGAAGACCAGCCGGTCCGGGTGGTCGAGCCCGCCCGCGCGGTCGGTGCGCGAGAGCCAGCGGTGCAGGGTGAGACACGCCTGGTCGGCCAGGAACAGCAGGGTGGCCGTGTCGCCGCAGACGACGTGCGTCACCGTGCCGCCCTCCTTGGCGACCTCGGCCCGCTCGATCCAGTCCGGGTAGTGGTCCGGTGTGTTCTTCTGCATGAACCGGGGCCCGTCGACGCCGTCCGGATGCCTCTCCAGCATCAGCGGACGGCCCCGGACGCGCGGCAGCAGCCAGGGCGCGACGGACCGGTAGTAGTCGGCGAGGTCGCCCTTGGTGTACTCCACGACGCCGGAACCGCCCGGGAAGAGCACCTTGCCGGGCCGCTGGATCCGCACCGCGCGGCGGCCCGCCCGGACGGTCCTGGCGTCGCCGGGGCTCATCGCACGACCGCCTCCTCCACCAGCAGCTTGGCGGCCGCCGCGATACCGGCGGCGTCGATGCCGGCCGCGTGCAACTGCTCGTCCGGTGCGGCCGATCCCGGCATCACGCGCACCGCGAGCCGGACCAGCCGGGGTACGGGCCCGCCGTCGGCGAACGCCTCCGCCACGGCGTCCCCGAGGCCGCCCTCCGGGTGGTGGTCCTCGACGGTGAGCAGGCAGCCGGTCTCCTGCGCCGCCCGGCGCAGGGTCTCCGCGTCCACGGGCTTCACGGAGTACAGGTCGACGACCCGCACCCGGATGCCGTCCTCGGCCAACCGGTCGGCGGCGGCCAGCGCCTCGGGCACGGTGACCCCGGCCGCGACGACGGTCAGCCGGTCGTCCTCCGAGGAGCGCAGCGTCTTGCTGCCGCCGACCGGGAACTCCTCGTCGGGACCGTAGACGACCGGGCTCTTGCCCCGGGAGGTGCGCAGGTAGCGGACGCCGTCGAGGCCGGCCATGGTCCCGACCAGCCTGGCGGTCTGGTTGGCGTCGCACGGGTACAGCACGGTCGAGCCGTACACGGCGCGGAACATCGCCAGGTCCTCCAGGCCCATCTGCGAGGGCCCGTCCTGCCCGATGGAGACACCGGCGTGCGAGCCGACCAGGTTGAGACCGGAGCCGCTGATGGAGGCCATGCGCACGAAATCGTAGGCGCGGCTGAGGAACGCGGCGAACGTGGAGGCGAACGGCACCCAGCCGCGCGTGGCCATGCCGACCGCCGCGGCGACGAGCTGCTGCTCGGCGATGTAGCACTCGAAGAACCGGTCGGGGTGGGCCTTGGCGAACTCCTCGGTCCGGGTGGAGTCGCCGACCTCACCGTCCAGGGCGACGACGTCGCCGCGGGCGCTGCCGAGCGCGGCGAGGGCCGCTCCGAAGGCGTCGCGGGTGGCGACCTCGTCCCCCAGGTCGTAGCGCGGGAGCTGGAGGACCTCGGTGGTGGCCGAGCGCAGCACGGCGGCGGCCGGCGGCTCGCTGACGCGGACGTGCAGGTCGCGCGGTCCGCCGAGTTCGGCGATGGCCTCCTCGGCCTCCGGCAGCGGCTTGCCGTGCAGTCCCTCGCGGTCCTCGACGGCCGCCACGCCCTTGCCCTTGAGGGTGCGGGCGAGGATCACGGTGGGCTGTCCGGTGGTGGACAGCGCCTCTCCGTACGCGCGGTCGATCTTGTCGACGTCGTGCCCGTCGATCTCGACGGTGTGCCAGCCGAAGGCCTGGAAGCGGCGGGCGTAGGCGTCCAGGTCGTGGCCGTGCCGGGTGGGGCCGCGCTGGCCGAGCCGGTTGACGTCGACGATCGCGGTCAGGTTGTCCAGGTTCTCGTGGCCGGCGTGCTCGGCGGCCTCCCACACCGATCCCTCCGCCAGTTCGCTGTCGCCGCACAGCACCCACACCCGGTAGTCGACGCGGTCCAGCCGCTTCCCGGCGAGGGCGATGCCCACTCCGACCGGGAGGCCCTGGCCGAGGGAGCCGGTGGCCGTCTCCACCCACGGCAGGCGCCGGGGGGTGGGGTGACCCTCCAGCCGGCTGCCGAGCTTGCGGAAGGTCATCATCTCGCCGTCCTCGACGGCGCCGGCGGCCTTGTAGGCGGCGTACAGCAGCGGCGAGGCATGGCCCTTGGACAGGACGAAGCGGTCGTTGGCGGGGTGTTCGGGACGCTCGAAGTCGTAGCGCAGATGGTTCGCCATCAGGACCGCCATCAGGTCGGCCGCGGACATCGAGGACGTGGGATGCCCGGACCCCGCGGCGGCGGCCGCCCGTACGCTGTCGACGCGCAACTGCTGTCCCAGTTCGGCGAGTTCGGCGGTGTTCATGTGTCTCCTCGGTCTCCTTGCGCAGAGTCGTCGGGGTGGGGGCGGTCCACCGGGGCAGGGGAATCGGTCCGCCTGACCGGGCCGGGGGCGGGGTGGCCGGGCGCGGTGTGCTCCGGCCGGTTCCCGGCGGGCTCCGCACCCGGCTGGTTCCTCGCCGGTTCACCGCCCGGCTGGTTCCTCGCGGGCTCGCCGCCCGGCTGGTTCCTCGCGGGCTCGCCGCCAGGCTGGTTCTTCGCCGGCTCGGTGCTCCGGCGGTACGGGTGCTTCGTCATGGGGTCGCCTCCTTGCCGTCCGGCCCGGTACCGGACGCCGGCGGCGCCCCGGTGTCCGGGCCCTTCGCGGTCCGCTCCCCCGTGCGGTCCGGTCCGCCCGGTACCCGCGCCAGCTCGGGTGAAGCCGTGTCGAGGGGTACCGACCACGCCCGTACGAGCCCGAGCTGGACGCCCTGGCGCGGCAGTACGGCGTCCAGCAGCCAGTCGGCGGCGACCCGCACGCGGTTGCCGGGCAGCGACGCCAGGTGGTAGCCGCGGGTGACCGCGCCGGCCGCCGCACCGGACAGCGGGACGCCGAAGGGATTGGCGGCGGCCCGGATCCCGCCCAGGTCGACGGCGAAGCCGAGGTCGCGATGGCGGTACGGGCGCCGTCGCCGGCCGAGGCCGAGCGAGGCGGCCACGTTCTCCCCGGCCACCCGGCCCTGCCGCCAGGCGTGCTGGGCCGTCATCGACGTGAACTGCCCGGGCCGTTGCAGATCCGGTACGGCGGCCGCGTCCCCGCAGGCGAACACCTCGGGGCGGCCCGGCACCTGCAGGTACGGGTCCACGATCAGCCGGCCCCGCTGCAGCGGCTGCCCGACGGCCTCCACCAGGGGATCGGGCCGCACGCCCACGCACCACACCAGCGTCCGGGACGGGACGAACTCCCCGTCCGTGAGCAGCACCCCGTCGCGCGTGGCCTCCTTCACCGACGTCCCCATCCGTACGTCCACGCCCCGCGCCCGCAGGACGCGGTCGGCCGTGCGGGACAACCGCTCGTCCATCTCCGGCAGTACCCGGGGCGCCACGTCCAGCAGGATCCAGCGCGGGCGCACACCGGGCGGCAGCGGGCTGCTGCGGGCCAGCCGGTCGGTGAGCATCTTCAGGTGGGCGGCCACCTCGGTGCCGGTGTACCCGGCGCCGACCACGACGAAGGTGCACCGGGCCGCGCTGGTGGCGGGGTCGTCGTCCGCCGCGGCCAGTTCCACCTGCCGGGTCACGTGGTCGCGCAGGTAGAGCGCCTCGGGCAGCCCGCGGAAACCGTGCGCGTGCTCGGCGACCCCGGGGATGGGCAGCAGCTTGTTCACGCTGCCGACGGCCAGCACCAGGCGCTCGTAGCCGAGGGTGCCCGTGCCGCCCTCCGGATCGGTGTAGTGGACGGTCTGCGCGTCGAGGTCGACGCGGCCGGCCTCGCCGAGCACCGTCCGCACCCCGCGCAGGGTGCCGGGCAGCGACACGGTGACCCTGCGGGCCTCCAGGACGCCGGCGGCGACCTGGGGCAGCAGGGGCAGGTACAGGAAGTAGTCGGTCGGGTTCAGCAGGGTGATCTCGGCCCGGTTCCGGGTCAGGCGGGCCAGGGTGCGGGCAGCCCGGTACCCGGCGAATCCGGCGCCGACGATCACGACGCGAGGTCGGCTCACGGTGCGCCTCCGGCAGTGTGGCTCGTCCCAGGTTTTCCGCGTAACCGGGGCCGGGGCACCCAAACGCCGGACGGGTCACCCGTACGCCGGTCGGAGCACCCGAACGCCGTCCCGCGGGGGCTCTCCGCGCCCGGCCGCGGCGGCGTTTCGCCCGGTCGCGCCCGGTTACCCGGCCCGGGACCGTTCGAAGACCCCCTGCCGGCGCTCCCGCGGAGGTGCCCCCATGCCCGAGTACGGCTATTTCCTGGCGAGCGAGGAACACGACCCCGCCGAACTCGTCGAGCAGGCCCGGATGGCCGAACAGGCCGGCTTCCAGGCGCTGTGGATCTCCGATCACTTCCACCCGTGGAACGACGCCCAGGGACAGAGCCCCTTCGTGTGGTCGGTGATCGGCGCGCTGTCCGAGGCGGTGTCCCTGCCCATCGAGACGGCGGTGACCTGCCCGACCGTGCGGATGCACCCGGCGGTGGTGGCGCAGGCCGCGGCGACGAGCGCGGTGATGACCGAGGGCCGGTTCCGGCTCGGCGTCGGCACCGGCGAGGCGCTGAACGAGCACATCCTGGGCGACCGGTGGCCGCCGCTGCACGTACGCCTGGAGATGCTGGAGGAGTCGATCCAGGTGATGCGCCGGCTGTTCACGGGCGAGGAGGTCGACCACCACGGGAAGCACTACACGGTGGAGAACGCCCGCCTCTACACCGTCCCCGACGAACCCGTGCCGATCGACATCTCCGGCTTCGGCCCGAAGGCCACCTCCCTCGCCGCCCGGGTGGGCGACGGCTACATCACGATGATGCCGGAGGAGGAGATGGTCACCAAGTACCGCAAGGGCGGCGGCGGGACCAAGCTGGTCAGCGGCGGCACGAAGGTCTGCTACGGCACGGACCGCGACGACTGCGTCCGTACGGTGCACGGGCTCTGGTACAACGAGCTGCTGCCCGGCGAGATGGGCCAGGTGCTGCCCTCGCCACGGCACTTCGAGCAGCTGCACGAGCTGGTCACCGAGGACATGGTGCGGGAGAACGTGGTGTGCGGGGACGACGCCGAGCAGCACGTGTCGGCGCTGCGGGCGTACGCGGACGCCGGGTTCGACCGGGTGTACGTGAACCAGATCGGGCCGGATCAGCGGGGGTTCTTCGACTTCTACCGCACGAAGGTGCTGCCGCGGCTCGGCGAGTGAGGGGCGGGTCGGTGCCGGTGCGTTCTCGGGTGCGGGTGCGCCGTGGTCGTTCGCGCAGTTCCCCGCGCCCCTGAGGTCGGCCGGCCCGGCCTCGGCCGAAGGGCCCCGGTCACTGCTGGTGGCCGGGGCCCTTCGTTTTCCGGTGCTGTGCTGTTCGTCAGGCCCTGTGGTGGGGGCCGCCGGGGTCCGTGGGGGGCGCGGACGGGGGTTCCGTCGGCATCGGGGGGTAGGGCATGCCGAGGCCGCTGGGCGGGCCGGGCGGCGGGGTGCCTCCGATCACGTGGTGCGGTGCGTGCGGCGTGTGGTGCTGCCCGTGGCCCGGGCGTGCGGCACCGCGCAGCAGGAAGGCCGCCACTCCCATGATCGCCGCGGTGATCAGCGCGGCCGCCCAGCCGGGGAGGCCGATCGCGAGGGCCAGGCCGACGGCCAGGGCCACCGCGGCGCCCGCGTAGAGCGCGGTGGCACCGGAGGCGGCGTAGAGCATGGCGGTGCGGCGTTGCTTGCGGCTCTGCTCGCGCAGTTCGTCGCGTACCGTCTCGCGTGCCACCTGTGCCAGCTCTTCGACAAGGTGCTTGTCCAGATGTTCCAGGTGATCCAAACGGTCCATGTCCTGCGTCTACCCGGTGGGAACGGCAGGTAACGCCCGGCACCCCGCGTCGCGGGCGCCTCCCCAACTAGGCTCGGACGCATGGAGATTCTGGGCGCCTCGCTGCGCATCTGCGTCGACGACATCGATACCGCGATCCCGTTCTACGAGCGTCTGGCAGGCGGCAGAGCGCAGCGCTTCGACCGCGGCGGGGTCCAGGTCGCCGCGGTCGGCTCCTTCCTGCTGATGAGCGGCCCGGAAGCGGAGCTGGAGATCCTGCGCCGGGTGACCGCGACGATCGCCGTCAAGGACGTGGAGGAGGCCCACCGGCTGCTGACCGACCTCGGCGCCCGGGTCCTCGCCGGGCCGGTGCCGACGCCGGCGGGCCGCAACCTCCTCGCGATGCATCCCGACGGATCGGTCTTCGAGTACGTCGACCAGCGGGGCTGACCCGGTCAGACCGGATCCGGCCGCATCCGGAAGTCGTGCCGGGCGGGCAGCGGCTCGTCGCTGAGGCGGGCCCACAGCCGGCCGATCACGTCCGCGCCCTCCCGGAGGTCGGCGACCTCGAAGCCCTCGTCGAAGACGGCCCTGGCCCGCGCGCTGCTGCCCTCGGCCAGCAGCAGTTCGGCGTGGAGCAGCCGGAACCGGCCACGCTGCCGTACGGCGGGCAGCAGCCGGTCCCACACGGCCCGTGCCTGCGCCGTGCGCCGGGCCCTGAGCAGTGCCTCGAGGGTCTCGCGGCCGAGCGCGGCGACGGCGGCCGTCCAGGTCTCGCCGTCGTCGCGGCGTTCGCGGCAGAGGTCGTCGAAGGCGTCCGCGTACCGTTCGGCGGCCCGCTCGTGGTGCCCGGCCTCCTGGTCGGCGACGGCCAGGCAGCGCAGCAGAGGCCAGAGGGAGGGCGCCAGCGGCAGGGCGCGTTCCCAGCTGCGGACCGCCTGGGCGCGGTCGCCGGCGTGCCACTGGGCGACGCCGAGGTGGTACTCCGTGTGCGGGGTCGCCGGGGCCGTTTCCAGCATGTCCCGCCAGTGCGGCGCGACCAGGGTCTCACCGGGCGGCCGCACCCGGCGCGGCTCGGGCAGGGATCCGGTGCGCAGCAGCTCCCGCCAGGGCGCCTGCGCCTCGCCGAGGGAGGACTCGGGGAAGGGTGTGCCCGGCAGCTTCCAGTCGGCGCGCAGTACCTCGAGCGCGCCCCAGCCGGAGCCGACGGCCAGGATCTCCGCCGGTTCGGTGTCGGCGCACGGCTTCCAGACGGCGTACGCCTCCTCGACCCGGGTGCGGGGCAGTGCCGACGCGAGCCGCCGCTCCGCCCCCTGGACGGCCTCGGTCCACTCCCCGCCGGGCGGGGCGTCGAGCGGCCCGTACGCCTCCAGCCAGGACACCTCGCTCTCCGCCTCCAGCCGGACGTGCTCCAGCTGGGTGCGGGCGAGTCCGGCCTGGATCTCGCAGTAGCCGCGGGTGCCGGGCTCGGTCAGCCACTGCTGCCAGCGCCGGCCGCCGGGTCCGCCGCCCCACACGAAGAGCTTGCGGCCGCGCAGCACGTCGGTGGAGGTCTGCACCAGCCCGTGCCCGTCCGCGTCCAGCGCGGCGATCCAGCGGCGGCGGCCGTCCGGCACCTCGTAGAAGTAGTCGGCGGCGTACCGGCTGTTCGGCGGGTAGGTGCGGTCGACACCGTCGTACGACGGGACGGGTACGCGGCGCAGCCGGCGCTCGTAGCCGAAGAACCAGGCCTCCTCGGCGGGGGCGAGGACCCTGACGTCCTCGGGGACGGCGATGTTGGACCACCAGTAGGTGGGCACCGGCCGCTCGTGGGGGTTGCGGATCCGGCCGCCGACGTAGAGGAAGTCGGAGCCCTCCGGCAGCCACAGGTCGACCTGGAAGGGCAGGTCGCGCAGCCGCTCCCACTCCCACAGGCGCAGCATCTCACCGCCGTCGGGGGCGGGGACGCGGGCGGCGTGCAGCGGGGCGCAGGAAAGAGTGGTGTGGCCGGTGGCGCCGATGTTCCATTCGATCCCGCCGGAGTACCAGGCGCCGTTCAGGGCGAAGTTGGCGGGCTGGAACACCGGGTTGCGGTAGAGGAGTTCGCGTCCGGTGGGCAGGTGGAGCAGGGAGGCGATCCGGCCGCCGAGGCCCGGCAGGACGGTGGCGCGCAGCCGGTCGTTCTCGATGACCAGCGCCTCGACCGGCCGGGGTTCGCGGGTTCTGCCGTAGCCGTCGCGGACACGGACCGGCAGCAGGCTGCCCAGCGGTTCGTGGCCGAGCTGGCGGGCCATGTCGCGGGGCATCTCCTCCCGGTCCCGGTCGTCGATGCGGTGGACCTCGTCGAGCGGGCGCAGCGGGGGAAGCGGGTTGTCGGCCCCCAACCGCGCGGCGGGCAGGGTCAGTACCTCACGTCGGATCCTCGTCACGACGACCATGGAACCCGGCGGGGCGGGACTCGGCCAGGGGAGCTGCCGGTCAGGATTGCGCAAAGGCGGCCACGACCAGGTCGGCCAGGAGCGCGCCCGCCGTGCCGTCGGGGTCCAGGTCGGGGTCGTAGATGGTGATGTTGAGGCCCACGCAGCGCGGTGCGGCGAGCAACGGGCGCAGCAACAGCTCCAGTTCGCCGGGCAGCAGGCCGTCCGGGTCGGGACTGTCGACGGCCGGCATCACGGACGGGTCGAGGACGTCGGCGTCGAGGTGGACCCAGAAGCCGTCGAGTCCGGGTGCCCCGAAGGCCTCGACGGCGGCCCGGGCGACCGCGTCGGGGCTCTCGGCGCGGAGGTCGCCGACGGTGGCGACGGGCATCTTCAGCGCGGCGAGTTCGGCCGTGTCGTCGGTGTAGGCGTCACGGATGCCGAAGAACCGTACGTCCTCGTCCCTGAGGTAGGGACCGAGGCCCTCCAGGTCGCTCAGGTCGGCCTGGCCGCGGCCGGTGGCGATGGCGACCTCCTCGCCGCCCGCGGCGCCGATCCGGTCGGAGTTGCCCAAGTGCCGGAAGTCGTGCGAGGCGTCGACGGCGGCGAGCCCGTACCGGCCGATGCGGCGCAGGGCGAGGGAGGCGCCGAGCTGGATCGAGCAGTCGCCGCCGAGGACGACGGGGAACTCCCCCGCGCGCACGTGGTGTTCGATGCGGTCGGCGAGCTTGACGGTGTACGCGGCGAGCGCGGTGGCGTTGAAGACGCCGTCGCCCTCCTGCCAGTCCCCGCGGTCGTAGCGCGGCGGTACGACCACCCCGCCCTCGCGGGCCCCGAGCCGTCGTGGGAGGCGCTGCTCCCTGAGGGCGCCGGCCAGCTTGTAGCAGCCCGGGACGGTGCCGGGAGCGGGTGGGCGCAGGCCCAGGTTGGAGGGGGCGTCGAGCACGACGAGTGTGCGCATGGCGGCCTTCCTGAACGGGCACTTCCTGGCGGGGTGTTCGGTGACCGGTCCTCCCCGGCGGCTCTTGCGTGACCGGTGAGGGGATCAGCCGCCGGGGCGCATCTCGGCGGTGAGGGCCCAGCGTTCGTGGTCGCGCCAGGCACCGTCGATGTAGATCATCCGGGGTGAGAAGCCCTCCAGGCGGAAGCCGGCGCCCCGGGCCAGGGCGATGGAGGCGGTGTTCTCGGGCTGCGCGTTGATCTCGAGACGGTGCAGTCCCAGCGGCCCGAACGCGTACCCGATCACCAGGTCCAGGCCCTCCCGCATCAGCCCCCGTCCGGCGGCGTGGGCGAAGGCGCCGTAGCCGAGGGCGCCGCACTGGAAGCCGCCCCGGACGATGTTGTTGATGTTGATGAACCCGGCGAGGTCGCCGCTGTCCTTCTCGCACACCAGGAACCCGGCCTTGGACGGGTCCTCGATCAGCCGGTCCGCGTAGGCCGCATAGGCCTCGTCGGTGTCCGGCGGGAACAGCCACGGCCGGTGCAGGTCCTTGCTCTCCCGGGCCCGGGCGGTGAACTCGGGTCCGTCCTCGGCGGTGAAGTGGCGGACGGCCACGCGGGGGCCCTCGGCGAGGTGGCGGGGGGTGGAGTGGGGCATCCGGCCAGCCTACGGCGTCGCCGCCCGCGGTGCCCCGGGATTTTCCGGCCCCGGCGCCGCGGGGCGTCGTACGGTCCCGGGCTCAGCGCAGGGCGGGCCGGTCCAGGGTCAGCGTGGCGGCGTCGGCGTCCAGTTCCGCCGTCGCCCCGAAGGGGATCGTCAGGGCACCCGCGCAGTGGCCGAAGCCGAAGTCCTCCACCACCGGCACCCCGAGCGCGCCGAGCCGGTCGGCCAGCA
The DNA here is from genome assembly GCF_043079785.1 of Streptomyces sp. NPDC015139. Lineage (NCBI taxonomy): Bacteria > Bacillati > Actinomycetota > Actinomycetes > Kitasatosporales > Streptomycetaceae > Streptomyces > Streptomyces sp. NPDC015139. The sequence continues at coordinate 51,268 of NZ_JBIBUW010000001.1, read as the reverse complement.
GGGGGCGCACCTCCGTGTGGTCGGCGCAGTTCTCCCAGGAGCCGAGCAGGACCCCGCGGACGCCGTCCAGCCAGCCCGCGCGCAGGAGCTGGGTGAGGTACCGGTCCAGCCGGTACGTCTCCTCGCCCACGTCCTCCAGGCACAGCAGTCCGCCGGCCGCCGAGGCGCGGGCGTGCGGGGTGCCGAGTTCCGCGGCGAGCAGGCACAGGCATCCGCCGAGGGTGACGCCCCGGGCCCGGCCGGGTACCAGGGCCGTGCCGCCGGACGCGATGGTGCGCACGGTCTCCGGGGCGAAGAGCGTGGCCCGCAGGTGCTCCTGGGCCCGGGTGTTCTTGACGAAGTCGACACCGGCCGCCATCGGCCCGTGCAGCGTGGCGAGTCCCAGGCGGGTGGCGAAGGCCTCGTGCAGGACGGTGATGTCGCTGAAGCCGACGAAGACCTTGGGCCCGGCCGCGCGCATCGCCTCCCAGTCGAGCAGGTCGACCATGCGCTGCACCCCGTACCCGCCGCGGGCGCACAGCACCGCGTCCACGGCGGGGTCGCACCACGCGTGCTGGAAGTCGGCGGCCCGGTCGGCGTCCGTGCCCGCCAGGTAGCCGAACTCGCGGTGCCGGTCCAGGACATGGGGTGCGACGACCGGGTCGAGGTCCCAGCCGCGCAGCACGTCGAGCCCGGCCTGGAGCCGCTCCTCGGGCACCGGCCCGCTGGGGGCGACGACGGCCACCCGGGCGCCGGGGGCGAGCCGGGCGGGCCGCAGCAGTTCTCTCACGTGCGCAAGCCCACCTTCGGGACCTCGGGGGTCGGCGTCAGCCCGAACACCTGGGCGTACAGGGACAGTTCCGCCTCCAGGGCGCGGATCATGGTCTCGGCCCGACGGAACCCGTGGCCCTCCCCGGCGAAGGTGAGGTAGGCGTGCGGTACGCCCCGGCCGTCGATGCGGGCGAGGAGGCGTTCGCACTGGGCGGGCGGGCAGATGACGTCGTCGAGGCCCTGGAGCAGCAGGAACGGGACGCCGATCCGGTCGGCGTGCGCGGTCGGCGAGCGTTCGGCGTAGCGGGCCGGCACCTCGGCGAGCGGGCCGATCAGCGACTCCAGGTAGCGGGACTCGAAGTCGTGGGTCTCCCCCGGCCCCCAGGTGGCCAGGTCCAGGACCGGGTAGAGGATGGTGCCGCAGGCGTACAGGTCGGTGGTGGTCAGGGAGGAGGCGGTGGTCCAGCCGCCCGCGCTGCCGCCCCGGATCGCGAGGCGGGCGGGGTCGGCGGTGCCCTCGTCGGCGAGGGCACGGGCGACGGCCGCGCAGTCCTCGACGTCGACCACGCCCCACTGTTCGCGCAGCCGCTCGCGGTAGGCCCGGCCGTAGCCGGTGGAGCCGCCGTAGTTCACCTCGGCGACGCCGATGCCCCGGGAGGTGAAGTAGGCGATCTCCAGGTCCAGTACGAGCGGGACGCGGCTGGTGGGGCCGCCGTGCGCCCAGATGACGTACGGCGGCAGCTCGCCGTCGGGTGCGGTCCGTTCGGGGTGGTGCGGCGGGTAGACGTGGGCATGCACCTCGCGCCCGTCCGGCCCGGTGAAGACCCGGATCTGCGGTTCGGGGTAGTACGCGGGGTCGACGGGGTCCTCGTGCGGGGCGCCGACCGGGCGGGCGCGTCCGCTCCTGGTGTCCAGCTCGATCACCTCGTAGGCGGTACGCGGGCTGGCGCCGACGGCGACGACCCGCTCCCCGTGCGCGGTGAGGCCGGCGGTGAACTCGGTCCAGGGTCCGGCGGCGTCGACGAGTTCGCCGGTCTCGGGGTCGAGTATCCCGAGTATCGTCGCGCCCTTGCCGTGCACGACCGCGATCAGCCCGCTGTCCAGCGGTGCGAACCAGCGCAGGCCGAGCTGCCAGAGCGCGCCGCCGAACTCCTCCTCGCGCGGGCACAGCGCGGTGCCGTCGCGGTAGAGGTTCCACCAGCCGCTGCGGTCGCTCGCGTACAGGAGCCTGCCGTCCGCGTCCCATTCGACCTGGGCGACCGCTTCCCGGGGCCCGCCCGCGACGGTGCGCGCGTCGCGCAGGGTGCCGTCGTCGGCGACCTCCGCGACGAGCAGCTCCGTGCCGTCCCAGGGCATCCGGGGGTGGTCCCAGGTGAGCCAGGCGGCCCGCCGGCCGTCGGGCGACAGCTTGGCCCCGGTGACGAACCGCTGCCGTTCGGGGGTGAGTTCGCGTACGGCGCCACGGTCGTCGGCGGCGGAGCCGTCGAGCGGTACGGCGGCGAGGACGCGCCGCACGTCGTCGGGTCCCTCGCCGGTGAACTCCTCCAGCACGCACCACACTTCGCCGCGTTCGAGGTGGATCTGCGGCTCGACCCAGCGCAGTCCGCCGCCCACCGGGGAGAGGGGGGTCAGCGGGCGCGGCTCGCCGCCCGGCTCGAAGAGGTACAGCCGCTGGTCGGCGAAGTGCGTGAACACGGCGAGCGGCCGGCCGTCGCGCACCGCCCCGGACCAGGGGCGGCCGCCGTACTCGATGACCCGGCTGCGCACGTTCCACGGCGCGGGCAGCACCGGCTCCTCGCCGCCGTCGGCCCGCCGCCGCACCAGTGCCCGGCGGCCGCCCTCGGCGGGCCGGGGTTCGGTCCACCAGATCTCGTCGCCGACGACCCCCACCCAGTCCGGCCGGCCGTCGTGCGCGGCGGCCAGCGCCGCGTCCACGGGCGAAGGCCACGATCCGTACGGTGACTTGAGCACCTCGTCCCCCATCGTCTACGCCGTCCGCAGGAAGCGGTCGAGCACCTGCACACCGAAGTGCAGCGCCGTCACGGGCACCCGTTCGTCGACCCCGTGGAACAGCGCCTGGTAGTCGAGTCCCTCGGGCAGCTTCAGCGGGGCGAAACCGTACCCGGTGATGCCGAGCCGCGAGAACTGCTTGGCGTCCGTACCGCCGGACATGCAGTACGGCACCACGTGCCCCTCGGGCGCGAACTCCTCGACGGCGGCCCGCATCCTCGCGAAGGTCGGCGAGTCCACGGGGGCCTGCAGGGCCACCTCGCGGTGCGCGAACTCCCAGCTCACGTCCGGGCCGACCAGCCGGTCGAGGGTGGCGCGGAACTCGTCCTCGGCGCCCGCCAGATAGCGGCCGTCGACGAAGGCGACCGCCTCGCCCGGGATGACGTTCAGCTTGTAACCGGCTTCCAGCATGGTCGGGTTGGCGCTGTTGCGGACGGTGGCCTCGACCAGCTTCCCGGCCGGGCCGAGCTTCTCCAGCAGCCGGTCCACGTCGGTGAAGTCCGGCTCGATGCCGTACAGCGTGGCCAGTTCGGCGAGCGCGGCGCGCACGGTCGGGGTCAGCCGGAGCGGCCACTCGTGCTCGCCGAGGCGGGTGACGGCGGCGGCGAGCCGGGTGACCGCGTTCTCGTTGTTGACCTTGGAGCCGTGCCCGGCCCGGCCGCGGGCGGTGAGCTTGAGCCAGCCGGTGCCCCGCTCCCCCGCCGCGATGGGGTAGATCTGCCGCCCGGCGCCGTCGTGGAAGGTGAACGCGCCGGACTCGCTGATGCCCTCGGTGCAGCCCTCGAACAGCTCCGGATGCCGGTCGGCGAGAAATCCGGAGCCGTCCTCGGCGCTGGCCTCCTCGTCGGCGGTGAACGCGATGACGAGGTCCCGGCGGGGCCGTACGCCCTGCCGGGCCCAGGACCTCAGGACGGCCAGGATCATCGCGTCCATGTTCTTCATGTCGACGGCGCCCCGGCCCCACACCACCCCGTCGCGGACCTCGCCGGAGAAGGGCGGCACGCTCCAGTCGGCGGCCTCGGCCGGGACGACGTCCAGGTGGCCGTGGACCAGCAGCGCGTCGGCGGACGGGTCGGTGCCGGCGACCCGGGCGACGACATTGGTCCGGCCCGGGGTCCGCTCCAGCATCAGCGGTTCCAGACCGGCCCCGGAAAGCCGCTCGGCCGCGTACTCGGCGGCGGGCCGCTCCCGGCAGTCCCCGCCGCCCCGGTTGGTGGTGTCGATCCTGATCAGGCCTGAGGTGAACTGCACGACCTCGTCCAGGGCCTGCTGGTCAGCCATACTGCTCCTCCACGGCGGCAGAGACGATCGTGGTGACCGCCTTGAACGTCCTGATGCCCTCGTACATCCCGGCGCTGGTGTAGGCCACCTTCCGCTCCCCGGTCCGGGCGACGCCGGGGACGACGGTCGCGGCCATCGCCAGGTGCTCCGCGTCGAACTCCAGGGCGATCGTGTGCGGCCCGGCGTGCACGGGTTCGGCGCGGACCGCCAGCCGTGCGGCCTCCTTGGCGGCGGCCCGGATGTCGGCCGCGGTGCGGGCCGGGGTGCGGCACACGGCCGCGTACCGCGACACATGGTCCTTCACGGCGACCTTCAGCGCTTCGGGCGCGTAGCCGAGCGCGTCCTCGCAGGCCACGTCGTCGCCGGTGACGAGCACGACGGGGACGCCGTACTCGGCGACGACGTGCGCGTTGAGCAGGCCCTCGCTGGCGCGGACGTCGTCCAGCCAGACCCCGGTCAGCTGGTTCGCCAGATAGGTGTGGGCGAGGACGCCGTCCATGCCGGCGCCCGCGTGGTAGCCGACGAAGGCGATGCCGTCCACGTCGCCGTGCTGGACGCCCTCCACCATGGACAGCGACTTGTGCCGCCCCGTGAGCATCTCGACCCGCTCGTCGAGTCGCTCCAGGAGCAGGTTGCGCATGGACCAGTGGGCCTCGTTGACGAGCACCTCGTCGGCGCCGCCGTCGAAGAATCCCTGCGCGGCGGCGTTCACGTCGGAGGTGAACATCGACCGGCACCGCTCCCACTGCGGCGTCCCCGGCAGCACGTCGGCCGGCCAGGTGACGCCCGTGGCCCCCTCCATGTCGGCACTGATGAGGATCTTCATGCTGCGTCACGTTACGCGCCGACGGGCGCCCAGGCTACGACCCCGACCTCGCGAAACGACCGCCGCCGGCCGCTGCCGTGCCGGGCCCGGATTCCGAGGTGCCCGCCGCCGGTGGAGGGGCGGTACGACAGCGAACCGGTGGGGCGGCAGCGGCCGGAGAGGCGCTTTCCCCGGCGCACACCCGGCGCCGGTCCGGGCGTGGGGCCGGGTCAGGCGCCGGCGAGGACGAACCAGTGGGCCGGCAGGTCGATACGGGTGCCGTCCGCCAGGTTCTCGGTCTGCGGCAGGGCGGTCTCGCCCTCGGCGAGGATCTTCAGGCCGGCCTCGGTCAGCAGCCGGGGGATCTCCGCGTCGTCGGCGTCGGCGGGCTTGAGCCCGTGGTGGAAGACGCGCTGGAGCTTGGGACCCGGGCCGCCCGGATCGGACGCGGCGCGCTTGAGCACGTCCCGGGAGCCGGAGGTGAGCTCGACGACGAACGCACGGCCCTCGGCGCCGATGATCTCGGCGACGGCGGCGGCGACCGCGGGGCGCGCGGCCGGTTCGCTCTGGTGGATGACGGCCCGCATGTAGACGTTGCTGTCGCCGAGCCGCTCGTGCAGGGCGCGGACGGCGCCGGTGTCGGTGAGGTCGAGCTGCTGGAACTCGACGGTGCCGGCGCTCTCGGCGCGGCGGGCGTGCTCGACGGCGGCGTGCGAGAGGTCGACGCCCACGGCGCGCGCGAACCGGGTGGCCAGGTAGCGGGTCTGGGTGCCGTTGCCGCAGCCGAGGTCGACGATGGTGCGGGCGGGGTCGGCGTGCGGCAGGAGGAGGGCGCTGTGGGGTTCGGCGCTGAGGGAGGGATCGGCGTCCCAGATCGCCTCGCCCCGGCCCTCGGAGGTCTGGCTCCAGTAACTCTCCCACGCGTTGCGATAGTTGTCCGAGACGTTCATGCCCTCTCCCCACGGTCGGTTCCGTGATCGGGATATCGCGTCGCTGTCCCATCGGGCAAGGGGTGGGGGGCCACGTTCACCGGATGTACGGGATCCAGTGGAGCGGAGGGCGTGCAACGGGGTGCCGCACGCCCCCTGTTCAGCGGTTGCCGGTGAGGGTCTGCTCGAACCAGACGGTCTTGCGGTGTCCGCTGGTGCTGGCACCCCACTCCCGGGCGAGCCGGCTGACCACCCGCAGTCCGCGACCGGACTCGTCGAGAGGGCCGGCACTCAGCATGGCGGGCAGGGCGGGCTCGTCGTCGGTGACCTCGAACAGCAGCGCGTCGGTGCGGACCACGCGCAACCCGATCCGGTCGCCCTGCGCGTGCCGTACGGCGTTGGTGACGACCTCGCTGACCAGCAGCTCGGCCGTCTCCACCGCATGGGACAGGCCCCACGTGAGGAGCCGTTCGCGCACCAGGCGGCGGGCCCGGGGCACCGCGAGCGGCTCGGCGTCGAACCGCCATTCGGCGACGTGATCGTCGGGAATGCCGTTGAGGCGGGCCATGAGCAGGGCGACGTCGTCCTTGCGCCCGCCGCGCGTGTTGAGGGCGCGGATGATGGTGTCGCACGCGTCGTCCATCGAGGCGGCCGGGTGCGCGGCGGACTCGCAGAGCGCGGCGAGACCCTCGCCGATGTCGGAGCCGCGCACCTCGACCAGGCCGTCGGTGCACAGCACCAGGCGGTCGCCGGGGGCGACCCGGATACGGACGGCCTCGAAGGGGACGCCACCGACGCCTATCGGCGCACCGGTGGGCAGGTCGAGCAGTTCGCTGCTGCCGTCCTCGGCGCGGACCAGGACCGGCGGGATGTGGCCCGCGTTGGCGAGGGTCAGCTCACCGCAGATCGGGTCGTAGACCGCGTACAGGCAGGTGGCGAGGTAGTTCTCGCCGAGCCGGCGAGCCAGGTCGTCGAGGTTGCGCAGCAGCTGGGCCGGCGGGGTCTCCATGGTCGCCATGGTCTGTACGGCGGTGCGCAACTGGCCCATCATCGCCGCCGAGTTCAGGCCGTGGCCCATGACGTCGCCGACCACGAGGGCGGTGCGCGAACCGGGCAGTTTGATGGTGTCGAACCAGTCGCCGCCGATCCGGCCGAGCCGGGTGCCGGGCAGGTATCGGGTGGCGACGTCGCACCCGGCCATCCGCGGGTTCACCTGCGGCAGCATGCTGTCCTGGAGGGTGTCGGCGACGTTCTCCTGGTACGTGTACATGCGGGCGTTGTCGAGCACGAGGCCGGCGCGGGCGGCGAGTTCGGCGCCGGTGGTGCGGTCCATGTCGTCGAAGGCGGGGCGGTCCGGGCGGCGCATCAGCACCATGAAGCCGAGGACGACGTTGCGTGCCTTGAGCGGGACGATCAGCAGGGAGCGGCCGCCGATGAGCGGCCTGAGGTCGCGCTTCTCGAACTCCCCGGAGATGCGCTCGGACAGCTCCTCGGTGACCCTCGGGACGACGACGGGCTCGCCGGTGACCATGCACTTGTAGAACGGGGTGTGCTCGGGGAAGGCGAAGGCCTCGCCGACCGGCACGGTGTCGTCCCAGCGGCCCGGTTCGTCGTTGTGCTCGACCCAGACGCGGAACATCACGGTGCTCGCGTCGGGCGGTCCGTCCGGGAAGCCCTCGCCCGCCAGGACCGCGGCGCGCAGGTGGGTGCCCGCGAAGTCCGCGAAACGGGGGACGGCGGCGCTGGTCACCTCGCGGATGGTCTCGCCGAGGTCGAGGGAGGTGCCGATGCCGGAGCTGACCTCGTTGAGGAACTCCAGCCGCTCGCGGACGGCGGCGTACTCCAGGTCCAGCTCGGCTCCGGCCGGGACCGGGGCGGCCGCCGCCCGCTCCCGCGGCACGACGGCCTCGACGCGGGCGCGTCCCGCACGGCGGGGCACACCCCAGTACGGCGTCACGGGCACCCGGTCGTACTGGCTGAACTCCAGGACGGGGTAGCCCAGTTCGAGGACCTGGGAGACGATGCGGCCGCTGAGCCCCGGCCCCATGTTGGGCAGGATCTCGGGCAGCCGCCGTTCGAGCTCGTCGAAGGCGGGCAGTTCGGTGTGGCGGGCGAAGCCGGGCGAGATGCGTTCGGCGGTCTCGTCGTCGTAGCCCCGCTCCTCGCGGAGCCGGGTGGCGTCCGCGGCGAGCACCAGCAGCCGGAAGGAGCCCGGCCCGACCAGCGGGTAGGCCCACCAGAGCACGTCGAGCCGCTCACCGTCCGCCGGCTGCCCGTACGGGACGAGGCGGGCGCGGCCCGCCGTGGCGTACGAGGTCCGGCCGCCGAGCGAGGACTCCAGGTCGGGACCGAGGGCGTCGTACTCGTCGTAGGCGTCCGGCATCGGCTCGCCGTGCAGGTCGTCGGCGAGGGCGCCGGAGACCGGCAGCAGGTCGGCCGCGGAGCGCCCGACCGCGTCCTCCCGGCCCACACCGAACAGGCGCCGCGCCCCGCTGCTCCAGTGGGAGACGAGGCCGTCACGGTCGACGACGACCACGGCCAGCGGAATCCGGCCGGCCGCCGTGTCGCCGGTGTCGCGCTCGGGAGCTGTGTCCCGCTCGCTGCCACGGTCCATGGCCCAGGCCCTCTCTCCCCACGGCTGTTCGCAAACGATCTGTGCCGCCCGCCACTACGGTAAGGCGACGGCCGGTGGCGATGTGTGGCAATCCGGGAATTGGTGGCGCCCGATCGCACCGGCGCGCGGCCCCGTGCGCCGCTCAGTCCTCGTGCCCCAGTTGCAGGTCCCGTTCCGTGCGGCCACCGCCCGCGACCTGCAGCACCGTGGCGACCGGCGGGTAACCTGCGGCGATGACGGTGTACTCGCCGGAGGAGAGATCCACGAACCGGAACGTTCCGTCGGCTCCGGTGGTGAGGGTGTCGACGACGTTGCCCGCGGCGTCGAGGAGCGTCACGCGCGCGTCCTCCACCGCGCGGCCGCCGTGGGCCCGCACGGTCCCCTTCAGCACGGCGCCGCCCGCGAGTTCGACGTCCTGCCGGGTCTCCCGGGAGGCCTGCACGGTGACGGGCAGCGCGGCGGGCCGGAAGGCGGGGGCGCTGGCGGCCAGGGTGTACTCGCCGGCGACCAGTTCGGTGATGACGTAGCCGCCCTCCCGGCCGCTGCGGGTGGCGGCGACGACCTCGCCGTGGACGTTGGTCAGTGTGACGGTGGCGTCCCGCACGGGGCTGCCGTCGGCGGTGAGCACGCTGCCGGCCAGTCGCCCGGCGCCACCGAGGACGACGTCGAGTTCGACGGGCCGTTCGCCGACGGTGACGGAGACGGCCTGCGGCTGGTGACCGCCGGCGGCGGCGATCAGCACGTACGCCCCGGAACCGGGGGTGCCGAGCGCGTACCGGCCGTCCTCGCCGCTCGCGCCCCGGCCGATCTGCTGTCCGGCGACGTCGATGAGGGTGAGGGCGGCGCGGGGCACCACGGTGCCGTCGGGGTGCTGCACGGTGCCGCAGACGGGGACGCCCGCGGTGTGGGGGGTGCGGGCCGTCGGGATCGGGGCGCCGGCGCTCAGGGTCTCGGGCTCGGTTTCGGCGGTGTGGTGGGACACCAGGGGTTTCTCCTTGAGGAAGAAGGCGATGAGCAGGCCGAGGGCGAGCACCGGGACCAGGTAGAGGAAGATCCGGGGCATCGCGTCGGCGTAGGCGCGGATGTAGGCGTCGCGCAGGGCCGGCGGCAGCGCGTGGACGAGCTGCGGGGTGAGGGAGTCGGCGTCGGGCAGCCCGGCGCCCGCCCGCGGGGGCAGTTCCCTGCGCAGGGAGTCGGTGAGCCGGTCGGCGAAGAGGGTGCCGAAGACGGCCGCGCCGACGCTGCCGCCGATCTGCCGGAAGTAGTTGTTGGCGCTGGTGGCGGTGCCGAGGTCGGCGGGGCGCACGGAGTTCTGCACGGCGAGCACCAGGACGGGCATCACCAGGCCGATGCCGGCGCCGAGGACGGCCATCCAGATGCTGTAGTGCAGCCGGGGCGTGTCGGTCTCCAGCCGGGACAGCAGCCACATGCCGGTGGCGGAGACGGCGCCGCCGAGCACGGGGAAGATCTTGTAGCGGCCGGTGCGGCTGATGAGCTGCCCGCCGATGATCGAGGCGCCGACGATCCCGGCCATCATGGGCAGCATGAGCAGCCCGGAGCCGGTGGCGCTGGCCCCGTCCACCATCTGCAGGAAGGTCGGCAGATAGCTGGCCGCGCCGAAGAGGGCCACGCCGATGACGAGGCCCACCAGGCCGCTGACGTTGAAGACGGAGTCGCGGAACAGCCGCAGCGGGATGAGGGGTTCGGCCGCGAAGCGCTCGGCGACGAGGAAGAGGGCGACGGCGGCGACCGCGCCGGCCGCCAGGCCGAGGATCTGCCGGGAGTCCCACGCGTACTCGGTGCCGCCCCAACTGGTGAGCAGGACCAGGCAGGTGGAGGCGGCTGCGAGCAGCAGCGCGCCGGGCACGTCGAGCCGTCCGCGCACCGCGGGCCTGGGGAGCTTGAGGACGACGGTGACGACGGCGAGGGTGACCAGGCCGAAGGGGACGTTGACGTAGAAGCACCAGCGCCAGGAGAGGTGGTCGGTGAAGTAGCCGCCGAGGAGCGGTCCGGCGACGGAGGCGAGGCCGAAGGCGGCGCCGATCAGGCCCATGTACCGGCCGCGTTCGCGGGGCGGCACGATGTCGGCGATGATCGCCTGCACGCCGATCATGAGCCCGCCCGCGCCCACGCCCTGGACGGCGCGGAAGGCGATCAGCTGGTCCATGCTCTGCGCCCGGCCGGCGAGCGCGGAGCCGACGACGAAGACGGCGATGGCGAACTGGAAGACGCCCTTGCGGCCGACCAGGTCGCCGAGCTTGCCGTACAGCGGCAGGCCGATGGTGGAGGTGAGCAGATAGGCGGTGATCGCCCAGGACATCCTGTCCAGGCCGTGCAGTTCGCCGACGATCTTCGGCAGCGCGGTGGCGACGATCATCTGGTCCAGTGCCGCGAGCAGCAACGCGAGCATCAGCCCGACGAACACCAGCCGCACGCGGCGCGGCCCGAGTTCGGCCATGGTCGCGGCGGGTGGGGGCGCGGCGGTGACGGCGGCGGTCCCTCCGGCACCCGCGGCCCCCTCGGGACCCTCGGCCGCCCGGATCGCCTCCCCGGCGTCCGGTGCCGCGACCGGCTCGTGCTTCACCAGAGTCGACCCGCCCACGTACCGCTCCCTCGTCGCACCTGTCACAATTCCCGCGTAAGGCGACAACTGCGAACAACTGCGGCGAGTTACGGCACCGCCGTGGAGGTGGCGGAGATCCACTCGAACCGGTGAAGGGGCGCAACGCCCCTCCACCGGTGGGGGCTTGGCGCTACTTCTCGACCTCGGCGGCGAGGTTGGCGAGCACGGCGTCGTAGATGCGGCCGAGACCCTTGGGCGCGAAGGTCCTCTCGAAGAAGCCGCCGATGCCGCCGGCGCCCTTCCAGGTGGTGGTGACGACGACGCGGGAGCTGCCCTCGCCGGCGGGGGTGACCCGCCAGGTGGTGACCATGGAGGAGTTGCGGTCCTTCTCGACCAGCTCGCCGTCGGTGGGCTCGCCGACCTCCAGGAGGCAGTCGCGCACCCTCTTGCTGGTGGCCTGGAGCTTCCAGTGGACGAGGGTGCCCTCGCCGTCGCCGCCCTCGCGCACCTCGTACTCGCTGAAGTGCTCGGGCAGCAGCCGCTGCCGCGTGCCGCGGTAGTCGGCCAGGGCGTCGAACACCTTCTCCGCGTCCGCCGCGACGACCCGCTCCGTAGTGGCCTCGACCTGCGCCATTGCGTTCCTCCAGGACCTGTGTGCTCGCCGGTTGGGGCAAGCCAACCACCCCGGCGCCCGGCCGCCCAAATCGGGGGGCGCACGATCATGGGAACAGATGTTCTATTGTGGGTGCAGTCCTACCGAGGAGGCGTCATGCGCTGGGAGAACCTCACCGTGGAGTCCGGGGAGCCCGCCGAGCACGGCCGGGCGGCCGATCCCGCGCTGTTCGGCGCGGAGGCCGTCACCACCCGGACGTTCGACACCCCCGAGTTCCGCGGGATCACCTTCCACGAGGTCCGGGCCCGCTCCGTGCTGAACCGGGTGCCGGGCGCCTCGCGCATGCCGTTCGAGTGGACGGTCAATCCCTACCGGGGCTGCTCGCACGCGTGCGTCTACTGCTTCGCGCGCAAGACGCACAGCTACCTGGACCTGGACACCGGAGTCGGCTTCGACACCCAGATCGTGGTCAAGGTGAACGCGCCCGACGTGCTGCGCCGTCAGCTCGGCTCCCGCCGCTGGACGGGCGATCACGTGGCGATGGGCACGAACGTGGACTGCTACCAGCGCGCCGAGGGCCGCTACCGGCTGATGCCGGGCATCATCTCCGCCCTCACCGAGCACGCGAACCCGTTCTCGATCCTCACCAAGGGCACCCTGATCCTGCGCGACCTGGAGCTGCTGACCCGGGCGGCCGAGGTGACCGACATCGGCGTCTCGGTCTCCGTCGGCTTCCTCGACACCGGGCTGTGGCGCACGGTGGAACCCGGCACCCCGGCGCCGGAGCGCCGGCTGGACGTCGTGCGCACCCTCGGGGAGCACGGCATCGGCTGCGGGGTCCTGATGGCACCGGTGATCCCGTTCCTGAGCGACGACCCGGCCCAACTGCGGGCGACGGTACGGGCGATAGCGGCGGCCGGGGCCACCTCCGTCACACCTCTGGCGCTGCACCTGCGGCCGGGCGCCCGGGAGTGGTTCATGGCCTGGCTCGGCCGCCACCACCCGCACCTGGTGCGCCGCTACGAGCGGCTGTACGCGGACGGCGCCTACGCGCCCAAGTGGTACCAGCGCCGGATCACCCGTCAGGTGCACGAGCTGGCGCGGGAGTACGGCATCGGGCCCACGCGCGCGGGCCTGGCCCGGCGGATCCGCCCGGTGGAGCCGGAGCCGCGGGACATGTCCGAGCCGACCCAACTCACCCTCATCTGAGAGCGTTCGAGGGCATCCCTCGGCCCATCCGGGTCAACTATGGCCGCGACGCGTTCTCCGGGTGGCCGATTCCGGGACGATCCGGCGAGAACCGTGATCCTCACGGCTCGCCGACACCTCCGTCCCGGGAGGACCCATGAGAACACGCGCAGCCGTGCTGTGCGCAGCCGCAGCCGTGCTGGCGGGCTCGGTCGCGGCCGTCCCCGCCCACGCGGCCCGGACCGCGCCGGCGGCACCGGCCGCTCCGGCCGCGGAACCCGTCTGGAAGAAGTGCGCGACCAACGACTACCCGACGCTCCAGTGCGCGTCCCTGACGGTGCCGCTGGACCACGCGCAGCCGTCCGGCCGGCAGATCACCCTCGCCCTGTCCCGTGTCCCGCACACCGCGAAGACCTCCCAGGGCCCCCTGCTGGTCAACCCGGGCGGCCCCGGCGGCAGCGGGCTGACCCTCGCCGGGTTCGTCGCCTCGACGCTGCCCAAGGCCGTGGCGGCCCAGTACGACGTGATCGGTTTCGACCCGCGCGGGGTCGGCCGCAGCACCCCCGCCCTGGACTGCGTGCCGGGCCACTTCAAGCCGGTGCGCCCGGACACCGTCCCCGCCACGCCCGCGCTGGAACAGGCGAACGTGGAGCGCGCGAAGTCCTTCGCGGCCGCCTGCGGCCGCAAGTACGCCGACGTGCTGCCGTACGTCAACACGGTCAGCGCCGTCCAGGACATGGAGGCCATCCGCCGGGCCCTCGGCGCGGAGCGGATCAACTACTTCGGCTACTCGTACGGCACCTACCTCGGCGCGGTCTACGCCAAGCTGTACCCCGAGCGGGTCCGGCGTCTGGTGCTGGACTCGATCGTCGACCCGTCCGGCGTCTGGTACGACGACAACCTGGGCCAGGACTACGCCTTCGACGACCGCCACCGGGCGCTGATGGCGTGGATCGCCAAGTACGACGCCAGGTACAAGCTGGGCACGGACCCGGCGAAGGTCGAGGCGCAGTGGTACGCGATGCGGGCGGCCCTGGCGCGGACCCCGGCCGAGGGCCGGGTCGGCGCCTCCGAGCTGGAGGACACCTTCATTCCGGGCGGCTACTACGACGGCTACTGGCCCTACCTCGCCGAGGCGTTCGTGGCCTACGTCCACGACGGCAGGACCGGGCCGCTGGTGGAGGCGTACGACAACTTCGCCACCGTGGACGGCTCGGGCGACAACGGCTACAGCGTCTACACGGCCGTGCAGTGCCGTGACACCTCCTGGCGGCGCACGTGGAGCCGGTGGAGCGCGGACACCTGGGCGGTGTACGGCAAGGCTCCCTTCATGGCCTGGAACAACGCCTGGTACAACGCACCCTGCGCGTTCTGGCCGACGGCGGCGCTGAAGCCGGTGGACATCGCCAACACCGAGCTGCCGCCCGCGCTGCTGTTCCAGGCGACGCGGGACGCGGCCACCCCTTATCCGGGCGGTACGCGGGTCCACCGGCTGCTGGCCGGCTCCCGCCTGGTGGTCGAGGACGGCGGCGGCAACCACGGCATCACGCTGAGCGGCAACGCCTGCCTCGACGGGTATCTCGCCGCGTACCTGGCCGACGGCACGCTGCCGCACGGCACCGGCACGACGGACGCGGCCGACGCGGTCTGCCCGAAGTCGCCCGACCCCAAGCCGCTCACCGCGAAGGCGGCGTCGGTGTCGTCCCGCGGTTCGGCCCTGCACGGGCTGCTGGGGTTCCGCCGCTGACGGCCCGGCCGGGCGGGGGCGTTGTCAGTGGGGTGGTCCACCATGGAGAGATGAGTGAACCGACCCGGATCTCCGCCCCCGCCGGGGTCGCCCCCGCGGCCCAGTACAGCCACGTGGTCTCGGCGACCGGCCGCTTCGTCGCCGTCTCCGGACAGCTCGCCCTGGACGAGGACGGCCACCTGGTCGGCAAGGACGATCCGGCGGCACAGGCCCGCCAGGTGTTCGAGAACCTGCGGCGCTGTCTGGCCGCCGCGGGGGCCGGCTTCGAGGACGTCGTGAAGCTGACGTACTTCGTCAGGGACCGGGCGCATCTGCCGGCGATCCGGGCGGCGCGCGCCGCGCACATACCCGACGACCGCCTGCCGGCGTCCTCCGCCGTGCAGGTGGCGGGTCTGGTGGCGCCGGAGTTCCTGATGGAGATCGAGGCGTTCGCGGTGGTGGGCTCCTGAGGGGGGGCTCAATCCGCGGGCACTCCCGGGAGTTCATTGCCTAGGGTGCCGTCATGGACGGCACCCCGACCCGCATCCGCCCGATGGCCCTCGCCGACTGCGAGCGCGTCTCCGAGATCCGCATACGCGGCTGGCAGCACGCCTACCGCGGCCTCATACCCGAGACGTACCTCGCCGGCCTCGACGTCGCGGCGGACGCCGAGCGGCGGCGGGCCCGGTTCGCCGAGGGGACCGGGCCCGTGGGGAACCTGGTCGCCGAGCGGGCCGGCGAGATCCTCGGCTGGGCGGCGTACGGGCCGTACCGCGACGGTGGCTCGCCGAACGGGGACGCCGAGCTGTACGCGATCTACCTGGACCCGGGACACGTCGGCGGCGGGATCGGGCGGGCCCTGCTGGCGGAGGCGGTCGCGCGGTGCTCCGCGTACCCGCGCATGCGCCTGTGGGTCCTGAAGGACAACACCCGGGCCCGCCGCTTCTACGAGCGCGCCGGATTCCGGCCGGACGGCGCCGAGGAGCCCTTCGAGGCGGGCGGCGTGCCGGTGCCCGAGCTGCGGTACGTGAAGGAGCTGCGCGGCTGACCGCGCGTCACCTCACGCCCTTCTGCTGCGGGATGCGGGCGAGCGCGTGCACCGCCGCCTCCGCGAGGGCGGGGTGGGCCAGTGCCTCGTTCAGCACCCGCCGGGCGCGGCCGTCGCCGAGCGCGCCCAGGCCCTCCACGCAGGCGAGGGCGACCCGCCGGTAGGGGTCGTGCGGGCGCAGCCGCCGCTCCAGGGTGGTGATCAGCGCGGGCACCGACTCCGGGGCGCGCAGGGCCGCCAGCAGCCGTACCGGGTGCAGGGCGTAGGCGACGCGGAGCTCGTTGGTGGCGAGGGCGGCGGCCGCCCGGGCCGTGCGCGGGTCGCCGAGCCGGGCGAGGGCGTGGGCGGCGGAGGCGCAGCGCGGAGGGTCTCGGTGGTTGAGGAGCAGCACCAGGGCCTCGAAGGCGCGCCGGTCGCCGGCGAGGCCGAGACGGAACGCGGCCAGTTCCCTGGCCCACAGGGGCTGTCCGGGTGCGGTGAGCACGTCCGCGAGCTCGTCGCGGTCGTCGGTCGCCAGCAGCCGGTCGTACCCGGCCGTGCCGTGCGACTCCCGCCGTAAGCGTTCCGTGAGCGATCGCAACTCTTCGTCCACGCGCACCAGCGTAGAGGGGCGATGCCGGCGGAGGGAGGTACATCACAAAGTCCGGGGACTGGCGCGCTCGTTACTCGCCGGTTAAGCTCAGACGAGCGAGTACCCCTCGCACTCTCGCTGGCGCCGGTTTGGTGACGCAGCCGTCGCGAGCTTGTCGGTTCGGTGCACCGTGTGTACCGCAGTACGACCCGGCTTCGGGACAGAGCCGGTCGGAATCAGCCGCTCCCCGGCGTGTGCACGCCCGTGGGACCGGCACACCGGGCGTGTGCGCTCGCGGCCCGGAAACACCCGCATCCCTTCACGCACCGCGGTGCGCCCTCCGGGCGCACCCGGGCGTTCCTCGTCGTCACCCTCATTCTGGAGTCCCGCGATGGCCACTCCCCTGTCCCCTCGGACCGGCAGCTCTCCGTCCCCGTTCAAGACGATCGCCGTGGTCGGCCTCGGCACCATGGGCACCGGCATCGCCGAGGTCCTCGTGAAGGCCGGCCGCGAGGTGATCGGCATCGACATCAGCGAGGCCCAGGCCGACAGGTCCCGCACCGCCCTGGAGGCCTCCACCGCCCGTGCCGTGGCGCGCGGCCGGCTCACCGAGGAGGAGCGCGCCGAGGCTCTGGCCCGGGTCCGCACCTCCACCGACCTGCGGGCGGCGGCCGACGCCGACCTGGTCATCGAGGTGGCCCCGGAGTCGTACGAGATCAAGCAGCAGATCTTCCGCGAACTGGACGGCATCGTCCGCCCGGAGACGATCCTCGCGACCGGCACCAACGCCCTGTCCGTGACCCGGCTGGCCGCGGACTCGGCCCACCCCGAGCGCATGCTCGGCCTGCACTTCTTCAACCCGGCCCCGGCGATGAAGCTGGTCGAGGTCGTCTCCTCGGTGCTGACCGCGCCGCAGGCCGTCGCCGCGGTCACGGACCTCGCGGTCGAGCTGGGCAAGGAGCCGGTCGCGGTCGGCGACCGCCCCGGCTTCGTCGCGGACGGCCTGCTCTTCGGCTACCTCAACCAGGCGGCCGCGATGTACGAGGCCCGGTACGCCTCCCGTGAGGACATCGACGCGGCGATGCGGCTCGGCTGCGGTCTGCCCATGGGCCCGCTCGCCCTGCTGGACCTGATCGGCATCGACACCGCGCGCACGGTCCTGGAGGCCATGTACGCCGAGTCCCACGACCGGCTGCACGCCCCCGCCCCGATCCTCAAGCAGCTCAGCGAGGCCGGTCTGACCGGCCGCAAGTCCGGGCGCGGTTTCTACACCTACGAGGCGCCGGGCAGCGCCACGGTCGTGCCGGACGCGCTGACCCCGGCGGCGGGCGGCACGCTCACCGCCGGGCGCGAGATCCGCTCGGTGGGTGTCGCGGGCTCCGGCACGATGGCCTCCGGCATCGCCGAGGTGTTCGCGAAGGCGGGCTACGAGGTGGTCCTGGCCGCCCGCAGCGAGGAGAAGGCGCAGGCCGCCAAGGCCCGCATCGGCAAGTCCCTCGCGCGCTCCGTCGACAAGGGCCGGCTGACCGCCGAGGCCGCCGCGCAGATCCTGGACCGGATCGCCCCGGCCGGCTCCTACGAAGCCTTCGCCGGCGTCGACCTGGCCGTCGAGGCGGTCGCCGAGGACCTGGAGGTCAAGCGGCAGCTGTTCCAGGCGCTGGACAAGGTGTGCAAGCCCGGCGCGATCCTGGCCACCACCACCTCCTCGCTGCCCGTCGTCGCCTGCGCCCGCGCCACCTCGCGCCCGCAGGACGTGATCGGCATGCACTTCTTCAACCCCGCCCCGGCGATGAAGCTGGTCGAGGTCGTCCGCACGGTCCTGACCGCCGACGACGTGCACGCGACCGTCCGCGAGATCTGCGGGAAGATCAAGAAGCACGCGGTGGACTGCGGCGATCGCGCCGGGTTCATCGTGAACGCGCTGCTGTTCCCGTACCTCAACAACGCGATCAAGATGGTCCAGGAGCACTACGCCTCGCTGGACGACATCGACGCGGCGATGAAGCTCGGCGGGGGCTACCCGATGGGCCCGTTCGAGCTGCTGGACGTGGTGGGCCTGGACGTCTCGCTGGCCATCGAGAAGGTGCTGCACCGCGAGTTCCGCGACCCCGGTCTCGCCCCGGCGCCGCTGCTGGAGCACCTGGTGGCCGCGGGCTGCCTCGGCCGCAAGACGGGCCGCGGCTTCCGCGAGTATGCCCGCCGCTGACGGCGCCGGGGACTGGTTCGACGGCGCCGCGGACGGCGCGGACTGGGGCGGACTGCTCGACCCGGTGGACGCTCCCCCGCCCCTCACGGGCGGGGGAGCCCCCTCACCCGCGCACCGAGCTGCGCACATGCAGTACTTTCGGGTCATGCCCCAGCCCGCCAAGTCCTCACGTACACCAGCCACGCCCGACGCGCCGGAAAGTGCCGCAGGCAGTCGCGCCGCCGCCCAGCGGCTGAAAATGCGCCGGGAACTGGCGGCCGCAGCGATGGAACTGTTCGCGACCAAGGGGTACGAGGCGACCACCGTCGACGAGATCGCGGCCGCCGCCGGGGTCGCGCGCCGCACCTTCTTCCGCCACTTCCGATCCAAGGAAGAGGCGATCTTCCCGGACCACGACGACACGCTGATCCGCGCCGAGGCGGTCCTGAACGCCGCGCCCGCGCACGAGCACCCGCTCGACACCGTGTGCCGCGGGATCAAGGAAGTCATGAAGATGTACGCGGCCCGGCCGGAGATCTCGGTCGCCCGCTACAAGCTCACGCGCGAGGTGCCCACCCTGCGCGAGGCCGAGATCGCCTCGGTGGCCCGTTACGAGCGGCTGTTCACCCGCTATCTGCTGGGGCACTTCGACGAGCACGCGCACGCCGACGACGCCAACGACGACCCGCTGCTCGCCGAGGTGGCCGCCTCCGCCGTGGTCACCGCGCACAACCACGTCCTCCGGCGCTGGCTGCGGGCCGGCGGCCAGGGGGACGTGGAGACGCAGCTGGACCACGCCTTCGCGATCGTGCGCCGGACGTTCGGCACCGGAATCGGCGCCGGGCGCGGCTCGGCGCCCCGGACGGCGACGACCACCGCGCCGGCCTCGGTGTCGGCCCACGGCGAGGTGCTGGTGACCGTCGCCCGGACCGACGCACCGCTGGACGAGGTCATGCGGACCATCGAGGAGGCTCTGAAGGAGCGCTGACGGACCGCTCGCCCTGTGATGACGGCCACCCTTCGGGGTGGCCGTTTTGCCATGTCAGAGGCCGTTTTCGCGGAGATTTCCGAGGCCGTTCGATCGATCATCGCTCATTTGTTACGTAAAGATTTCATCTGAGGCCAAGTCATGGCACTCAGTGCCTTGCCACCTGACACGCGGTGTCATACGTTGAAGATGTCCGGGCGGCCGGCGAGCAGAGACCAAGCGTTCGCCGGCTGTCCCCGCAAGCCGACGGCCTGCGCGCCCGGACGCCTGCGTCACAGGCAACCTCCCGCGCCACAAAGCGCTGCCGAAGCACCACCGAGCCGAACCGACGGCACATCTCCACCCACCCTCAGCAGCACTCATCGCAGCACCGACGAATCCCAAGGCGCCCCTCCCTCAGGGCGCTCACCGCCGGAGGCAATACCGTGACCGTGAAGGACATCCTGGACGCGATCCAGTCGAAGGACGCCACGTCCGCCGACTTCGCCGCCCTGCCGCTCCCCGAGTCGTACCGCGCGATCACCGTCCACAAGGACGAGACCGAGATGTTCGCGGGCCTCGAGACCCGCGACAAGGACCCGCGCAAGTCGATCCACCTCGACGAGGTCCCCGTGCCCGAGCTCGGCCCGGGCGAGGCCCTGGTGGCCGTCATGGCCTCCTCGGTCAACTACAACTCGGTGTGGACCTCGATCTTCGAGCCGCTGTCGACCTTCGGGTTCCTGGAGCGCTACGGCCGCACCAACGAGCTGGCCAAGCGCCACGACCTGCCGTACCACATCATCGGCTCCGACCTCGCGGGCGTCGTCCTGCGCACCGGCCCGGGCGTCAACGCCTGGAAGCCCGGCGACGAGGTCGTCGCCCACTGCCTCTCCGTCGAGCTGGAGTCCTCGGACGGCCACAACGACACCATGCTCGACCCCGAGCAGCGCATCTGGGGCTTCGAGACCAACTTCGGCGGCCTCGCCGAGGTCGCGCTCGTCAAGTCCAACCAGCTGATGCCGAAGCCGGGCCACCTGAGCTGGGAGGAGGCCGCCGCCCCGGGTCTGGTCAACTCCACCGCGTACCGGCAGCTGGTGTCCCGCAACGGCGCCGGCATGAAGCAGGGCGACAACGTGCTCATCTGGGGCGCGAGCGGTGGGCTCGGCTCCTACGCCACGCAGTTCGCCCTGGCCGGCGGCGCCAACCCGATCTGCGTCGTCTCCAGCGAGCAGAAGGCGGACATCTGCCGCTCGATGGGCGCCGACGCGATCATCGACCGCAGCGCCGAGGGCTACAAGTTCTGGAAGGACGAGCAGACCCAGGACCCGAAGGAGTGGAAGCGCTTCGGCAAGCGCATCCGCGAGCTCACCGGCGGCGAGGACATCGACATCGTCTTCGAGCACCCCGGCCGCGAGACCTTCGGCGCCTCGGTCTACGTCACGCGCAAGGGCGGCACCATCACCACCTGCGCCTCCACCTCGGGCTACATGCACGAGTACGACAACCGCTACCTGTGGATGTCGCTGAAGCGGATCATCGGCTCCCACTTCGCCAACTACCGCGAGGCCTGGGAGGCCAACCGCCTCATCGCCAAGGGCAAGATCCACCCGACGCTGTCGAAGGTGTACTCCCTGGAGGACACCGGCCAGGCCGCCCACGACGTCCACCGCAACGCCCACCAGGGCAAGGTCGGCGTGCTGTGCCTCGCTCCCGAGGAGGGCCTGGGCGTGCGCGACGAGGAGATGCGCGCCAAGCACATCGACGCCATCAACCGCTTCCGGAACATCTGAGGGCCTTAGATGACAGAGCGTCAGAAGGACCGTCCGTGGCTCATGCGGACGTACGCGGGTCACTCGACCGCGGAGGCGTCCAACGAGCTGTACCGGCGCAACCTCGCCAAGGGCCAGACCGGTCTGTCGGTGGCGTTCGACCTGCCGACGCAGACCGGCTACGACTCCGACCACATCCTCGCCCGCGGCGAGGTCGGCCGGGTCGGTGTGCCCGTCGCGCACCTCGGTGACATGCGCCGGCTGTTCCAGGGCATCCCCCTGGAGCAGATGAACACCTCGATGACGATCAACGCCACCGCCATGTGGCTGCTGGCGCTCTACCAGGTCGTCGCCGAGGAGCAGGGCGCGGACATCACCAAGCTCCAGGGCACGACCCAGAACGACATCGTCAAGGAGTACCTGTCCCGGGGGACGCACGTCTTCCCGCCGGGACCGAGCCTCCGCCTGACGACGGACATGATCGCGTACACGGTCTCCCACATCCCGAAGTGGAACCCGATCAACATCTGCAGCTACCACCTGCAGGAGGCCGGGGCCACGCCGGTGCAGGAGATCGCGTACGCGATGTCCACCGCGATCGCCGTGCTCGACGCGGTGCGCGACTCCGGCCAGGTGCCGCAGGAGCGCATGGGCGACGTCGTCGCGCGCATCTCCTTCTTCGTGAACGCGGGCGTCCGCTTCGTCGAGGAGATGTGCAAGATGCGGGCGTTCGGCCGCATCTGGGACAAGGTCACCCACGAGCGGTACGGCATCGAGAACCCCAAGCAGCGGCGCTTCCGCTACGGCGTCCAGGTCAACTCCCTGGGCCTGACCGAGGCGCAGCCGGAGAACAACGTCCAGCGGATCGTGCTCGAGATGCTGGCCGTGACCCTCTCCAAGGACGCACGCGCGCGTGCCGTGCAGCTGCCGGCCTGGAACGAGGCGCTGGGCCTGCCCCGGCCCTGGGACCAGCAGTGGAGCCTGCGCATCCAGCAGGTGCTCGCCTACGAGAGCGACCTGCTGGAGTACGAGGACATCTTCGCGGGCTCGCACGTCGTCGAGGCGAAGGTGGACGCCCTCGTGGCGGAGTCCCTCGCGGAGATCGAGCGGATCCAGGAGATGGGCGGCGCGATGGCCGCCGTGGAGTCCGGCTACCTGAAGTCCCAGCTGGTCGCCTCGCACGCCGAGCGGCGGGCGCGGATCGAGTCCGGCGAAGAGAAGATCATCGGTGTCAACGCCTTCGAGGGCACCGAGCCGAACCCGCTGACGGCCGACCTGGACACGGCGATCATGACGGTCGACCCGGCGGTCGAGGCCCGCGTCATCGAGTCCCTCCAGCACTGGCGCGACACCCGCTACCAGCCGCCCTTCAACCACCCGCGCCCGTGCAAGGCGCTGGACCGGCTGAAGGAGGCCGCGAAGGGCACCGACAACCTGATGGAGGCCACGCTGGAGTGCGCCCGCGCCGGTGTCACGACCGGTGAGTGGGCCGGGGCCCTGCGGGAGGTGTTCGGCGAGTTCCGGGCGCCCACCGGGGTGTCGTCGGCGCCGGTGGCGGTCACCGCCGAGCCGGGCTCCGCGCTGGCCGAGGTCCGCGCGAAGGTGGACGGCACCGCCCGCGAGCTGGGCGTCGGCAAGTTGCGCTTCCTGGTCGGCAAGCCCGGCCTGGACGGGCACTCCAACGGCGCCGAGCAGATAGCCGTCCGGGCCCGCGACGCCGGCTTCGAGGTGGTCTACCAGGGCATCCGGCTGACGCCCGAGCAGATCGTGGACGCGGCACTCGCCGAGGACGTGCACGCCGTGGGCCTGTCGATCCTCTCGGGCTCGCACGCCCAGCTGGTGCCGGACGTGCTCCAGCGGCTGCGTGTGGCCGGTGCCACAGATATACCGGTGATCGCAGGTGGCATCATCCCGAACGGGGACGCCGACCAGCTCAGGGCCGCCGGAGTGGCCGCCGTCTTCACCCCGAAGGACTTCGACATCACCGGAATCATCGGCCGCATCGTCGACGAGATCCGGAAAGCGAACAAGCTCGACCCTCTGGAGGTCCCCGCATGACCACCGTCAACCGCCTTCGCCCGCGGCGCTCCTGCCTGGCCGTACCGGGCTCGAACCCGCGCTTCCTCGAGA
Organism: Streptomyces sp. NPDC015139; assembly: GCF_043079785.1. Taxonomy (NCBI): domain Bacteria; kingdom Bacillati; phylum Actinomycetota; class Actinomycetes; order Kitasatosporales; family Streptomycetaceae; genus Streptomyces; species Streptomyces sp. NPDC015139. The sequence goes on along the minus strand of NZ_JBIBUW010000001.1, from coordinate 28,119 downwards.
AGGCGCAGGGCCTGCCGGCGGACCAGGTCTTCCTGGACCTGGAGGACGCGTGCGCGCCGCTCGCCAAGCCGGAGGCACGGCACACCATCGTCAAGTTCCTCAACGAGGGTGACTGGACGGGCAAGACGCGGGTCGTGCGCGTCAACGACTGGACGACCGAGTGGACGTACCGCGACGTCGTGACCGTCGTCGAGGGCGCCGGCCAGAACCTCGACTGCATCATGCTGCCGAAGGTGCAGACGGCCCAGCAGGTCGTCGCCCTGGACCTGCTGCTCACCCAGATCGAGAAGACCATGGGCTTCGAGGTCGGCAAGATCGGTATCGAGGCGCAGATCGAGAACGCGCAGGGCCTGAACAACGTCAACGAGATCGCGCAGGCCTCCCCGCGCGTCGAGACGATCATTTTCGGCCCGGCCGACTTCATGGCGTCCATCAACATGAAGTCGCTGGTCGTGGGCGAGCAGCCGCCCGGCTACCCGGCGGACGCCTACCACTACATCCTGATGAAGATCCTGATGGCCGCCCGCGCCAACAACCTCCAGGCGATCGACGGCCCCTACCTCCAGATCCGCAACGTCGAGGGCTACCGCGCGGTCGCGCAGCGCGCCGCCGCGCTCGGCTTCGACGGCAAGTGGGTGCTGCACCCGGGCCAGGTCGAGGCGTCCAACGAGATCTTCTCGCCGTCGCAGGAGGACTACGACCACGCCGAGCTGATCCTGGACGCGTACGACTACTACACGTCCGAGGCGGGCGGCAAGAAGGGCTCCGCGATGCTCGGCGACGAGATGATCGACGAGGCCAGCCGCAAGATGGCCCTGGTCATCTCCGGCAAGGGCCGGGCCGCCGGCATGCAGCGCACGTCGAAGTTCGAGATCCCGGAGGCCTGAGCGCGATGCAGTTCGGACGCACCTACGAGGAGTTCGAGGTCGGGGCGACGTACAAGCACTGGCCGGGCAAGACGGTCACGGAGTACGACGACCACCTGTTCTGTCTCCTCACCATGAACCACCACCCGCTCCACATGGACACCAACTATGCGGAGAAGACGACGGACTTCGGCAGGAACGTCGTCGTGGGCAACTACATCTACTCGCTGCTGCTCGGCATGTCCGTGCCGGACATCTCCGGCAAGGCGATCGCCAACCTGGAGATCGAGTCGCTCAAGCACGTGGCGCCGACCTTCCACGGCGACACGATCTACGGTCAGACGACCGTGCTGGACAAGTGGCCGTCGAAGTCGAAGGACGACCGCGGCATCGTCTACGTCGAGACCAAGGGCTACAAGCAGGACGGCACCCTGGTGTGCGTCTTCCGCCGCAAGGTCATGGTGCCCACCGAGACGTACATCAAGGAGCGCGGCGGCGAGCAGCCGGGCCGTCCCGAACTGAAGCAGCAGGAGAAGTAGAGATGGCCCGTCTCGCCCAGACCGCCGGTCTGACCGACGTCCAGCAGGAGATCCTCTCCACCGTCCGCGACTTCGTGGACAAGGAGATCATCCCGGTCGCCACCGGGCTGGAGCACCGCGACGAGTACCCGCAAGCGATCGTGGACGGCCTGAAGGAACTCGGCCTCTTCGGTCTGATGATCCCCGAGGAGTACGGGGGCCTGGGCGAGTCGCTCCTCACCTACGCGCTGTGCGTGGAGGAGATCGCCCGTGGCTGGATGTCGGTGTCCGGCATCATCAACACGCACTTCATCGTGGCGTACATGCTCAAGCAGCACGGCACGCAGGAGCAGAAGGAGCACTTCCTGCCGCGGATGGCGGCCGGCGACATCCGGGGCGCCTTCTCGATGTCGGAGCCGGGCCTCGGCTCCGATGTGTCGGCGATCACGTCCAAGGCGGTCAAGGACGGCGACGAGTACGTCCTGAACGGCCAGAAGATGTGGCTGACGAACGGCGGTACGTCGTCCCTGGTGGCCGTTCTGGTCCGAAGTGACGAAGGACACCCCGACGGCACCGCGCCCCACAAGTCGATGACCACCTTCCTGGTCGAGAAGGAGCCGGGCTTCGGCGAGGTCCGTCCGGGCCTCACCATCCCCGGCAAGATCGACAAGATGGGCTACAAGGGCGTCGACACCACCGAGTTGATCATGGACGGCCTGCGCATTCCGGCCGATCGGGTGCTCGGCGGCGTCACCGGCCGAGGTTTTTACCAAATGATGGACGGCGTGGAGGTCGGCCGCGTCAATGTGGCGGCCCGTGGCTGCGGTGTCGCCCAGCGTGCCTTCGAGCTGGGCGTCCAGTACGCCCAGCAGCGTCACACTTTCGGGAAGCCGATCGCCCAGCACCAGGCCATCCAGTTCAAACTGGCGGAGATGGCCACCAAGGTGGAGGCGGCGCATGCCATGATGGTGAACGCTGCACGCAAAAAGGACTCCGGCGAACGAAACGACCTCGAAGCAGGGATGGCGAAGTACCTCGCCTCCGAGTACTGCAAGGAGGTCGTGGAGGATGCCTTCCGGATCCACGGCGGCTACGGCTTCTCCAAGGAGTACGAGATCGAGCGCCTCTACCGCGAGGCCCCGATGCTGCTCATCGGTGAAGGCACCGCCGAGATCCAGAAAATGATCATCGGGCGCAGACTGCTCGAAGAGTATCGATTCCAGGGCTGATTGTCCGGGTACGGGGTGTTTTCTTCGAGAAGAAGATCACACCCCGTAGGCGGCCTTCGGCCGCCGACTCGGCTGACTGGCTTGCCCAGTTGTAGGCCCCGACCGGTACGATCCCGGGAAAGCCGCCGTCCCCCGTCGAAGCGCGGCATCATCCGCTACGAAGGTCATCCATGCCCCACAGCCAAACCTCTGCACCTCGCGACAGCCGAGCAGGCGTACGCCTCGCGCGCGGAGCATCGCCGTGGCTTCTTCCGACCGTCGCCACCGCAGCCCTCAGCCTGGCCCGCGCCCGCCGCTCGGGCGCGGCCAAGGCCGTCGCCGTGCCCGCCACCGCGCTCGCGGCGGGCATGCTGTGGTTCTTCCGCGACCCCGAGCGCGAGATCGCCACGGGCCGTGTCATCTCCCCCGCCGACGGTGTGGTGCAGAGCATCATGCCGTGGAAGGACGGGCGCACCCGCGTCGCGATCTTCATGAGCCCGCTCAACGTCCACGTCAACCGCGCGCCCCTCGCGGGCACGGTGACGTCGGTCGAGCACATCCCCGGCGGCTTCGTTCCCGCTTTCAACAAGGAGAGCGAGAACAACGAGCGCGTAGTCTGGCATTTCGACACCGAACTCGGCGACATCGAGATGATCCAGATCGCCGGCGCGGTGGCCCGCCGCATCGTGCCCTACCTTCCCGAGGGCACGAAGGTCGAGCAGGGCGACCGTATCGGTCTGATCCGCTTCGGCTCGCGTGTCGACCTCTACCTGCCCGAGGGCGTGGAGGTCGCGGTCGAGGTCGGTCAGAAGACCGTGGCTGGGGTGACTCGCATTGACCGTGATTGATCCGGAGACCCAGGCGGGCTGGGTGCCCGAGGCAGACGAGGTGGACGAAGAGGAGGAGATGCCCCTCTCTCTCCGCCTGTCGATAGCGGACACCCTCACCCTGGGCAACGCGACGTGCGGCTTCATGGCGGTGTACTTCACCACCACCGGGATCCTCATCCCGCACCTCACGGGCAACGACGAGTCCGCCGGCATGGCCCGGCACAGCGCCGCCACCGCCGTGATCCTGATGCTCTGCGCGGCCGTGTTCGACCTGTTCGACGGCCTGGTGGCGAGGAAGCTGCGCTCCTCCCCCATGGGCGCCGAGCTGGACAACCTGTCCGACCTGATCAGCTTCGGCCTGGCGCCCGCGTACTTCGTCCTCGTCTACGGCATGGTCGCGGACGACGCCCACCAGAGAGTGGCGGCGCTCGGGGCGATCGTGGTGCTCCTGGCCGTCGTGCTCCGTCTGGCGCGCTTCTCCTGCGTGACCTTGAAGGACGGCATGTTCCAGGGCATGCCCTCGCCGTTCGGCGCCCTGACGGTCGTCTCGATCGTGCTGCTGGAGCTGCCCTTCGTGGCGACGCTGCTGGCGATCCTGGGCACCGCCTGGCTGATGGTGAGCCGGGTCGAGTACCCGAAGCCGCGGGGCCGCCTCGCCGGCGCGATGCTCGGCTGGATCGTCCTGTCCATGGGCCTCCTGGCCGCCTGGGCCTTCGACGCCCCGAGCGGTCAGCTGCTCCTCCAGACGGGCTGCGCCCTGCAGCTGGTCATGGGCGCGGTGATCCCGCTGTTCGCCACGGCCCGCCGGGTGAACAACTTCCGCGGCAACCGACGCGAGGCACGCGCGGCACAGCTGCCGTAGCGGCGCTCGTACGAAGGGCCCCGGACCGTTCTGGTCCGGGGCCCTTCGTCTTGCCCGGCCTCGCCCGGCCGGGGCGGGGCCTCAGCTCAGGTGGTCCTCGGCGATCCGGGCGGCGACCTGCTCCAGGATCGGTCCCGCTTCCGCGATGCACCGGGCGACGTCCGGCTCCACGGACGTCAGCGGGTACGCCTGGCCGATACCGGCCCGCAGCAGGGCCTCCGGGGACAGAGCGAGCCGCCCGCACACCGCGACGACCTCCTTGCCGGCCGCCCGCGCCGCCGCGGCCACGCCCGCCGGTGCCTTGCCGTGCAGGGTCTGCTCGTCCAGGGAGCCCTCGCCGGTGACCACCAGGGAGGCCCGCTCCAGAGCGGGCGCGAAGCCCAGCACGTCCAGCATGACCTCGATACCGGCTCGGAACCGTGCGCCCATGAGCAGCGCGCCGTAACCGATGCCGCCGGCCGCGCCGGCCCCCGGCGACGCGGCGTACTCCGCCGCCCGCGGCCCGGCCTCGCCCTCCAGCACCTTCGCGAAGTGGGCGAGGGCCGCGTCCAGGGTCTCGACGTCGTCCGGCGTGGCCCCCTTCTGCGGGCCGTACACCGCCGGGGCGCCCTTCGGCCCGGTCAGCGGGTTGTCGACGTCACTGGCCAGCACCAGCTCGACCGAGGCCAGCCTGGGGTCGAGACCGGACAGGTCCGCGCGGGCCAGCCCGGCGAGGCCGCCGCCGCCCGGGGACACCGGTTCGCCGTTCTCGTCCAGGAAGCGCGCGCCGAGCGCCGCCAGCATTCCCGCTCCGCCGTCCGTGGTCGCGCTGCCGCCGACGCCGAACACGATCGTCCGCGCGCCCGCGTCCAGCGCGGCCCGCAGCAGCTCGCCGGAGCCGTACGTGGACGCGGTCAGCGGGGCGAACACCCCGGCGGGCAGCCGCTGGAGTCCGCTCGCCTCCGCCATCTCCACGACCGCCGTGCCACCGCGCAGCGCGAACGCGGCCGTGACCTCCCGGCCGAGCGGTCCGGCCACCCGGACCTCCCGGCGTTCGAAGCCGGCCGCCACCGCCGCGTCCACGGTGCCGTCGCCGCCGTCGGCCACGGGCAGCGCCTCCACCTGGAGGTCCGGTACGATCCGGCGCAGCCCGGCCGTCACCCGCTCGGCGACCTGTACGGCCGTCAGCGAGCCCTTGAACTTGTCCGCGGCGATGAGCACCCGACGGGTCTCGTTCACTGCAGCGTCCGCCACCTTGCTTTCCCCTTGCTCTCCGGGCCCCGCGCACGTCAGGGCCAGTCGCGCCGCTGCGACCATAACCGCAGGACGCCCCCGCCGTCATGCCCCGACCGAACCGTGGAAGGCCGCCGGCGGGCGGCCGGGAGGCGGCCCGGGAAAACGGGTAGACCCCAGCCATGACCACGCGGCCCCTGACCACCCGGCGGACCGAACCCGACCTGGCCGACCGCATCCACGGCGGCTGGCTCGGCCGGATCGCGGGGAACATGCTCGGCAAACCGGTCGAACAGGGCGAGGTGTGGACCCGCGACCGCATCGACCGCTATCTGCGCCGGGCGGCGGCCCTGCCGCTCACCGACTACCTGCCCGAACCCGCCGACGCCGAGGAGAGCGCCGTACTGCGCCCGGAGTGGCGGGCGTGCGTGCGCGGCCGGATCCACGGCAGCTGCCGGGACGACGACGTGGACTACGCGATCCTCGGGCTGCACCTGCTGGAGACCCACGGCTTCGGGTTCTCCACCGAGCAGGTCGGCGATCTGTGGCTGCTGCGGATGCCGTACCTGCAGACCTTCACCGCGGAACGGGCGGCGTACCGGAACCTCGCGAACGGGCTGAAGCCGCCGCTGACGGCGACGTACGAGAACCCGTACCAGGAGTGGATCGGCGCGCTGATCCGCGCCGACGTCTACGGCTGGACCTGCCCCGGCGAACCGTCGCGCGCCGCGGGGCTGGCCCGCCGGGACGCGGTCCTGTCGCACACCGGCAACGGCGTGTACGGGGCGATGTTCGCGGCCGCGCTGGTCTCGGCGGCCTTCACCGCCGCGACCGTGCGGGACGCGCTGGAGACGGCGCTCGGGGTGATCCCGGCGAGCAGCCGCCTCGCCCGGACGGTCCGGCGGGTCGCGACCCTGCACGAGGCCCGTCTGCCCTGGGAGGAGACCCTGGCGACGCTGTCGGAGGAGACGGCCGGCCTCGGCTGGATCCACACGGTGCCCAACGCGGCCGTGCTCACCGCAGGGCTGCTGTACGGCGACGGCGACTTCACCCGGACCATCGCGCTGACCGTGCGCGGCGGCCTGGACACCGACTCCAACGGCGCGACCGCCGGTTCGGTGGCCGGGGTCGTCACCGGTGCGGCCGCGATCCCGGACCAGTGGACGGCGCCGCTGGAGGACACCGTCCGCAGCGCGGTGTTCGGCTTCGACGGGGTGCGGATCAGTGCGCTGGCCGAACGCACCCTGCGCCTGGCCCGGAGCGGGTCGTAGCCGGGTGGCGGCTGGTTACCCTTCCTGGATGACCACGACTCCAGACTTCGCCGCGTACATCGCGAGCCTGCCCCGGGTCCTCGCCGGTGCCGCCGCGCTCTTCCGGGACGACGAGGGACGGGTGCTGCTCGTCGAACCGAACTACCGCGAGGGCTGGGCGCTGCCGGGCGGCACCATCGAGTCCGACGACGGGGAGACCCCGCGCCAGGGCGCCCGCCGGGAGACGCTGGAGGAGATCGGGCTCGACCGGGAGCTCGGCCGGCTGCTGGCCGTGGACTGGGTGCACGGCACGGGCCGGCCGCCGCTGGTGGCGTACCTGTACGACGGCGGTGTCCTCGCGGAGGCCGACCTCAAGGCGATCCGCCTCCAGGAGGAGGAGCTGCTGTCCTGGCGTGTGGTGCCGCGCGAGGAGATCCCCGAGCACCTGCCGGGTGCCCTCGGCCGCCGGGTGCTGGCCGCCCTCGACGCCGTGACGGACGGCTCCCCCACGGTCGAGCTGGAGAACGGCCACCGGGTCGCCTGAGACGTGCCGCGCCGCGGCGGCGCCCCTCAGCCCTCGGGGTCGCGGGGCTTGGCGTCGACCTCGCGCAGGGCGTCGTCGCGGGCGGCGACCCTCGCCTCCGTGCGGTGTCCGCGCTCGATGTAGTCGCGGACGACCAGTTCGACGGCGTCCTGCGGATTCCCGACACCGGCGAGCACCATGACCTCCACGACGAGCTGGGCGTCGAGCGAGACAGTCACCTTGGCCATGCCCGGACGCTAGCATCGGGGGCTCCCCGTCGTGAGAGGTTCCGCCCGACCCGGCGACCGTGACCGGTTCCGCCGACCCGAGGACGACGACCGCCGATGCCCCGCACCACGGACCCGCTCGACGACCGCCGCGTCCTCGCGGTACCCGTGGGGTGGGGTCTGGGCGGCGCCCGCACTGACGCCGGCAGCGGTGGCGGCCCTTCGCCTGGCCTGGCTCGACTGACGTTTTATCCGTTCGCCGGAGCCACGGCACCCGGCCTACCCTCGGCGGCATGACCAAGCCTCTCGTCGCCGTCCTCAGCGGGGCCGGTATCTCCACCGACTCCGGGATCCCCGACTACCGCGGTCCGAACGGGCTGTGGCGGCGCGATCCCGACGCGGAGAAGCTGGTGACCTACGAGTACTACATGGGCGATCCGGAGATCCGGCGGCGGTCCTGGCTGATGCGGCGCGAGAGCGACGCGCTGCGGGCCCGGCCGAACGCGGCCCACCGCGCCGTCGCCGAACTGGACCGGTCCGGCATCCCGGTGCGCGTGCTCACGCAGAACGTGGACGGGCTGCACCAGCTGGCCGGGATGCCCGCCCGCAAGGTGCTCGAACTGCACGGCAGCGCCCACGGTGTCGTCTGCACGCAGTGCCGTGCGCGCGGCTCCATGGCGGACGCGCTCGCCCGGGTCGAGGCCGGCGAGGACGATCCGGCCTGCCTGGACTGCGGCGGCATCCTCAAGTCGGCCACCGTGATGTTCGGCGAACGGCTGGACCCGATGGTGCTGGGCGAGGCGGCCGCCATCGCCAAGGCCTGCACGGTGTTCGTCGCGGTCGGCAGCACCCTCCAGGTGCAGCCCGCCGCCGGCCTCGCGGGCGTCGCCGCCGACCACGACGCCCGCCTGATCATCGTCAACGCCGAACCGACCCCGTACGACGACCTGGCCGCCGAAGTGATCCGCGAGCCCATCGGCACCGCCCTGCCCGAACTACTCCGTCGCTTGGGCGAGGTGACTGACTGACGTCTTCCACGGCTTCGCGGCATCCGTCGCGAAGCCGTGCGCGCCTGACCCCGCGGGAAGCGCCCTGCCCTCGCCTCGCACGACGGCGTCGTTCAGCGCACTGTCGCTTACGTGGAACGTCTGCCGAGCCCCCGCACGTACCACCGCATCGTTCAGCGTGCTGTCGCCGACATGAATCGTCTGCCCATCTCCCGCACGCACCACCACATCATTCAGCGCACTGTCGCCGACATGAAACGTCTGCCCATCACCCGCACGCACCACCACATCATTCAGCGCACTGTCGCCGACATGAAACGTCTGCCCGTCACCCGCACGCACTACGGGGCCGTTCAGAACCGCGTGGCGCAGGTCGATGGTCTGCCCGTCACCCGCGATCAGGTGAAGTCCGTGGATGACTGCCCCTCTGAGGTCAACCGTCGCCGGTTCGGAAGCAGTGGTGCTCGGCCGCGGGTCGACGTCGGTCGTCGACTCCTCGAGTGTGCGCAGACCCAGCGCTCTCTCCTCGGCTGCGGAAACGTCCTCACCGTTGATCGCGGCAAGTGCTCGGACGACAGAAGCGACACTCGTCCGCCTTGCGTGCGTCCCGGCGACCACGCGCCGGACCGTCTCGGGGCTGATGTCAGCGCTCTGATCGTCCGTCAGGACCGCGGCGCTGATCTGCCTCACCGACGGACTGCCCGCAGCCTCGTACAGTCGCTTGATCTCAGTGGACAGAGGTGACGAGGCCGGGGCCTGCGAGGGAGAGGACCGGGCAGGCTCCGGACGGCCGTCCGGTGCGGGCTCGGGTGCATCCGGCTCGACAGGCTTCCCGGTGTCACCGGCGGGAGCAGGCGCCGTGGAGCGCCCGGGGACGGGATCCTCCAGGCTGAGCGCCGCTTCGACTTCTCGTCTCCTGTCCATCCACTGCGGTATCGCGTCCGCACCCCTGGGGTCCCAGGCCAGGACCATGACCCGGAGCAGCGTGGTCGAGGGCAGGCGCCTCCCGCTCAACGCGGCGTAGATACTGGACCGGCCTACTCCGTGTTCGGTGACGACCTGGTCCACCGTCAGGGGCGCGAGGACTCTACGGCCCGCGGGCTCCTGCCTCTTGAGAGGCTGCTTCTTCCGGAGCCTTCGCGGCGGCGCCGAGTCTCGTAGTCTCCGCAGGTCGGCGGCGAAGGCTTCCAGCGGTTTCGACCGGTCCAAAAGACGTGCACGAGGCATGAAGCCACTCTCCAGTACGTCCTTTTTTGTCTCGCGTAGGACCATAGTAGCCAGCCGAGCCCTGTCGAGTGCTGAGCTTGTTCCTGCCCGGTTGTCGGATGACGCCGAGGAGGTCGATTCACTTGCAGGAACGAGGAGTTGCCATGGATTTGAATGAACGGGGCCACAACGAGGCGCTCGACATCCCTGACAGCGGGCCGGGTTGGCGCCGTGTGGCGTTCCCCGTCCCGCCCTTGGGAAAGCTGGTGAAAGGCACGGGCGTCGGGTCGAGGCTGGGCACTTGTACCGGCTCCGGCCTCGCCGGCTGGGTTGCGACCGGACACACGCATGGAGAAATCACCTGGGCAACTGTGGTCCTCGCACTGGCGATGATCGCCGCGGATGCGGTGCAGGCACGGAAAAGCGTGTGCTCGTCACCGCGAGGCTGACACGTATCGGGCGGAGGGCCGGGCGCTAGAACAGCGCCGCGCCCCGTTCGAAGTCCAGGAGGCGGCGTTTGCGGGGGAGGCCGCCGCCGTAGCCGGTGAGGCTGCCGTCGGAGCCGACCACGCGGTGGCAGGGGACGATGATGCCGACGGGGTTGCGGCCGTTGGCGAGGCCGACGGCGCGGGACGCACCGGGGTTGCCGAGGGCGCCGGCGAGTTCGCCGTAGGTGCGGGTCTCGCCGTAGGGGATGCGGGTGAGGCCGTCCCAGACCAGGCGCTGGAACGGCGTCCCGTGCAGGGCGAGTTCCAGGGTGAACTCGGTCAACTCGCCCGCGAAGTAGGCCGACAGCTGCTCCTCGGCCTCGGCGAAGCAGCGCAGGCCGTCCTCCGGCGGGCCGAAGCTCTCCTCGGGCGGCCGGTGCCGCTGCTCGGCCATGTACAGGCCGCACAGGGCGCCGTCCGCGTCGGCGACCAGGGTGAGCGGGCCGTAGGGGCTGTCGATCACGGTGTGGCGTTTCACGGCTTCCATCACTCCAAGGGGCTCACACGGGAAGGAAGTTGATCGGGTGGCTGTCGGTCGCCCACAGGTACTGCACGGCGTACGCCCGCCAGGGCCGCCAGGCCTCGGCGCGCGCGGTGAGCGCGGCCGGGGTGGAGGGCAGGCCGAGCTCCCCCGCCGCCCGGCGGATGCCCAGGTCGGTGGGGAGGAAGGCGTCGGGATCGCCGAGGGCCCGCATCGCGATGACGTCGACCGTCCAGGGGCCGAAGCCGGGCAGCGCGAGCAGCCGGGCGCGGGCTTCCGCCCAGTCCGAGTCGACGCCCAGGTGCAGGGTGCCGTCGGCGAGTCGCCGGACGAGGGTGGTGAAGGTGGTGCGCCGGGTGCGGGGCATCGCCAGGGTCTCGGGGTCGACGGCGGCCAGCGCCTCGGCGGACGGGAAGAGGTGGGTGAGGCCGCCCTCGGGGTCGTCGAGGGGCTTGCCGTGCGCGGTGACCAGGCGGCCCGCGTGGGTGCGGGCGGCGGCCGTGGACACCTGCTGCCCGAGGACGGCGCGCACGGCGAACTCGGCCTCGTCGACCGTGCGCGGTACCCGGCGACCCGGGGCCCGGTCGACCAGGGGTGCGAGCAGCGGGTCGGTGCGCAGCCTGCCGTCGACGGCGACGGGGTCGGCGTCCAGGTCGAGCAGCCGGCGGCAGCGGCTGATGGCCACGGTCAGGTCGCGCAGGTCGCTGAGGGTGAGGCGGCAGGCGATGTGGTCGGGGCGCGGGGTGAGCGCGACGATGCCGTGGCCGTAGGGCAGCCGGAGCGTGCGCCGGTAGGCGCCGTCGCGCCACTCCTCGACGCCGGGTACGGCGGTGGCGGCGAGGTGACCGAAGAGGTTGTCGGGGTTGAGCGGGGCGCGGAACGGCAGGCGCAGGGCGAGGGTGCCCGGGGTGCCCGCCGCGCGGTTGCCGGGGACTCGTGCGCGCAGTTCGCTCGGGGAGAGGGCGAAGACCTCGCGCACGGTGTCGTTGAAGGTGCGGATGGAGGAGAAGCCGGCCGCGAAGGCGATCTCCGCCATGGGCAGCGGGGTGGTCTCGATGAGCAGGCGGGCGGTCTGGGCGCGCTGGGCGCGGGCCAGTGCGAGGGGTCCGGCGCCCAGCTCGGCCAGCAGCTGCCGTTCCACCTGCCGGGTGCTGTAGCCGAGCCGGGTGGCGAGGCCGGGCACGCCCTCGCGGTCCACGACGCCGTCGGCGATGAGGCGCATGGCGCGGGCGACCAGGTCGGCGCGCAGGTTCCACTCCGGGGAGCCGGGGCTGGTGTCGGGGCGGCAGCGCTTGCAGGCCCGGAAGCCGGCCTGCTGGCAGGCGGCGGCGCTCGGGTAGAACGTCATGTTCTCGGGCTTGGGCGGGACCGCCGGGCAGCTGGGCCGGCAGTAGATGCGGGTGGTCAGGACGGCCGTGAAGAACCAGCCGTCGAACCGCGCGTCCTTGGACTGGACGGCGCGTACGCAGTGCTCCCGGTCGAAGTGGGTCCCTGTCTGCGTCCTCGTCTGCGTCCCTGTCTGCATGACTCCAGGATCGGCCAGGGCGGGGGCGGGCCGCTGGCGAGAATGCGACACGTACGTGAGGTGGCCTGGGAGGGGGGTGGGTCGGGGCGGGGGTGTCCCCGGCGTCACGGCCGTCCGGTGGGGGCGTGGCCCTCGTGCCGGAAGCGGGCGGCCCATTCCGCGGTGGTCCGCAGCCCGCCGAACGTGTAGAAGTGCACCTTCACCCGGCCGTGCCGTGCGGGGTCGTACCGCTCGGCCAGCGCGTGCAGGAAGCGGTCCGGGCCGGCCGTGCCCATCAGGTTGGTCAGCGAGAAACCGTACTTGCGGGCGACCGAGGCGCTGGTGGCGACGCCGAACCGGGTGGGGTACCGAGCAGCCGGCGCACACCGGCCGGGCCGGGGACGCCGATGCGGACGGGCAGGTGGACGCCCCGGGCCCGGACGGCCTCCAGCCAGCCGAGGACCGGGGCGGGGTCGAAGCCGAACTGGGTGATGACGTCGCCGCCGAACCGGTGGGCGCCGATGGCGGCCGCCTTGTCGGTGAGGGCCGACCACAGGGTGGGGTCCGGTATCGCCGGGTGGCCCTCGGGATACCCGCTGATGCCGACGTGACGGACGCCGTGCTCCTGGAGCAGGCCGGTGCGCAGGAGGGCGAGGGCGTCCGCGTAGGGGCCCTCGGGGCGGGCGGGGTCGCCGCCGACGAGGAACACGTTCTCGGCGGTGCCGTCGGCCGCGAGCCCGGACAGGAACTCCTCCAGGGCGGCGCGGGAGGGCAGGCGGCGCGCGGAGATGTGCGGCACGGGGACGAAGCCGAGCCGGCGGACCGCGCGGGCGGCCGTCAGCCGCGTCGCGAGGTCCTCGCCGGCGAGGAAGGTGATGTTGATCCGGGTGCCGGGCGGGATGCCGTCGGACGCCTCCTCCAGGCGGGCCACGTCCTTGCCGGTCATCTCCAGGGAGAAGTCGTCGAGCAGTCCGGTGGCCCGCTCCTGGCTCTCGGCTCCGTGCGGGCCGGGGGTACCCCCGTCGGGCGGGGCGGTGAGAGCGGGGTTCATCGTGCTCCTCCTACGGCGTGGTCCTGACCCGGCCCGATGATGCCACGCGCCCCGCCGGAGCCCGGTCCCAGGGGGGGAGGCCGGCCCCGGTCCGGCCCTCGCCGAGCGGTCCCCCGGGCCGTCGCGGCGCGCGGCCGTACCGGGCCGGAGGTCACACGAGCCCGTCCGGTTCACCGGCCCCGCGCCGTACTCCCCGCTCGCGCGGGCGCTAAGGCGGCGCTTGTGCGGGGGCGGTCGAGGCGTGCGGTCGTGCGGTGGCGTTCAGTAGCGTGGTGCGTCGGACAACGCTTGCCGGAGCACGGCACATTCCGCCCCGCCCCGCGTGGACGTTCCGCCGGGCTTCTGGAAGGACCCCGTATGCGTCGCATCTCGTCCGCAGTGCACATCTGCGCGCCCGCCGAGCAGGTGTGGGCGGTCCTGACCGACTTCGAGCGGTTCCACGAGTGGAACCCCTTCCTCGTCGAGGCCGCCGGACAGGCCGTTCCGGGCACGCGGCTGAGCCTGCGGTTCCGGCTTCCCGGCGGCGGGCGGGAGATGGTGTTCACGCCCACCGTGCTGGAGAGCGAGCCCGGCCGGCTTCTGCGCTGGCGGGGCCGGTTCGGCGTGCCGGGCGTCTTCGACGGGGTGCACAGCTTCGAACTCACGGCCCGGGACGGCGGCACGCACGTGCTGCAGAGCGAGCGGTTCAGCGGTCTGCTGGTGCCGTTCTCCGGTGCGGTCATCACCCCCTCGGAGAAGGGGTTCCAGGCGCTGACCGACGCGCTGAAGGAGCGGGTCGAGTCCGCCTCCGTCCCGGCTCGGCCGCGGGACTGAACGCCGGGCCGGGCCTGCGGCGTCCGGGGCGCGTCGGCTGCAAGAGGAGCTTTAGGGCGCGGTCACACGATCGACCGACCATGACTCCGCTGGAGAGGCAGCATGACGATGACAGCAGAGCTGACCGCACAGGTGTGCGTGGTAGGAGGGGGGCCCGCCGGGCTCACGCTCGCCGTGGAGCTCGCCAAGCGTTCCGTTTCGGTGGTGGTCCTGGAGCAGAGCGGGCATTTCAACCGTTCGTTCCGGGGCGAGTCGGTGTCCCCGGACTCGGTGTGGATGCTGGACCGGCTCGGGCTGCTCGACCGGCTCGAGGGGACGTACGTCCAGATGCACCACATGGAGATCGTCGACGGTGGCAGCGTCGTGCTGCGGGCCGACCTCTCCGAGTTCCCCTATCCGCACCCCTACCCCGTCGAACTCCCCCAGCCGGCCCTGCTGTCCGCGCTCGCCGACGCCGGGCGGGAACACTCCGGCTTCACGCTCGTCCAGTCCGCCACCGCCGTGGGACTGCTGCGCGAGCAGGGCGACGACGGACCGGTGACCGGGGTGCGGGCCCGCACCCCCGACGGTGAGATCACCGTACGGGCCGCGGTGACGGTGGCGGCCGACGGCCGGTTCAGCAAGGTGCGGGAGCTGTCCGGACTGTCCTACGAGAAGCTGCCGCTGGACCGGGACGTCATCTGGCTGCGGCTGCCGTTCCCCGAGCAGTGGGACGGCCACACGTACCGCATCCGCATCCGGGGCGGCGAGCACGGGCTGTTCATCCCCACCCATCCGGACAGTGTCCGGGTGGGGCTCAACATCCCCAAGGGCGGCCTGAAGGCGCTGCGCGCGCAGGGTCTCGGCGCGCTCCACGAGCGCCTGGACCGGCTCGCGCCCGAGCTGTCGGACGCGGTGCGCGACACCGTGCGCGCCTGGTCGGACACGTCGATGCTGGACATCTTCACCACGCTGGTGCCGCGCTGGTCGACGCCCGGTCTGATCCTCATGGGGGACGCCGCGCACACCCTGACGCCGATCCTCGGACAGGGCGTCAACCACGCGATCATCGACGCGGTCACCCTGGCGCCGCTGGTGGAGAAGGCGATGGCCGCCGGCGGCGGCCCGGAGCGGCTGCAGCGGGCCGGGGAGGCGTTCCAGGAGGCGCGCGAGGAGTCCGTACGCCGTTCCCGTGCCCTCCAGCTGCGCCAGGAACGCCTGTTCGCGCTGGAGGGGCGGCTCGGCGGCGTGTTCCGCCGGTCGCTGTACCGGGTGATGGACCGCAACCGCTCGGTGCAGCAGCGCGTGCTGTCGCGGGCGTACTTCCAGGTGCAGCAGCCGGGTCCCACCGTGGCCCGGCGGATGGTGCAGGAGCCCGCCCGGCGGGCCTGAGCCCGGCCGCCGGCGCGGGGGCCGCCCCCGCGCCGGACGCCGGCACCCGTCGACACGCCGCCGCCCGGATCCCTTGGCAGGGATCCGGGCGGCGGCGTTCCGGGGTCACCGGCGGCGGGTCACCAGGTGACCGGCAGACTGCTCAGGGCGTGCACCATCATGCCGCTGGTCATGGTGAGGTTGCCGACCTCGTCGGCCAGGCGCAGCGTCGGGAAGCGGCGGATCAGCGAGGAGATGGCGATCTGCAGCTCGGCGCGGGCGAGGGCGGCGCCCAGGCAGAAGTGCGCGCCGTGCCCGAACGCCAGGTGGGCGGAGGCGGACGGCCGGGACGGGTCGAAGGAGTCGGCGGACTCCCCGAAGCGGTCGGCGTCCTGGTTGGCGGAGCACACCGAGGCGATCACCCCGCTGCCCCGGGGGATGGTCGTGCCGCCGAGCTCGACGTCCTCCAGCGTGATGCGGAACGGGCCGCCGTCCCCGATGGGGTTGATCCGCAGCAGTTCCTCCACCACGTGGTCGATCGTCCCCGGGTTCTCGCGCAGCGCGGCCAGGTGCTCGGGGTGCCGGAGGAGGGTCAGCACACAGGTGCCGATCATGCTGACGGTGGTCTCGTGGCCGGCCACGAGCAGGGTGATGCCCATGGTGATCAGCTCGTGCTCGCTGAGCCGGCCGCCGTCCTCGTCGTGCACGGAGACCAGGGCGCCCATCAGGTCGTCGGTGGGTTCCTCGCGCTTGCGCTGCACCAGCTCGCCGAGGTACTGCACCATCGCCATCCGCTGCTCCAGCACCTCCTCCGGGGTGTGCGAGGTGAGCGAGACGAAGGCGTCGGACCAGGCGCGGAACCTGCCCCGGTCCTCGAAGGGGACGCCGAGCAGCTCGCAGATGACCATCACCGGCAGCGGGAACGCGAAGACGGGGTTGAGGTCGACGGGCCCGGAGAGCTTCTCCATCTCGTCCAGCAGCCCGTCGGTGAGCTCCTGGATGCGCGGGCGCAGGTTCTGCACCCGGCGGGCGGTGAACTCGCGGGAGACGAGCTTGCGCAGCCGTGTGTGCTCGGGCGGGTCCATGGTGAACAGGCTGCCGGCCATGGGCGGGGCCGCGGTGAGCCGCGGCGCCCCCTCGGCGAGCATCGCCGCCCGGCTGAACCGGCCGTCCGCGAGGACGGTGCGGACGTCGTCGTAACGGCTGACCACGTACCCCTCGTCACCGCTGGGCAGCCGGACGTGGGCCACGGGGCACTTGCCGCGCAACTCCTCGTAGACGGGCGGTGTCTGCACGGCCGAGGGGCGGTGGAAGGGGTACTGGAGTCCGGGCTCCGTCCCGGTCTCGGGCGCCGTCCCGGTGTCGGTGCCGGTGCCGGGCGCTGAGGCGGTGTCCATCGTGTGGCCTCCGGTGCTTCGGAAGGTGCATGCGTTCGGGACTGTCCGGCGAGGTTCGCAGCACCGGCTTGCGCGCCGATAAAGGCCGCCGGAGCCGGCTCGTCCGCTCCCGGCGTCCGGATACGGCGACGGGCCCGCAGCTCTGGGGGGAGAGGCTGCGGGCCCGGGTTCGCGGGGCCGGTTCAGCGCAGGCGGCCGTCCGGCGTGCGCAGGCCCTGGCCCAGCGCGCGGGTGAGGGCGATGGTGGTCAGCCAGGACATGCCGAAGGTGAAGGGGGCGGCGATGTCGTTAGGGCTGTCCCCCAGGAACGAGAAGACCACCATGATCGCGAAGGGGATCAGCGGCCGGTTCAGCAGGTTGTACAGGGGCACGGCCCGGGGCGCGAGCCGGCCCGGCGCGTGGCGCTGCCCGAGGCCGGCCAGCCGGGGCAGCTCGGGCAGGACCAGGCCGAGGACGGCGGCCGGGTACACCCAGCCGGCGTGCTTGACCGCCTCGAAGACGTCCCAGGCCAGCAGCAGGATCCCCACGACTCCCCAGACCACGCGCACCACGGTGGAGGTGGAGCTCCTCGTGGCGCCGTCGGGTTCGGTCGTCACCATGCTTCTCTCCTCGTGTGGAGACGGACGGACGGCGGGGGCACGGACGGCGGACCGGTCCGGCGGTGCAGTGTCCCGCGGCGCGCTGAAGTCCCACTGAAGTCGCAGGTCACCGACGCGGGTTGGGGTCAGGTCACGCTGGTCGCGCCCCCGCTGCCGGAGCGTTCCCATTCCGGTACGTCGACAATCTCCAGCACGGCACAGGTGCAGCTGAATCCGGAGCCGCCGCCGACGAACAGCACATGGTCGCCCCGGCTCAACTCGCCCTGTTCGACGAGGTGGTTGAAGCCGGCGATCTGGTCCCCGGCACCGAGGTGGCCGACCCGGCGGGCGAAGTCCCAGGTGGAGCGCTCCACGGGCAGGCCGAGCAGCACCGGCACCTGCCATTCCAGCCGGCTGCGTCCACTGGCCAGGGTCACCACCCGGGACACGTCCGCGAGTTCGATGCCGGCGTCGGCCAGCGCGGTGCCCACGACGTTCCTCATCACG
Source organism: Streptomyces sp. NPDC015139 (assembly GCF_043079785.1). Classification (NCBI taxonomy): domain Bacteria; kingdom Bacillati; phylum Actinomycetota; class Actinomycetes; order Kitasatosporales; family Streptomycetaceae; genus Streptomyces; species Streptomyces sp. NPDC015139. Next base: position 10,241 of record NZ_JBIBUW010000001.1, on the reverse strand, counting down.
GCGCCGACCCGTTCGGTGGCCTCCCGGACGCTGCCGTGGGCGCGCATGAAGTGCCCCACCCGGCCCAGCAGGTCCAGGGGTTCCCCGGACGGCAGGGGCCGCAGCCCGGCCCCGCGGACGACCGCCTCCAGGGAGTTGTCCGATCCGCTCGCGGTGGACACAAGCCGGGCGAAGCCGTCGGCGGCGGACAGCAGCAGGGCGGTGCCGCCGTCGCCGTAGACGAAACCGGGCTCGCTGCTCCACCTCTTCACCAGCGGGGCGCCGAACCGGTCGGCGGTGGTGACCATCGCGGCCCCGGTGCCCGGCTGGGCGGCGACCTGGCGGGCCGCGACCTCCAGGGCGCCGAGTCCGCCGTTGCACTCCTGTTCGAAGCCGAACGCGGTCGCGTCCCGGCCGAGGGCGTGACCGGCGACGTAGGAGGCCGCCGGCCACATCTCGACGCCCTGGAACCAGAAGCCGCTGTGGATCAGCAGGTTCACCCGGGACGCGTCGAGACCGGACCGCTTGAGCGCGGTCGTCGCCGCGTGGACCGCCATGTCCGGAGGGGCCATGGACTCCTCGGCGACGGAGACCGACACGATCTCGTCGGCCGCGTGCTGCTCCGCGTCGTACGCGCCGGACTCCACGGCCGACCGGGCGGACTCGGGCTCGCCGAGCCACGCCCCCGTCCCGGCCACGTACACGCCTTCCCACCGCATGGTGGCTCCTCTCGTCCTGTGTCGTCGGGATGTCCTGGCCGGCGGCCGGCGCGCTCAGGCCGGTCCGACGGAGCTGTCGCGCAGGGCGGACACCACACGCCACAGCGCGGCCGGGGTGGCGAAGGTGTCGGCGACCAGCTCCGAGTCGGGTACGGCGATTCCGTAGGTCTGCTCGACCCGGACCAGGGTCTCCACCATGGCGAGCGAGTCCAGGCCCGCCGCCTTCAGGCTGCTGTCGGGCCGCAGCGGCCCCTGGGAGGCGAGCCTGGGCAGCAGTTCGAGCAGGAGTTCCTCGTACGCCTTGTCCCAGGGCGGCGCTGCCGCGTCGGTCGCGGGGACGGCGGCGGTGGTGTCGGTCATGGCGGCGGATTCCTCCGTACGGGGTGCGGTGAGGGGCTCGGCGTCGTGGCGGCCGAGGGCCAGACGCGTGGCGGAGATGACCTCGTGGCCGTCGACGACGATCTCGGCGGGTGCCGGATGGCCGAGGAAGCCGAGGAGGCTCGCGGACAGTCCGTAGGCGCCGACGTTGGGGAAGGCCAGCAGGTCCCCCGGGCGCAGTCCGGGCAGTTCGGCGGCCCGGGCCAGGATGTCGGCGGGGGTGCACAGCGGGCCGGCGAGGGTGACGGCGGCCGGACGGGCGCCGTCCGCGGGGGCTTCGTCCGGCAGGCCCCGGGTCTCCGGGTGGTCGTCGCCGGGGTCCGCCGGGTCGAGCGGCCGGGCGGACAGCGGGAGCAGCCGGCCCAGGCCGGACAGCCCGCCCAGGTGGTTGATGCCGGAGTCGAGCACCGCGTACGCGCTGCCCCGGCTGTGCTTCACGTCGGTGACGGTGGCCACCAACTGCCCGCTGTCGCCGACCAGGTAGCGGCCGGACTCGAAGGCGACCACCGGCTCGCCGTCCCGCCAGCCGGGCAGGTGCTCGTCCAGCACGGCCGTCAGTGCCGCCCGCAGACCGCGGTAGACGGGGCGCTCGCCGGGTGTGGCGTAGGGCGCGGCGAATCCTCCGCCCAGGTCCAGGAGGTGCAGCGGGATGCCGAGTTCGGTGCGCAGGCGGGCCGCGGTGCGCACGCTCTGCGCGAGTTCGGCGCACAGGCCGTCCTCGTCCCGGGCGTTGGTCAGCGGGAAGAAGTGCATCCCGACGATCCGGGCGCCCTCGGCGAGCAGCCGGGCCCGGTGCTCGGTCAGGTCGTCGAGGTCGAAGCCGAACTGCGAGGGGGCGCCGGTCATCCGCAGCCCCGCCTGGCCGGGCGCGCCGGCGGCGTTGATCCGCAGGACGCAGTCGGCCGTGACGCCCTGCGCGTGCGCGGCGGCGCCGATCCGCTCCAGGTCGCCGAAGGACTCGGCGGAGAAGGTGCGCATCCCCGCGGTGATCGCCTCGTCCAGTTCGGCGCGCACCTTGCCGGGGCCGGAGTACATCAGCTCGGCGGCGGGGTGGCCGGCCTGGAGCGCCGCGGCGAGTTCGCCGCGCGAGGTGACCTCGGCGCGGGCGCCGCCCCGGCGGAGTTCGGCCACGAGGGCCGGGTGCGGGTTGGCCTTGAGGGAGTAGTAGACGCGGCTCGGCTGCGGCAGGGCGGCGCGCAGGTCCGCCAGCGCGGTCCGTACCCGGTCCAGGTCGTAGACGTAGAGCGGGCTGCCGTACCGCTCGGCGAGGCGGCGGACGGCCGGGGCGGCGGGACCGGTCCGCCCGGCCACGTCCCTGTCAGTGCTCATCGGTGCCCTCCACGAGGCGGCGGCGCAGTTCCTTGCGGTCGGTCTTGCCGTTGGGGGTGAGCGGAAGCGCGGGCAGCACGTGGCAGACGTCCGGGACCTTGGCGGCCTCCAGGCGGTCGCCGAGCCGGGCCAGCACCTGCTCGCCGGTGAGTGCGGGCGTCTCGCCGACGACGAACAGGACCATGTCGCGGTCCTCCTCCGGGACCAGCAGCGCCGCCTCGCGCACGTCGTCGATGTCCAGTACGGCGGACTCGATCTCGACGGAGCTCATGCGCGAGCCCCGGCGCTTGAACAGGTCGTCGCGGCGGCCCTGGAAGTAGACGTGGCCGTCGTCGTCGAGCCGTCCGTAGTCGCCGGTGTGCAGGGTGACCGGGCCGCCGTCCGCGGGGCGCCGGAAGCGCAGCGCGGTCGGTTCCGGGGCCCGCCAGTAGCCGGCCATCACGTGCGGGCCGCGGACCACGATCTCGCCGGTCTCCCCCGGTGCCAGGGGCCGTCCCTCGTCGTCGACGACGAGCACCTCGGTGCCGGGCAGCGCGGGCCCGACCGAGCCGGGGCGGGTCAGGTCGCCGTCGGGCTCCAGGATGGTGATCCGCTTGCACTCGGTGGTGCCGTACATGGGCACCACGGCGGCGCCGCGGAAGGTCTCCCGGAGCGAGGCGATGAGCGGGGCGTTGAGCGCGGCGCCGGTGTTGGTGAACATGCGGATACGGGTGGGCCGGGTGTCGCGGGAGGCGAGGCGGACCAGGAGTTCGCCGAGGGAGGGGACCAGCGGTACGACCGTGGCGCCGTGGTCGCGGGCGAAGCCCAGGACGCGGGCGTGGTCGGCGGGGCCGGACAGCAGCAGCTCGGCGCCGGCGAGGGCGCAGAGCAGGATCTGGTAGAGGCCGTAGTCGAAGGAGAGCGGGACGGCGGTGAGCACGACGTCGTCCGGGCGGTAGCCGAGCCGGGCCTCGATGGCGCGGGCGGCGAACGCGACGGGGCCGTGCGGACAGGCCACCGCCTTGGGCGCGGAGGTGCTGCCCGAGGTGTAGATGAGCAGGGCGAGCCGGTCGGCGGGGACCTCCCGTTCGGTGCGGGCGGCCGGGTCGGCGGGTCCGGACAGGTCGAGCTCCGCGGCGACGGCGACCGGTGTGCCGGCGGGCCAGGTCAGGCCCTCGGTGCCGGTGCGCTCCGCCGCGTCCACGACGATCAGGGAGGGTTCGGAGTCGGCGAGCACGGCCTTGAGGTGGAACGCCTTCATGCCGGGGTTGATCGGCACCAGGACGGCGCCGCGGCGCCAGGTCCCGTACAGCAGGGCGGTGAACTCGCGGGCGCTGTCGACGCGGGCCAGCACCCGGTCGCCGGGCCGGATGCCGTGGCCGTCCAGGACGCGGGCGAAGGAGTCGGCGGCGGCGTCGAGCTGTGCGTAGGTCCAGGCGCCCTCGCGGTCGCGCACGGCCGGTGCGCCGGGGCTCCGGTCGACGGCGGCCGTGAGGAAGACCTCGGCCGCGTTGGCCACCCGGGGGGCGGCCGGAGTGCCGACGGCGTCGTCTATCAGGGCGGTGGCGGGGGCGGATCCGAGTGCGGTCGCGGTCATGGCTGCATCTCCGGTTTCTGCGCATCCTGCGGTTCGGCGGCCGGAATCGTCCGGCCCGGTGGGCGGAGGTCCCCCGGCACGGCACGGCCGGTGTCTCCGGCCGGTGCCGGGGGCCGGCCGCCGGTCCGGGGCACGGACGCCGTGCCGCGGTCGCCGTGGCCGTCGTGCGGCGCCGCCGGGGGGCGCCGGCTCCGAGCCGGGGCGGAGGCCTGCCCGGGGCCCTGGATGCCGTCCGCACCGCGTGGACGCTCTCCCGGCGCATGGTCCTCCCCTCGTCGGCGGGCTCACCCGTGAACGGGCTCGTGTCCTGCGGAAAGCGTCGGGGGTGGTGCTTTGGCACGGCTAAAAAGGCAGTTGGCGCGTGCCGTTCCCGAAGCGGGCGCGAACGGTGCGGTCCCGGCGCCGTCACGCCGTGCCCGCTGTCGCCGTTTCCGGCCGGGGCGCGGCCCCGGCCGGTACGGCGTGGGGTGCCGGGGTCAGCGACCGGGCGGCGAGGAGGACGCCCAGGGTCAGCAGCAGCGGTACGCACATGGCGGCGCGGTAGGAGACGGTCGCGCCGACCGCGCCGACCAGGGGCGGACCGACCAGGAACCCGACGTAGTTGAAGAGGTTGATGCGGGCCACGGCGGTGTCCGCCGCGCCCGGCAGGCGCTGCGCGGCGGCCGTGAACACCTGGGGGACGATCACCGAGAGCCCCGCGCCGAGCACGGCGAAGCCCGCGACGGCGGCCCAGGGCCCCGGTGCGGCGGCGACCGCGGCGAAGCCGACGGTGCTGAGCAGGGCGCCGGCGCGCACCACGGCGGTCGCGCCCCAGCGCCGCACCCAGCGGTCGCCGAGTCCGCGGCCCAGCAGGGTGGTGGCCATGTAGAGGGCGTACGGGACCGTGGCCATCGCCTCGGAGCTGTGCAGCGTGTCCTCGAGGAACTTGGCGCTCCAGTTGCTGGAGGTGGAGTCGGCGACGAAGGCCGCGCCCATGATCAGGCAGAGCGGCAGCAGCGGCCGCCACGGGACGGCGGCGGGGCGGGCCGCCCCGCCGCCGTCACCGGCCCTGTCCGCCGGTCCGTCGGCGACAGCCGTGAGCCGGGGGCCGGCCGTCGCCGCGATCGCCAGCAGCGGTACGGCGGCGCCCGCGAAGAGGGCGAACAGGGACAGGTGCCAGCGGGCGCCGGCGCCGGCCAGCAGGGCGCCGAGGATGCCGCCCAGGCTCATCGCGCCGTGGAAGCCCAGCATGACGCTGCGGCCGTAGCGGCGCTGCACCGCCACCCCGCTCATGTTGACGCTCGCCTCCAGCGCGCCCACCAGCAGGCCGAAGACGGCCAGGCAGAGCGCGAGTTGCCACCAGGTGTCGCCCGCGCCGATGCCCGCGGGCAGCAGGCAGACCGCCGGCTGGAGCACGCGGACCACGGTGGGGGCGGGCACCCGGCGTACCAGCCGTGCGGCGGTGACGCTGCCCGCGCCGGCCAGGACCGGCACGGCGGCGAGGAAGAGCGGGAGGGCGGTGTCGCTGAGGCCGTAGCGGTCCTGGACGGCCGGGATGCGGGTGACCAGCAGGGCGAAGACCGCGCCGTGGACGAGGAACACCGCCAGCAGTGCGAGGCGGGCCTGCCGCAGCCGTACCGATGTCTCCATGGCACCCCTTCCGGTGACCGCCGGCGCCCGGGCCGGGCGCGGCTGCGGCGCGACCGTAGGAGCGGGCCCTGAAGTGCCGCTTGCGCGGCGACCCGCGAGGCCACCGGTGTGAACGGGCGCGGCACGATTGGCCGGAACTGGGCCGTCCGGTCAGCTCATCGGCTCCGGAAGTCGAGGTCCCGCAGCTGCTCGTCCAGGGCCCGTTCGGCCGGAGTGAGGGGTATGTCGGGGCGGAGGCGTTCCAGCAGGTGGGGCGGTGTCGGGTGGGGCGGCTCGGCCGGGAGGTACAGCCACATCTGGCCGTACGCGACCAGACAGCGGTACGCCTGGCCCACGGCGCGGGCGGCGTAGTGCGCCAGGAGGCGGATCATCCGGGGGGTTCCTCTCGACCTGGGCGGGCAGGGCCCTCGATGTTCCCGGACGGAGCTAAAACGGCCCTTGGGCCGGGGCCCGTTGGCGTGAAAAGTTCACCCTCGACAGATGACGGCAGCACTGTCTGTGAGGTCGCCGCCCTCGCCAGAATCTTCGCCACAAGGACAGTCGTTCGAAACACCCTAAGTCAGCGGAATCCCAACGGGGAAAGGTTGTCCCATGGTCAACGCAGTTCCGTCCGGCGTCCACCGTCGCACCGACGACACGGCTCAGTCCGCCCGTTCCCTGGTGATCGAGGATCTCGACTCCCTCGGCCAGAACGACGCCGTGCTGTTCAGCATCTGCATCATCGCGTTCCCGGCCGCCGAGGCGAGCGGGCAGTTCGGGGCATGACCGACGCCGGGGGGCACGAGGCCGGGACGACGCTCCCGGACGAAAGCGTTCTGGTGGGCTTCAAGCGCCATCTGAGCCCGGTCGTGGTTCCCGGTGAAGCCACCTACCTGGTGTCCCGCCGCGGGGTCACCGCGCTGCGCGGCCCGCACGCCGAGGTGCTCGCGCCGCTGCTCGACGGGACGCGGAGCGTGCGCTCGGTGCTGCGGGAGGCGTCCTCGGCGCTGACCGCGGAGGAGGCCGGCTCCTCCCTCGGCGAGCTGGCGCGCTCGGGTCTGCTCGGCTTCCGCCCGGCGGAGGCCGACGACCGCGGTCCCGTCCGGCAGGCCGACCCGATGGCCGAGGCCTACTGGGACCTGATGGGCCTTGACGGCTGCCGGGCCACGGCCGAACTGGCGGGCGCGGCGGTCTTACTGGAGGTGCTCCCGACGGTCGACGCGGCGCCGGTCCTGGCGGCGTGCAGGGAGTCGGGGGTCGCCGTGGCGGCCCCCGGCTCGTCCGGCGCCCTCTCCCTCGTCCTGTGCGACGACTACCTGTCGCCGGAACTGGCGGAGGTGGACGCCCGGCACCGGGCGAGCGGAACGCCGTGGCTGCTCGCCAAGGTCTGCGGTGTCGACCCGTGGATCGGGCCCTTCTTCCGGCCGGGCCACGGCCCGTGCTGGACCTGCCTCGCCCACCGGCTGCGCGGGCACCGCCGCTCCGAGTGGCCGGTGCAGCGCGCTCTCGGGCTGACCGGGCCGCCGGAGCGGCCGGCCGCGTCGGTCGCGGCGGGCCGGGCCCTCGGTGTGCACATGGCGGTGCTGGAGGCGGCCAAGTGGCTGGCCGGGATGCGGTATCCGTCGCAGGACCTCGTGCACACCCTGGACACCATGCTGCTGCGGGCGGCCTGCCATCCGGTGCGCCGGCGCCCCCAGTGCCCGGTGTGCGGTGATCCGCAGGCGGTGGCGAAGCGGGTCCGTGCACCGTTCGTGCCGGTGTCCCGGCCGAAGGCCGCGCACCACGGCAACAGCCACCGGTCCGCGTCGCCCGGGGAGATGCTGGACCGGTACGGCCATCTCGTCGGCCCGGTGACCGGGATCGTCAAGGAGATCCGCCGTGCCCCGCGCACGCCCGACTTCGTCGACACCTTTCTGTCCGGGCACAACCTCGCCTTCAACCCGCACAGCGTGGCCGGACTGCGCGCCGGGCTGCGGGCGTTGAGCGGCGGCAAGGGCCTGGACGCCACGGAGGCCCGGGTCAGCGCGCTGGGCGAGGCGGTGGAACGGTACAGCGGCACCCGGCAGGGCGACGAGCCCGTCGTACAGGACACCTACCGGGCGCTCGGCGCGGACGCCGTGCACCCGAACGCCTGCCAGCTGTACCACGAGCGGCAGTTGCGGGACCGCGACCTCTGGAACGCCCGCGGCTCGCACTTCCAGCACGTGCCGCGGCCGTTCGACGAGGGCCGGCCCACCGACTGGACGCCGGTGTGGTCGCTGACCGCCGGGCGGCACCGGCTGCTGCCGACCTCGATGCTCTACTTCTCCGACGGCGGCGGGTCCGCGGACGGGCTGCACGCCGATTCCAACGGCAACGCGGCGGGCAGCAGCCCGGAGGACGCCCTGGTGCAGGGTTTTCTGGAGCTGGTGGAGCGGGACGCGGTGGCCCTGTGGTGGTACAACCGCACCCGTCAGCCCGGCGTGGACCTGGACGCGTTCGCCGCCCCCGAGACCGACCGGATCCGCGAGGGGTGCCTGCGGCTGGGCCGGGAGCTGTGGGTGCTCGACCTGACCTCGGACTTCGGCGTCCCGGTCCTGGCGGCGGTGTCCCGGCGGACCGGCCGGCCGGCCGAGGACGTGATCTTCGGCTTCGGTGCCCACTTCGATCCGCGGGTGGCCCTGCGCCGGGCGCTGACCGAGATGGGGCAGATGCTGCCCGCGGTGACGCCACGGCGGCCGGACGCCCCGGGCTACGGCATCGACGATCCCGATGCGGTCCACTGGTGGCGTACCGCGACGACCGCCAACCAGCCCTACCTGCTGCCGGACCCGTCCGTCGCCGCACGCGGTCCGCGGTCGTGGCCGGCCGCTCCGCGCCCGGATCTGCTGGACGACGTGACCGCCATCGGTGAACTGGTCCGGGACCGCGGCATGGAACTGCTCGTCCTCGACCAGACGCGCCCCGATCTGGAACTGCCGGTGGTCAAGGTGATCGTGCCCGGGATGAGGCACTTCTGGGCCAGACTGGCCCCGGGCCGGCTCTACGACGTACCCGTGACGCTGGGGCGGCTGCGGGAGCGAAGACGGTACGAACAGCTCAACCCGGTACCCATGTTCGTCTAAATCTCCAGCTATCAATACAAGTCACACACGGTCTTCACGTAGGTCCCATACGATCCGAAACGAACTCCGCCCCTTGCTGCGAAAGAGGAGTCCGTGAAGGCCAGTGCACCTCGTGAGCCGCGTGCAGGTCTCGTCCAGCCTCCGGCCGGCGCCGGAGACACGGACACGCGCATCAACCAGGCTCTCCCCGGGCCCCGTCTGGCCCGGGTCATCCTGCGGGTGGCACTGCTCAGTTACCTCTTCATCACCGCGCTGAACGTCATCAGCACCGGTCTGTCGCCGGCCGCGGACGTCGGTGCGATCCTGGCGCTCGTCGCCGTCTTCCTCATCCAGCTGCGGCACTCGGCGCCGGGGGCCGGACGGCGCCCCGGACGCGAGCGGTTCCTGACGCTGGGCGCGCAGATGCTGCTCACCTATCTGCCGATCCTCGTCTACCACGCCCAGTGGGGCGCGCTCGGCGGCTTCCTCTCCGGGTCGCTGCTGCTCCTGCTGCCGCCCCGGCCCGCGTGGTGCCTGTACGCGGCCGTCGGGCTCAGCATGTTCCTGCCCCCGCTGCTGGACGGCCGCAGCATCGTCGACGCGATCTACCTGTGCCAGTCGACGCTGCTGACGGGCCTCATCGTGTACGGCCTGACGCACCTGGCCGAGGTCATCCAGGAAGTGCACGACGCGCACGGGGAGTTGGCGCGCCTCGCGGTGGTCAGGGAGCGGCTGCGGTTCGCCCGGGACCTGCACGACCTGCTCGGCTTCAGCCTGTCGGCGATCACCCTCAAGAGCGAGCTGGTGCACCGGCTCATACCCCTGCACCCCGAGCGGGCGGTGCAGGAGGTCGACGACATCCTGACCATCTCCCGCCAGTCGCTCGCGGATGTGCGCCGGGTCGCCAGCGGCTTCCGCAACATGTCGCTCGCCCAGGAGGTCACCTCCGCCGAGTCGGTCCTGAACGCCGCGGACGTGACCGTCGAGGTGGAGGTGTCGGTGCGGGATCTCGACCGGCGGGTGGAGAACGTGCTGGCGGCCGTGGTGCGGGAGGCGGTCACCAACGTGCTGCGGCACAGCAAGGCCGCCCACTGCACGATCCGGGTGGTGGCGGAGCCGGGGGCGATCGTGCTGTCGGTGGTCAACGACGGCTCCTCTCCGGGCGGTCGCGTGCCCTCGGAGCACGGCGGCAACGGTCTGGAGAACCTGGCCTTGCGACTGCGGGAGATCGGCGGCAACCTCACCTCCGGCGCCCTGCCGGGCGGCACGTTCCGGGTCCGGGCGGTCGCGCCGGCCTCACTCCCGGCACCGGCCGGGGCCGAGAGACCGACCGGAGCCGTGCCGGACACCCTCTAGGCGCTGTTTCTCGGATCATGTGCGGAGCCAGATGATGAGTGCGGCAAGGGTGACAGTGCCGAGGTAGGTGTAGGCCCGTTTCTCGTAGCGTGTGGCGACGGCGCGGAAGCCTTTCAGGCGGTTGATGGCTCGTTCGACGGTGTTGCGTTTCTTGTAGCGCTCCCGGTCGAAGCCGGTGGGCCGGCCGCCGCGGGAACCGCGGTTGTGGCGGTG